>JABAAL010000012.1 GCA_014238785.1 Phycisphaerales bacterium | reverse complement strand
CCAGTTGGCGATGTAGATGAACTTCGATCGGGATATATCACCCTGAAGGATGCCAATGGCTCAAGAATACCTGTCCTCTTTGAGAATGATTCTGGTGAAGATGAGCCCTCAGCGGCACTATTTGTGCAGTGGGATCGTGCGACGCGCGCATGGGGAGTGGACACGCCAAATCCAGGCGCCGATGAACCACAAGATACGTGGCATAATGATGTAATCGATTCCTGGGAGAAAAATCCTCGATACACCTTCGCTGCAAGAGACTTTATTCGTAGTCAACAAAGTATGCAGGTGACCAATGCAGACATGTCGCCAAAATTCCAAGATATCAAGTCCGTGTCTGGGTTTAATTGGAGCAGATTCAAAGAAGTAGACGATTACGATGGCGATGGAAATCCAGATGGAGAAGACCCAGATTTACTACCAGACAATCCTGATCCTTGGTTCTCAGTCGAAGTTTGGTCGCCAAGGGCAGGGGTGCATCGAGTAGGATCGAAAGTGGATGGTGAAGTGAAGGGTGGCCTACGTACTCGTAAACCAACCTATTTTGCTATGAATGTGGCGGAAGATCCTGCAGAAAATTGGTCATATCCTGACAAAGGTTGGTATGGGCAACATGTAGACCATGACGGCGATCGCTCAACCTCGGATACTTCAGCGTTCGAAGATTCCGATGCTAATGGCGAGATTATTTCTGACGAAGTTGACATGACGCTCAACTTTCCGTTGCAAATGTTGCAAAAAGACGCAGACTTTGAACAGGTTGGAGAATTACTAAACGTTTGGCTTTTTGGGCACATGGTTGAGGGTTGGCACAACGCGGTTGAACCGGGTTCATTCCTTCGTACCATGAGCAGTCCTCTTGATATAGATCCTGGTTCTTTTGAAACTACGTATGTCGACTCTGGAACGATTACGACATTCAGCGAGTTTATGTACCCAGAACTTAACGATTGGTGGGCTGGCTGGGTGGGCTCAATTGAAAATAATGCCGTTGTATTAGACGAGCGTGTGAATCGTTTACGTTTCCAGCCCAAATTTGAAAATCAGCCTTCGCTGATGCTAGATGGCCGAAGCGGGATAACTCCAGAAACAGGAGCAATCGTCGCATTGAATCATCCGTGGCCCCGATTGTCAATTGCCGCACGTGTCCTAGACTCATTTGTTTGTGATGGTCCGGGGCACCCAGAGGATTTGGATACCTTTGAATCTGCTCGAGCATTTTCATTCTTTAATGCAAATGGTTTTACTGGCAAGGGAACTCCCGGAATTATCAATATCAATACTGCAACTCCGGAGGTTCTTCGAACATTGCCAAACATGTATAAAATGGTTTACCCAGGAAATTCCGATGACGATATTAGTCCGCGCACGATGATTCCTGAATCGATAATTCAATGGCGAGAACAAGCAAGTGGTGGGGAATTATCATTAGAAAACAGTGGGTTTACAGCTGGTCCAGACTTTACTGATCGTACGATCACAACCTATGTAGATTTTGGTCTTGGACCAAAACACACACGTGGGTTCTCCTCTCCGGCTGAAATTGGAATGCTTACGACTAGCGGCAGAGAGGATTGGAGCGGTACGGTGGAACCGTGGAATATTG
Source organism: Phycisphaerales bacterium (assembly GCA_014238785.1). Taxonomy (GTDB): domain Bacteria; phylum Planctomycetota; class Phycisphaerae; order Phycisphaerales; family SM1A02. The sequence continues at coordinate 104,161 of JABAAL010000012.1, read as the reverse complement.
ATGGTTCGCACGAAGCATATATGTATGAAGACGCTTGGCGTTTAGATTTTGCAGCTAGAAATCCGTATGGATTCTCCGCCGAAGAGGGGATTGTTTCTCCGCTTAGTTCAGAATTTATCAGTTATGAAACGGACAATCAGAATCCAGATTTTGGCGAAGTTGTTTGGGATGATGTGAGTAACGATGCAGAAGAAATCAACATGTTGCAAGCGGGTATTTCGAATTTAATTTCAACAACAAGTGATATGTTTACTATACATTTCAGAATTAGAACGTTTAAACGAAACCTTATCGATGGTTCGTGGGACGCGACTAATTCAGATTACATAGTGGATGATAGTAGGTATGTGATGCTGATCGATCGTTCCAATGTGAACTCGCCTTCTGATAAACCAAAAATTCTTTACTTTGAGAAATTGCCAAACTAGCGTATATAAGAATGGATTATTTTTGCCCGTCTCGCCACGCTCATCCGCAAAATGACGTGCGGGGCGGGTTTTTAATCTAGGCGTTGGTTCCGACTTTTTCATTTGGTTCTGAGCAAAATAAAAAAGTTCTGGGTTGGTAGGGTAGAATATGTGCATGAAGGATTCCCCAGTACCTCAAGAACAAATTCCTCGGCATATTGCAATTATTATGGATGGGAATGGTAGATGGGCGCAGGCGCAAGGCTTGTCGAGATCCGATGGGCATATTGCAGGAGCGAAGAGTGTTAAAAAAATTGTAGAAAGGTGTGTCGAGTTAGGCGTTAAGTACCTTACGCTCTACTCATTTTCTACAGAAAATTGGTCTCGTCCAGAGGAGGAGGTTAATGCATTGATGGAGTTGCTCATGACGCAACTCGCAAGTGAAGTCCCCGCACTTGCAAAGCAAGGCATTCGGCTTGTGCATTATGGTTCTCGAGATACGTTCTCAGATGAAGTTCTCGAAGCGCTTGACGTGGCTAATGCGGCAACGGCAGAGGGCGGCGTATTGACGGTTGGGTTAGCATTAGACTATTCGGGACGAAGTGAATTGTTGCAAGCAATGCATCAAATTGTTGCGGACGGCGTTGAAGTTTCACAAGAAACGTTAGAGGCGCGTCTTTACACAGCTGGCACGCCTGATCCAGACTTGCTGATTCGAACTGCTGGAGAGTTTAGAGTATCTAACTTTTTGCTCTGGCAAATTGCCTATAGCGAAATATTTGTAACGAGTCAGTGCTGGCCGTATTTTGATGCCGACGCGCTTGATGCCGCGGTAGTAGATTTTGCGGGGCGAACTCGGAAGTTCGGAGCAGTTACATAACTGTTTGTGATCGCTTTGGACCAACACTTACTATAGAGATTGGTAAATCTAAATACTTAGAAATAAAATCTAGGTACGCTTTTGCATTTTCAGGAAGGTCGTCAGGTGAAGTGATGTGGTCTATTTCTTCAGGCCATCCTTGAAACGTTTCAAAGATTGGCTTTGCCTTTGCAAGTAGTCGAGCATCCGGAATAAAGCGAGTGCTTATTGAGCCATCTTCTAACTCGTACGCGGTGCATATTTTAAGCTCGTCGAAGCCGCTTAAAACGTCAAGTAACATGGAAGCTACAGAGGTAGCGCCGCAAATCATGGCGGAATATTTTACGGCGACAAGGTCAAGCCAGCCGCAACGTCGAGGTCGACCAGTTGTCGTGCCATACTCATTGCCTCGTTCTCTAATTTGTTCACCTATTTCGCCAAGTTCTTCACTTGGGAATGGCCCGCCACCAACGCGGGTTGAATATGTTTTCATGATGCCGACTACTTCGTTGACATATTTCCCAGGAAGTCCAGTGCCAGCATGAATGCCAAGAGCAGAACAGTTCGAACTAGTCACATATGGAAATGTGCCGTGATCAATATCAAGTAGACAGGCATTTGCGCCTTCGAATAATACCTTTTTACCTGCATTGACGCAGTCATGTAATTCGTACACTGTGTCAATGATATGTGGAGCTAGCCGTCTTCCGTATGCAGCGTATTCATCTGCTAACGCATGTGCGTCTAATGGGGGTGCGTCAACGCCAAGTGCAGTTAGTTCAGCACAACGAATTGAGCAAGTGACTTTTAATTTATCAAGAAGAGTCTTTGGATCAAGCAGATCGCTCATTCGAACAGCAGTGGCTCTATGGACTTTGTCAGCATACGCGGGTCCGATTCCTCGCTTGGTTGTGCCGATTGATTGGTCGCCTTTGCCTGCAATTTGCGAAAGCTTTTGTTCGAGCGCTGCGTCATGTACTTTGTGATATGGCATGACAACGTGAGCGCGATTTGAAACTCGAAGGTTGTCGCCAACTTCGATGCCTCTATCGCGAAGCGCGTCTATTTCTTTAATAAGTTGCACGGGATCAACAACAACTCCATTGCCAACGATGCATTGTTTGTCTTTGTATAAGATTCCAGAGGGGATCAAGTGCAGCGCGTACTTTTCATCACCGACTACGATGGTGTGGCCAGCGTTTGCGCCGCCGTTGTAGCGCACGATGACATCGTGCTTTGCAGTGAGCAAATCGACTATTTTTCCTTTGCCCTCATCGCCCCATTGAAGCCCAACAATCGCGGTATTCTGCCCTGTTTTCATGATAGGTATTCTAGCGAGTCTTAGAGTCTACGAATTACAGTTTCGTCATCATTCATCTTTATAGTAAATTCGACGGGGCCGATTCGGACTTTGTCATCGTTGGAGATTTCGGCAAGGCTAACCATGACATCATTATGAAATGTGTCCGCCTCTGGGTCTCGATTCAGCAGGCTTGCTTTGCCATCATTGATTTTAATTTCACAATGGAGGGGGGCAATAGAGGGAATAGCAACATGCAAATCGCAGGTTCGTCTACTTCCGATGGTTGTGCAGTCTTTATGCAGGTCGAAAGAACGGCTGGTGCCATCTTCAAACTTCATAATTAGCTGTATTGCCATTGTCTTTGCCTCCTGCGGGTACCATCCCCATATGACTGAATCTTCTTTCAATCAACTACCCCAGTTTACCATTATTGGCACCCAAATACAACCTAATTCTATGCGTGGTGGAGCTCTTTTAACGGCGGGGCCGTGGTTAAACAAAGTCGAAAAAGCGATTGGAGCCTATATTCACGTTCCATTTTGTTTTCATAAATGCCACTACTGTGACTTCTTTAGCATAGTTGGAAAAGAGGATCAACACGAATTATTTGTGCAGCGACTTCTTAAAGAACTTGAATTTGTTGGCGCAAAAATGACAGAGTTGCGCACGGTATTTATTGGCGGCGGGACGCCGACATTACTTTCTTTAGAATTGTTTGACAAGTTGTTGTATGGAGTAAGGAAGCATCTTCCATTGGCACATGATGTTGAATTTACGATTGAGGCAAATCCAGAAACAATAACAATGGAGAAAGCTGCTGTTATGGTTTCTCAAGGTGTCAATCGAGTTAGCATTGGAGCGCAATCATTCAATACGGATCTACTCAAACAGTTAGAGCGGTGGCACGATCCTGTAAATGTTGGCCGTGCTGTTGAGTTTGTTAGAAGCGCTGGGATCGATAACATCAGTATTGATTTGATTTATGCAATTCCTACCCAAACAGTCGAACAAGTGAAAGAAGATTTAAAAGAGGCAGTTTCTCTTTTGCCTACGCATTTGAGTTGTTATGCACTGACGTACGAGCCCAATACTCCTCTTCTTCACAAGTTAAACAGCGGAAGAGTTACGCGTGTCGATCATGATGTCGAAGCGGATATGTTTGATGTAGTCGCAGAGGTACTTTCAGGGAGTGGGTATAAGCAGTACGAGATTAGTAATTTTGCTAAAGACGGGTTTGCTTGTAAGCATAATTTGATGTACTGGAAAAATAAAAACTGGTGGTCATTTGGTCCGGCAGCTTCGGGCCATATTGATGGACAGCGTTGGAAAAATTCTCCGCGCCTTGCAGATTATTTGTCGACATCTGGGTTGCCTCCAGTTGAAGATGTTGAAAGGTTGAGCCAAGATATTCAGGTTGGGGAAGCTTTTATGATGGGCCTTCGGCTTCTAGAGGGGATGGAGTTTGCATGGGTTGAATCGCTCATCGAACAATCGCCAAATACCTGGCGTAGAACAGTAATTGAGAGAAACATAGAAGACGGCTTCTTGGTTTGGGCGAATGAGAAGCTTGTATTGACGGACAAAGGGCTTCATTTTGCCGATACAGTCATCTGCGAGTTACTTATGTGCAACGAGAGCGAGTAATAAACGAGATAATGACCAATTCAACAACATTTGGAAATTTGCGAAGGCGTATGGCGCCATTGATTCGTCCTTTGTTGGAAAAGGTCCCGCCATTGCGATTTGTTGCTGTCCGTTTGTTGCGATTGAAACAATCGGGACAATTGCACCGGTGCGGCATGAATTTCCTTCTTCCAAGTGGCGACTTTGGCGTTACGCTCGAAGCGGAATCAACTGGAGAATATGAACCAGTAACGACGAAGTTGCTTGAATCTTTATTGGAAGAAGGTATGACGTTTGTAGATATTGGAGCGCATGTAGGTTTATTTACTTTGCCTGCTGCGAAGTGGGTAGGGAAGACTGGTCGTGTTATTGCGTTTGAACCTCATCCTGGTAACTTTGCAATGTTAAATAATAATATTGAGTCGAATACTCTTGGGGAACATGTTGATGCGATTCAATCAGCAGTGTCGGATTGTACAACTCCAGTGAGTTTGCATATTTCTGGATTTAATACGGGTGACCATCAGTTGTTTCACACAGGAGGTCGCAATGCTATCGAGGTGCAATGCACGACCTTAGATACTTATTTTTCTGCCGGAGAAAAAGTAGATGTTATAAAGATGGATGTTCAAGGAGCGGAAGCCGCAGCTTTTCGTGGGATGAAACGTGTGTTGCAAGACAACGGTGCTATTAGGATTATTTGGGAGTTGTCTCCAGCGCAATTAGTAGATGCGGGTTCAAACGCAGAGGCGCTGTTGAATTGGCTTGAAGCGCTCGCTTTTACGTTTACGATAGTAGACGATGCTACTGGCGAGGTCGTTGGAGCAACAGCCCAAGAAGTGTTGTATGCATGTCCAGTAGACTCATATGTGAATATATTGTGTGTCCGCAATGATTGATCGAAAAAGCGCGATTTCGAAAGTGATTATTGCCGCTATTGTTGTAGTAGTCGTCTTGGGCGGGATTCGGTTGTTTAGTGGGATTATGAGTAAAGGCCCAGTCTTCGATGAGCAGTATATTCTCATTCCAATACAAAATTTAATGGAACAAGGATGGTCGGTTGAGACTGCAATAGACTTTGAAGAGACCAAGGGGCCTGCGATGATATGGCCTTACGCGTTCTTTGGGAAAATCTTTGGCGGCTCATTACAGGATTTGCGTTTAGTAAGTATTTGGAGTTCCATTTTTGGAGTGATGGTGTTGTCTTGGATTTCACTTCGCTGCTCAGTTGCCAAAAGTATTTCTTTGATAGCACTCGGGTGGTTATTGTTGCCATACAACATCGTTTTTAGTGAAATTGTTATGGGAGAGGTTTCCTTTTTACTTCTTTCTTTGCTTGCTGTTGCAGCGTTTGTTTGGGGAATTGAAAAGGGGGCCCCACAATCTCGTCGATACCTTGCACCGATGTTGTACTGCGTGGCAATTGCACTTGCGCTGCACAGCCGTATTCATGTTGTTGCACTTGCCGGTGGAGTTTGTTTTACTGCTTTTATGTTGCAGGGCAAACAAAGTTGGCCTTGGTGGATTGCGAGTATTATCGCGGGCTTGTTGCGCATACCACTTTGGATGCGGTGGGGAGGTCTCGTGAGCCCCGAGTATCAAGCGCTTCATGGCCTTGGATTTCGTCTTGAGAGTTTATCGTATCTTGCAGCCGCGATGGTTCCATTTGTCGGCGTCTTCGCCGTCGAAGGTTGGCGAGTTGCAACATCCAAGATTTATATTGTTAGCGCATTTATTGCGGGAGTTTTATTGGTATTTATTGCTACCCCCGATTTATCAATTCCAGAAGCGATTGATTTCGTCTCTGCTAATGATCGATATCAAGGCATTGCTGCAACAGTTTCATTGAAGTTTCATTCGTTTCAAACGGTGGTTCTTGCACTGCTTGCTGGAGTAGGGCTTGCAGGGCTTGTAGGCTTGTGGCACTGTCGAGAGAAAGCGCCCATCATCTGCTCTATTACATTTTGGTCATTACTTCTTGGCTGGCTGTTGTATTCGTTGACTCGCGGCTTTGTCTTTGACCGATTTCTCTTGACTTGGTCTTTTTTACTCCCCATCCTCTGGGTTCGAGTATTGCCCAAGTGGCTTCTTAGTATCCAGTATGTAGCGCTCGCCTTTATTGCGGTGTGGCTCATCGCAACCTGGCTCACATAAATTAGCCTGAACTAACTAAATGTTAGATAATTTATGCCGTAGGGTCGATGATTCCGCCGGATGTTTGGGCGGAAGGGGCGCCACCTTCTTGCACTTGAGCGGCAACGAGCTGGGCGATTTGCACGAATCTATTTTGAAGTTCTTGCGAAAGCTGTTTGAGCTCCGTAGATTCTTCATCTGAGAGGTTGCCCTTAGTTTTATCCACAAGCATATCGAGGAGATCAATGGCGAATTTTGAACCCTCTAAATCAACCATAACTCCTTTGCCTGATGGGTCTTTGTGCATCCCAAGTCCCATTAATGCTTGGGAAGCAAGGGTTCCAAGAAGCCCCCTGAAGTTTGCTTCTGGCATTTGACGGGCTTCGGCTTTCTCTTCAGACTTCTGCTCTACAGCGGTAAGGCGCTCTTTTTCAACTTGGGCTTCGGCTTTCCAATCGCTGTCGATGAGGATTTCAGGGGTTGCTTGCTCTTGGTTTGGTTCGGTTGTCATGTTGGCTCCAAAAAGTAGTGGGAGAAAAGTAATATTTGTACAGTATACGACAGTTCAGGTCGTACAATGCAGAGATGATGATGCGATGGATTGCAATTGTTCTTTTTCTCTGCGCAGCTAGCTGTACGCAACAACTCAATGTGCTCGTGCAAAAGACGAACTATGTGCAGGTAGACGATTTTGCAGGGCAGGCGGAAGAAGTTGAAGTATTTCCAGAAAGTGCAAAAATTAATTTTGAGCAGAAGGATTTTGCGATTGACGAAATAATTGAAGTGAACTTAGATGGGGAAATCATTGCAACGACGGTTGTTGAAAAAGAAGTGATTGAAGAAAACAAGTTTGCTCCGTTGGGGCAGAAGGTTGGCGTTGGATACATTGTTGAAGAATTAATCGGAAAGGTAGATGGCCGACCTATTTTCGCAAATGCCGTCCTTGAGCCGATAGAAGATAAAATTCGCGCAGACCTTCGAAGGAATAAATTCACAAAAAAACAATTTTCGGAGTATCTATTTGTTGAATTGCGACAGCAAATTCAAGAATTAGTAAATAGAGACTTGCTTCTTTCGGAAGCGAACGCAGGAATCAGCCCAGAGATGGCGTACGGTTTGTTTGCTGTAATTGGCCAGATGCGAAAAGATTATGCAGCTGCACAAGGAGGAAGCTCATCACAGATGCGTCATCTGACTGAGGAACAAGATGGTGTTACTGTTGATTCCTTCTTAGAATCGAACAGAGAACAAATACTAATTGAAAAGTTGTATGGCGAAAAGGTTTGGCCCAATGTACATGTGACTTGGAGAGATATTCAAAGAGCATTTGAGAAGATTTATATTGAAGAGTTCAGCTCTGGCGCAGAAATTGATGAAGCAAGAGTTCGAGAAATTCTTACAGCTATGCAAAGACTGCCATTGGAATCGATACCTGCTGCACGAGGTTCTATTGTCCTTGGAATGATTCGATTGAAACTAGATGATCCAAAAATTGCAACAGTTGTCGAGCGCTTTGCCCGTGGCGATACATTTTTAGAAATAGCAGAATCTGTTGGTGCGAAGAATGGAGGCGTTTGGGAAAAGTTTGACTTGAAAGAAGGGGGCATTGCATCGACTGGCATTAGCCAAAATATTATCGACGGTCTTTCAAATTCCAAAGCGGATAACCAATTGTTCGTACATGAAACAAAGACATCTAAACAGTGGATTGCTGTATTGGAATTCAATGAACCCATTTCTTTATATAACCGTGAAATACAAATTGAAGTAAGAAACCAGCTGCGCTCGGAGCAATTTAACTTTGAGCAAAACAGATTTCTACAAACCATCTGGGGTAAGCATAATATGGGCGAAGTTGATAGCATGGCTGCCCGCGTTGTGAAGATTGCCTTGCAGCGATACTACCAATAGTGTCGCAATTGACTCCATCGGAGATTGGGCGCAAGGGCGAGCGGTACGCTCGTAGGTTCCTTAGAAAGAAGGGATGGCGATGTGTGGGGAAGAACCTTAGATTTGGCAATGATGAACTTGACGTACTTGCTCTAACCCCAGATGCAAAAACATTGGTCATTGTAGAAGTCCGCTCGACGATGGATAGAAGGAGAATCCCAGAGCAAACTATTGGTTCCAAAAAGAGGGCTGCAATGCTACGGCTAGCAAAGCAGTTACAAGGGGAAGCGAAAAAGTACAATTGCACGCTTCGAATGGATCTTATCACTGTTCGTCTGTATGAGAAAAAGCCAATTATTGAACACTTTCAAGGCATTTTAAAGTTATCGATGATGAGAAAATTTGCCTGAAATTATTTGGTTTTTCTGCAACAATACATAAATAGAGACGTTTTTCTACATCATACAAGGAGTTTATAATGTCAATTTCTTCAAAAATAATTTCGCAAATACTTGCAGTAACAATACTTACAGCAATCACTGTTGCCCAGCCCGGTCGAGGCGGCGGCGGTTTTTCATCCATGATGGGTGCGGGTGGGATGACTCCCGACTATATGTTGCGGGATTTGCAACAATTCGTTGTTGTATTTGAACTTTCAGATGAACAGTCCGTCATCGTAGAGCAAATTCTACGAGATTATGACGAATCCTTTCGAGAGGCGAGCGATTCAAGTCAGGATGGTATTGGAAATTCATTCCGTTCTATGCGGGGCAACGAAGACGATCCAGCTCGAGCCGCGCGTGGAGAGTTACGAGATAGGTCAAACGCAATTCGAGATAAACTCGACTCTGCTACAGATTTAGGGGATGAAGCGGGAATGAAGGAATTGAAAGACCGATTGACACAAGAACTGGATGCTATCCGAGATGAAATGCGTCAACAACGTGTTGAAGAATGGCAATCTCCACAGCGACAAACTGCTATTGAAGAAGTGGCACTGCTTATGCAGGATCAACTTCGTTTAAAGAAACAAATGCGCGACGAATTTGAAGGCGATTTAGTTGCAGTGCTTACGGAAGAACAACTTCTATTGTGGCCAGCATTGGAAAGGCAGCTCATTCGTGATAGGCTTCTTCCTCGTGGTCGATTAAGTGGTGAATCAACAGACATCATGAGCCTATTGGAGCAACAAGAGTACGAAGAGGAAGTACTTGCAGTTTTATTGCCCGCTATTCAAGAGTGGGATATCAATGTAACGCACGCACTTACCGCTCGCGATAATTACTCTGTTGAAAACCAAGGGGCACTTATGAATGCAATGCGTACTATGGATGCCTCTGCTGGTATTGGCGTTATGAAAATGCAAGGCAGACTTTCAGAAACTGTGCGCTATGTCAACGATACCGCTGTTCAAAATATTCTTGTTTTGTTACCGGAAAACAAAGTAAATCAATTTGATGCCGTTGCAAAACTTAATTCCTATCCGCGCATTTTCAGACAGTCAAGAACTGATCGTGCGTACGAAGCAGCCCTTGAGCTTGAAGGCCTGGAGCCAGATACGATGCAAGCAATTATGGATTATCAAGATAGTATGGAGAACGATATTGCAGGCGCAAATCAGCAGTTATTGTCAGCAACACACAGCTGGGAATCGCAAGAACAAGTTGCAAGACTGGAACGAATGGCGCAACGAATGACTGGCGGAACATCAGAACGTCAGGAAAACCCAATACAGCAGGCAGAAGAAAGCAAACGGGAAATCGAAGAAATGTATCTTGACTTACTTCGAGGTCTATTGACTGAAGAACAAATCGAAGAACTCGGTGGCCTTAAAAAACGTGAAGCTCGCGAAGATCGCGGACGTGGTGGTCGTGAAGGCGGTTGGAATCGCGGCGGAAACGACCGTGGTTTTTCGGGTGGTCGCGAAGAATTCATGAAGAGGTTCGATAAAGATGGAAACGGTGAAATTAGTGATAAAGAACGCGAAGAAATACGTGATTTTTTCCGTAGTGGCGGAGGCCACGAAGGTTTTGGTGGTGGTCAGCAGGGTGAACGAGGCAATCGCGGTACCACATCTGGTAACGCAGGTGGTAGTCGAGGCGGTTCGGGTGGCGGTAATCGGCCAAATTGAACTAGTACGAACGCTTAACTCCAAATGCAACTAGTTGTAAACATAGGCCAAAGCGACACGATGCTATTGCACCTTGTGTAATTCCTTATTCCCAAGTTGGCCGCAAGCGGCCATTGTATCTCTGCCAAGTGTAATTCTGCGGCGTACAAATTGACCTGTAGATTTTGCGGTTGCGACAAAGCGGTCAACAGATTTTTCGGTTGGCGCAGGCCATGGACTGTTATCACGAGGGTTGTATGGAATCACATTTAAGCCGCACCCGATTGGCTTTAGATACTCGCAAACTTCAAGTGCATGTGCATCGCTGTCATTAATGCCCGGAATTAATACATATTCAGCAAGTACGCCACCGCAATCGTGACGGGGGTAGGTAAGGATTGCATCGCGTAATTGCTCCATCGAAACAGCGCGAGCAAGCGGCATGATTTGTTTGCGGACTTCGTCATTTGGTGCGTTTACAGAAAAAGCGAGTGACAATCGTTTGAATCCATCGGTTCTCGCCATAGCCCCAAGTAGTTTGATGCCTTCAATACGGCCAACTGTTGAGACGCAAATTTTAGAACTTGCGATCGCGGGACCGTTATTGTCGGCAAGAATTTCAATTGCTGGGATAACCGCATCAAGATTTTCAAGTGGTTCGCCCATGCCCATGAAGACGATATTGTCAATCTTTGTTCCAAGTGCATGGTGTGCAGTGTGCCACTGTGCGACTATCTCGGCCGTTGTGAGATTGCGAAGAAGCCCCATTTGTGCAGTCTGACAAAAATCGCAACCCATAGCGCAGCCAACTTGAGAGGAGACACAGAGCGTATGTCGGGTCTTTTTAAAACCCTTTATTGGCAGAATGACAGATTCGGTTTCAAGTCCATCGTGTAACTTGAGCAAGAATTTCTTCGTCCCGCAATCATCAATGACCTTTGAGGCTGTAATGGAGGTTTCAGCCAATTCAGGGGTTGCGTTATCGCGGTAAAACGCTCGCCATTTTTGTATGGCACTGTTCTTGCTCTGTACACCTAACATGGTGTACAAGATACTAGAATATGCGCATGGAGCAAAGTACATTAGGTGAACGTCGGCAGCCTGCCGTTTTTATTACTGGTGCTGGCGGTGAAGTCGGACATGGCCTTATTTCCACTCTATCTGGCGAGGGTAGGTCAGATATTGTTGCAACAGACTTACGCGACCTAGAGCAAAGTTTGAGGGAGCAATGCGCCTCGACATATCTTGCGGATGTCTGTGACCGTGATGCACTGGATCGCCTTCTTGCCATGTACCAAGTCAAGGAGATTTACCATCTCGCTGCTGTTCTAAGTACACGCGCTGAACTTGCCCCAGAAGTTGCGCACCAAGTGAACGTTACGGGGACCGTGAACATTCTCCAAATTGCAGCAGAGCAAGGACGAATGTACGGTGAACCTGTCAAAGTTGTTTTTCCAAGTTCGATTGCGGCATATGGTTTTGGTTCACTAGCCCAGAAAACAAAAGTAGGTGCTGTGACGGAATATGAATACTGCAAGCCATCCACTATGTATGGTTGTAACAAACTTTACTGCGAACATCTTGGCCGGTATTACGCACACTCCTACCGTCAACTTGCACAAGACAGTGTGCAAGGCGATGACAAAAACAGGGGCGTAGTCGACTTTCGTTGCGTACGGTACCCAGGGCTTATTTCTGCTGAAACTATTCCAACGGGTGGAACGAGCGATTTCGTTCCTGAGATGTTGCACGCTGCAGCAAGGGGAGAAGCGTATAAGTGCTTTGTTCGTGAAGATTCGCGCATTCCATTTATGACAATGCCAGAAGCAATTAATGCTACGCTGCAATTGGCAGCAGCCCCACGAAATGAACTCACGCAAATTGTCTATAACATTGCAAGTTTTAGCCCATCTGCTGGAGAAGTTGCAGAGGTTGTGAAGCAATACTTCCCGGAAGCGATAATCACATTCGAGCCAGATCAGCGTCGCCAAGCAATCGTTGACTCATGGCCAGAGGAACTTGATTGCAGCGCAGCAAAAGACGACTGGGGTTTTACTCCTACCTACACCCTTGAGCAAGCGTTTGAAGAGTATCTTGTCCCACGAATTACAAAACAATATGAAAGTACTCCATGACAACAACAAGTTCGACATTTATCGATAGGTCGTCAGCAATTCTTGCACACCTTGAAGAAACGGGCCAGCTCAAACAGTTGCAAACGATTGAATCTCCAATTGGCCCACGAATTAGCATTAGAGGTCGTGGCGAAGTGGATTGTTTTTGTTCGAATAATTACTTAGGTCTAGCAAATCACCCCGACGTTGTGGAAGCGGGTATCCAAGGGCTACGAAAGTATGGTGCTGGCACCTCGTCTGTTCGATTTATCTGCGGGACTTTTGCTCCACATGAAGCACTTGAAGAACGAATAGCGTCGTTTCTTGGTGTTGAAGCAAGTTATACATTTGTATCTTGTTGGAATGCAACTGAAGCAACATTTCCAACGCTCTGCCAAGATGGTGACGTTATTGTTTCCGATGCACTGAACCACGCGTGCATTATTGATTCGATGCGTTTGACTACGGCGATTCATCGTGGTGTTTCAAAATGCATTTATACACACAGCGATATGGAATCACTCCGCAATGCGTTAATGACAGCAATGCAAAAGCGTTCTGATGAAGGTGCAATATTTGTTATTACCGACGGCGTATTTTCAATGGAGGGCGACATTGCATTGCTCCCTGAAATTCGCTCCCTTTGCGACGAGTTTGGCGCAGTATTGGTTGTGGACGACTCGCACGGTACTGGCGTGATGGGGGAAACAGGCCGCGGGACCCATGAGCATTATGGCATGGCAGGGAGCGACATTGATATTTTTACAGGTACGCTCGGCAAAGCACTTGGTGGAGGGGCAGGCGGCTATGTCGCAGGCAAACGCGAAGTCGTTGAACTACTTGTACAGAGAGGTCGTCCAACGCTCTTTTCAAATGCTTTACCAGTGACAGTTGCGTGCTCTGCAAAAGCAGCGATTGACACGCTGGACAATAATCCATCGCTTGTTCAAAAACTTCGTGACAATGTTGCAGCAGCAAGAGCAGGCATTGCCGATGTTGGCTTTGATGTTTTAGAATCTCCAACAGCAATTTGCCCAATCATCGTAGGGAAAACAGCAACAGCAATCAAAATGAGCAATGCACTATTGGATCTTGGAGTTTTTGCTATTGGCTTTGGCTACCCAGTTGTCCCAGAAGGGACTGCTCGAATACGCGTGCAAATTTCTGCAGCGCACGAAACAGAACACATCGATCGTTTGTGTGGAGCGCTTAAAAAGCTCAAAGAGCAGTAATAAGTTCTTTGCAACGAGTTGCGTCAAGTTGGTTCGCCCAATTGCCACCTTGCTTAATTGACGAGCCAACAATTACTGCATCTGCGTACTTGAAAATTTCTTTTATATTTTCAGGAGTAACGCCAGAACCAACAAGAAGAGGTAATTCTGTTGCGCCGCTAACCTCGCGCAGTTGGGCCATGTCAACAGCATGGCCGGTATGATTGCCTGTAACAATCATGCCATCTGCGCCCATAAAGTCAGCGCCCCGAGCATGATCGCCAATTGATAAGTCAGCAGTAAGTGCATGCGATGAATGTTTCTTTTGGATGTCTGCAAGAATTGCAATTTCATCAGCATCAATCCGCCTTCGTTCTCGTAAGAGGGGTCCAGCGTCCGCAACATCCATAATACCTTCGTCTGCAACTGATGCAAAGGCAAAACCTTCTGCGCGGATGAAGTCTGCGCCAGTAGCATGTGCAACCGCTATAGCAGCTTTGTTCGCACCAGCAAGAATTTGAATACCAACGGGTACATCAACAGCATCCACAACTGCTTGGGCGGCAACAGTCATCATTGCAACAATTTCTGGACCGACTTCTCTAAGTAAGTAGGGTGTGTCGTGCATATTTTCAATAAGTACACTGTCAAAACCATATTCGACAAGCTTTGTCGCTTCATCAACTGCGACGTCGATAATTTCTTCTGGAGTTTTGCAACTGCCGGGCGTGCCGGGTAGTGCTTGAAGGTGCACCATGCCAATGATGGCATTTGATTTATGTATGATTGATCGAAAATCAGCCATTTGATGCTGCACCCATTCCAAGTAGGGTAAAGAGTTCCATCCGCGTAGAGGGGTTGTCCATAAAGAGGCCGTGGAGTTTACTTGTTGTTGTCCAACTCTCGGGTTTTTTAACGCCGCGATAACACATGCAGAAATGCTTGCATTTTAAAATGACGGCTACACCTTGTGGTTGAATGGCCTCTTGAATTGCATTCGCAATTTGAGCAGTGAGTTTTTCTTGCACTTGCAATCGTTTTGCATATGCGTCAACGACTCGCGCAATCTTTGACAGCCCAAGTACTCTTCCATCTGGAATGTATGCAACATGCGCTTTGCCAACAAAGGGAACCATGTGATGTTCACAGTGGCTATGCAATTCAATATCTGAAACCACGACCAGTTCATTGTAGCCCTCGACCTCGCTGAAAGTTCGCTTTAGAAACTCTTTGGGATCTTGGTCATATCCTGCGAAGTGATCGCGCATCGCGTTAATGACACGGTGGGGTGTTTTGATGAGCCCTTCACGGTTCACATCTTCGCCAATAAACTCAAGGAGCCCCTTGACATGTGCCATTGCTTGTTCGTCGGTTACTGAGGTGTTTGTTTTCTTCATATCTGTTGTTGTATCCATAGCAAGGTCATTATCGCAGAAAATCTAGAGGAATGCGAGCATGAATAGTGTTGTTGATATAAGGCAACGAGTACTAGTAGTTGATTTCTACTTAGAGATGTGCAAAGCCGCTTTTTACTGCCGATACGAGTTCGTCGATATCACTTTCGGTCATTGGAGTTGATAGTGCTGCTGAACATGTATTTATCATCAAGAAGCCCTCGTCGTAGAGGTGGTCAAGTAATATTTTTAACTTGGCGCCTTCTTCTGGAGTGAGATATGCCTCTCGAAAGTTTTTTGGCGATTGTTCCTTCATGTGAATTCGAAACATCGAGCCCGCGCCAGTAACGCAAGCCTTGGCGCCTGTTTCTGCTATAGCTTCTTCGATTCCGTGCACTGCGCGTAAAGCAAGCGCATTCAATCGTTCGACTGCCTTTGCATCAAAGAGTTTCATCGACGTAAGTCCTGCAGTCATAGTGATGGGATTTGCTGAAAATGTTCCTGAGTGTGGGAACAGCACTTTTTCTGCAAGCGGATTCATCACGTCCATCACTTCTTTTCGACCTGCGATTGCGCCAACAGGAAATCCACCCCCGATTGCTTTGCCCATTGCAGTTAAATCAGGCGTAATGTTGTACTGTTGTTGTAAACCACCGACTTGCGTACGGAATGTAATGACTTCATCGAGTACAAGTAATACACCGTTCTTTTCAGTCCATTCACGAATTGCTTCTACAAACGATGGTTCGGCAGGGCGCAACCCAACACGGTGGGGCATAAGATCAAGCAATACGCAAGAAAGTGAGTCAGTGTTTTTATTGAGGATTGCAAGTGCGCGATTTATATCATTGAAGGGGAGGATAATCACATCGTCTAATACAGATTTAGGGGTGCCGTGCGCCACTGGGATGCTGTTGGGTTGGTCGATGTTCCCCCAAGTATTTGGGCACGGTATTTGGCTAACTTCTGCGTAGTCGTATTGCCCGTGGTATGCACCTTCGACTTTAGCAATTTTTGGTTTGCCGGTAAATGCTCGCGATGCTTTGAGCGCGCCCATGACTGCTTCGGTGCCAGAATTGACAAAGCGAATTTTGTCAAAGGAAGGGTTGCGTTGAATCAGAAAATCAGCATAACGGACTTCGACTTCCGTCGCCATCGTAAAAGCTGAGCCCTTTTGGAGTTGCTCCGTTACTGCTTGCACGATTGTAGGACAAGCGTGACCGTGGAGTAGTGATGCCATGTTGTTTGAAAAATCGAGGCGAGTCACGCCTTCGATGTCAGTTAGTTTGCAGCCTTCGCCAAAATCAGCATAGGGTGGATTAGGATCTCGAAGAACTGTGTTCCGACTCACGCCGCCGGGTAATATTTCCTGCGCTTGCTTGTAAAGTTTTTCGCTTCGTGTCATTTGGAATCGCGCCTTATTGGAAGAAGCAGGCCACCCGTTCGTTCTTGTACATAGTCAAATTCGATGCCAGGGCTTAGTTCCACAAGTTGAAATCCATCGGTTGTAATATCGATTACTGCAAGGTCTGTGTATATTCGGTCAACGACAGCGCAACCAGTAAGTGGGAACGTGCATGCATCAACAAGTTTTGGTTCCCCTTTTTTGGTGCAGTGTTGCGTGAGCACATAAATAGTTTTAACGCCAGCAACTAAGTCCATCGCGCCACCAACTGCGGGAATTGCATCTATAGCTCCTGTCGACCAGTTTGCAAGGTCACCGATTTTAGAAACTTGTAATGCGCCTAAAACGCAGAGATCAAGATGGCCACCACGAATCATCGAGAAACTGTCTGCATGATGAAAATACGAAGCGCCTGGAAGTGCCGTAACGCGGCGTTTTCCTGCGTTGATAAGTTCTGGATCGCCCGTGCTTTCTTCGGGCGAGGGGCCCATACCAAGGAGTCCATTCTCAGTGTGGTATATAAACTCGCGACCTTCGGGCACGAATTTCGTAACCAATTCTGGAATTCCGATACCAAGGTTTACATATGACCCGTCAGGAATATCTTGCGCAAGACGTTTTGCCATTTCATCACGAGAGCGAGCTGTCATGGGTAGGTTTCTCCTGCTGCAACTAATATCGATTCAATCGCGGGTTCTAAAATTTCAACGACGCGTTGTACAAAAATTCCAGGAGTTATAATTGTTTCTGGATTAAGTTCACCTAAGTCTACAACATGCTGCGCTTGGACGATTGTAATTTCCCCCGCCATTGCCATGATGGGTGCAAAGTTCCTTGCAGTTTTGTTGTACACGACATTGCCATGTTGATCTGCGGAAAGTCCTTTGATGAGTGCGAAGTCTGCCGTCAATCCATGCTCTAGCACATAGTCTCGGTTGTTAAATGATCGGCATTCCTTGTCCTTGGCAAGTGGCGTGCCATTCGCTGTTGGTGTGTAAAACGCAGGAATGCCGGAGCCACCTGCACGAATACGTTCGGCGAGTGTTCCTTGTGGCACAAGTTCAAGATTTATTTCTCCGCTGTGATACAGTTCTGGGAACACTGTCGAGTTTGCAGTACGTGGGTATGAGCAAATCATGCGAGAAACCCGTTTTGCTTTAATGAGTGCGGCGAGACCGACTTCGCCGCTGCCAGTATTGTTGTTGATTACAGTAAGGTTGGTAGCACCTTGGTCGATGAGTGCATGAATCAATTCAATTGGACTTCCAGCTTCACCGAAGCCACCAATCATTACGGTTGCGCCATCAAAAACGTCTGCAACCGCTTCAGCTGCACTTGCAACTCGTTTGTCAATCATCGTTACTTCTTTACTCGTTTATAGTCGAATAAGCCAGCTTCGTCGAACAAGATGCGATCCTCGTAATCGGTAAACCAAATGGCATCTGGATTACGACCGACGATGCAAACTTTTCCGCGAAGCGGTGCATCGGCGGCATTACGAAGAAGTTTCAGAATGACAACACCGTTTTCACTGCCAGCTAATCCTGGAATTGGTTCATTTGTTACCGCGCTGACTTCAGTTTTGCCGAGGTAATGCGTGATGGAGAGTTTTGCATGCGCCTCAACGCCGGAGAGCCCTTTTTGCGATTCGTTGAGAATATTCCACGCTGTTTCAATTGGGACATTAAACGCACGATGCGCCACAATATCTCGACCGCAGAAGAAGTAATGATTTTCTGCGCCAACTCGTTTTAAGGCGCGTTGCATGATGCGAAGCGCATCCGAATCGTCATTAACATTTTTAATGATTGGGGATTGGTTCTCTACGCTAATCCATCCACGTGAAACGAGTCCTTTCATAGCCTTGTCCGATGCAGGGTTCCATTTAAAAATCCCAGAGGAATCTTCAATGTACTTACCTGCCGAGTCTTTAGCGAGAAATTCATCAGGGTGGTTGAAGTGCACTAAGAAACGAAGCCCAACTTCAGGGTACGTTTCGTGGAATCTGTCAAGCATAGTCAAGAACGATTCGTCGAAACGTTGAGGAAAAAACGCCATTTCCTTTGTGCCAATTCGGATGGACTCGATGCCTGCCTCAGCAAGCGCGGCAAGCCAAGCGGCAATTTTAGAATTTGCAAGCACCATTGGGTCGCCGCCAGAGAGCAAAATTTCGCGTAACTTTTCACGTCCAGTTTCAGGGTGTTTGCCACCATTCGCTGAAACTTGTTTGTTGTGCGAGTGAATATAAGCAACAATCTCGGGGATTTTTGCAAGTCCCTTTTTTGCAACAGTTCCATCAGCACGTTCAATTTCTTTGCGGCCAATCAATTCTTCGCGATAACAAAAACGGCAGTGTGCAGAGCATGTTGACACGACATACATTAAACCCATCTCATATTTGTGCAACAAGCCTTCAACAGGGCTGTAATCCATCTGGAATCCTGGGTCTTCCGAGCCATCAAGATCGTTTGTTTCATCTGGAGTTGCTTTGACAATGTGCTGTATTGATTTACTGGTTTTTGCAATTTCAAAGTAATGTTTTGTCAACTTGACGGGCATTCGTTTTTCAACATCACGATCGGTGTCTTTTAATATGCGCAATGCATCAATTTCACCACTTGTATAAAAGCCTTGCATTTCTTCTGGAACTTTGTTCTCAAAGAAAGGAAACAGCCCATTTACATTTTCGCGTTGATATTTTGGGCTTTCAACGGTATCGAGAAATGCTTGTTCTCGTTCTGTGGTGGCATACTTCGTCTTTTGTGTCATAATTTATTCTTTATTTTCTGGTCGGGCCTTATTTTGTAACGGATGGTACAATTCAATACTGACAATGTAACATATTGTTCACTGAAGTACCACCAATGTCTATAGTAAAATTGATAGCATCTATAAATGACCGTTTAACACCTGCCGAACGCCGTATCGCCGAAGCCGTTCTTGCGGATCCAATGTTGTTAACTTTTGGAACTGTTTCCGCATTGGCAAAACGAGTTGATACGAGTAACCCGACAGTGGTGCGGTTTGCTGCGAAACTTGGTTTTGAGGGTTTTGGAGATTTGCAGCAGTCTGCTCGAGATGAGGTTTCTCAGCGTTTGACAAGTCCAAGCCAACGAGTCCGTCATGATGAATCTGCAGAACCAATGCATAGTAAAATCGAGGATGCTGTGAGGTCTGCATTTGATGCGCTAACGTTTGAATGCCTTGAATCTATGTCAGGGCCGATTGTTTCTGCGACAAATGTTTGGATTCTATCTGGTGAAACATCGACGGCTGGCGCAATCACGCTTGCAAGCGGACTGACTATGGTTCGTCCAAATGTCCATCTTATTCAGGAGCATTCATCAGCTCGCGATTTGTGTGGTGCTCAGAAGGGTGATGTGGCGGTTGTGTTTGATTTTTCAAGGTACCGGCGAAACGCGATTGTAATTGCGCGTGCGCTTGTAGACCTTGGTGTTGACATCGTTGCAATTACTGATGGACCGTTCTCTCCGCTTTCTTCCTTAACAAAAAATCGTTGCGAATTAAATATTCCAGCTATTGGTCCATTTGACAGTTCTGTACCAGCGGTTATTGCAGCGGAACTTCTTGTTGCGCACGTCGTTGCAGAATTGCGTGATGAGGCGCGTGACCGTATCGATAGACTTGAGCAGTTTTGGCAAGCAAACGATACGTTCCTTTAAAAATAAACAACCCGCGGGATAGTTTATTTAAGTTGCCGGTTCCACCATGAGAGAATTTCGTTCAAGCGGTGTTTTCGCATATCAAGAGCCCCGCCTCGACTAAACCCGTGGCTCGTGGAATGTGGATACCTGACGAAACGTGCTTCGATACCTCGGAGCTTTAGAGCAGCAAACACTTGCTCGCCTTGTTCGATGTTGCAGCGCAAATCACCCTCACTGTGAATGATAAGCATAGGGGTTTCAACATTTCCAAAATGCCGGATAGGTGACTGTCGCCAACGGTCTTCAGGTCTGCTCCAGAAGTTGCCCCCAAAGTACCCATCTTCCTTATCAGCAAAATCGCTATTGCCTCCCATGGAAACTAAGTTTGAAACGCATCGGTCAGTAATCGCTCCAGTGAATTCGTTTGTGTGACCAACAATCCAGTTTGTCATGTATCCGCCGTAGCTTCCGCCCATGACGCCCATGTTCTTCCTGTTAATTTTTTTGTCTTTTTGCATCATCGCAATAACGGATTGCATATCAACCCAATCGGCACCGCCCCAGTCGTTGCGAATGGCATCGCAATGATCGCGTCCGTACCCTTTAGAGCCGCGAGGGTTGCAGTAGATAACGGTGTAACCCGCTGAGGCAAGGCATTGGAATTCGTGGAAGAACATCCAACCGTACTGGCAGTGGGGGCCACCGTGGATTTGTAAAACTGCTGGTTTATTTCTTCTGTTGGCCGCTTGCGAGGGTGGGCGCATAATCCAGCAATGAATTTTTGTTTTATCTTTGCTTGTAATCCAGGTATCTTTTGGCGTGGCAACTGCGTGCTCCTGACACCATTGTGTATTTTCAAACGACACTTGTTTTGTCGTAAGAGTAGTTGCACCAAGTTTGCCAACATATATTTCAGGTGGGGTAGTTGCAGAGCCAACCATCATCGCGCAATTTTTTCCATCGCTCGCAAAGTTGCTTATAGAGTGAATCGCCTTTCCAGTCGTAAGTGTTTTGAGTTTCCCGCCGTTTCTTGAAATCGTACAGATTTGTTCTTCTCCATGCCAGCCAATTTTGACAAGGATATTTTTTGAATCATGTGTCCAGTGGAGCCACGATCCAAACGAGACATCTCCAGTATCTGAAAGTGTGACTGCCATGAGGCATCGGTCGATATCAGAGGTAATGCTCTTAGCGTTTCCTTTTGTTGCACTTGCAACATAGAGTTCTAAATTTTCAGTGGAATACGTCGATTCGTCACCTTCGCGTCCAGCCCATGCCAAGTACTTGCCATTTGGCGACCAAATGATCGCGTCCTTAGGACCTTTTGTACAGTTTGGTAAAATTGTGTTTTTGCCAGTGCTTACATCGTGAATAACAATTTTAGTTGGTAGCGAATCTGTGATTGCGTCCTTGCTCGTATTGGTTGCGATTGCAATGTTGTCGCCTTTTGGGGACCAGCAAAAAGAGAAGAAGCCCATTGTGTCCTTAGACCAAATGTTTTTGTAGGAACCGGTTGTTGTATCAACAAGGTAGAGTTCGAAGCGAGCGTGTCCGAAGTAACCATCGCCATCGAGTCGGTACCAGGCGGACTCAGTAATGATTGGCGGGTCGCTTTCTTTATTTTCTTTTCGTGTTTCACCAGCAGCGTGCGTGTACGGCTCTTCTGTTTTTCTGTAGGAAACCGCGAGCGAGCCATTTGTAGGCGACCACTGCATTTCAGTAATTGAGCCTTCAGGAAAATGTGTGAGTTGTTGCGCTTCGCCACCATCCATGTCGATGGTGTAGATTTGACTTCCAGTTTTACTTTCACGAATGAACGCAACTTTTGTACCGTCGGGAGACCATCGAGGCATCCTGTCTTTTCCTCCCGTTGTAAGTTGGCGAGGCTTCACTGTGCCCTTTGTTTGCGCTAACCAAATCGTTGTATGGTTCACGCCGTCTTTGGCACACTTTCTTGTGTACAAAATCTGCATAGCATCCGGTGCGATTTGCGGATTTCCAACAGAGACTAGATTGTCAAGTTCTTCAGGAGTTATTAGTTTCTTTTTAGTCATAATGAGCATCATACAACTAAATATTCGTGCAAATAAAACAAATAGGGGAACATTCAGCATCAATAGTACATAAAAGTAATTCAAGACATTGCAAGGCGAATTATTCCTTTTTCGTTTACCCTATGACATAGATGGAGCTGAAACAACTCGTTACCGACTTAATCGCAATTGACTCAACGAGCTCGCTGAGTAACGAGCCCATTGTTTCCTATATTGAACATTACTTTCAAGGAAGTTCAGTAGGTTGTAAACGGCTTAGTACGAACGCAAATGGCAAGTTTAACCTTCTCCTTACAAAAGGAGATCCATCCGAAGTAGGGCTAACGCTTTGTGGGCATTTAGACACAGTGCCAGCTTCTGCAGAGAGTTGGAAAAATTGTCCATGGACATTGACAGAAAGAGATGGCAAGTGGTTTGCGCGTGGATCCTGCGACATGAAAGGGTTCGTAGCTATTGCAATACACGCAATCGATAAAGCTGTTGTTATAAAGGGGTGCCTTGCAGTTTTACTTCTTTGTGACGAAGAACTCGGCTCTTTTGGTGCAAAACATATTCTAGAGCATGGATTGCCCGTCCCAATACCAAAACAAGTAATCATTGGTGAACCGACTTCATTGCAAGTTGTTCGTTTGCACAAAGGGCATTTGAGTATGCGTGTTTCTATTGAAGGGGTTTCTGCGCATACTGGATCACCTCATCTTGGCAAGAATGCTCTTGTTGAAGGCGGAAAAGTTATATGCGCACTTGCTGAGTTAGCTGCGAAATTTGCAAATCAGCGAACTGAGACGAGCGTCTATTTCCCAGAGGTTGCGAAGTTTCCTGTATTGACTGTTTCGACAGTGCAAAGTGGTTCTGCAATTAATGTGGTTCCTGATTCATGTGATATTGGCATCGGTATGCGTTTACTCCCAGATCAAGATAAAGAACAAGTAGTCGCCCAAATCAAAGAAACTATTTCAGGGGCTTGCGTCTTGCCTTGGGAACTCAAAGAACTTGGAAATAATCCGACCATGCTTACTTCCGAAATTTCGCCAATAAACAAGTGGCTGTGCAAGCACATTGCCCAAGAAGGAAGTGTTGGCGTTTCCTACGGGACTGATGGTGGCTATTTATCTCATGGCGGGTACGAATGTGTGTTGTACGGCGCAGGTGATATTGCAGTTGCGCACAAGCCAGATGAATATGTTCCCATTAGTGAAATGAATAAGTGCGCGCGAACAATCGATGCAGCTGTGGAACACTTTTGTGGAGCAGGGGAATGACAGTCTATAATCCTGAGCTCACTTGGATTAATGGCGCATTCCTCTCGAACAGATCCATCGCCGTTGAAGATGGAAAGATTGCTGCCATTGGCGTTGGCGATAATTCAGACAAAGGCGCATTTCTTCCTGGCTTTGTCAATGCGCATAGCCATTCGTTTCAAAGGGGACTACGCGGAAGAGGCGAAACATTTGCTACAGGTGGAGACAGTTTCTGGGGCTGGCGAGAGGAAATGTACAAATTAGTTGACGAGTTATCTTTAGACCAATTCAGAATGTTGTGCGTGCAATGCTTTTCAGAGATGAGGCAAGCGGGTATTACTACGGTTGGCGAGTTTCATTATTTTCATCACGACAAACAGAACGATTTTGCAATGGACACAGCAGTGCTTGAAGCGGCTACCGAAGTTGGGATTAGGATTGTCTTGTTACATGCTAATTATTCACACGGCGGTTTTGGAAAAGCACTTTCCGGGGGTCAGAAACGTTTTGCAACGAATTCTCTGGATGCTTGGTGGGAGCGAGTGGATGAACTTGCTGGCGCCGTCGATGGGTCTATGCAACGGATTGGCACCGTTGCGCATTCCGTCCGTGCAGTCGATATTGAAACGATTAAAGAAATCGCAGTTGGTTCAGTGCAACGTGGTATGCCAATGCATATTCATTTAGAAGAGCAGCGGCAAGAAATTGAAGCTTGTTTAGAAGAACATGGTGTAACGCCTATGGCACTATTAAATGATGCGATGGACGTCTCGCCGATGGTGACGGCGGTGCACTGTACACATACTGCCGCCGCCGACATGGAAGGTTGGCTTACTTCCGGTGGTAATGTTTGTTTGTGCCCGCTTACTGAAGCAAATTTAGCTGACGGTATTTGCGATATGCATAGAATCGTCATGAAGGGCGGCTGTGTTTCACTTGGCACGGATTCAAACGCAAGAATTTCGATGGTCGAAGAAATGCGCTCAATGGAATATTCTCAGCGGCTCCATAGAGAAGAACGTGGAGTATGTGTTGATAGTTCTGGAATGATGGCAAATTATCTTATTGATGCTGCAACAAAGAATGGGGCTAGATGCCTAGGGATTTCCGGTGGTGAAATTGCCGTTGGAAAACTCGCGGACTTTACTGTCATTGATATTGATCACATGCAACTTTCTGGAGCAACTGTAGAAACACTCGGCGCGGCACTCTGTTGCGGTGCTGATAATTCGGTGATTTTGAAAACAATTGTTTCATCTAGTTAAAGTTGCTCGATGATCCTTAAGTAACAAATTGATGTTATAGAAGGGCGTTTAATTCACCAAGATGTTTTTCAAAATGTTTGTGTCTATCTACGGATGAAGCGTAAATCGGTTTGCGGACTTGGTCGGCACTTGGCGTGATGGCGATTCTTCGGACATTGTAAAATTCTAGGCATGCAGGCTCAAAATCAACACCGATGTGATTGAGGACGCCTTTGACTGTTTCCTCAAAGTTGCTTACGAGTTTTTCGTAGGGCACTTCGTATATGCGCTTTGGTAGTTGCTCGTTCCAGTGTTGCATGACTCTTTGGTATTGCTTATACACGCCAGCAAGATCTGCAAGGTTGGAGGTGTACGCATGGTTTGCAGAAAAAGAATTGGAGTAACAAGAAACACAGGTATCCAAAGGGTTTCTTGTTGTGTGAATAATTATGGCGTTTGGAAACAATCTGTATATTAAACCGATGTGCAAGTAGTTCATCGGTAATTTATCTATACAAAACGGGGCATCGCTGTCTAGTCGGTCTAGGTATAGTTGTGGCCATGTTGTATTTGGATCTGAGACACATGTTGGAT
The DNA here is from genome assembly GCA_014238785.1 of Phycisphaerales bacterium. Lineage (GTDB taxonomy): Bacteria > Planctomycetota > Phycisphaerae > Phycisphaerales > SM1A02. The sequence continues at coordinate 78,914 of JABAAL010000012.1, read as the reverse complement.
ACGGCGATTCGTTGACGAATCGAAGTATTTGATTGACTTCGCCTGCGGTATCAATGTCTTGGACTGCACCTAAGATTTGTTCTAATAAAGTTGTGCCGCTTCGGAACATGCCAACTATGAAAATCGGTTGGGTTGTTTCAGAGAGACCTTCTGGCGGAAGTGGCGTTTCAATAATTGAATCAACCAGTTTGATGTGTGCATTTAAATCAAATGTGCCGCCGTGAAGTTTGTTGCCTTTTTCCCATGCCCTCCACGCTTCGTCGTAGCGTTCTAGTTCTTCGAGAACTCGGCCTTTGTGCATCTGTAAAGTAGATTGGTGATACTGCGAAAGAGAAAATGATTGCACCTCGTCAATTGCTTGAAGAGCTTCTTCTTGTTTGCCAAGTTTTCGGGCTACACGGACTTTAGCAAGTGCAACAAGTACTGAGTCGGATTTTGGAGCATGTAGCAAGAGTGCTTGCGCTTCTTCTGTTTGTCCAAGTGATTCTAGTACCTCGGCTTTTCCTGCAAGTGCTTCGGTGAACGAGGGTTTATTTATAAGCGCTTGGTTATAGGATGCAAGTGCTTCTTTTAAGTTTCCATTCATGCGGTGTGCAGTAGCAAGGGCTGCGTGTGGTTGCGCTTCTTGGGGTTGTAAGTGAATAAGTTTTTGAGCAAACTTTAACGGTACTGGCAACGTGCCCGAATTGTTTGCAGCAATAGACAAAAGATGCCATCCTTCGGCATTAGTTGGGTCAGAATCGATCGCTTGCTCAAGTGCCCACCCCGCCTTTGAAGCAAGTCCACGAGACAAACACATTTTTGCATAAAAAATTGCGATAGAGATATCCGAAGGTGCGCTTGCTTGAGCTTCATTAGCAATTTCCCATGCTTTGGAAGCTTTGCCTGCTTTCTCAAGAGTGAGTGCGAGTTCTGCGAGAATGATTGGCTCGTTACCAGATACTTGCCTTGCAAGTGTAAACCAGTGCAAGGCGCCTTTGAGGTTGCGACGATCCCTTTCTAGCATGCCAAGCATTCGCAAAAGTGTCAAATCATTCGGATTAGCTCTGAGCAGTTCCTTGTAAATCTTTTCTGCTTGCCCGAATTTGCCAGCAGTATGATATTTGCCTGCTTTTTGAATGAGTTGTTGTCCTGTAAGATTTGCCATAAGTATGCAGGATACAAGTAGAATGACTCTTTATGGCTAATTTACTTTCAGCTCGTACAATTTCGAAATCCTACTCCACAAGGCGACTCTTTGATGGAGTGACGCTGCATCTTGAAGAAGGGGAGCGGCTAGGTATTATTGGCCCAAATGGTGCGGGAAAATCAACACTTTTGAAAATATTGGCAGGTTTAGAGACTGCTGACGATGGGGAAATAACGAAGAAGCGCGCATTGCGCCTGTGGTATGTTCCTCAAGAATCTGTTTTTCCTCCTGAGTTATCGGCAATCGAAGCTGTAGTAGCTTCAATTGGTGGAGATGAACTTGAGGCTGAAGTTGCAGCCTCGATTGCATTGTCTAAATTAGGATTCGAATCGTTTGATCAACCCTTTGGCGAGTTATCTGGTGGATGGCAAAAACGTGTTGCAATGGCGTGCGGTCTTGTGCATGATCCAGAAGTCATGTTGCTTGATGAACCAACAAACCATCTTGATTTAGAAGCAGTAGAATGGATGGAGAATTTTGTACTTAACGCAAAGATGTCCATGTTGTTTGTGACGCATGACCGCCGTTTTCTAGAAAATTGCTCATCACGAATATTAGAACTTGCACCTTCGTATCCTGATGGTGCTTTTGAAGTGAGTGGTAATTACACAGAGTTTGTTCGTCGTAAAGAAGCTTTCTTAGTTTCTCAAGAAGCCGAAGAGTCAGCGTTGGCAAATAAGGTTCGCCGTGATACGGCTTGGCTCCGCCAGGGCATCCAAGGTAGGCAAACAAGGAATAAAACTCAAGTTCGTGATGCCGCTTCGCGAAGGTCAGAATTAAAAGCGGTCAATACGAGAAATTTGTCCCCCACAAAGCGAGCGGCTATAAATTTTGATGCTGTTGGAAGAAAAACAAACAAATTACTTGTTATGCACAGCGTTGAGAAATCTATGGGTAACAAGTTGCTTTTTAGTGATTTGGATTTAGAATTAACACCCGGAAGGCGAATAGGTCTTGTTGGTCCAAATGGCTCTGGGAAGACGACGTTGCTTCGGCTTATTAATGGCGAGTTGGAACCTGACAGTGGTACGATTAAACGAGCAGATAATTTAAGAGTAGTAACCGCAAGTCAGCACCGCCTTGATTTTGACCCTCGAGTCACTTTGCAAGATACGCTTTGCCCAGTAGGCGAAATGGTCGAATACATGGGTAAAGAAATTCATGTTTCTGGATGGGCAGAACGTTTTTTGTTTACGAGGGAGCAATTAGGAACACTCGTGGGTTCTCTTTCTGGGGGTGAGCAGGCTAGGATACAGATTGCATCTTTGATGTTGCAGCCAGCGGATATTTTGTTGCTTGATGAACCGACAAATGACTTAGACATACCTACGCTTGAAGTCCTTGAAGATGCGCTTCTTGATTTTCCAGGTGCAATTTTACTTATTACCCACGATCGTTTTATGCTTGATCGTATTGCGACGGAATATCTCGCTCTTGATGGTAAGGGAGTTGCAAAAGAGTTTGCAGGCTTTGCATTGTGGCAGGAATGGCTTAAGAAAAAACCAAAATTAGAGAAAGCAATTGACCAAGGTTCAACTAAATTACGGGAAAAAAGCGCTCCTGTGAAGTTAAGCTATAAATTGCAGCGCGAGTTTGATGGGATGGAACAATTAATTGCTGATGCTGAAGCGGAAGTTACGCGTAGTGAATCGGTTGCCAACGATGAAATTGTGATGGCGGATCATCAGAAACATTCGAAGGCTTGCGCTGATGTTGCAAGTGCCCACGCACATGTACGCGTGTTATACAACCGGTGGACTGAATTAGAAGGGATGCAATGATTTCAACATCGCTGTTTCTCGTCACTTCAATCTTAGTGACAACGGAGACATTCTCCTTTGTTGGCCCCAACGGCTGGGAATTTCAAGGCAAGATGCATGTCCCAGAAAACCAAACAGGTCCCGCAGTACTTATGATTGGTGGAGGGATAGGGAATGATTTGAATTGGACTACGCCTGGAACTTTGTTGGTAGGTGAAGAGGATAAACAAATCACAATTTCTGGTAAATCTCACGAAGATGCAACTATATTAGCTGATGCCCTTGTTTCTAAAGGTTGTGTTGTGATGCATTATTCAACAGTTTCAAAGGATGACCCCAAATGTGATCTATATCCTTACGAATTAGAGTTTATAGATCCGCAATCTGTAATGGAACTTGCAAGATCGGCGTATATAACATTCAAGCAACATCCGGATGTTCAAAATCATACTCTCGTAATTCTAGGACACAGTATGGGTGCGCAACGAGCCGTTTTACTCGCAAAGGAAAATGTGGACATATCTTCGTTAGTTCTTCTCTCAGGCGCACAGATGACAGCTACAGGTAAAGAGGATCTTGGTGGGAATGTGCATCGTGAAGCAAGCACATTAATTTCTGAGCCAGGATTAGATGTGTATGATTTTGATAAAGACGGCGAAGTGCGTCTGTGGGAAATAAGTGGTGTACTTGCTATTAACGCAAGGAATAAATTAGGCAAAAACAAATTGCCAACTATAGATAGTTCTTCCATGCCGTTTGGCGAACCGATTTTGGATACCCTCAAGAGACCTACACTTGCGATGTATGGGTCGCTTGATGAATATCAAAGTTGTCACGCAGTTATTCTTTCTGAAAAACTCTCAGAAAGAGAGTGGCTAGACCTACGAGTAGTTCCAAATGTAGGACATCAACTTGGTCCAGAAATAAATGGAAAAATTGGACCAATCAGTGCTTCAGTTTGTAATGCGATAGCGCAGTGGTTAGTCGCTCAGTAAACAACCCGCGGGATTGTTTACTGGGTAATTGTCTTGTTCCCGTTCTTTTTCCACGCAAGAATCCCACCATCGAGGTGCTTGATTGAATGTTCGCCATTGAAGAACTCTTTTGCTGCTAGGCTTGAACGGTATCCAGATTGGCAATGGAAGACAACTTCCTTTCCATTTGCGATGTTTGCAACGGCATCTTTTGTAAAAGTAGATAATGGAAAATTCAAAGCACCCGGAATTAATTCGGTCTCAAACTCATTAACTTCTCGCACATCTATCAGTACAATTAAATTGCTTTCAAGTAATTGTTGAAGCTCGTCTGGCGCAATTCCAAGTACTGCGGGCATAATTTTTCCTATCTTTTTTAGAGTTACTGGCCAGCCATTGTATTGATCACTATCGGGTGCATTTGGTTCTGCCCACCGAGGCCAAGCGTTTATAGTTACCGTTTTACTTACTGGGTCGCATTCTAGCAAGCCCCAGCCTGGGGCACGGTCATGCAAGGTAACAGGTGTTTTACCTGTCTGGTACGGATTAGAAACGGCAAGCACCGTTACTTTGTTGCCAAAGCCATCTTCATGGTCACCAGTAATTGGTAGCCCGCTTGGCATCCATCTTCTTGGCCATGCATTTGCAATTGCAGGCGTGCAAAATGCATAGGTTCCATCACCGTGTTCTTCAATGCCGTACTGCATGAGTGATCCTAAATGTTGATCGCCGCACACATGCACGGCATTGGCTTGCTTTATCATACGTAGGGCTCTATCTCTTGCGGTTTGCGGCCAGCCGTTACTATCAGCATCCGCGGCAGGCACGTCATTTGGTGCTAGATCACCTTCAGGGTAAATTGTTAACCCAAATTGATTTCCGCCATAGGTGCCTTCTGGCAATGTTTGCAAACAAGCAAAAGGTGATTGCGAAAAAACAAATTTCATCCAGTCGCCGTCTTCCCAATCTGTTGACCATTCGTCTAAGAACGCTTCTTGTCTTGTGCCTAGTAGGGGAGCGTCACAATCAGCTTGTGTTTTTGGGTTAAAACCCTCGGCTTTAAACCATCCGTTATACACCCCGCCCTCGGGCACTGCAATTGCAGGAGATTCTTTAAACTGCCTGTCTCCAAGAATGGCAATGTCTACGCCGCCATAACGCATGCGAGTAAAGTAGACCGTGTTGCCTTGTGCATCAAGTGCGGGGTCTACTGGGTCAGGTAAATGATTGGTTTGCGTTCGATGAACAGCATTAATAAAACGCGGTCCATGTTTATAGCCGCCGCTGTCTTGTGCAGTTAATCCGTCAACTTTTTGAGCATCTCTTTCGCCTGCGCCCCAAAGATTTCCGTGATACACATCGTGATCGTCTGGAATGGTAATGCACGGTGTGTTGCGGGTGAGGTCTTGAAATGCCCAGCACCAATGCATCCATTTATAGAGATAATCCAGAATATAGGCGTCCTCGTTCTTTTGACGGGCAGGTGTTAAATCGCCTTCGTATATTTGATCTCCACTGAAATACAGAAGGTCAGGATTTTGAACTAGCACCGCCTCGACAATGTCCTTTTGTGGAAACCAAAGACCGTTATGGTTCCATTCCAAATTTCCAGTATATGTTTTATGACAAGTAAGCGCTGCAATTGTTATTGGTTCATCGTGCGTAGGTTCAGTTTGAATGATGCCATTGTATTTGCGAGGGTGGCCGTCAAGAATGACCGTGTAGGGGACATCTTCGTTGGCGACTACGTTAGGAATTTTGAATGTCGCTGTCCAACTTGTCGTGTCTATTGGGACTTGTTCTTTGTGGTTTAAGAGTTGAAGTGTTGCATTTGGTTTTCCGCTGAGGGGTGGAAATTGTGCAGTCATTTTTAACGTATTTTCATGGAGAGTGTACAGCGTACTGATAACAGGACCGAGTGTGCGTTCGCTGTGTGTAGTGACTCCATCGCCTGTAAATGTAAAATCGTCAAACCAGTGTCCGAGTTCAGATCCTTTTGGCCCGTGATGAGAAACGAGTGCAATGCTCCCATCTATATATTTTTTATCAAGGACATATTGTTTTTTGCTGAGATTCTTATTCGAGAGGGCATCAGTTGCGGTGATTGTGACTTCAAACAACTCAGGGTTAGATTGGGTGGGCGTGGATGTTACTAACAGTCGAACATTATTTCTATTGTTGCTAGTAAAACCAATGCCTTCAGTAGTTGTGGGTTCAATAAGTGGCAAATCACTTGGTGAAATTTTAATGTTGATTGACCATGGGTTAGTGTTACCGTCAATTGGAATGGAGTTGTTTCGTAAAAAAACATGTCCAAAGTGATCTACGCCCGCGATGTACCCACCGTCCTCTGCAGGCACATGGTGGACAAGCGAAGTAAGTCTATAATCTATTTTATTACTACCTGCACCAATGAGAAAGCCGCTCCATGCGTTTGGGTTTGGCTCTTGGTGTGGGTCAATCGTCCCTGTACGTACTTCTGCAGTATAAATCCCGTTTGTATCTGTTGTGAGAAGATGCAAAGTCCGCATCGGCAATCTTTCGCTTGTCTCAGTGCAAATAACTTTGTTGTCTTGTACTGACCAATCTTGAAGTCGGTTTGCATGCCAATCGTTGCCAATCCAGTATTGATCAGGGGTGTCATTCCAATCAATGTTGACCTGGGAAGTAATGAGTATTACAAATGAAGTAAACAACATAAACGGAGCGTAACAGACTTCGTAGTGCGTGTTGCAGAACGTATTTCGCGCATCAAACGAATAAGAGGTAACGGGAAGAATTTGTGCATACTTGCTCAATTTTTCGTGGTGCGTTCGGAAACAAATTGGAGACTATTGTCCGGATACGCGCGCCAAATCCCAGAAGTTGATCGTTCAATCATTAAAAAAAGGTACCACAGTGGTACCTTTTTTAATAGCGGGGACAGGATTCGAACCTGCGACCTTCAGGTTATGAGCCTGACGAGCTACCAGACTGCTCTACCCCGCAATAGAGGTTTGGAATTATACGGCAAGTGGCTCATTTGCGCACAATTGGTCGATATTTAAATATGCGATTTGTATATATTCATGATTTTGGTTGGTTGTACCTTCTCTGTGGCCTTGTTCTTACTGTTGCCGCAATTGTGCTTCCAGCGCATACAAATCTAGAGGGATTACTCTCCAAGAAGACTTCTATTTCAAATGATCTTGACGAGCTGAATCACCGAGTTGAAGTTTACGCTTCTTTTCTTTCGGATGTTCAACGAGGAGATTCTCAGATTACGCAGCGACTTGTCGACATGCAATTTAATCAATCGCCAGACGGATCATCGGTAGTAATTGATACATCAGCATCTAAGACTCCTCTTGCATGGGTTGCGCAACGAGCAAAACGATCACGTGTAGTTCCCTTGGAGACGAAACAGGCTTCATTTCTCTCTCAGTTTGTTGATGGCCAAGGTCGACTATGGCTACTTTGCGGTGGAGCATTTACAATTTTTATTGGTTTAATTGCTTCGCCAACCAAAACCAATGTTGAATCCCATTAAAGCGCGGCGGTTTTTTCTTTAGTTATAAAAAGCGCACTTATTTGAGAAGTTACTCAAAACGTCGTTACGCTTCGCAAGATGTCATGGAATTTGGATGAAATTAAAGACAACGCGTTGCGGCTAATCTGCGTTGATGGACTCGGCGGTGCAACGTTAATGAAACTCGTTTTAGAGGCGGGCGGTATAAATGAGGCAGGCGATGCTGTGTTTTCAAATCATGCACAGCAGTGGTTGCCATCAGGAGCATGTGAAATGTTGCGGAATAGAATGCTACGGATGGATGTGGATCCTGCAAGGTGGGCTGCCGATGCAGTGGAAGCGAAGATAGTTTTGGTCACGGATGATGATTTTCCGCAACTCCTTACGCCACTCCCCGCCTGCCCAAGCGCGTTATGGTTTCGTGGATCGCTTGAATCAATTTCACTTGCTTCAATAGGCGTCGTTGGTTCAAGAAGGTGCACCCAGTATGGAATTGAACAAGCCTCAATCTTTGCACGTGAATTTGTGCTTTCTGATATTGCCGTCATTTCAGGCGGTGCCCGGGGGATAGATGCAGCAGCGCATCGAGCGGCGTTACAGCATGGTGGGTGCACTGCAGCAGTTCTTGGTTCTGGACTTAGTGTTGTCTACCCTCCAGAACACGAGTCATTATTTGAATCGATTGTAAGTAGTGGTGGGGTTGTCTTGAGTGAGTTTCCATGCCATCGCTCACCGCAACCAGCGTATTTCCCCCGAAGGAACCGAATTGTCTCGGGTTTGTCATCAGTGGTCCTTGTCGTTGAAGCAGCCCGTAGAAGCGGCGCACTCATCACGGCGAGGATCGCTGTTGAAGAACACGGTAGGCAGTGTTTTGTAGTACCTGGCAGATTAGGAGATAGTGCATCCGCTGGTTGCATACAAGCCATTAGGGATGAATGGGTTGCAGTAGCAGTTCATCCAGAGGATTTGATTGAGGAAGCAGTGAGCGCGTGGGCTCGATTATCAGTGGCTAATAAGAACGGAGTACGCCAGTGACGATACCTTGTACCTGACAATTCTGGACAATAATTGGATCAAAATCTGGATTGGCTGGTTGTAAGCGAATAGTTCCGTTTGATTCTTTAAAGAATGTTTTCAACGTTGTTTCGCCATCGGGCAGTAATGCAACAACGCGGTCACCGTTCTTTGCGGTTGATTGTTTTTGTACAAGTACGTAGTCGCCATCGAGAATTCCTTCGTCTTTCATTGATTCGCCTTCTACTCGAAGTGCAAATGTTTCATCACGTTGCCCGACTCGAGGGCCAAACAAATTAGTAAGATCTAACGTGTCATTGTTTGCGCATTTTTCAATAGGCATACCTGCAGCGATGCGCCCCACCAAGGGATACCGCATCGCTCCATTTTTTTCTCGTTCATATTTTTCAGAGAGTTCTTCAGCAATCGATAAAGAGCGCGCCCTGTTCGCTTCTCTTGTTAAAGCCCCTTTGCGAATAAGTGCTTCGACACGTTCGAAGACTGTGACTTTGCTCACTCCGATGTGCTCGGCGAGTTCTTGCATCGTTGGGGAGTAGCCATGATCGTTTTGGCACTGTCGAATGAGTTCGAGTACTTCGAGTTGTTTGGGGGTGAGGTTCATCGTCATGATCCTTTTCTTGTAAAGTTGTGCGTGCAAAGAGCGTTAATTGATTCACAATGCAGAGAACGTTCTCTGCATTTCTATGGAGTTGCGTTAGTAATGAAGTAAGCTTTTGCTTACGCGGTTTTCGTTTCGGTGTCTCTTGATTTGTGACCTGTGCAAGGACATCTGCGGCAGCTGCTGCTGGTGAAAAGTAAACACGGTCAATTTTAAAAAGTTTATCGAGAAATGTTCGATGGGTTGCATTTCGATAGGGAGGAGGCTGTACGTCAACAGATCCTGCTTCAACAGCAATGATTCTATTGCCTGATCCAAAGTAGGCAGTGCCGTAAGATTGACTAGGTCCGAGTTGTATGAGGGGTGTTTCCATAATCTTTTGTTCCTGTATTCTATACACGTATCGGCAGGTATGTACGGTATATGTTAGGCAAACATAACCATAATGTCAAATTTATTATGAAATCGCTATTCTATAGCTGTGTGTAGAGATATTGAACCAATAAAAACTGAACCCTGGATGCTTGATCCAGATGTTACCTATTTGAATCACGGCAGTTTCGGTGCAAGAGTGACATCTGTTTTTGAATATCAGGTTTCCATCAAGCGAGAGTTTGAGGCTTCTCCAGTGGATTTTCTTGACCGTCAGAAGGATCGTCTAGACGATGCAAAGAATGTTGTTTCGAATTTTCTAGGTGCGGATATTAAAGGTTTTGGATTTGTTGAGAATGCAACGACTGGTATTGGATGTGTTGTGAATTCAATTTCGTTTCAGCCTGGCGATGAGATTCTTTCAACGAGTCATGTCTATAACGGTGTTCGACAATTGCTCACACATAAGGCGAAAGCCGAGGGGTGCTCTTATAGAGAAATTCCTGTGCCGCTCCCTGTGCACAATAGTAGTGAGTTGTTTGAAATTATCACTAAATCCATGAATAATTCTACGAAACTTCTTGTGATAGACCACGTTGCTTCAGCTTCATCGATTGTCTTTCCCGTGCAAGAAATTGTTCAATATTGCAGGGGAATAGGCGTTTTAGTCCTTGTTGATGGTGCACATGCTCCCGGAATGCTGGATTTGAATATTGATCAAATTGATGCAGATTGGTATGTCGGGAATTTACATAAATGGGTTTGCGCACCACTTGGGGCTGGATTTATCTGGGCATCCGAGGAAAATCGTACTACTACACACCCGATGACTATTAGTCATTGGTATGGCCAAGGGTTAGCCAATGAGTTTGATTGGCAGGGCACAAGAGATATTTCTCCATGGCTTGCTTCTGCTGCTGCGGTGAAGTGGGGAAATGAAATTGGTTGGGAGCGTATTCGTCAACATAACCATACGTTGGTCACTGCTATGCAACAAGCCCTAGTAGAGGCTTGGGAAGTTGAACTGTTATCGCCTCTAGATGGTTCGATGCTTGGAAATATGGCAACAGTTCGTTTGCCCGATTTTTGCCCTCAAACTATGGAATCTTGCTCATCATTTCAAGATGAAATGTATGAGAAATTCAAGATAGAAGCCCCGGTGTTTGAATTTCTTGGGCACGGTTCCATACGAGTAAGTGCCCAACTGTATTCCCGCATGACCGATGTAAATCGCCTAATAACATTGATTAAAGACCGCTCTAGCTAGATAATTTGACAATCGTGTAAAAAAATAGCAATATTCGAGTTTTTTTCTTGACATAATTCTATATATAGTGCAAATTACATATGTCCCTCAATATGACAATGAACAGACTGATTGTTTGCCCAGAGTAGGTGAGCCGTCAATCGTCGTATTCGCGACAGTGAATACCATGATTTCGCCGAATTCAAAAGGTGTGTCAAGGGACGGGCAAGCCGTATGAATTCGGCATGTTAGGATCAGTGCTTTGTTAGTGCTGAGTAATGTAAGGGAACATAACCTGACCTGAGAAAGAGGTTGTGCAACATACTACGCTTCCACGTACTGTTGCTTGGTTAAATCTTCAGTTTCCCAAAAAGATTAGGGCTCTTGGCCGGCAAGAGCCCTTTTTCATGGACGCTATTAATACTGTCCAGTTCTAAATTAATTGCTCTAAGGAAGTAATTTGCAGCAAAAAAGGGTTGTGAAAAAGTTGCGGGTGGGAAACTAGGATGTTGGTAGGGCAGCAGCGCCAAGCAAACCAGCATCAGGGCCAAGCGTTGTAATCGAGAGTTCGCACTGGCGGCAATGGGTGGGAAAAACGTCCGCAAGAAATTGTTGACGGATGATTTCTATATAAGGTTCGCCAAGGGCTTCAACAAGGCCGCCGCCAAGAATAACTTTGTCAAGGGAGAGGAGCGTTATAACATTAGCTATGGAAGTACCGATGCGCTGTGCGCCATTATTGACAGCTTCTGTTATTTTGTTAATTTTGCCATACCCTTGCACTATTGCCTCAGTATTAAGTTGGGGATTGTCCAGTATTCGCTGTAACCCGCTTCGGCTTGCGTATTCTTCGAGAACTCGATGCGTTTCAGAGGGATTTTGCTCGCTAATGCCCATCCCAAACTCGCCAGCAGTACCAAGGGGGCCACGCCAGATTTCCCCGTTGAGTATGAGACCGCCACCAATTCCTGTGCCAATCCAGACCGCAAAGATTGAATTGGAACCAACTCCGCCACCGTATATATATTCGCCCCACGCAGCTGCGGTGACGTCGTTTTCAATCACAACCGGGCAGCTAAGTTTTTTTGAAATTGTCTCTGCCAATGGCACATTGTCCCAATCAAGATTTTGCGCTCGAAGGACGTATCCGCGTTTTGAATCGACACTTCCTGCAACAGAAATGCCCACGGAACTGAACGCATCACCAGCAAGTGCAACAATTGAACTGCATGTTTGCGAAACAACTGCTTCGAAATTACTTCCTTCGACAATCGGCTGGTGCGAACGTTTAAGTACTTTGCCACCTTCAATGACGCCAACGAGTAAATTTGTCCCGCCGATATCAACACCAATCATTGGGCGCACTCCGGAACTTTAGTGTGGAAATCCGTGGCAGTTTGAAACATCTGTGCAGCTCGTAAGAGTCTTGCGTCGTCGTACCAGCTGCCTTGTAAATGTAATCCAATTGGAAGTTGCTTTCCCTCAGCTTCAGAAAAGCCGCACGGAATAGAAATGCCGCAGATGCCAGCAATATTTGTGTTTGCTGTATAGATATCACAAAGATACATAGAAAGTGGATCTGCCTTTTCGCCAATCTTAAAGGCAACAGATGGTGTTGTCGGGCCTAATATCACATCGCATTGTTCGAATGCGATGTGGTACTCTTGGCATATGAGCCGTCGAGTTTTAAGTGCGTTGTTGTAATACGCATCGTAATAGCCGCTACTGAGCACGTACGTGCCAAGCATAATTCTTCGCTTGACTTCGGTTCCAAAACCTTCCGCTCGAGTATTTGAATAGAGTTCAAACAAATCTTTACATGGTTTGTCCGTACGATGTCCATACCGAATACCGTCGTACCGCGCCAAATTGCTAGAGCACTCAGCAGGCGCAAGTACATAATATGTAGATATTCCAACTTCAGTAAGTGGCAAATCAATTTCGATGATAGTGGCACCGAGTTCTCTATACGTATTAATCGCAGAGGTAATCGCAGCATTAATCGCAGGGTCATTTTGACTTCCAGTGTATTGCGATGGAATGCCAATTCGCAAGCCCTCGATTGAATCGTGAAGATTTTTTGATAATGCTGGTGCGGGTTCTTCTCTACAGGTCGAGTCGAGTTCATCAAAGCCCGCCATGATTTCGACTAGATTGGCAGCATCTTGCACGGTTGTTGTGAATGTTCCGATTTGATCAAGGCTCGATGCAAAAGCGACAAGTCCGTACCGACTCACAAGGCCATAGGTTGGTTTGTACCCGACTACTCCACAAAATGCTGCGGGTTGCCGGATGGATCCGCCGGTATCTGAGCCGAGTGCGCCTTGGCAAAGTCGAGCAGCAACAGCAGCAGCGCTCCCCCCAGAGGAGCCTCCTGGAACTCGAGTTCTGTCCCAAGGGTTTAAGACGGGGCCCCATGCACAATGTTCCGTTGATGATCCCATGGCAAATTCATCACAATTGGTTTTTCCAACAAGTACAACGCCTGCATCTTCAAGGCGGTCTATTACCGTTGCGTTGAATGGGCTTTTGTATCCTTCAAGCATTTTGGAGCCGCACGTTGTTGTTCCAGTTTTTGTCACGATGTTGTCTTTGACAGCAAGGGTCATGCCCTGAAGCGTTTCGCTCTGTCGTTCATTCTCAAGGTCCCAGTATTCGTGAAAAGCATTAAATGTATCTCGTTCTTGGATTGTGCTCATGTATCACCGCCTAGAACTTTTGGAACATCGAAATACACATCTTTGGCAGCAGGCGCATTTGCAAGAACTTGTTTTTGGGAAAGCACTTCACCGACAGTATCATCGCGAGTACGGTTTTGCAATTCAGTAGGGTGATCTAGTGGCTCGACGCCATTTGTATCAAGTTCACTGAGGCGGCTTATATGTTCAAAGATGGTGCTGAGGTCTTCTTTTGCCTTCTCTATTTCTCCATCAGTAAGGGCAAGACGAGATAATTTTGCTATGTGGCGTACCTCTTCAGTTGTCAGTGATGTATTCATATTAGGAAGCGTATCAGAATCTCATACGGTATCATAAGGGGCTATGGCAACGAATACATTCATATCATTTGTCACTAGAATAGTTGTAGCGATTGTATTGCTCTCAATTTCGGTTGGAATTGTTGTGGCTCTCGTCAATACAAAGCCACAACTTGCAGTCGTCGCCGGCGAGCGCTCGCTACCTGCAGTTGTCGTAATTGAAGCAAATCCAGTGCCTATGCAACGTCGTACGGTAGGATATGGCGCTGCCGATGCAATGCTTCACGCAGATGTGCCAACGGAGGTTTCCTCTACCGTTGTGAATTTGCCGACTACAACAAGGGCTGGCCGTCGTCTTCAAAAGGGCGACTTGATTATTGAACTCGATGATTCTGATTTTAGACAACAGCTCATTCGTGCAGAACAGTCTCTTGCCTCATCAAAATCTGCTCTTTCGCTTCTTGAAGTGGAAAAAGTTGCAGCTGTAAAACGAGCTGATCTTGCACTTGAAGATAAAGTGCTCGCCGAGACAGAATTTGTTCGAGTCCAGGTTGCGTTTGATAGGGGAGCGGCAAAGCAACGGGAAGTTGATGCGGCAAAACAAAAACTCATTGCTGTTTCTTCGTTGTCAATCAACTCAAGCGAAGCGGCAAATCGTTTTCCCGCAAAAGAAGAGCAGGCATATTCTTCTGTTACTTCCAAATCGGCCGAAGTAGAACTTGCAAGAGAAAATTTGAGAAGGTGCAAAATCGTAAGTCCAATTGATGGCGTCTTGCAATCGATTGATGTGCGAGTTGGCGAGCATGTAAACAACGGCAAGCGAATAGCGAGAATTGTCAACAGCAGCACATTAGAAATACCTCTGCGGCTTCCGTCTCATGCTCGTTCATTTGTGCAAATTGGTGATGAAGTTTCGTTACGTTCTGCTGGTTTTGGAAAACGGAAATGGCATGCGCGTGTTTCTAGAATTGCCCCCGAAGATGACACGAATTCAAGGACGATGATTGTCTACGTTGATATTCATCAGGATTCAGAAAATGCAAATAGTGTTCCTCCCGGACTCTTTGTACGTGGCGAAGTGAAAAGTTTTCAAGACGAACGTCTACGTTGGGTTGTCCCAAGACGGTCGATTCGCGAAGATCGGATTATGGTAATTCGAGAGTCTATATTGCGAAGTATTCCCGTTTCTATTGACTTTTCTGTAACCGACGCTTTGCCAGAGTTTGGTGTTCCTGACCTTGATTGGGCTGTTCTTGAAACACCACTTTCAGTGGGTGATTTTGTTGTTGTTGATCCGGGGGGGTCACTTCGAGATGGTATGCGTGTCCGCAAAATTCTAGCGAATCAGGTTGCCTCGGAATGAACCTTCCGAAGTTTGGCGTAAAAAACCCAGTCCCGATCAATTTGCTCATGGCGGGTCTTATTCTTGCGGGTATCTTTTCAGCGTTTAATTTGCGACGCCAATTTTTTCCAGATATGCAGTTCGATATGGTAATGGTATCGATGGCGTACCCTGGAGCATCGCCAGAAGATGTCCAAGACTTCATAGCGCAGCGAATTGAAAATGCACTTGTTGCTATTGACGAAGTTGATGAGCTAAGCACGACTTGCGTTGAGGGCTCTGTTTCAATTGTCGTTTCATTTAAAGAAGGTACGACTAACATTGATGAAGCGATTGATGAGGTGCGCAGAAAAGTTGAGTCACTTCAGGATTTGCCATCGGATGTAGAACGTCCACTCGTTTATCGTATTGAACCAACAATGCCAGTGATTATGGTGCAATTATGGGGTGACATTGATAAGCAAGTGATGAAACAATCGATTCGGGATGTACGAGATGATTTGCGAACCTTCTCAGAGATGGGAGCAATTTCAGTCGGCGGCGATATTAACAATGAGTTAACGGTTGAACTCGAACAAGATAGTTTGATAGAACACGGAATAAGTATTTCAACAGTTTCCGATCGTATTTCGACATGGATGCGACAGATACCTGGTGGAACATTGCGAAGTTCGGCTGGCGATATTGTGATTAGAAGCAACACTCCCGATGAGTCATCCGCAGAATTGGAAGAAATTGTCATTCGATCCTCTCACGGTGGAGAAACATTGCGCCTTGGCGATATTGCAACGGTTAAAACCACATTAGTTGATATTCCTGTCAATGTTCGGTTCAACGAAGAACCTGCGATGAATATGTTCATTTCAAAATCAGGAGATCAGGATATCGTCCTGATGGCTGAAATTGTTCGAGCGTATGTTGCTGGGCGAATGGGTGAAGAATTTGTGCCTACTTGGAAAGATACCCTGTCTGGCGGTAAAACAAAACGCAAAGAGGCATGGTTGCTTGGCATTGAAGGAGACCCTTTGCCGACCAATACTTCTCTTTCTACATTTACAGATTTAGCACGGTTTGTCGAAGGTCGAATGAATTTATTGACCGACAATGCTTTGCTTGGTGGGGCCTTAGTTTTTGTGCTACTTTTACTCGCACTCAACTGGCGTGTGGCACTCTGGGTTGGAATTGGTTTAACAACCGCACTTGGTGGAACATTATTTGTGATGTTCTTGCTTGGCATTACATTAAATATGCTTACGATGTTTGCACTTATTCTCGTCCTTGGGTTGCTTGTTGATGATGCAATTGTTGTTGCTGAAAATATAAAAGCGAAACATGAACAGGGTGTTCCTGCAATGCAAGCAGCGGTTGAGGGAGCCAAGCAGGTTCTCTGGCCTGTGTTTGCAACAGTGATGACCTCTATAGTTGCATTTCTTCCTTTAACCTTTATCAAAGGAAACATGGGAGATTTGCTTGGTGCGCTTCCAATAGTCATCGCGTGTGCACTTGCGATGAGTTTGTTTGAAGCGTTGCTTATTCTCCCAGGCCACCTTGGGCATTCGCTTGAAAAATCTGACAGGCCATCGAAGTCTAAAATTGCAGCGTTTGTTAAACGGTACGAAGTTCGTAGAGATAGAGTTGTTTTTCATCGTATAGTTCCAGCGTATCTTTGGCTTCTTTCGCTTGTTATAAAATTTAGATATGTTTCGCTTGCTTTTGCATTCTCAACGCTCATTGTCTCCGTAGGGTTTGTTATGGGAGGCCGAGTAGGGTATGAGTTTATGACAATACCTGACGCGGAAACAATTGCGATTAACATTAGAATGCCAGAAGGCACTCCATTTTCTCAAACAATGGATATGCTTGAAAAAGTAGAAAAATCATCGAGAAAACAGACGCAAGTCCATCACATTAGTACGATTGCAGGCGCGCAGATGTCGACGGGTGAAACATCTGGAGGATTCTCTTCGAACCTTGGGCAACTATTTATTGAGTTGACTCCTGCAGAAACAAGAAAACTCAATGCAAACGAAGTCATTGGATTGATTAGAGATGAACTTGGTGATAAGGCGAAACTAGCCGACAGTATTGGATATGAGATGATGTCCGGAGCTCCAAATAGTTCAGGGATAACTATTAACTTAATTGGGAAAAATAATACTACGTTGTTCGCCGCATCTGAACGAGTTCAAAATGACTTAAGAAAATTTTCTGCAGTGCATGATATTGTTGACAGCGCTTCGGCAGGGCAGCGAGAGCTTCTTATTGAATTGCGAGAAGGCGCTTCGAGTACTGGGCTCACCCTTTCAGGTGTCGCAAGACAAGTTCGCGGTGCGGTGTACGGTCTTGATGCTCATGTTTTTGCGCTAGGAGATGAAGAAGTAGACATTCGAGTAAAGATGGGCGACGATTTGCGAAAAAATATCGGCGCACTGGAACAACTTTGGATTATTACGCCAAGTGGAAATTCGGTTCCGCTTGTTGAAGTTGCTCGAATTACTGAGCGGCGTGGGTACACGGCAATACGTCGAATCGATAGGCAGAGGACGGTGACAGTTACTGCTGAAACAATCGATGGTGTGAGCCCTGAAACAGTGGCTGCTCAATTGCCCTACGAGGAATGGCGTAAAGAGTTTCCAGACGTCACTATCAAAAAGGGTGGAAGGCAAGAGCAACAAGCCGAAGCGTTTGCTTCCTTGCCAATTGGTTTTCTTGCGGCTTGTTTGATGATTTACGTAATTCTCGCGTGGCTCTTTGGAAGTTATTTTCAGCCCCTAGTTGTGATGCTTGGAATACCTTTTGCCATAATCGGTGTTATCTGGGGGCATTACTTCGCAGGAGTTTCGATCTCGTTTTTGAGTATGATTGGTTTTGTGGCACTGAGTGGTGTCGTTGTCAATGATTCGCTCATATTTGTTGAGTTTTATAATCTAAGACGCAAGCAGGGCGACGCAATGCGGGAGGCTATTTTGAGTGCGGGGGCCGCCCGACTTCGCCCAATTTTCTTAACGACAATTACAACGGTACTTGGGTTGACGCCACTGATGCTTGAGCAATCGATGCAGGCTAAATTTTTGATTCCGATGGCGCTTGCAATTTCATTTGGATTAATGAGCGCAACTTTCTTAATTCTATTATTGCTCCCTGCATTACTCGTTATTGGGGAAGACTTTAAGTCTCTTGCGAGGTTCTTGTGGTTTGGCTCAGATGGGGAAGATGCATAGCAAGCAAGAATCAATATGGCTCAGAGCCACATTGTTTCGGTCGGACTGCGAAATTGGTGGTGGTATAATACGCTTTAGCCCTCAGGAGACCATAGAGAACTTGCCTGTGAGCGCCATGTTATATGAAACGATTACAAGGCATCCCAGTCAGCCCCGGCGTCGTTATTGGCAGAGCACTCGTGCTAGAAAAGTCATTGCACCGCGTGCCTTTTTTGATTCTCGGTGAAAATGAGATACCAATTGAATTGGCAAAGTTTAATAAAGCAATCGAGGGCGCAATTTCACAAGTTACGGAAGACCGTAACCAAGTAGCTGCGACACTTGGTGAAGGACCCGCAAAAATCTTCGAGTTTCATCTCGGATTGCTCAGCGACCCAACCCTTGTCGATCCTATTAGGGAGCGAATTGAACTCGAAGGCGTGAACTCAGCATTTGCGATTGTTGAAGCTTTTGGGGAATTAGCAGATAAATTTCGGTCGATGGACAATAGAGTTTTTAAGGAAAAAGCTAATGATGTCTTTGACTTAGAACGCAGATTACTTACAGAACTATCAGGCGGTTCCAAAGACCGACTCGCTTCAGTAAGCGACCCGGTAATAGTGATTTGCCACCAAGTGACACCTGCGGATGTTGCGGAGTTCAATCATGACAAGGTTCTTGGTATTGCAACGGACATAGGTGGACGTACGGATCATAGTTCCATCGTTGCAGCAGCTATTGGAGTGCCTGTTGTTGTCGGATGCAAATCCGTTTCTGAAGAAGTGAGTGATGGCGATTTGCTGATTTTAGATGGCAAGTCTGGAACGGTTGTTATTGCGCCTGACGATGCTACTATTGAGCAAGTACGTCGGAGCATAGAATTGCTCGAAACGTTCAAGCAAAAGACGCAAGAGATTTCGCAGCAACAATCAGTTACTGCAGATGGTGTTGAGATTCATTTGTACGGCAACATTGAGTTTGCGCATGAGATAGACCAAGTCATCGAAAAGGGCGGAGAAGGTGTTGGCTTGTACAGAACAGAATTTCAATACTTGACAAGTTCTAGCTTGCCAACTGAAGAGGAATTGTTCACGGAGTACGTGTCGGCCATAGAACGTCTTGATGGAAGAGTTCTTACGCTTCGGACGCTGGACTTGGGCGCTGATAAATACACACAAGCGCAGGCAATGGAGCCAGAACGTAATCCATTTTTGGGATTGCGTTCAATACGATATTGTTTACAGAATCAGAAATTGTTTCGAACGCAACTGCGTGCAGTAGCACGCGCTTCTGCTTTTGGTCCAATTCGAGTTATGTTCCCACTCATTACGTGCATGAATGAGTTGCGACAAGCTAAGTTAATCGTCTCAGATGTCCTTGAAGAATGTCAAGAAGAGGGGATCGCTATTGCGGAGCATATTCCAATTGGAATGATGGTCGAAGTGCCAAGTGCAGCCCTGATGGCGTCTACATTTACGAGGGAAGTAGAATTTTTTTCGATTGGTACGAATGACCTTATTCAGTACACAGTTGCTGTAGACAGAGGGAATGAGCGGGTTGCAAGTTTGTACACAGCATCCAATCCAGCGGTAATAAAGCTCATGAAGTCCGTTATTAGGGCTGCAAGGCGTGGAAAAATAGAAACTTCTTTATGTGGTGAGATAGCCGGTGATCCGGTATATACTATGTTACTCATCGGGCTTGGCCTTAGGAACCTGTCTTTGGTTCCATCCCAGATCCCTGCGATTAAGCAGGTTATACGGAGGGTCAAGATTGAGGAATGTGAGCGGCTCGCTCGAAAAATCGGGTCTCTCGATTCGGATCGGCGAATTCTTTCAGCGCTTCGAAGTGAATTACAGAAAACTGTGCCTGAGGCAATTGGTGGATGGTCCACCTCGCAAATATAAACGCAGGCATATAGCAAACTATTGACAAGCAGGGATCGCACTCTATGTAGCGGCCTGCGAAGTCAGACGAACACGAGCGAACGATATTCAATGACGAATAGGTTCGAGCCAAGTGAATAAGCGGATACGCCGCAAAGAATGTACTTTTGCATTTTTAATTTGGTAAGTGTTCTTTTACACGCCAGTACATGGCAAGTAAGGAACTACTGTGACAGGTAAAAAACAAGATTCCACGGAAATCATGATTGTTCATGATGATCCAGGTATAGAAACAAGAATAGCAATTCTTGAAAACGGGCGACTCGAAGAGTTGTACACAGAGCGCACTAAAACAGCGACTGGTGTTGGCAATATTTACAAAGGCCGCGTAACGAACGTAGAGTCTGCGATACAAGCAGCATTCATCGAGTACGGTGGAGTGCAGCGTGGATTTTTGCACGTAACTGATTTGCACCCGAAATATTTCCCCGGCAAAGAAACAAGTGAACGAGTCGGCAAAAAAATTGCAAAGCATAAGCGCCCACCAATTCAAAAGTGTTTGAAAAAAGGCGATGAAATTTTAGTGCAGGTGCTCAAGGAGGGCGTCGGTACAAAAGGTCCTACGTTAACAAATTATCTATCAATCCCGGGTCGACTCTCGGTAATGATGCCCTATATGGATAAGGTTGGCGTATCTCGAAAGATTGAAGATGATAACGAACGTAAGAAAATGCGAAAGATACTAGATGCATTGAATTTGCCTAAAGGTTTTGGGTTTATTCTGAGAACTGCTGCACTAGGTAAAACAAAAGTCGATGTTAAGCGTGATCTTGCGTATTTAATTCGGTTGTGGAAGTTAATCGAAAAACGTATTGAAAGCGTAGGCGCTCCTTGCCAACTTTATAATGAATCGGATTTATTAGTGAGGACAATCAGAGATATTCTGCGACCATCTATTGACGTTATAGTTGTAGATTCAGCATCTTCGCATGAGAGAATTTCTACTTTTCTGAAAATAGCTGCGCCAAGATCCTCTCGTAAGATTATTCAATACAGCGGGGCATCGCCGATTTTTCATGCGTTTGATATCGAGCGGCAAATCGAAGAAGTCCACAATCGGGAAGTTGAACTGCCAAGCGGTGGGCGTTTAGTTATTGACCAGACAGAGGCTCTCGTTGCTATTGACGTTAACTCTGGAAAAAGTAGAAATGCAAAGAACAGCGAAGCCAATGCTGTCAACACAAACTTAGAAGCGGCAGATGAAATTTGCAGGCAACTTCGTTTACGTGACCTTGGTGGAATTGTAATTAACGACTTGATTGATATGGGGCATGTTTCAAATCGTAATAAAGTGGAACAACGATTTAGTGAGCATTTAGAACGGGACCGTGCTCGGTCGACGGTCCTGCCGATTAGTCGTTTTGGTTTGCTTGAAATGACACGGCAACGTATTCGTCCAAGTATTTTAGATAGCCACTATGTTGATTGTGCACACTGTGATGGCCGTGGAAACGTTAAGTCAACTGAGGAAGTTGCAGCAGATGCAACAAGGCATTGTGGTTGGCTTTTGGATCATGACAAGGTGAAACGTGTTGAACTCACATGTTCGCCAACTGTTGGTACTTTCTTGCTATCAAACAAAAGAGGAGAGCTTGATGAGTATGAAAAGCGATCTAAGAAGCGAATAGTTGTTCGTATTAGCGAAGAATTAGCAAAAGATCGCTTGGTCTATTACGCCTATGATGACCGTGGTTCTGATATTGAAATTGAAGCCCTTAGAACGACGAAACCCCCAACTATTGAAGCCTTGTTAACGGCAGAGAAACAACACCTTGCCCAGGAGCATTCCTCAGAGCATTCGGTCGGAAGAAAAAGATCAAGGCGTACAGGTCGAAAGAAGATTCCACTTGCGGATGCGAGTTCAATTTCTGTTGCAGATGATTTGCAGAAAGAACTTGACTTGCTCGATAAACCAAAAGAGGCAGCTCGTAATGTAAAGAAGAAAGTTGTTTCAAGCACACCGCAGAAAAAGAAAAGCACGCCAGCTGACTCAGCGACTAGAGTCTATCAGTTTGCGAAGAGGATCGGCAAAACAAGCAAGGAAATTGTTGCGTATTGCAAAGAGCAGGGTATAGAAGTGCGAAATCACATGTCAACTATGACGGACGAAGTAGTGACAAAGTTGACGGAAGGCTTTGCAGAACATGAAGAAAATAAAAAACCAAGGCGCCGGCGCAGGCGTAGAGGCGGACGCAAGCCGAAAGCTTCCTCTGATGCTCTAAAAGTAGAAGCAGTTGCTGAAGTTTCGGAAAAAACAAAGCCGACTAAAAAGAAAGCAGCAATAAAAAAGAAACATCGTCAAGCGTCAAGCCGAGTTCGTAAGAAAGCTGCTGCAGTAGAAACTAAAAAGGAAGTAGTTGAACCAAAAGCTGAACCAGTTGCTCCAAAGAAACCGCGTAAAACAATTTACGGCGGAAGCCGCCGTTCTGTCACTTCGGACGAAGTGCAAGCAAGCCAAGACCGCCGAGGATGAGTAAAAGGGTTTTTATCTTAGGGTCGACGGGCTCCATTGGTTGTAGTGCCGTAGAAGTCATCGAGCATCTTCGTGTACGTGATGGCGTAGACAGCTGGCCCGTTGCAGGTCTTGCTGCTGGAATGAATTCAAAATTATTAAAAAAGCAAGCTGCTGCATTGTGTGTCGAGGCAGTTTCAATACATGCAGACGTGTCGATTGGAACACCGTTCCAATATAGTGCAGCCGAAGAACTTATACGCAAGCACGCAAAAAGCGGTGACTTGGTCATTGCTGCAATCGTTGGATTTGCCGGTATTGCTCCTGTACTTGCAGCAATTGAATGCGGATGTGATATAGCGCTTGCAAATAAGGAGACTCTTGTCGCTGCCGGACATATTGTCATGCGAGCTGTAAAGGAAGCTGGAGTTAACCTCTTACCTGTTGACAGCGAGCACTCAGCAATTTTTCAATCACTTCTTGGGAGTCCTTCAAAAGAAGTTGAAAAAATTATACTCACCGCAAGCGGCGGCTCTCTTCGTGGTATGTCTCAGGCTGAGGTCGCATCTGCAACCGTTGAGCAGGTGCTTGACCACCCCACTTGGAATATGGGCGCGAAGGTAACCGTTGATTCCGCTTCATTAATGAACAAAGGTCTTGAGCTGATTGAAGCGCATTGGCTTTTTGATGTAGGAGCAAGCCAACTCGATGCAATCATTCACCCGCAATCTATTGTGCATGGCATGGTGGAATTTTGCGACGGTTCATCGATTGCACAATTGTCGCCGCCAGATATGCGGCTACCGATTCAATATGCATTGACTTGGCCACAGCGAGTGGCCGGATTTACTGCCGCAATCGATTGGGCAACGGTAAAATCATTAGAGTTTGAGCAGATTGACAGGAAGGTATTCCCCGCTATTTCTCTCGCATATGAAGTGATTGAGAGGGGAGGCACATCTGGAGCGATTCTAAATGCCTCAAATGAAGTAGTTGTTGATGCTTTTCTTCAAGATGGTCTTCCATTTGGGGCTATGGTTGCTATCGTGAAAGAAGTGATAGGGACTTTGCAAATTGTAGACAATGCTGATTTGGAATCGGTGCTCTTTGCTGATAAAGAGGCGCGTTTGATGACAAAAAAATTGATTGCATCGTAAAAAGAGTAAGAGTAGTTTATAAAGGATTCTCATGAGTTTTGATTCAATGTTTAATATGCTTTTAATTGTTATTGGGTTTGGCTTTCTCATCGGAGTTCACGAGTTGGGGCATTTTATTGCTGCAAAATGGGCTGGAATTCGGACAAATGCATTTGCGATTGGCATGGGGCCACAAGTTTTCTCGTACCGAAAAGGTGTCGGTTTTTGCTACAAATCTACGACGCCAAAAGTTATTGCTAAGTTCGGCAAAGATGCGCCTGCAATGACTGATGAGGAACTACAACAGAATAATATATCAGAGACGGAATACTCTTTGCGACTACTTCCAATTGGCGGCTTCGTGAGTATGCTCGGTCAAGAAGATGCAAACCCTAATTCGGTTTCTCAAGATCCGCGGAGCTACAACATGTGCTCCATTGGGAAGCGCATGGTTGTTGTTTCGGCAGGTGTTGTCATGAATGTATTGTTAGCCTGTTTCCTTTTTCTTCTTTGTTTTCAGGTAGGTGTACAGTTTGAAGCGCCAGTCATTGGGGTAATTATTCCTGACTCTCCTGCTGCTTTAGCAAACGCGCAAGGGCTTGATGCTCTGCCTCTACAATCAGGTGACAGGGTGATACGTATTGATGGAAAGCCAGTAAATACGTTTACAGATATTGGCATTGCAGGCGCTATGGCAAAGCCTGGTGTGCCCGTAGTGCTTGAGGTGAAACGGGAAGGAATAGAAGCCTTGCTGACGTATTCCATCATGCCAGCAAGCGTGATGCAAGAAGGTCTCCTTGAGCTTGGCGTCTATCCTGCATCTTCCTTAGTGCTTGCAAGCGGCGAGGCTGGTGAACAGGCGTTGGTGGTCTTGCAAGCAGACGCAGCGCTTAAAGTTTTACACTCTGGGATGCAAATGGAGTCAGCAAATGGAACCACTGTCGATGTATGGTCTCAGTTTAATGATATTGTGCAGTACAGTGATGGCGTTGCAGTTGAAACAAACTGGGTTAGCGACGATGTTCAGGTTAATGTTTCTGTGCCCGTGCAACCAAATTTTTCAATCATTCGACTTGCTGACGTGCCTGCAGACTCCCCCCAAAATTACGAACGCGGTCTATTGGGAATGTGTCCGCTTTCAAAAATATCGGTCGTTCTTCCAAGCAGCCCTAATAGTTCCGTTTTTAAAAGTGGAGATGTTATTGTAAAAGTTGCTTCTCTTGAAGCGCCAAGGATGGGGCAACTTCGCAATTACCTTGCAGCATTGCCTGATGGCCCCGTCAACATGGTAGTCCTCCGCCACGGTTTCGAAACGAATCTTGTAGGTGAGATAAACGCTGGAAAACTTGGCGTTCTTTTAGTAGATGCAATCGATGTGCCAATGGTTTCCCAGCCTCTGCAGCAGCAACTTATTGATGGTGAAAAAGTTCCAACAGGGATCGCACACGCCCAGTTGCTTGGCGGTTCCACAATTCTTTCGATAAACGATAAGGCCGTATCAAATTGGAAGCAAATCCGCCAAGAATTAATTGATGGCGGAGAATCTGTTGCATTGAAAGTACAAAATCCAACAAAAGGAAATCCAGCAATCCAAATTGTTTTGTCTGTTTCTTCGCAAAATCAAGCGTCGTTGTCAGAACTTGGTTGGTCTTCGACTCTTTCAATGCAATTTTTTGATCCGATCTTTGTTGTGCGAAGTAGTGGCGGGAATCCTATCAAAGCGTTGCAGATGGGATTTGATGAAACTGTGGATATGCTCGTCATGACATATCTCACACTCGATCGTCTTTTTCGTCGAAGTGTTGGAGTTGAACAACTCCGTGGCCCAATTGGCATTATCCATATTGGTTCTAAAATTGCTGATCGTGGTTTTAGTTATCTTTTCTTTTTTCTCGCAATCATTAGCGTGAACTTGGCCGTACTTAACTTTTTGCCACTTCCCATTGTTGATGGTGGATTATTCCTTTATCTCATTTATGAGAAACTTTTTAAAAAGCCTCCATCCATTGCCTTCCAGAATGCTGCTGCGGTACTTGGGCTTGGACTCATTGCGACGTTATTTCTTGTGACGTTTTACAACGATATTGCTCGATTAGTCGGCTGAATCGAATTCGAGGGTATGTATGCGTCTATTTGACAGCATGAACATCCCATTGGCGGATTGGGGCGAGGGTTCCGGTTATGAGGGCAAAGAAGAGCGCAAAACATTGTAATTAAGTTATGAGTACGTGTATAGATGTCGAAAACTCCACTGAGCGGGGGATAATTAAGGCAAGGATGCACATGAACTTAGACCAAACAATGAACAAAACAACACGCCGTAGAGTCATGATTGTAGAGAGCGATGGCGCTCTAGCTCAGAGACTTGTTGCAGCATTATTAACAAGTAGAGATTCGAAAAATAGTAAGCAGTTTGGTTTGCATAAAGAGCGAATTGAATGCCATGTTTCTTCCTCTTCGAAGGAATTTTTTGACACTGACCCGGCAACATGGGACTTAGTGGTCACGGCGTCTAATCTTGGGGATAGTTCTGGGTTTGGGATTTTATCTTTCGTGCAGGGGCTTCGACCTGATGTGCCAGTCATCTTGACCGGAACGCCAGAGGAAGGTGATACCGCCGTTGAGGCTATTCGCGCAGGCGCAGCAGATTACCTCATGCTTACTGGACATGAAATGATAACATTGCCGGTTGCGGTGCAGAAATGTCTTGCATTGCAGGTTATCCGAACAGAAAATGATGACTTGCATGCGGATCTAAGCCAGTCCCTCTCAGAACTTGCTGTTGCAAATCGTGAACTGCAGCAAATGATTCAGCGGTTAGAAGTTGCAGCCCGCACAGATGATCTTACGAAACTGAGCAATCGAAGATGGCTGAATTTAATGCTTGAAAGCAAGTGGGAAGAAGCGTCGAGGAATGGAATTCCACTGGCGTTTTTGATGATTGACCTTGATGGTTTTAAACGATTCAACGATAGATTTGGGCACCAAAAAGGTGATGAAATATTGCGGCTTGCTGCGCGAGTTCTTGAAGCAAATTGTCGTTCTATTGATGTATCCGCTCGATTTGGAGGCGATGAATTTTGTGTGCTTATGCCGCATGCGGAACCAGATGCAGCAATCAGAATTGCGTATCGCATTGCCGCTGCATTTGATGAAGCGATTGCTGCAGTAGTTAAAAAAGGAGTCGTTGTTTCAATGTCAGTTGGTGTTTCGCATCTGCAAATTAATGAACCTATCAGTGCAGACGAACTTGTGCTCTTTGCAGATGAAGCGATGTATAAAGCTAAGAGTGTGCCAGAGAAGCGAGTGGTGATGTCGGAAGAATCTCGAAAAAAAGCGGCGTGATTACATTCTTCTTTTCATAGCGCGATCCATGTCTCGCTTAGCCATTTTTTTAGCTAGATCTTGTCGTTTGTCTGCTTTTCGTTTACCAGAAGCAAGCCCGACAAGTACTTTTGCTTTATTGTTTGAAAAATAGATTTTAAGTGGGACAAGCGTGTGCCCTTGTGAATTTGTAAATGTTTCGAGCTTAGTAATCTCTTTTTTATGGGCGAGTAATACTCGTGTTCGTATGGGATCATGTTGTTGTGTAGGGCCAGCATATGCATATTCAGCGATGTGGACGCCATGCATGGAAAGTCCAACAGGGCGCACTGAGGCTCGTATCCAGCCCTCTGCAAGGCTCGCTTGTCCTGTTCGTAGAGACTTTACTTCGGAACCCCTAAGGACAATACCGACTTCTAGCGTGTCCTCAATGTGATAATCATGCCGTGCGCGACGGTTTTCTATGACTGGAGTTGTATTTGTTTTCTTCTTTCCCATGCTGTAAAGAGTGGATTCTAGAGCATCATCAGAGGTAGCAGCCACTTTGTTTTGGGTATTTCGTTTGTAATTTACGTAAAAACAGGTACAGTATGTTTAGGAGAAAGACTAATGGAACTATTTTCAATACTTTTATTGAGCGGTTGCGCGTTGATTGGACCGCCTGACCACGGCGAGTGGAATTTTTCTATTACCTCCAGTGGGGTAGACCAAACTTGGACTGCACCAGATTCGGTTCGAGCTGATGGTGAACATTATGAGATTCTATACACCATTACAGGTGCAACAGTTATGGTGAGCTACATTGGGATAGATTTTGGCCCAATCGATGTCATGGATATGATTCCGGATTATGCCATTCAAACTTGGCGCCCAGAAGATGGACCATGCCCACTTGATTTTGGATGGACTGAAGTAATAACTCCAGAAGGGCAAGATCCACCCTCAATGCGATATGACTGGATGGTTGATTTGAATGCTAAAGGTTTTCCTACTTTTTATATGAGTAATTTGTTTTTAGGCGAAGCCGAGTACAACGTAGGATGGCCTTGGGGCATAGTAACGGTGCAACTTGAATCGGGCACTGTTGCAGCGAACCTGAAAATAGATATTATCCAAAATCCATGCTACGAAGATATTGATGAAAATGGTGTTGTCGACGTTGTTGATTTACTAGCAGTAATTGGCAATTGGGGCGCTTGTCCGGATTGCAACGGCGCAATTCTAGGCGACTTTAATTCGGATGGGGTAGTTGATGTGACTGATTTGCTCAGAGTCGTTGGCGCTTGGGGTCCATGCCCCGTATAACATTTAAAAGGTAGTAATTAAAAAACCACGGCAGAAGCCGTGGTTTTTTAATGCGCTGAAGAGGACTCGAACCTCCACGGGATTTTACTCCCACCAGCACCTCAAGCTGGCGCGTCTGCCAATTCCGCCACCAGCGCGATGGAGTAAGGGATTCTACCACGACAAGCTTTGCCTTGCTACCGTAGAATCTATAAAGATGAGCAAGCGGCAACTACATATTCATGAAATTTTTCTATCGATTCAAGGAGAATCCACAAGAGCTGGATTGCGCTGCGTATTTGTTCGTCTCCAAGGCTGTCCGTTACGGTGTCATTATTGCGATACTTCTTATGCATTTGACGATGGCGCGCTGTATTCCTTTGACGACATCATTGCGCAAGTGCAAACGTACAATTGCCCGCTTGTAGAGATTACAGGTGGCGAGCCTCTGATGCAACGCCAAGTGCACGAATTGATGAAAGAGCTTTGTGATTTAGATTTTGAGGTGATGCTCGAAACAAGTGGCCAGCTCCCGATAGCGCAGTGTGATTCACGAGTCTCTCGGATTGTTGATATCAAGACGCCTAATAGTGGTGCAGGCGATTCATTTTTGGAGGCAAATTATGATCATCTCTGCTTAACTGATGAGATTAAATTTGTAGTAATGAATAAGGAAGATTTTGACTGGGCACTATCTATTGTTCGTTCAAGAAATTTACTTTCAAAAGTTCATGCGGTTCACTTTTCGCCAGTTATGCGCCAAGAGGCAAACGGTTGTGTACAGGGCTGTGATGCTCTTCCTCCGGAAGTTCTAGCTGACTGGATACAAGAAGCGGGTGAGAATATTCGACTTCATCTACAACTTCATCGATATGTTTGGGCTCCAGATGCACGGGGCGTGTAAAATATATTCATGCGATTAGAAAAAACATTTCGATTTGAAGCAGCGCACTGGTTGCCTCACGTTCCAGAAGGACACAAGTGTGGCCGTATGCATGGCCACTCCTTTCGTGTGACAGTTGTGGTTGAAGGGGAAGTTGATCAGGGTTCTGGCTGGGTCATTGATTATGGAATTATCAAGAAAGCCTTTGCTCCACTTGAACAGCAATTAGACCACTATTGCTTAAATGAAATAGACGGACTCGAAAATCCAACAAGTGAGGTTCTTGCCCAATGGATTTGGGATAAATTGAAACCAACGCTTACACAGTTATTTGAGGTAGCTGTTGAAGAAACGTGTACTTGCCGATGCGTATACCGCGGGTAAGTTACGCTTCATCTCGTTTTACCTCAATGAAGTTCGTGCGTTCGCCACGACCTTGCAACGGGTAATCTTTACGAAGAGGGAATGCAGGAAAATCTTTCCACATGAGGATTCGTCTTAAATCCGGATGGTTTTTGAAATGGATTCCAAACATGTCAAATACTTCTCGTTCACGCCATTCAGCACCTTCCCAAATGTCGGTCGAAGAGTCAACATAGAGGGCAGGATCATCTTCGATGCCTGACGTGTCAAGGCTAGGGTTGAGAAAAGTTTTGGCTCTAATTCTCACGGCAGTTTCCGTGTTTACAAGAATCCACACGACTGCAAAACGGCCAATTGTTGTCGCAGGGTAGTCAAGGTAATCAACGGCGGTTACATCGCAAAGTAAATCGTAGTTACATTCGGGGTCATCGCGTAAGAATCGAAGAAGTCTGTGTATATCTTTTGGATCAGCGATAAGCGTGGTGTCACCACGATATTCAGTTGCTCGCAACTGGATATCGTCAAGTCCATCTTTGACACGTGAAATTGTAGGGTGGTCAAGTCGTGCTTTCATAGAGTGGTATTGTATCGAATCAATTTGGGCTTGAGCCTTTGAGCCCAAGAATTGTAATAGTATCGATTGAAGGATCCATGTTCCAGATAAATTTTGTTGCACGCACGGGGTATGGATTTTCTGTCGTGCGAATTGCCACAGTACGGTGGGGTATCGCTTCAAGAGCAGCGAATCCAGTTTGTACGTTGTAATCAAATATATCACATTCGACCGATCGGGCATCAGTTTCAATATAGACATTGCCTTGAGCTTCTATTTGATTAAGGTCCATTTCTTGAAGCGCTTGGTCGGTCGAATTTTCTGAATATGCTGTACTAGCGTTTGCAGTGATTGCCTCGAGTTGATTTGATGTGAGCTTGCCCACCGTTCCATCGAGGCTTTTATGAAGCATTTGTACGTTTCCATCCATGACCATCCGATATGAATTATTACTGATGTTCGTAGTCCGTAAACGTTCATCCCAGGTAAAGCGCGTAATACCTCTGCCAGCTAAGGGAGTCTGGTTGAGTTCGTTAATCGAACTTCTTTCGTCTCGAATAATCATTTCACCATTTCCAACAACCGTTGTATTGAGGGTGCCGGATTCAAACGTAATATCATCTCCACCTAGGAAATAAACTATTGGGCGAGCACTCGGATTGTTTTTGTCCCAAAGACGTCGCTCAACAGTTCCGTACTCGCGAATAATGACTGTATCGAGTTTGCTGTCTTTGTCAGAATTTGGCTCGTTTCCAGCATTGAACTCAAGTCGGAGAAACTCGCCAGTCATTTTGCTAAGCTCGTGTTTGGTTCGCCGTGAGCGTACGATTACATTTCCAATCAAGTCTATTGCATTGGCTTCAGTAGAACTTGATTGGTCAAGAAGCATTGCTTCGCTCCAGACTGCGCGCATCGTGATGTGGTTTGGAATGGTCGTTGTGCTACTTGGTCGAGGAATTCTATTGTCAGGCTTCATGTCAAAGGGAAGATGTAAGAAAAGCGCTTGGCCGGGGCCATGCCATTTGCCTTTGCCACTTTTTCTGTCAAGAGTTACCTTGGTTGTTTCGCCTTTATTAATGAGCAATTGATTTTGTGCGATGAGGACATTGCCGCTGAGTGTTGCAGTGTCCTTGGGTATGTTGGCATGTACATTGTGGCAAAAAACTCTTCCCCCGTCTCCAAGGAGGATTTGTACATTGCCATTTGCGAGCAGAGTTTCTGCTTTTGAACGACTCGAAGTAGCGACGTCTGGCGACTCCGTCCCGGGAAGCTGTTTAAAAAGAACTTCGGCTGTATCAGACCAGAGTGTTTGCGTTTCACTGATTGCTTTTACATCACCGCTTGCAAAGGCAGTAGTTGGATTAGGGGAACCCGTAAGAGATGGGTCAAAATTAATTGTTAAGGAATTGCAGGAAATAGTTGAATCATTGTCCTCTAATGTCGCCTTGTTGCAAATAACTTTTTCTAAAGCGCTATCTTTCTTGTTCGAGTCAAAGAAAAAATCGACTCCATTTGCCCATCTCAGCGTGGAATTATCTTTTGGGGTTGTTCTTGTTGCAAATCCTTTGCCGATAGCACCGCCTGTGCCTCCATCCCGTTCAATCCAGAGATGGGTTGCAAGAGTTTTCATGTCATTAAGAAGTAGTGTTGCGGGGGAGCCAAAAAGATCGCTTCGGTCATGGAGCAATTCATAGCGAAGTAGATTGCCTGTTGCGGACATTCCTTCCTCGTAATCGTTTACTTGTATGGTTGCGTTTTCTCTAGCAATCAATTCTATTCTTGTGTCTTCTGGAGCGGAGGGCATTTTGCTATTGTCTTCGAGTGGGACCATCGTTAGCCCGCCAGCGCATGTGAGCCGAATAGGGGGGTCTTGATTGATAGGCGACGTTGCAAATAAAGATGACACAAGCGCAGTATTGATTCCAAGGGGCACGGACATGGTTTTGTTTGCTGAAGTAACGCTTGTTGTAGTTGCAGATTCTGAGTCAGCGGAGAATGCCACGCTTAAACTGTCGCCCGATGCAAATTTTCCAGTAAGGGAATCGCCTTGCACTATTTTAACGGTGTCTAAAAAAGTGGCTAAGTAATAGTCGGGGTTTGGACCAATTGCAGCAGCGCTGATTTTATGTTTTTGTGTAGAGCTTTTTGTTGTGGTGACGACAGGACGGGTTTCTCTTTTGTTTGTTTTGTCTGCAATTCGAATAGTGCTATCCTTGTTTGGATAAAAATCTAGATATTCAAGTACTTCGAGTCGTAGGTATTCAATTCGGTTTTCTTTGTC
This sequence comes from Phycisphaerales bacterium, assembly GCA_014238785.1. GTDB lineage: Bacteria > Planctomycetota > Phycisphaerae > Phycisphaerales > SM1A02. The sequence goes on along the minus strand of JABAAL010000012.1, from coordinate 46,491 downwards.
ATTGAAATGAATTGAGAGTTGACTACCCTCAAGTGTTTGAGAAGAAGAGACAATTTTAACTTCATTATCGCAGGAGATTTCTCCCGTAAAGTTATTGAAGTTGACTTGGGGAGTTGTAAGCACCATGGAGGGATGGAGGTTATCTCTATTTTTTTTCGTACCCAGATCGTACATAGAAATATGTACGTTGCCTGCTATTTCACCTGATTCGAGCATCCTTTTTGGTGCATTTGCTACGCCCTTGTCGCCAGTAATGACCACGACTCGGTTTCCAGAAAGGAATACTTCAATCTCAGGTTTTTTCATCTCAACCCAGCCACTTGGTAAGTGGCCTGGATTTGGATCGAGTGATTCGAAGCGGTATTGATGGGCGAGATTACCCATTGAGTCTGTTTGATAGACCCACCCACCCTTTGGGAGCGCGATGCCTATGTCGAGCGAATCTATATTGCTAGAATTGGAGTGATCGGGACTTGTGCTGTTAAGCAAATCGGTAATTTCTTCGCTTTGTACTCGCTCCTCTGGCGGTGGCACTTTCTCTCCAAGGAAAAAGAGAAGCGATATGAGAAGAATCGAAAATGCGGAACCTGCGGCAACAACAAGCAGCCCGATGCGTTTGTTGTCTTTTGTTTTTGGCGCGTTCTTCATTGTTTACTAGATTCTGTTTTGCACAATTCGACAGCGGTTTTCCATGTTCCAGATGCTTGCATGAGGTGCTCGATGGCGTCTCGAACTGCGCCGTTGCCTCCGCTTCTAACGGTTGTCCAATCTGCTATCGCCTTTACTTCCTGTACCGCATTCTGGACTGCGATGGAGTAGCCGACATATTCCATGGCAGCCATGTCCCCAAGGTCATCGCCAACGAAGCAGGCTTGCTCTGGAGTGGCGTTCAATTCGGCGAGCGCGTTGTCCAAATCTTTAATTTTATCCTTGCTTCCTTGAAAGATGTATTTGATGCCTAGTTCTTTAGCACGATGATTCACGCAGTCAGAGTTTCGCCCGCTGATGAGTACAGTATTGTTTCCAGCTTTTTGCCAAAGGGAAATACCCAAGCCATCGTGCACATGAAATGATTTAGATTCCGTTTGCAGAATCTGCGGGAAGGCGATAGTGCCGTCTGTTAACACGCCATCAACATCAAGAACAAGAACGGATATGTCTTTTGGAACATTCATGTAGTGAGTTGCAAGACGTCAACTGCGCCGCCGCATTGGAGGTTCATGGCAATAGCGGCCTTGACCGCATCGGAAGCTAGTTCGGCAATATCATCGGTGCGTTCGTAGAGTGTGTAAAGAACGCCAATGGCGTATTCTCCACCTGAGCCAATGGCGTAATAGCGATTAAGTGGCGTGACTCCCAAATCAGAGGCGACGGTGAAAATTCCACCAGAATTAGCGATGAGGAACGTAGAGTCGAGATCTCCAAATGGCGATCCCGCTTGTGCGGCTTGATCGTTGACAAAGGTGTAGTGTTCGTGAAGTGCTTTCCAAAAATCAAGAAAGAACGTGAAAATTTTTCTAGAGCTCGAGAGGTCAGGGGTTGGTCTTGTTGCAAGGAAGTCATTGAGAATATCGTCGTAGACGGCCCATCCGGCTCCGCCAATTAAGGAATCGCCGATACGTCCCACTTTTGGAGTTCGTGCATTTTCTTGTGGCATGACCTCGGAATCTCCGAACGTGGTCAGTGTGTCGGCGGCCATCACTATTCGATTATCTTTGCGGACTGCTACTATGACTGACATGCTTACTCCGTGACTACTTTCATTGCTATTAAATCCTGGACGTCAATGAGCCCAATCGGATAATTAGAATCATCAACAATTGGAATTTCATCGACTCTGTATTCTGTAACTAATTGTTGTGCATCACGTACCAGTGACGAAGCAAGTAATCGCCTAGGATTCTTTGTAGCGACATCACCGATTAGACGTTGCATAGGGTCTGTGTCATCGATCACAAGACGTCGCAAGTCACCATCGGTAAATATACCCGTTAGTTTTCCATTCTCGTCAACGAGAAGGATGGCGCCGGCTCGACGAGCACCTTCTTGTGGCCTTGCCGTCTGTAATGCTTCGCCAACGAGTGTGTCTTCCAATATTACTGGAAGATTTTCACCGACTTTGCAACGGATGATTTCTGTAATAGTTCGTAGCCCGATGCCGAGCATGCCCCCAGGGTGATGTTTGTGAAACTCATCGGCGGTAAAGTTTCGTCGTCTTGAAAGTGCAAGTCCTAGTGCGTCGCCAATAGCTAGCGTTGCAGTAGTCGATGCAGTCGGGGCGAGATTAAGGGGGCAGGCTTCACTGAGAGATCCAATTGCAAGGTGCACAGTGCAGAGTTTTGCAAGAGGGGAGTCGTCTGATTTTGAAATGCCGATGCAGGGGATTCCATCAGTTCTTAGAATTGCGGCAAGGTTAAGTACTTCCGACGTTGTGCCGGAGTAGCTCATGAGAATTACAACGTCGTCTCGTCGAATGGAGCCGAGGTCACCATGGACCGCTTCTGCTGGGTGTACGACGTGCGACGGCTGTCCGATGCTCGAAAAGGTGGAGGATAATTTTGCTCCAATTAATCCGGACTTACCCATACCGCTAAAAACAGCGTGCCCCTTGCATTTTTCCAATATATCGATTGCATCTGTCCATGAAGTGCAGGTGGATGCATCTGATCTTACTTGCGATATGACAGAATCAATCGCTCCAGATTCGGCGGTGAGGACATCGCAAATAAATGCATGTTCCGCAGATAAACTTAACTCAGTTTGTGGGCGTGGCGCGTTCATGAAACTATGATGTATATTGTACCTTGAAGGTACTAGGTTGCACTTCTACATGTTATTTCCTCAAGAACAATTCAGAATTTCAATAGATGCCTTTGATGGGCCTCTAGACCTCCTTTTGTATCTCGTTCGGAGAGCTGAGGTCGATATTCATGAAATTCCAATTTCTGAGATCACAGATGAGTATCTTGGAGTACTTCGACAAAGCGCTTCGGTAGACGTTGAGATGGCAGGGGAATTTCTCGTTATGGCAGCGACACTCATAGAGATTAAATCTAGGTCCCTTGTTCCACCCGAACAGGCGTTGGAGGATGACCAAGAACATGGGAAGGAAAATAAAAATGAGGACCCACGTGGCGATTTGATTCGGCAGCTGCTCTCGTATCAACGGTTTAGAACTGCTTCTGAACTTCTTGAGAAAAGAAGAAATGATTTTGCGCTTCGTTATAAAGTGCAAATTGGAATCCCAAAACAGCCGTCTCCAGATAACGAGCCGTCGCTTGAGTTAGATGACGTTCATTTTATAGATTTATCAGATGCCTACGAACATATTGCAACCGCGATTGATTTTACACAGCTCGATGGACACCATATTGCGTTTGATGATGTGCCAATTGAACTGTGTCAAGAAGAATTGATTGAACGTCTGAATAGATCGCCAGAGCGGCGTCTTACCTTGCTGTCGGCATTTTCCGGGTTGCCACTGGCGGAGCGGATCGGTATGTTTTTAGCAACATTAGAACTTGTTCGAATGCAAAAAGTAACAGTGAATCAAGACGATACAGTTGAGGGCGACATTCTTATTGTTTTATTTGAAAAGCCTATGTCCGGCGAACAGAGTGCTCAAGCGCATTAAATTCTTTCGCCGTCAAATCTCGCCATTGACCTGGTCTCAGTCCCTTTAGTGCAACGGGCCCCACATGTGTTCTTCGTAGGCGTTTTACAGGATGACCGACAATCGCAAGCATTCGACGTATTTGACGGTTTCGACCTCCTGTGAGCGTGATCTTTAGAAGTGTACGATCTCGATCATGGCGGACAATTTCAATATCCTTGATGGTAGCCCGTTGACCTTTCATCGTAGTGTCATGTTTTGTGTGCGCATCTGCAAGGTAAATGCCTTTTTGCAATTTAACAAGAGTCTCGTTCGTGATTTTTCCTCTAACAGTGACTTCGTATGTTTTACTGACTTTATGTTTTGGGTGAGTAAGTTCATTGGCTAACATATTGTCGTTGGTAAGAAGTAGCAGCCCTTGGCTATCCATATCGAGCCGTCCAATTGGGAAAATTCGTGTACCTGTCGGGTGTTTTACAATGTCCCCGATACAAGGTCGCCCCTCTGGATCGACCATGGTACATACGATTCCCCTTGGTTTGTAATACATAACATAGACGTTATCAGCGTGTAAATTGAGTTTTCTGTCTGCAATCGTGATTCTGTCGGTTTTTGGATCGATCCATGCTGGAAGGAAGTTGATGACGATGCCATTGACTTTGACCTCGCCTGATTCAATCATTTCCTCGCATTTACGCCGAGAAGCGATACCACCAGATGCCATGACACGCTGGAGCCGCTCGCCACGAGCGGCCTCCTTAAAGGGTAAGGTAGGGTCATGATTTGACTTTTCTTGGTTGGTATTCCAGCCCATTTTGGCTAGTCTACCAAGTTACATGAAGTTTAAAACAATAATTGAGCGATTGCAGCAAGTAATCAAGGACCCAATTCAAGAGCTCACTCGGTGGGAGCGTATGGTTGTCTATCTTTTTCAATTAATTCGCCAAGGTGCTAAGCAACTTTCGCGAGACAGGGCAAGCATGATGGCTGCCTCACTCACATATCGAACGCTCTTTGGGATGTTGCCAGTTACTGTCGTTGGCGCTGGAGTGGCAAAAGCGATCATGGGGAAGGATCGCTTTGCACTATTTTTACATAATTCAATTGAAGCGATGGGTATGAATGATGTAGAGATACAACTCTCCGAAGGCGATATACCACTTACTCTTGGGAGTTGGCTGACAAACATTGTTTCTAGTGGTATGAATATTAATATTGCAGCGTTAACGTGGATAGGGTTGCTTGTTTTGGTTTATTCTGCAATTACGCTTCTTGTTGATATTGAGCAAAGTTTTAATAATATTTGCGATGGAGCAAAAGGGCGTTCTTGGTTGTATCGAATACCCCTATATTGGTTCGTTCTTACATTTGGCCCAGTGCTTCTTGCACTTGCTTTTTGGGTAGACGCCTTAGCAGTTGGTTTGGTTGAAAATATAGTTTCAGGGAGTTGGCTATTATGGATAATGTCACTGTTATGGGATTTATTTCTTGCTTGGCTTTGCTTGCTTTTCCTTTACCGATACGTTCCCACCGTAAAACTTCAAATGAGAGCACTCATGTTTGGTTCGTTTGTCTCTGCTCTGATGCTTCTTGTTGGCAAAGAATCGCTCGGCTTGTATTTTAATCACGCTCTTTCATTGCGCCATTTATATGGTTCATTAGGACTCGTTCCTGTATTTATGTTTTGGCTCTATTTGATGTGGCTTATTATTCTGCTTGGGTTACAGATTTCCTCAATTGTGCACCAAGTTAGCACGACAAAACCACAATAATCATTTTGCTCAGTATTCAGTTAGGGTGGGAGGGGAGGAGGATTGTATTGATCGCTAAAACACTTTTTTTGTCGTTTTAGGCGCTTTTTACTAATTATTGAAAGAAAACAGTATTTAGTTGCTTTTCTAGGAGTATGCAAAAGTGGAGCACAAATATGACCGAATACACAAATATGAATGAAATAAACACAAATAACAGTACTAGCCCTCGAAAATCTCTCTTCGTTGATGTTTCTTATTCAAACGGCACAATGAAGGCATCGATTGTTGGACCACGGATAGGCGAACGAGAAGCATCAGTCGTTGCGATGGCGATAAATAATAAACTTAAAGAATTCGGCAGCAAAGTGGACACTTTGGTGCTTGATTTTAATGATATTCAGTTTATCTCAAGCCTTGGATTGGGAATGTGCATTGATGTACGAAATACTGCTGAAAAGTGTAATGCGTCTACATCAATTATTGGACTCACCAGCAATTTAAAAGAACTATTTGAAATGATGCGACTTGATAGGCTCTTTCAAATAGAAGTATCTCAATCTAGTTTTGGTTCAGCAGCTTGATATAATTCACCATGTTAAATACTCATCCTGCAAGTATGTTGCATAAATTTCCCCCGTTTGTGCGACATTTTGTATTATGTACAAACTATGGGTCTCGAACAAGCAATACCATCCGATGGATATATGACAACACAGCTCAGCCGTGTAATCAACTGGGCAAGGCGATCGAGTGTCTGGCCTATGCCATTTGCAACCGCATGCTGTGGAATCGAACTGATGGCAACTGCTTCGAGTCGATACGATTTGGCGCGCTTTGGTGCAGAAGTTTTTCGTTTCAGCCCTCGCCAGGCCGACTTAATGATTGTCGCGGGAAGAATTTCAACCAAGATGATGCCAGTGCTTCAGCGAATCTATTTGCAAATGGCCGAACCCAAATGGGTTATTTCCATGGGAGCTTGTGCTTCTACAGGAGGATTATTCGATACCTATGCGGTAGTGCAGGGTGTCGATCAATTCATGCCCGTCGATGTGTATGTTCCAGGATGCCCACCGAGGCCAGAAATGCTTATCGAAGGTGTGATGGCAATTCAGCAGATTATCGACGAAGACAATATTCCCTACGATGGCGACGGGAAGCGCATGCCGCTTCGTCTCGACCTTGTTGCTCCAAGTCCAACGACGGTCGATATGACAATCAACGCTTCTCGATAAAGCATACCCCATATGTTTCTGATACAAATACATTCGGTGTATTAAGATGAGTGCAATATCAACTATTGATGAAAAAGTTCTCGTACTAAATCGAGGTTACTCGGCAGTACGGATTGTGCCAGCTCGTCACGCCTTTACTTTGCTTTGTCGCGAAGCAGCAGAGATATTATCAATTGAAAATGGCAACTATCTTACGTACGGTCTGCATGATTGGATGGATGTCGCAAAACTTCAAAAAGAATTCGAACCAGAAAAGCATACGTGGTTACGACTTCCGTCTCTAGAAATTGCAATACCTAAAATTATTCGCCTTCTTACATACGATAAATTTGTTAAGCCAGAAGTTCGACTTACTCGGCGTAACCTTTTTTCCAGAGATAAAAATAAATGTCAATATTGTGGCAAGCGGTTTTCAGCAACAGATTTGACTCTTGATCACGTTGTCCCTCGTGTTCAAGGTGGCGGTAACTCATGGTCAAATTTGGTTTGTGCATGTATGAAATGTAATACAAAAAAAGGCGGGCGAACGCCCAGGCAAGCAAGCATGCAACTTATTCAAAAGCCATTTAAACCTTTGCATTGTGAAGCAAGGAAGCTAAGAATAGGTCCAATACAGTACAAATCATGGAAATCTTTCTTGCAAAATGCATATTGGTCAATCGAGCTCGTCGAAGATTAATGCCTAAAGCGCCTAATCCCCGTGTGCAGAAGCGTAACACTGTTCTTGTTACAAATATCTATCGTTTCCTGATCACGCACACTTCCGCCAGGGTGCACAATGCATTGTATTCCTGCATCAATGAGTAGTTCTGGCCCATCAGAAAATGGGAAGAATGCATCTGAACCTGCCACTGGTGACGTTGCTTCTTTTATTGAACTTCCAGCTCGGTGGATCGCAAGACGAGCGGCAGATACACGATCAACTTGCCCCATGCCTCCGCCTATTAATGCCCCGTTGTCTACTATGGAAATCGAGTTAGATTTAAGATGAGCACAGCAAATCCAAGCAATTTGAGCATCGGAGCATTGTGCTAGTGTTGGAGTAGGCCCAGCAGCATGTTCCCACTGTGTTGCATCAGCAGTCACTGGAGTTAGTTCTTGCATCAGCATGCCGCCAACTATCGATTTGTGTTGACGCCAGGTTGGTGTGCGAGGTTCGGAACCTACAGCTAAAAGGCGTATGTTTTTCCAGCGGGCACAGAGTGCTGCCGTTGCTTCTTTTGAAAAAGATTTGGCAACAATAACTTCAAGAAACTTTTCCCCGCGAGAAATGATATTGGCAAGTTCAAGGTCGACTGATGTGCTCAGAGCTACAATGCCTCCAAATGCCGCAAGAGGATCGCATTTCCAAGCTTTGTCAATGGCCTCTGTAATGGTTTTAGAAACAGCAGCGCCGCAGGGGTTAGCGTGTTTGATTATTGCAGCGCTTGGAGATTGGGTCGCATCGGCTAAATCTTGGACAAGTTCTAGGGCTGCAGCAGCGTCCATTAGATTGTTATAACTTAACGGCTTGCCTGCAATAGCTTTTGCAGTTATGACACTTGGGCCGGAATGTTGCACGTCCCGATAAACAGCAGCGGCTTGGTCAGGATTTTCGCCATAGCGGAGCGTTTGCTCAAGTACTCCGCTGATTTTAACGGATGTTGAAAAGCCATTTGTTTCGTTTGTCATCCATTGGCTAATGGTCGTGTCATACTCCGCAGTACGAGTGAATGCATCTTTTGCAAGGTCGCGACGGAGATCGAAGGTTGTCGCTCCGTTGTTTGCTACAAGGTCTTCTAGAACGAATGTATATTGACGTGGGTTTGTTACAACCGTAACAAAAGCGTGGTTCTTTGCTGCAGAGCGAATCATCGCAGGTCCGCCAATATCAATTTGTTCGATTGCCTCATTAGTTGTTACGCCCTTTGTAGCAATTGTTTCCTCGAATGGATATAAGTCAATACAAATCAAATCAATTGGTTCGATGCCGTGTTCTTCCATTGCTGTTACATGCGTAGGTTCATCTCTAATACCAAGTAGGCCACCGTGAATTGCTGGGTGAAGTGTTTTGACGCGACCGTCGAGCATTTCTGGAAATCCTGTAAGAGACTCAACCGTTGAGACGGCGATGCCTGCTTCAGCAAGAGTTCTTGCAGTCCCGCCCGTCGAGATTATTTGAATTCCAAGCAATGAAAGTTGTTCAGCAAAACGCACTATTCCCTCTTTGTTGCTCACGGAAAGTAGTGCGCGTCGAATCGGAATATCTGTTGTCATTGTTAACGCCTTGGATCAAGTCGAAGAATCGTGTCACTCTCTGTGATGAGAAAGAGAGATCCGTTGATTTGTTGGTCTGTTGTGAGTGAACGTACTGAAGGTAATGAAAGTGTTGCTACGATTCCGCCTTTTCTTGGGTCAGCAATCTGTAGGATTTTTTCTTGTTTGTCCCAGCAAACTAATTTGCCATCTTTTGTGGTGGTGATTACCGTTCCCGAGATATCTTCTGCGATCCAATTTTGAATTCCGGAGAAATCAACAGGGAATGCTTGAAATGAAGCTAGCCCAACATTTGGGATCCTTTGGTAGACGGCGGTTTTTGAAACGAACGGAGAATCTTCAAGCGGTGATTCGGTAAGCACCCGCCACCTTGGCCGGCCTGTGTGTAGGTCAACTGATCGAAGGTAGCGATCTGTTCCAGCAATGAAGACTGAGGATCTTGGAATATCTTCATTATCTATAACTCGATTATTTGTTCCATAACTTACAGGTGCAGCTACTGCATCGAGTAGGGAAATTGTCCAAAGCTGTTGGATATCTTTCGCATCAATTGCTATGACCGTTCCATCGGTAGATGCGGCGACAATTGCATTTCTCATCATGCCGCGCTCAGTTTGGATTCCAGTTACGTATGTGGGGGAGACATCTACTAAGGAGCCGATGTTGTACGTACTTGCGGTAAATCCAGTGGAGGGGTTAAACCAAACTGCGTTTCCTGTAGTGGACCCGTAGATAATTTGGCCATTTAAAGATATTGCTGAAGTGTTCGCAACTTCTTGCAAAGGGAAAAATTGTGAATTGTCTTGGCTCTTGCTATCAGCATTGGAAGGGTAATCACCAGTAACTGTTTCGATAACATAGATGCCGCCTTCAGATAAAACATATGTTCGTTTGAGGTTTTTAATCTCAGTGATACCTTTAATTTTGTAGGTTTGGTTTCCAACGGGTGTTGACCAAAGCCACTTGCCGGAATCGATATCGTACTTTGAGACAAAATCAGAATTATCTACGGTGTAAAAGGAATCCTTCGTAATAGTTGGAAGGCGAAGGCCTTTCGAAGTAGGCTGGTTTATCCAATCGATTCGGTAGCCAGATTTTTGAAGTTGATCAAGGTTAATCCCAGATACTTCATCTGCGTTTTGTGCCATTGTGGTTACTCCAACAGCGAGCATCACAGAAGCAGCGAGGGTAATTATTGTCTTACGTAATGTTGGGAATAGCATAAAATCTCCGTTTCCAGCAGTGGATTCTACTGGAAATGCACAGTATCGAAGAGTCAATACAACAAGTCAAGCCCAAGTACAATAAGGTATAGAACTATGTTTACAGGTCTTGTTCAAAAAATAGCGGAAGTGACTTCAGTAAAGCGTGACAATGGGGGAGTTCGACTAGTAATTTCCTGCACGGAATGGGCTGATTCTATCGAATTAGGTGAGTCAATCAGCACTTCTGGTTGCTGCTTGACTGTTGTAGGAAATGTTTTGGAAAATGGAAAAAATCTCATTTCATTCGATATTGTCCAAGAATCGCTCAAATGTACCACCTTGGATTCCCTCCAGCAAGGTTCAAGCGTCAATGTAGAGCGGTCGCTTCGGCCCGATTCATTTCTTGGGGGGCATTTTGTCCAGGGCCACATTGATGGATTTGAAACGGTTTTACTTGTAACACCTCAAGATAGTGGTGATTGTAGGTTACGAATAACGACGGCAACTATTGATACTGACACAATTGTTCCAAAGGGGTCAGTTTCTATCGACGGCGTTTCTTTAACAGTTGCTACCGTTTGCGATGACTGGTTTGAAGTGGCTCTTGTTCCTGCGACGTTGCGAGAGACTACGCTGGGTAAAATCCAAGTAGGCGATTTCGTCAATATCGAAACAGATATATTGACAAGAACAATAGTACAAGTTGTACGAAAAATGCAACAATAATTTAAGTTTCTGGCGAGGGGATGATTCGTCTTTACGCAGCAAGGCCAAGAGTCATAGCTGTTGGCAAAGCACGTAAACAAATCATAGTGAGGTCATCATCTGCGTTGTTGGCAATTGAGTTATTCAAAAAGGTATTGATGTTCTTAATGACATCATTCCCCGAAGTAGTGCAGAATTCGTGCATTGATTTGAGATAGGTGGGGAGTTCGCCTTCACGGTGCTCTTCATTACCAAGAGCTTGTTCAAAGCCATCAGAGTAAAGTAGCAAAGTGTCCCCAGCGGAAAAGTCAACAGTTTGCTGCGAGAAAGAATCAGTTTCAAATACTCCAAGCAGTGGACCTTGTGAATCAAGAATTGTGGGGTTTGATCCAAAGCGACTTAGAAGTGCAGGTGGATGTCCAGCGCCAGCATAGGTAAGCACGTTTGTTTTGCAATTCAATATTCCGTACGCTCCAGTGGCAAACCGAGCATGATCTCCAGTTCTGTCAAGCAACGCTTTGTTCAAAAATGAGAGCATATCCTTTGGCTCTGTCAGTTCGCCAGTTGTAGAGTCGTATCTATGTGCGCCAATGGTTCTGGTTAACATCATTGCGAGCATTGCTGCGGAAATTCCATGCCCAATTGCGTCGGCTATAAAAAAGGCAAGATGATCGTCATCTATTTGGGTTATGTCGTACATGTCCCCACTGACGACGCTGGCAGGGCGCCAAAGGGAAGTGCATGAGATCCCGTGGATAGATTCTACTTCAGTTGACATAAATTCACGTTGAACGGTGGCTGCAACTTCCAGTTCGTCTTGGATAATATCTAAATCACTTTGAAGTGAGTTGTGCAGAGTTCGAACGAAGCCGACTTGGCTGCGGAGTTGGGATAATTCTTGGTTTCTTTGAAGGAGTCCAAATAAAACTCCCGCAATACTTGCAGGTTCAGCATCATACGCAATGTGTGTTACATCTAAATCCACTATCAACTCTTTATATGAATCGAAGTCATCGCAACAGATAAGCATCGGAACATTCGAAGTATGAAGTTCAAGAAGTGTGGGAAGAATATCAATGACAGCAGCTTCATTTTCTGCAAACAATATTGCAACGTCGCAATCAAGAGATTTTTTTGTTGAGAATAGAGGCGGCATACCGCAAGGCCATTTGCACATAAGAGCATCCGCAATTGCGGTTGTTTCTCGTGTTGAGGCACTATTGTGCTGGATTGAAATCGTTGGTCTGTATGTCATAAAGTCGTTAGCAAGGTCTTGGAGTATTGATAAAGCATTTGATCTTGCAATTCTTTCATCGGGAACATCGATTATTTGCTAAAGACAGCATCAGCGCAGTGTGGTTGCTTCTTGCCGGTTATGAGGGTTATTCGATTTGTGTTAGTACTTATCGGGCTAAAGAACGTAAATGTGCGATATCAAGGGCAATTCGCTCATTGACCTTCAGGCCTAACCGTTTGATAGAGCCGGACTGTAACTCGATTGCAAATCTCGCAGGAGAGTTTGACCAGTAGTGAGAAAGTCGGTTGTCGTACTCCCACTCTGACTCGGCTTCTTTCTGGGGATCTTCAACAGGCATTTCATGCGTGGCAGTGATTGTGCCTCTTGAATCGAGAAAAATGAGGTCCATTGGGATAAGGCAGTTTTTCATCCAAAATGAACGGAGTATCGAATCAGGAAATACAAATAGCATTCCCCCATCTTTTGGAATCTCTGTGCGATGCATGAGCCCTTGCGCTCTGGTTTGATTAGTATTAACGATTTCTACGTAAAAAATTTCGTTGCCAATCGGGATGGTTGCAGTCAACGATTTGGATTGAGCCCCGCAGCCAAAGGGTATGCAAAAAAGAAATAATAGTGCTAAAAATCGAATAACCATTGTTTTTCCTTCTGGGTGAATATCTTATTCTTTTTTGGGATCGAGGGAACATCTAATTCCTTGCAAAAAGTGATAGCATTCATTGGTGTTAGATTGTCTTGGATGTTGCACCATGTCGCAATGAGACCGATGATTCGTTCTGGTGGAATCCCTTCGTTTCGAAATGTTTCTAGGCGTGAATCTCCGTGTCGTTTTGCAAGCCGCTTCTTGTCGGCGCCTAGCACCAGTGGAAGGTGCCACCACGTGGGTATGTTCCAGCCCAATGCTTCATAGAGTTGTGATTGAAGTGCTGCGGAATGAAAAAGGTCGTTGCCGCGAATTACATCAGTAATGCCTTGACGATGGTCATCTACCACAACGGCTAGTTGATACGATGGCGAGTTTGACTTTGTCCAAATGACAAAATCACTTTCAACGATTTGCGGAGATGTTGTGCAACACATATCTTCTAACTGCATCGAACAATGGCTCGCTGTAAATCGCCAGTTTGTGCATAGCGGAACTTCTTGCTTATTGTGTTTATGTATATTATTTTGTCGGATACTGTTGTTGCGCTGTTTTGCCGTGCCATGCGGGGCGCTTGCTACTGCGTCGATTTCTTTTCTTGTTAACTCACAATGGTAAGCTAGGTTTTGGTTAATCAAAGACTTAAGAGCATCGCGGCTATGCTGAATGCCCTCGCTTTGGAGAATCATTTCTCCATCCCAATCAATGCCAAGCCATGTAAGGATATCTATGGAGGTCTGGATCGTCTCTCCTTTTTTACGTGGCCCGTCGAGGTCCTCCATACGCAAGAGTATTTCCCAATCATATTTTCTTGCTATAGCCCAATTAATCAGGAATGAACTAGCGTTGCCAATATGAAGAGCACCTGTAGGAGAGGGTGCAAGACGTGTTCGTCGAGAGGTCACTTGCGTAATTTTTCGCGTATTAACTCACTTCGAAGCGTTGGAATTTGTTCGTCCTCAATGTCTTTCCCATATTTCCATTTGATATGCGATGGATGAATCTCAATAAAGAGTTGATTTATCGTTTCAATTCCAATATCTTCAATGATTCCTGTGCAGATTCCAAGCCGTATGTTTCCAAGGGATTGCATTGCTTCCTTCAAGGAGAGCAGTCTTGCATTTTGAAGAAGGCCAAGCGATCTGAATGTTTGGTCTTCAAGTTTTGACTTTTGATTTTGAAGGATAGTGAGCCGTGCTTTACGCTCCCATTCAATAACAGGTGGAAGAAAGTCGTTAGCCAACATTGAACAGAGTTGTTCTTGGGTATACCCAAGTGTAACTTGATTACTCACCTGAAAAAGATCCGCGGTAACTTTGGAGCCCTCGCCTTGATATCCTCTAATTGCAAGTGACATTCCTTCGCAAGCATTCTTAACTCGTTGAAGATCCTTAATGATTCGTAATCCAGGCAGATGAAGCATGACGCTAAAACGAGCGCCAGTACCTACATTTGTTGGGCAGGCGGTGAGGAAACCTAATTGCTCGTCAAAAGCGTACGCAATGACTTCTTCTATTCTTACATCTAATGTTTGGACATCTTGCAATACTTCTTCAAGTTGAACGCCAGGTCTTATCGATTGTATTCTAATATGGTCTTCTTCATTTACCATTACGCTTCTTGAAAGCTCTGGACCAATTGCGATTGCTCGTGGGTGCGTAGCAGTAGCAAGTGCTGGAGAAAGTAAATGACGCTCAACGAAAACTTCTGTAGTTAATGTATCGAGTTCATCCAAGTCGACCCATTCTAGCGTTACATTTGTATCGTCGACTTCGCAAATTTGGTGAACCAGGGAAGATACCTCCTTGCAATCGGGTGCTGTCGAGCGATGCACAAATGGGAAACCCTCTAGGTTTCTAGCAAGGCGTGCTCTGCTGCTCAGGACAACATCACCACAAGGGGGGTTTTCGTTGTTAAAGGGACAATTAGCAACAGGGTCAATTTTCATGAATAGTTCCGCCTTCATGAATTTTTCTGAGTTCATCTCGCAAAAAGGCCGCTTCCTCGTATTGCTCTTGGGTAACGGCATGTTCTAATTCTCTAAGAAGACGCCGTATAGTTAGATGACAATTTACGTCTCTGCTTGCAGCTGCTGGTGCGCGCCCAACATGTTGGGTACGGTTGTCTTGGACATTCGCAATAACATGCTTTAGTTGTTCAGAAAAAGTTTCATAACAAGTCGGGCACCCTAATAAACTTGTTTCTTTGTATTGTGCAATAGTCATGCCGCAATCTTGGCAAGAGATTACTTGCTGTGATTGAGAAAAAGGTGCATCAACGTTAAGGACGATAGAAAGATCGATTGGACCTAGGCTTATGCCTGCTTCAAGGGCGTGTTCTTGGCAAAGATTTAAAGTAGTGTGAGCACCATTTTCGATGCGGACATCATGATACATCGCTGGCTTATCGCAGTAGTCGCAAGAGGTCATTTGTCGCTTTCAATAGGTTTTATGGCATGTGCAATTGCAGCGCATGTTGAAATGATTTCTTCCATTCTTTCAAGCGGCTGCATCGTACTAGCATCGCAGGGTGCGTTTATGGGGTCTGGGTGGCATTCTAAAAATAATGCATCCGCGCCTGCTGAAGTTGCAGCTTTTGCGAGTAAAAAAGCGCGATCTGGCCGTCCAGCTGTGCAGCCTTTGCCGGCGCCTGGGAGTTGTGTGGAATGGGTGACATCAAAACAAACTGGTGGACCAATTTCCATCAAGTCACCAAGACCAATGAAATCATTAACAAGTCTGTTGTAGCCAAAGAACGTTCCCCGTTCAGTGAGAATGATCTCGTCGCATTCTGCTTCTTTAAGTTTTGAGACGACATCGCGCATCTCATCTGGAGATAGAAATTGTCCCTTTTTTACATTTACTACTGCGCCGGATTCTGCTGCAGCGATGAGCAGATCGGTTTGCCTGCAAAGAAAAGCAGGAATTTGAAGAATATCTGCGACTTTGCTTACGGGTGCAGCTTGTGCTGGGTTGTGAATGTCCGTTGTTACTTGAATGCCAAATTGTTCTTTAACAGCGGCAAGAATATCAAGACCTTCTTGCATGCCTGGCCCACGTTTTGAGTGCACGCTGGTTCGATTTGCTTTGTCGAAACTGCCCTTAAATATATAACTTACGCCAGCCTTATTGCAGTAATTCTGTATTGTTTCTGCAATCTGTAATGCTTGAGATTTGCTTTCAAGTACACAGGGACCAGCAATTATGAGGAGCGGTTCGCTCGAGCCGATGGCAATACCGTGGATGTCTAAGTGCCTTTTCATGCTGTAAATGGTACCACGTGTTGAGGTACCGTCCGATAGTAATGCAAAAAAAAGTGTTCTTCTTTAATATTAGGTTATTACTTCACGTCATGTGTTGTGTAGTCGATGTATGACATTGTGGGGGAATGTATAGGAATTCAAAGAATGACACACATGCCACGAGAACCTGAAGCATTTAGCGAACAAGTCGTGTATATCTTGCGCCGTCATTTTCCTGATAAAGAAGTTACGCTTGCAGGGCCAATGGATCTGTATTTGGATGGTAGGCACTTAGGTCTCAATAACTTATATCGAATGGTATTATCGTCTCCAGAACGAGGTGTTGAAATCGTTGAGGATTTTCTAGATCAACTTCTTGAAGGTGATGATTTGGCAAATATATCTATTTCATATTCACTCGCTAAGAGCCGAATTATGCCTCGTATTCAACCAAATTCAATTTTTGAACAACTTGAACGTGAGCAAGTAGCATATTTGCCGTTTGTAAATGACACTTCTATTCTCTACGTTATAGATATGCCAAGAATGACGGTCAGTATTACTATTGAACAGATGCTTAGTTGGGGAATCACCATCGATGATGTTGACACGGTAGCACGTGAAAATTTGGCAAAGTATCAGCCAGAATTGAAACTACAAATTATTGAAGCACGAGATGGTGGGCGTGCTGCAATATTTAATATGCAGGATGGGTATGATGCCGCTCGCTTACTATTAAGCACGTTATATACCCGTTTAGCTCCTGAGTTTAAGGGTAACTTTTATGTAGCTGCTCCTGCGAGGGATATGTTTATGGCAATCTCATGCGGCCCTGGCACTTTTGTAGAAAAATTACAGCACCGAGTCGCAACAGATTACAAGAGATTGCCTTATCCAATTTCTAGTGATTTATTTCTTGTGACACAAGATGGTGTCGCAGGAACTCGGGCTGCGTAATTTAAACAGATTATTCTTGGCGGCGGTATACTCAGAATCGTGTTATTAATCATTGATAATTATGACTCATTCACCTTTAATCTCGTTCAGCGAATTGGCGAGTTAGATGTATCCTCTAGAACCTCTAGAGAAATGAACGTTATCCGAAATGATCAGATTTCTCTTTCGGATGCAATATCAATGCAACCCACACACCTCTTGATTTCGCCTGGTCCCTGCACGCCTGATCAAAGTGGAATGAGCAGAGACCTTATTGAGGAGTTTCGTGGCAAGATTCCAATCCTTGGTGTTTGCCTTGGACATCAAGCAATCGCTGACGTCTATGGAATGAAGGTAGAGCGATACACTTTTCCTGTTCACGGTAAGACGTCTACAGTGCACCACGATGGCAAGGGAGTCTTTACTGGAGTTGCAAACCCGTTTGAAGCAACACGCTATCACTCGCTCGTTGTTGAGCCGGATTCAATCTCGGATGATTTTTCGATGACTGCTTGGACTGATGAGGGCATTTGCATGGGATTACGCTGGAATGGCCATGGTCCGATGCTTGAAGGTGTTCAGTTTCATCCAGAAAGTTTTTTAACAATAGAAGGCCCTGCTTTGCTGCAAAACTTTCTTAACGCGTCACCGGCTTAACGTATAGTTGAAGGCAAACTTTTTACCGATTGCTCGGTTAATATTGCGCCCCGGAGAGACTTCCTTTATGTTCCGAAGAGATACCCTACGTGAAAATGGATAAACATTAAAAAGCAATCTCGCGGGGGGCATTAATCTAGAAGTAGAGTTTCTGGCAATATCGCATTGCTTCGGAATGCTTTATCTAGACCGCTCATGTTTTTAAATCCTACTATTCAACTTCTGGCAGCGCCTCGATACTTGTTAGGAAGAACGTAAGATTTTCATCATGTTCAGAGATTGTGTCGGTGGGACCAAGGAGTTTAAAGAAAAACGTTTCTGTGCCTTCTTTTAAAACAACAATAACAAGCGAGTAATTCTTTGAGTGCCATGTTCCCGCAGAGCCCATGTACTCACCTTTAAACGAAATTTTTGTTGTGTTTGTATTGGGAATCTCGATTGTTTCAATTTTAGCGGTGATTGGTCCGCCATCATTAGTTCGAAACAAGGTTGCCCAACGTTTTATATTATCTTCTATATTTCCTTCTTCGCGATTTGAAAATTGTCGAATAGTAAAGTAAGCGTTCTTGCTCGCATCTTTTTGAGGAAGCGTGTAATTGTTTGTTGCTATAAGTGTCTGAGGAGGTGTCCAAATCCACGAAATAGGTTTCTTTGAAATAAAAGTTCCAAAGATAATTGTTGAATCGTCTTCTGGAGGGGTGTGGGTAAACTTATTTGACCTGTCAACTATTTCGTTCTCGTCAGGAATATCCAGAAGAGACGATTTGTTTGGTGGATTGTTTTGCTTGTTCTCTGTAGCCGGATCATTTGGTTCTACTCGCGGGGCTTGAGGTGTACTCTCAGGGGATTGATTGCAACTAAGAAGGAAGCAAATTTGAAGGATGGCGAGTGAAATTTTCATAGAGAACAGTCACATTGTAAACAATATCTAATACACTGAATCGGTAATAAGGTAGATCTTGCATGAACCGTCCAATCCATCTTGAAAATGGCAATATACTGATTGACCCGACTGAAACAAGTTGTTCGCGAACGCTGACAATTGCAGATGGTGTCATTGTTTCAGTTGACTGCGAGGCTCCAAAAGATGCGCTTTTGATTGATTTAGATGGTCGCTTTGCTCTGCCGGGGTTGGTTGATTCTCATCTCCATCTCGTTCAGGGAGCCTCTGGCATGGGAGAAATTGATTGCAGCGTGGCTCAATCTCGTCAACAATTTTTTGATCTCTATATAAATGCAAGTATGCAGGCGAAGCATAACGATTGGCTCGTCGGTTTTGGTTGGGATGAAGAGCAACTTGGCAACACCCCAGACAGTTCATGGTTACCTTCGAATGATACTGTGCCCATGCTTGCATATCGAATTGATTATCATTGCGCAGTTGTTAATGAGACAGCACTTGCAATGTTGCCCCTTGATGAAATTGAAATAATGAATGGTGGGAAAAACATACGAAACGGTATTGTTCGAGAAGATGCGTTATATGAAGGTGTTTGCCCACACTTACCCATAGCATCGAACGAAACTAAACGAAAGCGTGTTTTGCAAGCGATCACTGCTATGCAATCAAATGGTATTACACTTATTGGGACGATGGAGGACATTGTTGATATTGAAAATGTACTTTCGCCAATCTCACTAACTGCGCAAATGCGGATCGCTGCGATCCTTCTCGATGCACCAGAAGAAAAAATCTTTGGTCAAAGCCGTGCATTTGATACCGACTTGTTACATATCTTTGGTTTTAAAGCGTTCTTAGATGGAACACTTGGCTCTCGAACGGCAAGAATGTATTTGCCTTGGGAAGATGCTAAGGGTACAGGCCTTTGGGCGGGAATCGCACAGAAGGGCATGTTGGATACTTGGATTCGAGATGTTGTCGATGCAGGCTTCGCACCGGTCATGCATGCAATTGGCGATGCGGCTGTTGGTAAAGCACTCAAAGCACTTGAAGGACTTGATGGAACTCCGTCTCGAATTGAACATGCCCAATTTATAGCAGACAAAGACCTTCCATTCATTCATGGGCAGATGTTTGGTGTGCAGCCACTCCATCAGCCAGGAGATGCTGCCATAGCGGATTCTGCAGTTGGTCCGATTCGAGCCAAGCAACTTCATGACTGGCGAAGAATGTTACAACAAGGAGCTCGTTTATCATTTGGTTCGGACTGGCCTATTGCAAAAGCTGATCCGCTTGCAGCAATGCAAGCTGCTGTTTTGCATGGTCTGACTGTTCAGGAATCAATGTATGCGAGCACTGTTGAAGGCGCTCGTTCTTTAGGTTCTACAAAGAGCGGGTTTTTAACAAAGGGGTCATTTGGAGATGTTGCAATATTGGATACCAATCCCTTCGAATGTGACTGGCAAAATACACGACCATCTGTGACAATGACCATTCTTGCAGGAAACATAGTCTATACAAAGGATTAGCAATGAATGATCGCCTTACTCATCTTGACGAACATGGCCAAGCTTCAATGGTTGACATTTCTAAGAAACCAATTATGCGTCGAACCGCGATTGCTGAGGGATTTTTTACAGCGAATGCATCAACGCTTGATGCGCTGATGGACGGAAAATTGCCAAAAGGAGAAGGTCTTGCTGTTGCAAGAATTGCTGGAATACAAGCTGCAAAAATGTGTGATACCTTGATTCCTCTTTGCCATCCGCTTCCGTTAGAATTTGTTGAATTGTCATTTGAACGAGCGAGAAGCGATAGAGTCAAAATAACATCAACGACGATTGTGCATGGTCGTACTGGAATTGAAATGGAAGCACTTGCCGCAGTGAGTGTCGCTGCACTTACGTTGTGGGATATGGCCAAAGCTATCGACAGGGACCTTTGCATTGAAGGCATCCGCCTCGTTGAAAAACGAAAGGAAAAGATTGCTGATTAACTCAATCCTCTTGCGGCATTGATAAAGTCGCACATCATTTGATGGTCTTTTATTCCTTTTGAGGATTCGATTCCGCTCGAGACATCTACTGCAGTTGGATTCGATTGGGCGATGATTCCTCGTACGTTCTCAGCCGTTAAGCCGCCTGCGATGATGAGTGGTTTTGAAAGGGTTGGAATCATTTTAGCTAGGGTAGTCACGTCAAACGTTTTGCCAAGCCCACCGGTTGATCCATCAACAAGTAGGGCGTCAACATTCGGGCAAGCATCCCATCGAATCAGTTCAGTTTCATTCCATGTAAACGCGCGGATAACGGGTACTGGCGCAGTCGCTACGGATGCTTCGTCTTCCTCGCCACATAACTGTAGCCATCCGTTCCAATCTGCAAAGTCTGAAAGAGATTCATAGTTTTGCACTACAGCAATTGGGGTGACATCTTCGGGCAATTGAAGTGCGAGTTGATCAGCCACGTGTCTTTCGATAAAGCGAGGCGACTCGCGAACAAACATAAATCCAATGGCGTTTGCGCCAGCTCCCACGGCGATATCAACATCTTCCTCTGTTCGAAGGCCGCAAACCTTGATACCAATGTCATCTTTTGATTGAAGGAGTGGAATCATGTGAGTAGTTCAGCGGTGAGAGCAGCAATAAGCGTAGCATGTTTTGAAGAAAAGGATGAAGAATATATTTCTAGTAATTCTAGCGCGCGATCTTTGTTTTGCAAATTTCGAGTGTATTTTGCGGCAAGGAGGAGGGCGACCTCAGGGCAATCATCGGATTTTTTGTGTTCCAGAAGATAGCGCTCGTAGACGAGGACGCCGTCGTTTGTTCTGCCATGTTGAAGTAATGCGTTTGCGATGGCGGCGTGTGTTTGTTGGCTAAGTTTTAAAGTTGGAGTTGATTCTATTGAACGTAAATATTCATCTGCCGCCTCAAGTAGATTTCCCGTTGCGGCAGTTTCCGAAATGTTTGCGCGAAGCAGTTGGATGGGGTCGAGTTGTGTAGAAGAAAAAGAGGGGTTTGGTGTAGATTGTTTTACTATATGTTTATACGCTCTTCTTCGTTTTGCTTGTTTAATGACTTCGGTTAAATCGTACTGAGAAGAGGATATTAATTTCCATTTGAGAAGAAGGAATGTAATTGCTAAGCCGCTGGCGTAACCACCAAGGTGCGCAACCCATGCTGTTGGATCTGCATTGGCACCTGCGGCACTTGCAAGCAAACTGAACACATCAAAGAGAACAAAGAACGCTACTAAGAGCATGCTAGGAATCTGGTAGACACCTATGATGAAAAATATGAGTAAAACTTTGATGTTGGTCTTAGGCGCAAGCACTATAAAAGCTGCCGTAACAGCACAGACGGAACCACTTGCACCGATTACTGGAGAAGAAGATGTGAGCGCATGCATGCCGCCTGCAAAGGCACCGCAGCCAAGGTAGAAGAGGGCAAAACCTATATGTCCCATTCTGTCTTCAACAGCCTTGCCAAATGGCAGCAAGAAAATCATATTTCCTAGAATATGCATCCATCCAGCGTGAAGAAACTGGTATGTAACAAGTGAATAGAGGTGGAAGTCATCACTCCAAAGGCTTCCGTTGAGGAATACTTGGGCGATTGTACGTATGGACGGGGTATTTGCTTCAAGCCCACCAGAGCGCTGAACTGCCCATTCTACGGCAAAAACAAGTAAATTGAGTCCAATCAGGACATATGTAACTGTTGGATACCGTTTGTGTTGAACGTCAGTGCCAATTGGAATGAGCATTTTGACATTGTACGCTTGGGATAGACTAAGAATCTGCTAAAATAAGGTTTCGTTTGTGGTAATTCAGGGTATCACATATTTGTTTGTAACCTTTTTAGGAGGCTCATATGAGCACTGTAATGCAAGAAATGCATACTGATATCGGTTTGGTTAACACAATTGTCGCACGTTCATCACTCTCTTTTATAAATGGCGAAAAGGGTATTCTTGAATATGTTGGATACGGTATCGATGATCTTGCTCGTCAAAGCACCTTTGAAGAAACTACGTATCTTCTCTGGAATCGTAGGCTGCCAAGTCGAGTGGAACTCGCTGAATTCAATACTCTAATTCGTAGTAATTACGACTTATCGGAAACGCTTTGGGACATGATTGTTTCGTTGCCAAGAGATGCTAGCCCGATGCACGCACTTCGCACGTTGACATCCGCGTTAGCGCTTGAAGATCCCGCGGCAGACGATCCGTCAATAGAAGCGAACACTCGAAAATCAATTGTCATGCTTGCAAAAATGCCTGCATTGATTGCTGGATTTGATCGACACCGAAAAGGTTTGGATTTAATTCGTCCAAATGTAGAGGCAACAATTGCAGAAAACTTCTTGTACATGCTTACAGGGAAAAAACCAACAGAGCGCATGTCACGAGCAATGGACATTTGCTTAATCCTTCACGCAGATCATGGCTTCAATGCCTCTACATTCGCTTCGCTTGTAACAATTTCTACTTTAAGTGATATATATTCAGCAGTGACAACTGCAATCGGCACGTTAAAAGGGCCACTTCATGGTGGAGCAAATCAGGGTGTCATGTATATGCTTCAAGAAATTGAATCTATTGATGCAGTCGAAGAATACGTTTTGAATAAATTTGCGAATAAGGAACGAATCATGGGTTTTGGGCACCGTGTCTATAAATCAAACGACCCTCGTGCGACATATTTAAAAACCTTTGCTGAAGGTATTGCTCAAGATACTGGAAACATTGATTTGTTCAATAAAAGTCAGCGAATCGAAGAAGTTATGGATAGAGAAGTAGGTTCAAAAGGCATTTATCCAAATGTTGATTTTTATTCGGCAACGACATACTTTTCGCTTGGCATTGATTTGGATCTGTTTACGCCATTATTTGCGATGAGCCGCGTTTCTGGATGGACAGCGCACTGCATGGAATATCTTGCTGAGAACCGTCTAATTAGACCTCGCTGCGACTATGTTGGTCCTCACGAACAGGAATACGTTTCAATTTCGCAACGGTAACTTACTGGGGGTATAGAAGTAGTCGATCGTGCGATAGGAGAAGGATGTCGTTATCGCCATCATTGGTTAAGTCAGTAATTATTACTTGACTGGGTTGCCATTCTCTGGGTTCGCCGCCAGAGAAAATTCTCGTTTCGTAAATTTTAAACCCCGTAGCATAGAGCATCTTCCCGCTTTCTGAAAAGGTGAAAATTTCAAGCATTTGTTCGCCAGCATCAAGCGAGACCATGTCACTGTGGCCATCACCATTTACGTCTCCCACAGCAAGTTCATGTTGAACACGCCGATCATTATTGGTTCGCCAGGATTGAATTTCATTGAGAGAAACTCTTGAGCCTGAGAGTTGAATAATTGCAAAACCTGAATCGCCTATTGCTAAAATATCATTTACGTTGTCGCCTGTAAAATCGCCCGCATAAATTGCACCTAATTCGTAGCCACGAACAAAAATACTGTCCATTTCATTCCAACTGCCATTCTGGTCCCGTTGAATCATAATCAAGCGCTCATTTTCACTATCAGCGACAACAATGTCGTCGTTGCTTATTGCAAGAGAAACGAGATTAGAACTCCCATCCTTCATATTTATTTGAGCAACAACTTGCCATCCTGGGCTGATACCTTTAGCGGGTGATGTTTCGTACCGAACCGCTCGTACGTAATTACCGTCTGCTATTAACAATTCCGGTAGAGCATCATTGTCAATATCAAATAAGGCAACGTTGTCGGCGCCAGCCTCTCGAACTAGTCCGTACTGTCCCATTTCGTCATCATTAAGAACTTCAAATCCGTCTTCCGTTGCATGCAACATCTTCATCGGTTTATCTCGTGTCAATAAGAGCAAGTCAGTTTTTCCATCTTGGTCTGCGTCAAATCCAATTATTTCATCAGGGCCTCTACTCAAAGAACCCAGATCAATCGTGTCTGTTTCGCCATCACTTGAAACAATATCAATAGCATAGGAGCGTTTTTGTTTAGAAATAATGGCGATGTGCGTTTCGCCACCAAGTAGAACTGTCGAGAGAGAAATAGGTGTATTGCCTTTGGAAAAAGGAATTGGCTGAGGGAATGGAACAGTAAAAGCATTAAGGGGCGATCTTCCGACAACGCCTTCCTCTTCGCTTAAGACAAATAATTCTAGATTTCCGTTTGCATCAAGGTCATCAACAGAAATAGAATCAACTCCAGATAATGTTGCGGAAGAAATGCCTGAGGAGAGCCCTTCATTTTTCACTTGCGCGTATACGACAACGGTGTTGTCGGAAGGATTAGTAGCAATCAAATCGATAAGCCCGTCCTTGTTCACATCCGCAAGTACTTGCGTACGTTTTCCTTCACCAAGAAATGGGTAAATTTCAATGGAAGCTTCTCTGTCGCCGGTAGCATCAATACTTTCCTTGTCTACTTCATAGAGCACAATTCGTCTGGACGCTTTTTCAATTATAGCTATCTTAGTTGGTGTGGTATCTGAAAGATTTACTGAAACAAATTCTCGAAGCGGTGGCATTTCAAAACGTAATTGAGGACCCATCGTTCTTTTGCTTTCAATCTCTTTTGCAAGCCAAAGGCGCACAGGTTCGCTGCTGTTTGGCACTATTCCTGCAATATCTCGGAGCCCATTGCCATCATAGTCTTCAAGTTGAAAAGCAACTACTTTATCATCTGTAGCAAATACAGTAGGTTTTTTAAGAGCATCGTTGATAATAGGAAACGATTGAATATTCCCTTTAACAATTGTGATTAGTTCTGGATCGGGATCGTCAATTATATTTTTAATTGAAAAGGCACTACTATTTGCTCCAAGATTGGTTACTCGATGGGTTCTTGTCTTTTTAAAATTACCTTCTGGTAGTTGCTCCATAAAAACAACAGTTGAGGGATTGCCTGCATAAATTATATCGGTCAATCCATCGTCGTTAAAATCGTGAAGTGCCAGTGCGGAAACATTGTGAGCGACCATTACCCTTTTTTGGTCAAACCGCCAGTGCTCTGGAATTTCATTCGCTCTTGTAACAGTAGCGGTGTCCTCTGGGCTTACTCCAGTTTTTTGCACAAGCAAATCGATTCGACTTTTTCTATTGTTGATGACGAGTATGTCCATCAGCCCATCGCCGTTAACATCGCCCGTATACATCGGACCAGCATCTTCTCCAATTTTGATTATTTCGAGATCACTGAAACCAAAATAATCGCCAAGGTCTGGAATGTCTGGGGTCTGGTAGAAAGTGGTAAGAAGTACGGTACATATAAATAGCATAGGAAAGTCCTTGAAATTAAGTTCTAATACATGCTAACAGGCAACTTGCTTTGATATAGTGTGCTTGGAGATTCAAATGAAAAAACTCAATTTTTTACTTATTGTTCTATCTGGTGTTTTATGTACTGGTCATATTGCCTTTTCCGATGTTGTCCTGTTATCTAGTGGTGGCGAAGTCCATGGAAATGTAATTAAACGCACCGATAATACGCTTTGGATTGATATTGGCCCAAAAATTATTCAAATCGATATGTCTGAAATAGACAATGTTGCCCTAGTTGAGTTGCCTGATGAAGAGGCGAAAGTCAGTACGCTCAATGTGTATAGAACCGCGCAAGGGCTCCCTGAGTTGAGTCCTCATGTTCAAGCGAAGCGTGTTGGCGCTTCAGTCATCAAAGTTTCAACACCTGGCGGTCTTGGATCTGGCGTACTGCTTAATGAAAACGGATTTGCAATTACAAATGCACATGTTATTCAGGGTGAAACTGATTTAAGAGCAACGGTTTGGATTCCACAAGAAGACGGGACTCTTAAAAGAACGACTATAGAGGATGTTATTATTATTGCTGTGAATAACCATCTTGATTTGGCTTTGCTTCAACTTGCACATCCTGACAATAAGCCCTTTGACTTTTCAGTACTTGAACAAGCAGAAACAATCCAAGTAGGTGAATCAGTTTTTGCAATCGGAAATCCTTTGGGGCTTGAGCGGTCTATGAGTCAAGGCGTCGTCTCAACGAAACAGCGTAGCTTTGATGGGCTGACGTATATACAAACTGACGCTGCAATTAATCCAGGCAACTCAGGTGGGCCACTCTTTAATACTAGAGGAGAGGTTATTGGGATTACCAACATGGGTATCACGGCTGCAGAATCACTTAATTTCGCCATTCCGACACGATATGTCAAAGACTTTATTCGTAATAGGGAAGCCTTTGCGTACGATGAAAAAAATCCCAATGCCGGTCATTTATATCACAAACCACCTCAACGCTCGAAAAATGGCGCTCCGCCTCAATTAAATGACAGCGTTGGAGATTCCAAACAGAGTAGGTAGAGTTGAGTTATAGCTCTGTCACCCCTAGAGTACAAAGGAAAACAAATGATACTAGTCACAGCCCTTATTACAACGTCACTTCTTGCCGTTGATGTCCGAATAGAACAAGTTTTACCGGAAAATACAATCGCTGTTATGTCTGCTAACAATATTTCGGAATTGGTTGAACACCTCAAGGCAATCGGTGCATGTGACGCAGTATGTGACATAGCGCAATCAGCCATGTCTACAGATGAAGAGTGCCCAGTTACACAAGTTTGTTCAGAGATGAAAAACTCATTTGATCAAGAGGATCTAAGTTTGCCAAACGGGCATGTGGGTATGGGTTTATATCCTGTTGTGGATTTTGAGGTTGGATTAGTTGGGCTTGGTGCTCTGTTTATGGTTGAAGTTGAAAATGAAAAATTTGGCAAAATACTACAAAGCGCCATTGATCAATACTCTGAAATGATGGAGTCGGATTTTGAACTGATCGATATCAGTGGACGAGATGTGTGGATTGTAGAAAACGATTTTACTGAAATTGCGAGCCAAATTCCACTTCCACTTCCAATTGACCTGAGCAGTATGACATATTTGTATTTTGCGTTTACCGATGGCTATTTATTATTCGGTACTGAACCAGAAGGATTTGCTTCTGTTTTTTCTGTACTTGATGGAGAACCTATAGAAGAATCCCTTGCGACAAACGATACGTATCTAGAGTTAATGGAGCGGTGCGGCGAAGAAGGTGATATGCAGGCATCCATATTGTTGACGAATCTTGCTGATACTTTTTTACAGATGGACACTTCTGGGATGGGAATGACGCTATTGCCAATGGCGAAAACCGTAATCGGTGATATTGATGGTCTAGCACAAACAGTTTCATTTTCTTCATCTAAAGAAACGATTCTTGAAGCGAAGTACACGATTCTAATGCGTGATGGTCGTAACGGTTTGATGTCGTTGCTTGCAGTCGATTCTCCCCAGTCAACTATTCCTTCTTTCGTTGGCGAGAACACAATTTCATACGTCCAAGCCTATATTAATTACGATAAAGTTGTTCCACTTCTGAATGAAGTCATTTCGAGTACACCTTTACTATCGATGCAGATAACTCCACAAATGCTTGAACAACTTGGAATGAGTATTTCGATGTTTACGAGCAATCTTGGAAAACAAACTCATTATGTTACTACAGGCAGTATTCCCTATTCAGCAGACTCGTATGGAACGTTGATGGCAATTGAATGCTTGAATGAAGAGCAATTTGGCAGTGCTCTTGGGATGATGCTTCCTTCTTTAGGAGCAACGCCAGTTGATTTTCTTGGAAATCAAATTTTTACGATTGATCTTGGCTCAAGCGGGATGATGCCAATTCCTATGGAAATGTCATTCTCAATTGCTGTTGGTGGTGGGTACCTTCTTGTGGGTAATTCTAACTCTGTTGAAAATGCGTTGCGAGCAATTTCGAATCCGAAGGAGAGCAAAAGCAATCACGGAATGAACGATGCTGCTAATCTTCTTGCCTCGGGCAATTATTCTAGCTGGGGTTATGGCGATCCTCTCACAAGTTTAGAAATACAAACCGCTGAATCTGAAGAATCAATGGAAGCTTTTTTCGCTGAAATGGAAGAATATGATCCTGAAATGGCCGCAGAAATGAGAGCGGATGCTGCTGGTGGGAATAGTTTACAGGATTCAATTCTAAAAAATTTGTCTCTTTTCTTAGGCCCTATGTCTTGGAACATGTCGACTGACGACAAAGGATTTACCGCAGAGACAATTATGTTGAAGCCATAATACGAAACGATCCCCATCGAATAAAGGGTGCAGTTATAGCTTCTAAAATATAGGCGACAGGCATCCTCGTGCTGCAATGCAGGGCTTGTGCCACTCTCTTAGTTCCAACCTAGTTGGTAGAAGAATGCTGTGAACATTAAGTCAGCAATGACAATCGTCACAATTGTTTGGACAACGGTATCTGTAGTTGCTTTGCCTACGCCAGCAGCGCCGCCATTAACGCGTAAGCCGTTGTAGCAAGCAATTGATGCAAGAATCAATCCAAACACCGCTGCCTTAAGAAGACCTGTTGTAAAGTCTGACAGATTTATTTGTGCGAGTGTATTTGTTTTATACAGTTCATAGGGAACGCCAAGTAATTCAACCGAAACAAGGCAAGACGTGGCAATTGCAATAACATCGCCAATGATTGTAAGTAAGACTAGGCTAATGACGGTAGCAATGACTCTTGGGACTGCAAGGAAGCGTATAGGATTAAGTGCTTGTGCTTCAAGTGCTTCAATTTCTTCTCCGACAACCATGGTTCCAAGTTCAGCGGCAATGGCTGCGCCTGCAAAGCCGGTAAGCACAATTGCAGAGATCAGGGGTCCAAGTTCTCGAAGAACTGCGACGCCAACAATATTTGCAATCTTATCAGTTTGGCCAAACGTTGAAAGGGGAGGCTCCATTTGAAATGCAAGGATAAGACCAATGCAGCCACAAACAAGGCAGACAATTCCAACCGATCGGTAGCCTATTCGGACAATTTGGCTGATAACTGCAGCGCGACCGAAACGAACATTCTTTGTGCATAATGATCGATAGAGCCAAATAAATACATCAATTAATAGTCCGATTACTCCACCAAGAAATTCAAAAATGTTAATCCAAATAGATCCCCAATTTTCTAAGGCTCGAATCAGCATATTGTTTCCTGAGTTTTGGTCGTTACTTTGCAAGTGCAATTTCCTTGGTATCGCATATCGTAAATATATTATCTAATTTTGATAAGTGGATAATAGACATGACACTTTCAGTTACATTTGACAGGAATAATTGAGTGCTTATTTGATTCGATAGTTGAAGTGCTTCGATGAGGGTTCCAAGACCAGATGAATCCATATACGGGACAGCATGAAAATCTATGATTATTTTTGAAGGCTCTTCGTCAATGCTATTTTTCAGGGCTGCGCGTAACTGCGATGAATTACCCATATCAATATCGCCTACTGGAGTCAGTATTGTCGCATTTTGAATGGATTGAATAGTAATTTGTAATGTTTGGTCAGTCATGCATATTCGATTCAGTTGTAAGTGGATGTTCAGTATTAGTTTTCGAAGTTTTGCTCATCGACAAACACATGCCTCCTGCATCTCTTTTTGTCCAAATAGCTTCATCCATGACTGTTTGGATGAGATGAACTCCTAGACCGCCTGGGCGTACTTCATCGAGATTTCGTGATTTGATTTGTAAAACATCTACTTGTTTTGCTTCATCATATATCTTGATGATGATTCGTGGGTCTTTTTTTGATGTTGCCTTGGCATGGAGCGTTGCACTCCCGAATGTGCCTCTATAGCCATGCCTATGGATATTACATAGAGCCTCATCAACTGCCATTGCAATCTGCCCTGCGGTGCGGGTATCAAAACCGCATTGAGTTGAAGAAGTGAAAATAAGTTGACGAATGGTTCGAAACCAACTTGGTGAAGTGGTAAATTCGATGGTGAATTCAGAATTCATGTGTTGAGTGTCCTTGTGCACGTATCCATGGTACCCTTTCCGCTTCTTATGAAAAACAATTCTTCATCGACTTCTTCACAAAAAGGTATCGAAACGGTACTTATTCTAGACTTTGGCAGCCAATATGCTCAGTTGATTGCTCGCAGAGTTCGCGAGGCTGGTGCATTTAGCTTGCTTATGGCACCAGAAACACCTATTGAAGAGCTCCAAAAGCATAACCTAGCGGGCATCATATTGTCTGGGGGGCCAAGTAGCATTTCTGATGAGGGTGCGCCAAAATGTGATCCTCGGCTCTTTGAAATGGGCGTACCAGTTCTTGGAATCTGTTACGGCATGCAATTAGGTTGCAAGATGTTAGGAGGAAGCGTTGAAGGTGCCCATGCAAGGGAGTACGGCAGGGCAACTCTTAAAGTTAAAGACGCATCGGGACTTCTTCGTGGCATACCTACTGACACCTCCGTATGGATGAGTCATGGTGATCAGGTAGATGCCGTTGATAATAATTTTAGAGTGCTTGCAACAACATCAACCTGTCCGATGGCTGCAGTGGCACACGAAACGATTCCATTTTACGGTGTGCAGTTTCATCCTGAAGTAACGCATACGCCCCATGGCGTCGATTTGCTCCGTAATTTTTTGTATGAGATTTGCGGTGTAAAAAATACGTGGCAAATGTCAGATTTTATGGAAGAACAATGCAAAAGCATTCGATCTCAGGTTGGCGATAACCGAGTCTTGTGCGGTTTGAGCGGTGGCGTTGACTCATCCGTAGTAGCAGCGCTGCTTCATAGAGCCATCGGCGATCAATTCGTTTGTGTATTTGTAGATAATGGTCTTTTGCGGAAAAATGAAAGGGATTTTGTTGAAACGACATTTAGAGATCACTTCGATATGGATCTTCGAGTCGTTGATGCAAGAGATGACTTCTTGACTGACCTTGTTGGAGTAACGGATCCACAAATTAAACGCACTAAAATTGGTCACCGATTTATAGATTGTTTTAAAAAGGAAGCCGATGTAATCAGAGTTGAATCAGAACAAGCGATCAAGTTTCTTGCACAAGGCACTCTGTATCCAGACGTGATTGAATCAGGCCACGGCTACAGTGGCGCCGCTGCAAATATTAAATTACATCACAATGTAGGGGGGCTTCCTGAAGAACTTGGTTTTGATTTAATCGAACCTTTGCGAGATTTATTTAAGGATGAAGTGAGAAAACTTGGTGAAGTATTAGGTCTTCCAGAGGGCCTTGTTTGGCGACATCCATTTCCTGGGCCTGGGCTTGCTGTTCGATGTATTGGCGAAGTCACTGAAGATAAATTAGTCGTGCTTCGGGATTGTGATGAGATTTTATTAGAAGAAATCGTTGCTGCTAATTTATATCGAAGTACCGATCAAGTATTTGCGGTGATTTTACCAGTACAATCAGTGGGTGTGATGGGAGATGGAAGAACGTATGAATCGGTGGTAGCTATTCGAGCAGTTGAGACACAGGATTTTATGACTGCCGATTGGGCAAGGATTCCATTTGAAGTTCTCGGCTCTATCAGCAACAGGATTATCAACGAAGTCAAAGGCGTAAATCGAGTTGTCTACGATATTAGTTCGAAGCCACCTGCAACAATTGAATGGGAATAAAAGTTTTAGTAAAAAGTAACGTAGGGGCATTGCTTTACTAGGACAAATCGCAACGCAAATCTTTTAGTGAAACCGTTTCTTTTTTTTTGTCTCAAGGTTCAACTGTTTGTGGACTGCTCAGTACAAATATTTGCAAAAATCATGCGACCCGCAGAAGTTTGTAACGCATTAGTTACTTCAATTGTGACAAATTCACCAATTGAATCGCCACCATTTTCAATAACAACCATCGTTCCATCTGGCATATAGCCCACGCCCTGTGCTTTAGTTTCGCCATTACGAACAATTTCGATTTGTAATTTAGCGCCCGGCACAGCTTGTGCTCTTACTGCTTGGGATAAGTCGTTCAGATTGAGAACGGTAACGCCTTCAATTTGACCAACTTGTTGAAGGTTCGAGTCAGTTGTAAGGATTCGGTACCCACTCGCTTGAGCAAGTTCTAACAAAGCTCGGTCAACCTTTTCGCCAGATGTTTCAGATGACTCAATAGTCAATTCAACTTGACCAGAGTTACGCAGATTCGCAAGAATGGAGAGGCCGCGTCGGCCTCGTTCACGTTTCATTTTTTCGTGCGAGTCAGATAACGTATGAAGTTCGTCTATTACAAACTGTGTAATTATCAAAGGTGCATCAATAAATTTAGATTGAGCTAGGTGTTCAATTCTTCCATCTATAAGAATTGAAGTGTCAACAAGAAGTGGCCTGATGCCGCGGATTTTTCTTGTGAATTCTACATAAGGTAGTACGAGACGGAGGTTGTCCTTTGTCGTGAAAACGATGCTGATTCCAAAATAGCATAAAGTGATACCTGATACAAGTTTAAGCAAAGTCAGATATTGTGTTGCAACTTCGCCCTGTTTAATTCCCCAAGAATCGGCAATCAAATCAATAAGCATACTTACTGCAAGAGCGGCAAATAGTCCCACCACAAGTCCGAGATATACTCCCAATACAGCTGAAAGTCGTTTGTTTGGCGTGAGGGCATCGATGATAAGAATAATTGCAGCAAATGCAATAGTCGAAATCATTGGTCCAAGATGGTCAACGAGGACTTCGTTAATTGGTTGATTGGCAGAATTCAACCCCGCAATAAAAGGTAGTATGGCAGCGGCGAACATAAAAGTTATAAACAACAGGCGAATGGTGAGAATAACAAGTCGGCGAGTGGTCCTATCTCGTGCTTGCTCTAGTTCGAATACTGTAGGCTTTTTTGTCTGTTGCTCAGGGTTCATACGTAAAGTGTACCCTCCTTTGAGTGCGATTTAGGGGACACTTGGTATCATGTACATACTTTGGTGGGAAGAAGGACGGTCGGCCCTATTGTCGGGCGGCCTACGAACCTGGTCAGAGCCTGACGGCAGCAGCCATAAGTGGTGTCTCTTGAGCTTTGGGTTCCCGGCCGTCCTTCTTTTCACGAATTGAGGCCAAAGGAGGGCTTGTTTGAGTTACACAGTACTAGCACGACGATACAGATCAACAACCTTTGAGGATATCGTAGGCCAAGAGCCAATTGCAAAGACGTTGCGAAATGCAATTGATGCTTCTCGAACTGCACACGCGTATCTATTTACAGGAACACGCGGTGTTGGTAAAACATCAATGGCGAGAATTTTTGCTCGTGAACTTAATCGTTCCGAAGATCTAATTGAATCAGGTGCAATCAAAGATGCAATCCTCCGAGGTGACGATTTAGATGTTATTGAAATAGATGGCGCATCAAATCGCGGTGTGCAGGAGGCGAGAGATTTAATCGCTTCCGCTGGGCTCGCGCCAACACGATGTACGTTTCGAATTTATATCATTGATGAAGTCCACATGCTGACTACTCCTGCGTTTAATGCCCTATTGAAAACAATGGAAGAGCCACCTTCTCATGTGAAGTTTATACTTTGCACGACTGAGCCGCACAAAGTTCCCGCTACAATTCAAAGTCGATGCCAACGGTTTGATTTTCGTGCTATCTCATCTGCAAAAATAGCAAGTCACCTCACATATATTCTTGATCAAGAAGGGGTTGCGGCAGATCCTGAGGTTATTACTGAAGTAGCTCGATTAGGCAACGGTTCAATGCGTGATGCGCTATCTATTTTAGACCGGTTGCTTGCTGGTGGATCGAAGACGATCAAATTTTCCGAGATGGAGGAATTGCTCGGGTTGCCATCTCAACAAGCAGTAAGCGACCTATGTTCAGCAATCGCAAATTGTGATATAGAAGAAGCCTTCACCTCGGCCGACAATCTTATTTGTTCAGGTATATCATTGGATCGAGCGCTAGAAGTTGTTTCAATCGCTCTTCGTCACGCCTTGATTGCAAGAGTATGTGGCAAGAACTCGTCGTTATTGGAATTATCTGATGAAGGGAAAAATGAATCAGAACAAATTGGCTCCACTCTCGATGAACCCACATTGACGCATATGATTGCACTCTGCGATGCCACTAGTAGACAAGTACGCAGAGCTGGAAGTGGAAGAGCACTTTTTGATGCAACAATTGCTCGACTGTGCATGTCAGGGCAACTTGCAGAAGCCGGCGGTGTACTTAAAACAGGAGTCGATGAACGAACTCCGAAAAAAAAAAGTGTAATTAGTCGGCCTTCTGCTGTGCAGCAAAGCAATACGGTTGAGACGGTAAAACAATCAGAAGAAGGCATCATCGAACAAAAAGTTAAAAATGCTCCACTGCAATGGGATGCTATTTTTTCCACACTTTCATCAACGCCTGGTTTAAAGAGAATTGCTAATTACCTACGGTTTGACTCACTAGAAGGCAATGATCTGAAGGTTTCAATACACGATTCTGGACGAGAGTCTATTAATTATATTCTCGCGCAAAAACAAAAAATCGAAGAAGTCATTTTCAGCACGCATTCAAAAAGAATTTTACTTACTTTTGAAACGAATAATCAAAGTGACCAATCAAAAAATGAAGCTTCTCTCAATGTAGTTGAAGGGCATGAACTTGTCCAAGCTGCTCGAGGGCTTTTTGAAGGAACCGTCGTACAAGTTAGAAATGTAGATAAGGGCAAACAATAATGTCATTGCGTGATTCTAAAGGGACTCCAGAGCCGGTACGAAGATTGCTCGATGGTTTAACTCGATTGCCAGGCATTGGCAAACGGAGTGCAGAGCGCATTGCATTTTTCTTAATTAAAGATTCTCATGAAGAAGCGCTCGCCTTAAGTCAATCCATTTCAGATGTAAAAAAGCGAGTTGTTTGCTGCAATATATGTAATAACATTGCAGATGCAAGCCCCTGTGCAATTTGTGACGATTCCTCACGTGATGCTTCTGTCGTTCTTGTTGTGGAACAACCGCGAGATCTTATTCGACTAGAAGCTACTGGAATGTACAAAGGTGTTTACCATGTATTGACCGGTAGAATTGATCCGCTGGCAGGCGTTGAGCCAGCCGACTTAACCGTAGATGCACTTCTTCAACGTGTAGAACGTCCAGAGACGAACGCTAGAGGCGCGGTGGTAGTTGAAGTGATTTTAGGGCTTAATCCGAATTTGGAGGGGGATAGCACTTCTTTATATTTGGCTTCGCAATTACAATTGAAAGGTATAAAAGTAACAAGGCTTGCAAGGGGGCTTCCAAGTGGCTCTTCAATTGAATACGCAAATACGCAAGTTCTTTCAGATGCAATTGCTGGCAGGCGAGGTATGGAATAATCTAAGATGGGAATGCGTTTTGAAACAGGGCAATACCTTCATACTGGGCAACAACTTACACTTGCGCCACGCATTATTCAGACAATGGAGATTATGCAACTGCCTCTGCCGGCCCTAGAAGAAAAGATTGAACAGGAGCTCGAATCTAATATTGCACTTGAATTAGAAGAGCCAGAACAACCTGAAGAAGTCGAAGTAGAAGATGAAAAAGAGGATGAGTACGAAATAGATGAAGACTATTCAGATTCTTCTCCCAAACTAGCTTCATCGATCGATGGCAGAGATCCAAAACTCGATGCTATGGCAAACATACGATCTCGGCAAGATAGTCTGTCTGAACAGTTGCTTCACCAATGGAGTTTTGCGGAAGTAGAAGAGCGTGAATTAACTATTGGAAAATCACTTATTGGCTGCATAGACGCCGATGGTTTTTTGACCATTACTGTCAAAGAAATGACTCAACAGGTCCTGGAAGATACTAGCGAGTCGCCGTCTATTCCTCTACTTGAATCAGTCATTGCTAACTTGCAAAAATGGCTTGATCCTCCAGGAATCGCAGCAAGGTCTCTTCAAGAGTCACTCCTAATACAAGTTGCTTCTTTTGTGGCGGATAATCCTACTTCATGGAACGATGTTGGGGTGTTAATTGAAAATCACCTCGATGATTTAATTGCAAATAAATTGCCCAAAATTTCTTCTAAAAGCGGCATTGGAATTGAACGAGTAAAAGCAGCAATCGAACAAATGCATGAATTGACATTAAGCCCTGGTCGGTTATTGGCAACAGAGCGAGTGCTTCCAGTGATACCTGATGCTTTTATTGAATTTGATGAGGGTGCAAATGAATATATTGTGGGCATTTGTAACGGAAAACTTCCGCCGTTGCGAATATCGACGACCTATGAGTCAATGGCAAAAGACAAAGAATCAGATGAGATTACAAAACAGTTTATTCAACGGAATATTAATGCTGCACGCTGGATTATTGAAGCAGTTGGGCAGCGTAAGGTTACCCTCAAGAATATTGTTCAGATTGTTGCACAGCGTCAGAGTGATTTTCTAGAACAGGGCGATGCCTTTTTGCGACCCCTGCCAATGGTAGAAGTGTCTGACATGCTGGGCATACACGTTGCAACGGTGAGTAGAGCGGTCGCGGATAAATGGGTACAAACACCTCGGGGGATTTTTCCTCTTCGTCGTTTTTTCTCAGGCGGTACTGCTAGTAATTCTGATGGTGATATGAGTTGGGAAGCAGTTAAATCACGTCTTCAGCAAATTGTTGATGATGAAAACAAGCAAAAGCCTTTAAGCGACGAGGAACTTGCCAAAAAATTAAGAGAGCAAGGCATCGAAATTGCTCGTAGGACTATTGTAAAATACCGGCAACAATTAGGCATCGCTGCTGCACGATTAAGGCGTGAATATTAGCCAGTAATACAAAAAAATTAGATCGTTTTAATCTCAGTAGATTTTGTTTCACACATAATATCAATTTTTGAGATATGTTTTTTTGTCATTGACTCAATGTCATTTTTGGCGTGTTTGCCATCATCTTCAGAGGTGGCATTTGTTTTATCTTTGACAAGTGATTCGATATGTTTCATCGCATCACGCCTTTCGTTACGTATAGTAATTCTGCTTTCTTCAGACATTTTCTTTACTTGGGCAATTAGTTGCTGCCTTCTTTCAGTAGATGGTGCAGGTATATTAATTCGTATAACGTCGCCTTCGGACTGTGGATTTAAGCCTAAATCAGCTGATTCCAACCCTTTGACGATGTCATTCTTTGATGATGGATCATAGGGTTTCACGACTAATTGCGTTGCATCACTTACGGAAATAGCTGCAATATCTTTAAGATCAGTTTGGCTGCCGTAATAGTCAATCTTGATGTAGTCAATCAAGGCAGTCGAAGCGCGCCCAGTTCGAACCCCATGTAATTCTTTTGTGAGATATTCGACTGTCTTGTCCATTTTTGAACGACATTTACTTGTTTCTTCTTTAATACTCATCTTAAGACTTCCTGATTTAGTGGACGTGTGGTACTGAGTTATCAATTGGATTGTTTACAAGTGTTCCGATGCAATCGCCAGCAACTACTTTGCAAATATTTCCATCTTGTTTAAAATTAAACACAACGACGGGTAAGTTGTGCTCCATGCACATGGAGAGTGCAGTCAAATCCATAACGCCAAGTTGTTTTGTAATTGCTTCCGAAAATGTGAGGTTCTCAAAACGGATTGCATTAGGATTTTTAACTGGGTCACAATCATATATGCCATCAACTTTTGTTGCCTTAAGTAGAATATCTGCACCAAGTTCTATTGCTCTAAGCGATGCACATGTATCGGTTGTAAAAAACGGATTGCCTGTTCCGGCTGCAAGAATTAATACTCGTCCTTTTTCAAAATGTCGAAGTGCGCGTGCGCGAATAAAGGGTTCTGCTACTGATTCAATATCGAGTGCAGACATGACCCTTGCTGGCTGACCTTGTTGTTCAACTGCTTCCTTTAAAGCTAATGCGTTAATGACGGTGCCCAACATGCCCATATAGTCCGCAGTTGCTTGGGCAATCCCGACTCGTGTAGCTAATTCTGCTCCACGTATCATGTTTCCGCCTCCCACGACAACGGCCAGTTCGGTGCCAAGATTTGCAGCCTCAGCTATTTGACGAGCAATGGTGTTGAGCTCATCTGGGTCAATGCCTAAAACCCCAGGTGTGGAGAAGCTTTCGCCGCTTATTTTGAGGATTACTCGTTTGTAATGTGGTGCATCTGCTGTCATTGGGATTGTCCTATTTTTGGTATTTGACCCTACAGATATAGGGGATGAGTCTACCGGCTTAGCGTATCATGATACACAGAGTGAAACAGAAATGCTGAGAGCACATGCAACAACCTAGTAATGCGACAAATCAGGGAAAGTCCCAAATTCGTACCAGCCAGAAAAATTTTATTTCTGATGTTGTCAAATATACCACTGAGGAGCGCTCTCGCTGGAAACGTACTATTCTAAATTTAATCTATGTGGGGGTTGCAGTATCTATTTTAATTCACCTCATAATGGGTTTTCTCTTACAAATTTCAGGTGGATCACTTGTTGGTGGGACATCTCCCGTTGTTTCAACGAAAATTGAATTTGCTATTTTAGACGAAGAACAATTGCAAGATATGCCTGAGGGAAAGGTTGCCGAGCCTGTTGAAGAGGTTCAAACCGAAGCAGCGTTTGAAGTAGAAGTTGCAACTACAGCTCTTTTAGCATCGCCAGATTCAAGACCGATTTTAGAATCCACATCACAATCTCAAGCACGATCTCTCTCTGGTGGGGGTTCTTCTGGATTGGGTTCTGGAGTTGGCGGCTCTGGTGGTGGTGGGGCTTCATTTTTTGGAATCGCATCATCAGGTAATCGATTTTGTTATATCGTAGATATTTCAGGATCTATGAATAATTCGAATCGTCTTGCCTTAGCACTCGAAGAATTATCAGCTTCCCTAAAAAGCTTGCCAGATTTCGCTCGGTTTAACATCCTCTTCTATCATTCATTAGTTGTTGAACCACCGTCTCAACGTGGTTGGAATAGAGCAAGGCGTTCAGTCGTTCGTCAAATGGTCCGTGATTTTCAAGCAATTAATCCTGCCGGAGGTACCCATCCGATACTCGCTTTTGAAATGGCATTTATGTTAGACCCGCTTCCTGAAGTTATTTACTTTTTAACTGACGGTGACAGTCTTGGATTTAAACTAGATCGATTGATTCAGATGATTCCAAGCAAGTCGCCTATTGTCATAAACACCATTGCATTTGGTAATAATTCTACCCAGCAACTTTTGCGTGATATCGCAAATGCAACCCGTGGTAAATATACGTTCGTTAAGACAGGAACGACGCCATGAAGTTGCATTGTGTTTTTCTAGTCGCTCTCTCCTTCTGTTGCCTAGATACTTCTGCGGACACACTCACGTTGCGTGGCGCACGTTCGCCGATCGAATGTCGAATACTAAGCGGGGGTATCGAAGGGTTACATGTTGTTTTAGAACAAGAATCCGCAGTGCAATCACTTGTTCCTTGGAGTACCATTTCTTCGATTGAAACAGAAGCCCCGATGCCTGCGCTACAAAGATTTCTGACGCAGGGCGAAAAATTGTGGAGAGCTAAAATAAGATTTCTTCGAGGAGATTTACAACTCGCTGAGCCATCATTTGCCTTGTTATTTAGAGAGTTTGAAGGCTCGAATTCAAAAGATGCTCGACTTGCTAGCGAAGGTTTGCTGCGATGCTATCTGGCCAGAGGAAAACTTGATGCGGCGCTACATCCTTGGCTAGAGACCGTGAAGTTGGAAGAATTTGGCGTTGAATCACCTTTTGCTGAATTGTTGCCCATTTTAGATTCGTCCACTTTGCTTTCTCCTTATCTTCCGCCCGTTTGGCAGGTAGACGAGAACGCTAGAGTTATTCTTGAAAAATACAAACAAAGTTCCATGAAAACTACATCCTCTTTAGCGAAGGTGTTACTTTCGCAAGGCACAGATGAAAAGGTTTCGCTAGTTACAGGTGTTGAAGATGGAAAATTTTTGCCGCACATTATTGCAGCGGCAAATGGAGATCCATTAAGCATTCTTGCTCTTGAGAAAACACTTGACAGCGCACCTTTATGGAAACAAAATTGGATCAACTATTTTATTGCATTAGGTTTAGTAAGGAAAGATGATGAATCCTCCAAAAAAGCCGGCATGCTTTTATTTGCAAAGATTTCTGCTAATAGCCAACGTGAAAATCCTTGGCTTTCAGGATCAGCGATGTTTTTACTTGCCGATGAACTAGATACTAGTGGTTTTAAAGAAGAAGCCAAAAGAATTCGAAAGGAAATGCGTCGTGTATTTCCTACTCACCCGCTCTTATACACAGCGATTTCCAAGTAAGGAATTTAGAACATGTCACTAACGTACGTATTACTTATAGTTGCTCAGGCAAATGATGTAGAGGACAAAACTACCAAATTAGAATTGCTCTCTAAAGGCGGTGCGGTTGGGTACATTATTATTGCTTTGAGTTTGGTTGCTCTTGCGCTTGCAGTTATGCACTTCCTTCAACTGAAGCGCTCAGCGCTTCTTCCCCCAGAGCAACTCGCTACCATTGAAGAAATGTTGTCAAAGGGGAAAGTGGATGACGCATTGAATTATTGCGTTGATCCATTAAATGACACGTATTTAACCCGTATTTTAGCCCCCGGATTGTTGCGATACCAGCGATCTGCTTTTGGCCCGTTTGAGATTAAGAGCGCCCTTGAAGAAGCGGGGGAGGATCAAACTTCTCGCCTATTTAGATCAACAGATGCACTGGGTCTTATTGGTACTGTTGCGCCACTCCTTGGTCTTCTGGGTACGGTGCTTGGCATGGTTGGAGCATTTGACACTATTGGAGGCGATGGGGGGAGTTCTAATTCTGCGCTTGCTGGAAATATTAGTGAAGCCCTTGTAACAACTATGTTGGGTTTGATTCTTGCAATACCTTGTGTCACTCTTTTTAGTTTTTTTAGAAATAGAATTGAGGGCTTAAGTGCTGAAGCATCTTCTGAAATTGAACGATTAGTGCTCTATTTAGAAGAATCGAACGGATAATATATGCCGTTTAAGAGTTCGCAAAATCGAGTGATTATTCCAGTTGTTGAAATGACTCCAATGATTGATATCGTCTTCCTCTTGATCATTTTCTTTATGGTTGCAGCTCAGTTTGCGCAACAAGCAAGAGTTGATGTTGCGTTGCCTCAAGAATTTGGTGAAGATATAAATATAGAAATCGGGAGTTTGATTATTATAAATGTACTAGACAATAATGATATTATTCTTGATTCCAACATTGGCGCTATTTCTCTAAGCGATCTTGACCTCGAGTTGAAACATAGGAAAGAGATAAATAACTTAGCTTGGGAAAATGTCAAAATAAGGTCTGACGGGTCATCCTCGAGTGGTACGTTAAATGACATTGTTTCGTTATTAAGCAAGCATGGCTTGAAGGCAACAATTATTGCGACGAAAGAACCGTAAATGAATTTTAGTAAGGCAAAACATACATCAACAAAGCATTCGGCATTGAATTTGTCGTCTATGATTGACGTTACATTTTTGCTACTAATTTATTTTATAGTGACGACCGTTATTGCAACTCCAGAAGAACTATTAAAAGTTGCATTAAAAGTCGAGCAGAGTTCCACCGTCACGGTCGATGATTTTGAGCCGCAAATTATTCTCGTCACAAGCATAAATAATCAGTATGTATACCAAATGGGAGATAGAAGTTTCACAGACAGGATTCAACTCGCTCAATTTCTAGAAGTTCTTCCAAAGGAACCAGGGGTTATTGTGCGAGTTACCAACTTTGTCCCAGTGTCATTTGCGGTAGCTGCAATTCAAGAAGCAAGAAATTCAGGTTTTGAGAAAGTGACATATGTACCTGTTCTTCCTTAAAACATGCTCAATTCTGCTGCTCGCCTCGTCAGCATTTTCATTTGATAACGTCTCAGACTGGCTTTCTGAAATGGGATGTGATGACCTTCTGATTACCTACCTTGAAGATTCACTTCAACATGGCAGTCAACAAGAACGGTTTATTGCTGCAAATGAACTCGCTGATGTGTACAAACGACTCTTGTCATTAGATAAGTATCGAGATAATACTGCGTTACTTCAACGTGCTACAGCGTTACTCAAAAATAATAAGCAAGTCGGCACCACTGCTTTGCGAGTCCAGTTATTACGAGCAAGGTATATGGCTTCCGAGCAACTTTTAGAAAACTATCGTCTCAGGTATGTAAAAAAATCGGAAGCTGTAGCCGAAGTAAAACAACTCAAGGAAATTGCAAAAGACCTTGTAATTATTAGAAAATCTTTGCTTACTAAACTAAAAAGATCTTCAGAAAGAACTGATCTCTACGATCTCATTGGGATGACAACTTCTTTACTTGCATGGTCAAACTACTATATTGCTTGGTTTGATAATCAAAATATTGAAGCGGCGCATGAAGCAGAACAATATTTTGCATTTATGATTCAAGCTGAACAGCCAACCTTAGCTCAAATATCTTTTGATTTAAAATCAAAAGAATATGGTGCAAGGGCGATTCTAGGCATTGCACTATGCAAGGAAATCCTTTTCGGCAGTGGCGCTTCTGAACCTTTCTTTCAACGATTACAAGAAGAAGATACGTTTGATGTTATTCGTTCTCAAATTCCAATGTGGAAGTATTTTTTAGCAATTCAAGATAGCGATTGGCCCCTCATTAGCGACTCACTTGCAAGCGCACAACATGACGATCGTTTGATGTACGCTCGTCTTGCGGCTGTGCATGCCCTTGAAAGTCCGCACGATCCAAAAGCTAAGGAACTTGCGCAAGAAGCACTTGCTCTTTTAATTGAGCTAGATCAGTTAGCCATGATAAGTGAAATAGTTTCTTTGTATGGGTTCGAAGAATTGCCCGGTGGTGGATTTATTACTAATTATATACTTGGTGATCTAGCGTATAGAAAATTAACAGACAAATCGCAAATCATTGAACCCGTTCTTGAACTTACAAAAAGAAATGAATTCAGAGATGTTGCTCAACTTTTTTTACAAGCTACGATTTCTGATGACATTCATGAATTTACTGCATTTATAAACGATTGTTTTTTTATGCTCGGTCTTTCTTTATACCATGCTTCAGATTTTGAACAGGCTTCCGAAGCATTTCAAGCAGTTTCTACAAGGCAAAACGACGAAGACTCACTTTGGATGGCTATCGTTAGTTTAGACCATATTCAAGCTTTAAGCCCTTCTTTGAAAGAGGTTAAAATAGGGCTTATAAAAAAGTATAGATCGCAGTGGCCTCTAAGTGCAAGGGCCTCTTCGTTGCTCGTACGTGACGCGAGTAACATTGCAGCAAATCCAACACTTGTTAGTGACCTTCTTTCAGTACCAACGACAGATCCAAACTATCACGCTTCTCAGATTCAAGCTGCATCCCATCTGTACAGTTTGTGGTCCGATGTCCATACTTCACAAGTATCTCATGTTGGAAATAAATATTTAAGCGTGGCGCTGCAATTGCTTCTTAAACAGTCTCAAATTACAGAGAAGCTTACACCCAAGCAAAAGGAGTCATTGCTTGTCATTTCATTACGCATTTTAGAAATATCACTTCATCAACAACTTAATAGAAAAGCAGCAGCTGTCCAGGCTTTAGAAACCATTGAAAGACTCCGCAAAGAAGAAAATATGGATCTTCGTGCGTTTGAAAAAGAAATTACATATCGCAACATCCTGTATATGATTTCAAAGGGTGAGGCGGATAACGCTATTCAAGCCTCACTTTCATTCATTTTAGAATATCCCAATGATTTATGGACACTTCATGCAGCTAAATCTGTCTTGCGACTTTTGATTCTCGAACACAATGAAATTAGTAATAGAGATTTTTATACACTTGGAATACGCGTACTCACAGAATTGCAAGATGAGGAACTCGCAAGCGAACAGTACCTCTCCTTGGTGTATCAAACAAGTATGGCAGGCTATGAACTGGCGATAGAAGAAAATGAAGAGTTTTCAGAAGTTGGAATGGAAGCTCTCCGCATCGCGCGCTTGCTTATTGCTGCCTATCCCAAGACAAATCGAATCCTTGAATTGAATGCAATGCTTGAGCAAACTTTTGGAGACCAGAGCCTAGCGCTTTCTCATTGGCGTGCTGTTTCTTCTGGAAGCAGTAAAGGTGGGGACCAATGGCTGCAAGCAAG
This sequence comes from Phycisphaerales bacterium, assembly GCA_014238785.1. GTDB lineage: Bacteria > Planctomycetota > Phycisphaerae > Phycisphaerales > SM1A02. Next base: position 2,172 of record JABAAL010000012.1, on the reverse strand, counting down.
GTATAACTTAATGCAATTACTTTCAACGACTGATCTAATCGGCGCACTTTCTCTATTAGACCAACATGAATTGCTGTACCCAGATTATGGCACGGAACCGTACGGCTCGAAATTGAGAACCCTACATGTTCAATTAAAGGCGGGGGCTGATGGACTTAAATAGCAGAACTTGTGAAATCTTAGGAATATCCGAAAGTGATGACGCGCTCTCCCTACTTGGTGTTCCCCGAGACAGATTTGAAATTGCTGCTATCAAGTCGGCACTTCGTCGTCGTATTGTCCAAGTTACATTACATCCAAATTGCACGGATTCGATTAAACAAGAAATACGGAATTACTTAACTGAAATAGCAACCGCACTTTTCGCATCAGTGCCTTCTCAAGTTAAAAATGAAAAGCGTTACCTTAGACTAACTGATCTTGACAAAAAAATTATTGCAACGCTCATCGCAGAAGGCGGTTGGAATCAAAAAAGTAGATCTCGCCTTGTCTCTGTTGCAAGGTCATACAACATTAGCGTTAATGGCCTCATCCGTATCCTTGAGGCTCTTGCAGAAGCCGCCCGAAGTGGAGATGGTCCTCTTTGTATTGAAAAACGGAGCAAGCACAAAGTAACAAGAGAGTGGTCTGTACTTGCGCCTCCACCAAACAGGATAGATTCTCTTCTGGAGGCAACAACATCGAGACTTAATCTTGACTTCAGTGAATACAATAGTGTGCTGACCGTCAAATTATGTGCTTTTTTTGCAATTCTTACTCTATTCGTGTTGTCTTTAGGAGCTGCGATTTTATTATCAGGTGAAGAAGAACGTGTTATTGAATTGCCTTCAAAAACTACAATAAGTTCTATTCTTGACACTACCATAGATCTTCCAAAAGTCTCGTTTGTCCCATTATTTAAAGAAGTGCCAACTTTTAAATCTTCTGGTGTAGATGTTAAAAGTTTGCACTTTAGTGATGTAGCAATTTCAATTCCTCAAAAATTGTCTGCCCTCGCTACTGAGATACAAGAGACTCTTGTTAGAGGCGACAAGCCAATGGATGATTGGATACTTCGATGGGACGAAGCAATATCATCTGTTTCTAAAGGCTGGCCTTTTTTATCTGAAACTACATTGCAACTTATTAACACCCAGTTTGTAAACGTCATCCGACGTTCTGAAATGGCGCATGAATATTCCCAGCAATTAATAGAACGTATCAAGCCTCCAGCCATCCAACTAGCCAATCCACTCTCTGTTCTTGAGCAATCGTGGAGTGTCGGAATGCTTGCGTCTCTTAAGTGCAGCCAATTATTATCTCCAGATGCCCGGTCCTATGCAGCCTCCCTTCAACATGCTTCTGTCAGTACATGCGATCCTGCTGCTGCTAGAGAAGAGTCGCTCAAAGCCATTGCCGTAGAGTTATTTTCAACAACAGAATTTGATGAACGAACACTTGAACTTTGGGAAGCATGGATTCTCGCAGTTTCAAGTATTCAACATCAAGAATCTTCACAAAAACTCTACCTTGCAACAGTAGAACTCATTTTACTCTCTAGCATAGACCTATTGCGAGATAGTAATACTCGTAATGTTCTCGGACGAATCATCGCCCAGAATTCCACTATTACTTCACTTCCTTTTCGAGAGAGTGTTGTTTCAATCTATAAAGATTCAAGAGTCACTGTCGTTGATCTATCTGTTCTTGGAAACATCATCTATGCCTCTGGGATTGCTCCTTGGTTTAGTACTGATTATATTATTGGCTTAGATACAACAGAAATTCAAAGACAGGAAATTACACGCGCTCTCTCTACAGGGTGGGTTATTGAGAAAACTGTGCAACAGATCAGCAACGCTTCATTTCTCTCTGTTATGAGCGATAGACAACAAATTGATACATGGCAATTACTCTTTTCCTCGTTACATAGGAGTGACAATCTCCCCGTCTACGTCATAACATTACGCTTGCTCAATGAAGCCGCTGTTTGCATATCCTTGGGTGGTACGGATCAAGTTGAGCGTATTTTTGAGAAAATTGATACATTCGTGTTTGATGCTCCAGCAAGTACAACAAACGTTTTTCCCTTTGGAACAGATGGAAATTGGGCTGCTCACGCTTCTAAAACACCAATCGAAGCTCTTGAAGTACTTGCCAAGAGTGATGCAACTGAACTTGGAGCTATTGATG
>JABAAL010000021.1 GCA_014238785.1 Phycisphaerales bacterium | reverse complement strand
TACGGAAATTGACATTATTGAATACTTTGGACGGAAGGGTGCACTAAGTCAAAATCTGCATTGGAATAAGTATGGCTCGAAAGATAAAAAATCTATAGGATCGGGTAACTTAAAAACAAACCCTGTAATCGAGACAGTAGACACAGAGTTTCATGTGTATTCAATGCTTTGGACACCTGAAGAATATATCTTCTACATCAATGGAACGGAAACGTGGCGAACTGCAAAAGCCGTATCAAAACACGACGAATACATTATTTTGTCATTACTCACCTCAGTTGGAGAAGCAACGAGAATCAACGAAGAAGAATTTCCAGACCATATGTTGGTCGACTGGGTGCGCGTTTTTCAGAAGAAGTGATCCTTACTTCCCACACTCGGGGCATATACTTCCTTCGTCAAGTCCCTCTAGATCGTAGTTGCAGTAACGGCACATACTCTTGAAGAATGTCCATTCATCTCCAAATTGCTGGATATAACAAAGTGCGTAACAAACGAAGAAGACCGTAATCGGCAATAGGACAACCGAACTTACATACGGCAAGGCTGCAATACAGCACGTTGCGCAAATGGTAAACATGGCAACCGTGCTGCTCCCTATTGCCAGAAGAAACATCATGAGTAGGAGCAAGATAGAGGATCCTACATGTCCTTTGAATAATTGGCTCCAAGCAATTTTCCACCCTTGGATGGCACGAACCCGTTTTAAATACATCGCTGGAACCATCAAAACTTTTACAATGAACGAGAAGGCAATACATGCAAGGATGTAAAGAAAGAGAAGGGGCCCGCCAACAACAATGGCGGTAATGGCAGATGTACTAAAGGTTTCATTTTGAATATCTGGAAGGGCAATTAACGTAGCAAGTCCTCCGATGAGCGCTAGCCCAAAGAAAAGTGCAAGGCCGGTTACGACTGAAAACAAAAACAAACTGTTCCCTTCGGTTTTATATTCATTCCAAGGTTCTTTTATTGCATCCCGATTTTTTACGATATCATCTAATAGCATAAATTTCCCGCGGCTTGAAAGCCACGTAATCAAAAGGCTCACCAGAATGATAATACCGACGCCAGTTAGTAGAATGGCAAGAAAGAGTCCAAAGTTGGCATCAATCCATACCTTGCCTTCTTCAAAACTGTTTCCAGTACTTTGATTTGAAAAACTGTTAGAGTGGATTCCTCCTTGTTCTCCACACTGGGCGAGGAATGCACAGAACCCTAGTGCAAGCCATTTTTTAAAAGCGAACGGTTTGAATAGAATTCGAACCATGTGGTTCCATGCGGCTGTAATTGGGTCAATAACTGAAATTTTCATACAAAGCTCCTAGGATGCATTATTTTAGTGCATCACGAAAGGGTGTGGGGGTGATGTAGCGAGTATGAAAGTTTTGCCAATCAGAATGTGAAGGCAGGAGTGATTCAGGGCGCCCTTCTGCTGGGTAGGGGTAACCAGGCATCGTATGAAATGGTAATGGGCCAACCGTTCTCGAGTCAACGGTGTTCCAATCGCCATCTTTTACCCAGCCATCGCAGAAGAAAATGAAATCGCGAATAAACCCGTCAGCAACTTGTTGGTTTGGTTCTTCAAACTGCAAGTACATCGCATCGCCCGCATTCATAATGACATACCGATCATCGGGCTTGATGCCAGTAATCAATTCTTCGACAGCTCCGTACCGAGTGTAATACCCCTCTAAATCTCGCCAAGCATTTCCAAATCGAATATCGTTGTAGTCAGGAATGTTCGGTGCATCAACATCAGTTCTAGACATAAACGGGAATCCCATATACCCAAGATCTGCGCTTTGTAAATCAATAGGAATTGTTTGTGTCGCCGTTTTTGATTTCGTTGCAAATGCGAGTCGGTCCCAATAAATTTCTAAGTTCGTGGTAATGCGAATACGAGTATCACCATCTACGAAACTTTTTGGTGGAATCTCAAGAATAATTGTCTTTCGTTTTCCAGCAGGGAACCCAGCATTTGGAATTACTATTTTCCAACCACCGCTGCCATCTGGAACAGAAATTTCGATTGCTTTTGGAGCAGGCGTATTGCCTTGGGACGACGCGACGTTAACGCTCGTATCGGTTGGACGAACCCAACCTTGTGCGATGATGTCAACCCCTTTGGTATCATCTATTTCACCCAAGATGATTTCTACATGGTGATCTTCAGCAAGCCCTTGGTAAGGTCCTTTCTTGAATCCACCAAGACGATTACCATCTCGGATATTAATAAAATCAAGTACGTCACGGCCATTTTGGTCGGTTGCGCCGACAGGAGTTTGAATGCGGTCGTATGTGTAGAGTTGATAGGCAGGGGGTACAGGAGCAACGAATCGTTCGTCGACAAATATCTCGGTACCAATCGGATGATCAATGGCAATCATTTTGATTTCATCAATGAAATGCGTTTCCCAAAGTTGGGCAGTAATTGCTAATTCATAGATACCATCCCGAGAGTGAAGTTGATCACTTCGCACTTTGACCCAGTCCTGCGTTGCTGCAATTGGCGGAACGGTTTGCGAATTGATTTTTAAACCAAGTGGACTTCGCCAAAGTAAATCTGTTACAAACTCCCACGAACCATCGCTGTTACTCGTTGCAAGAAACGGACAGGATCCTTTCAAAATTTGCACTTCGGTAAAGACTTGATTTGGTTCTGGTTCAATAGTTTCTTGTGGGACACCGTTTGGCCAGACGACACGAATTGCATCGGCGGACTTACCACCAAGACCTATATGTGTCATTGGACCAGTAATGAGGTGCTTTTGATATGTCCCGCCGGAATTGACCTCGACGAAACCGCCGACAGCAAGCGAGTTATTCCGTTGTCCTCCTTCGAGAATCGCTTCAAGAATAATCTTTTGAAACTCGTTTTCCTTAGGCGCCCCGTCTTGATGCCAGATTGCATACTCTGTGCCGTTTGTTATGAAATCAAGATCACCGTCCAGATCCGCATCAACTATTTGCAATTCACCGATGGCTGGGACCGTTACAGTTTCTCCACTTGCAAGAAGGATTTTGAATGTCTCACCACCAACAATAATGTCGAGATTCGTATCGTTGTCAATATCTGCTACATCTATCGAGATACCAAACCCACCAATTCTCTGCGGACTAAAATGATTCTCGTGGTTATTTTCCCCTATAACCGCCTCGCCATTTTCAAGATACGCGATATCCATCCAGCCATCGTTATTGAAGTCGCCGACTTCAAGGTCATACAAGACAGTTGTGGGCATAATGTCCGTAACTGCGTGGATGTTTCCCGAGCGTTCGTTTTTTAACAGAACAAGGTTGCCATCTTCGCCAATCCCCACAACATCGACTGCGCCATCTTCATCGATGTCGATGATATGGGTGCTACGCAACGGTGGCGAATCCAATTTTCGAACAGTGACCGTTTCATCTCCATTGTTTTGCAACAAAAATGTTTTATCTCGAGTAACGAGTAAGTCCAAATCACCATCTTGATCAGCATCCCAAGGCATTAGTGTCTTGATTGCTGTTCCGTTTTCTTCAAGCAGGGTTTCACCGCCATAAACATATACTCGCCCCTTTGCTGTGCCGCCAATAACGTCGAGTTTACGATCGTTGTTCCAATCTATTGGCACAGAAAGAAGTGTGTGCAGATCGCTCATCGTCACAAGTTCTGATTGGGTTGGTGATTCAACAAGAAGAATTCGTTTCTTGCCCGCAGGGAGAACAGAATCTTGTACTTTTGAAAATGTAACGGGCTTTGCTTTGGGTTGGTTCCATTCTGGAACAATAGTGTTTACAAACTTCCGCAGCGGATGCCCAACAGTTCCCGGAGGGCCAGCAACTTCTAGTTGTGAGTGTTGCCAAGCTCGAGTTGGTTTTAACACGTTGTCCAACCCAATCACTTGCGCTCGAGCAACACGCGCTTTCTCATCATCAATTTGCTTGAGTGCACCACTGAACAAACCCATTGCTTGTTCGTCTTGCAACATGCCTTGCTCTTGCAGCGTTAGAAGATTGTTGCGTGCACCATCGAACTGTTCGAGTTTTAATTGTTCCTTGATAAGAGCGAGTCGAGCTGTAATATTGAGCGGCAATGCATCGACTATGACTTCAAGATGTTTGATAGAGTCTTTGCGCGCCCAGCGAAGGCGGATATTTTTTGGGTTAGCAAGCACAGCCGTCTCTAGTATTTGAATTGATGCTTCAAATTCACCAACGAGCATTGCAACTTCACCTCGAAGAAGCGCAACCTCTGGCGTGTTAGGTGCAAGACGATCTGCTTTTTTAAGAAGTATTTTTGCTTCTTCTAATTTGTTTTGACGAAGTGCAACAAGTCCCTGGTTTGCATACACAAATGCTTCCTTAGGTAAAAGCGATTCAAGATTTGCAAGTTTTTCACTTGCTTCTTTCATCATTCCACTATCTATATATGCAAGCGCTAAATTCCTATTGCGAAGGGATTGGGCGTCTTGTTTTTTAGTTTCGGCATCGGTTCCGGTGCAATGAAGAAGCGCTATGGCGCACAGTAAACAGAGAATAAGTTTCATCATGCGTAATCGTACATGTTTTGCTTTGTGGGGTCACATAATCCGACCAAATTCCACGGTTCAATTGCGCCACGAATCCCCATTCCAATAGTATTAGCCAGAATCGTTGGATCTATCACTCGGGCGTAAAGACCTTCCACCATTTCACAAAAGGCTGTATCGCCGCTATTTAGGAAACTCGTGTTTTTCCCAGCCCTTCTTTGCCTCTCGGTAAAATCAGCACCAGAAAAATACAGCATTGCAAATTGCGAGAATAAATCGAAATCTTCAAAGCATTTGTAACAGCCATGAATCAGTTTGTCGAGCAACTCAAGTTCATGAAATGTAGTTCGCTCGTATTGACGAAGTAAATTTGCGCGCTGCTTAGGAGGTTCTGACAAAATCGGCATCAACCTCTCAATGCCAGAAAGTGTGTGTGCATTTCCAGCACTATGAAGTGGATCCAGAAACGCAGCTGCGCTTGGGAGCATCGCCCAGTTATCTCCTGCTATCTCTGTTGAACGGCGTTGCACTCGCGAAGTTGTCACAAGAGGCATGGTCGATTTGGCGTTCTTGAACTGCTCATTGATATATGGCAGTTCATCCATCAACGTTTCCCATGTGTCGTTTGGCCGCGCATTACAATCAAGCACAAAACCGGCACTCGTTATTCCATTATCAAAATGCAACACGTACATCCAACCCCCTGAAAAAACATGATGCAGCGCCGCATCGTGACAGGGGTAAGGGTGTTGCGGTTTGCCATGCAACTCCCCCCAAGGCGTAACACCTTCAAAATGAGAATATATAACTCGCGAGTTTGTTTGCAGCATTGAGATGTCTTGTGGAATGCCAAGCGGGTTTGCCCCGCCCGTTGCATCAATCAAAAAATTAGCTGAGCAGGAAAAATTTTCTGAGGATAAATGCCAACCTTCTCGTTCTTCAAGTTTTACATCTACATTGTCAAAGTAATCAATGCCTGCTTGTTTTACTTCATCTACTAAAAACGCATCTGTATCAGCGCGGTACCACTGGCTATCGCAGTCGTACCCATCAGGGCTTGCCGCAACCAACAATTCATGTTCTATGTTTGGATGATGAATGTATGTAAAACCGCGCTTTGGTCCACAGTTCAGTTCTGGATATGTTTCCTTCCACAACCCATACCGAGTAAGTGGCTCTAATCGAGGCAAGTTATAGGTGTCAGCAATATTTGCAAGCGAGATGCTGGCTTGGGGCGTGGAGGATTCACCTATGGCAAAGCGGGGGTGCGAGCCTTTTTCGATAAGCACAGGTTTCATTCCCATTTGCTTTGCAATGAGTGCAGCGATTGAACCCCCGAAACCCGATCCAATGATTGCTAGATCATGCTGCATCCCACGTATCTCCAAAAACACGACCCTTCTTTTTTGTTTGCCCATACGCAACAACTTCTTCGAGTGCTTCCTTTGACGAAGGCGTAAAATCAGGTAGTTCAATTCGGGGGTTAGGGCGAAGCGGAATTATTGTCAAACACTCCACGCCAATAGATTGCGCAAAATCGATCGATTCTTTTGCCCAGTGAATGCCTTCTTCTTCCGATTGCCATGGCGTTTGCAACAGAATAAACGCGCGAACATAAATATCGTGTGCAAGTAAGGATTCAGTTGCTTGCTTGAAATCATCCAACGTCATATTTTTTTCAAGTTGTCGTAAAGCTTCTTCGTTCACAGTTTCCAAACCCATTGCAACTTCAAGTTGAGGTTCAAGATATTGCGCAAATTCAAAGCAAGGTGTGCTAACAAATTTTGGATGCGATTCGACTATGAGGGTTTCATAATGACTAATCATATTTGCAATATCAAAGGTATCTTGTTTTGGGATAGATTGCCTGTCAAAGAAATTTCCCGCGTTGTAAATCTTTATATGCTTCGCCGCCGGAAGTTGATCCAAGGCATCTCTGACTTGTTTGGTAATTGCACCTTTTTCAACTCGATAGTCAAGCGTGTTCTGCCACAGGTCACACATGGTGCACTTGAATGGGCACTCTTTGTTTGTTGTAAGAATAATATTGTGGTCTTCGACAACACCCGAGCGTGTTAGTTCTGGCTCAGAGAAAACGCCGTATGCTTTTTGCTCATCGAGTGTATTTTTAACAGTCAAACGCGCCATGAAATGCCTTGCGATAGGGCATGGGTGAGTTGCCAAACGCTCGTTCTGTTGCAGCGCCATCTTGGAATCTGCGTTTTTCAAAAATGGGCATGTGCATACCAGTTACTTTTTCAATGCCTTCCGAGACAACTGTACCTTTGAGCGCATACAGTTTTTCGTGATCCCAGTCGGTGAGTTCGATGAAAGGTATGCCCTCTGCAACTTCGATGACATTAGGAAGCATGAAAGGGCTAAACCCCTTGAAACCATATTTTTTCATCGGCGCATAGCCCCGAGTGCATGCTCTGCTAAGACCGCCACTAAACGTGAGCGAGTGTTTGATTGCGTCAACACCCCAGCCTTCTTGATAAAGCATTTGATTACTCAACACACTTTTGATTGTGAGTTCGGGATTTTCTTCGATGGGGTAATCCTTCATGTTTTCATCGCCGCCATCGCCATCAATGAGATAGGTAAAGTCTGGGTACTGCTCCCTGATGCCACGGCAAAGCGCGAGGGTCATTGCGCCTGCTTGGATGTCCAGAGGTTTGTAGTCTTCGATTGTTTGAACGGCTACTTCCAAATCAATCCAACTTACAGGGGCGTTGATAACTTCATGGAAGATTTCAAGGTCGAGTTGTGACAAGAAATCGTGTGCTTGTGTTGCATCTTTGCCACCGCCGTCGACTGTGAGCGTGAATGCTTTTAATCGCGCAAGATTCATGCCTCGAGTTTTCATTGCGTGGTGTGTTGCAAGGAAAACAGCACCCGAATCGATACCTCCAGAAAACAACACACCGATGGGTTCGTGTTCTTCTATTTGGTCGAGCCATTTTGAAACACCACTGGAAAGTTCCGCGATGTATCTCTCTGAATAATCGTCGCGTTGACCATTTCCGGAGGCGGGTGGATTAAAGAATCGCGTGCATACGGGGTTCGGGTCGGGGCAGCCAACAAGAGCAATTTCAGTAAGGTGGTGTGCGGGAACCATGCGTGTGTAGGATGGGTGAAATTGGTCGCCGAAACCTTGGGACTCTAGCCATTCTCGAATTTGATCTATTCTTTCTGCGATGAGTAAGGCGGGTCCCGCAACTTTTTTCACGATGAAATACCGCATCGGCAATTGTAAAGTTCGTGCCATACGGATAATGTGGCCATGTCTTGCCATGATTGCGAAGTGCCCTTCAATCGTTGCAATACTTTCTGGGTTACCAGAGGCAACTATCGCGGTTGCTTCCTCAAGCGTACAATTAAAAAGCAAGTTTCTGCTGTGGTCTGTTAGGTCGATGACCTCATTAATCAAACCTTTGTAGTGCGGCTGTAAATTAGCTAGATCTTTTCGAGTTCGTTGCATAGTGGAATCATACGCTATCTTGCAAGTGTGAATTACATTTTGCAAATGATTATTGCATTAGTTCTACTCGTTTTCTCAGCTAATTAGGTGTTCTGAGAAACTAACGTCACCGCGACAATACACTGAACGTGAATGATTTACTTACCGTATTTGAACAATGGGGGGCAAGCAATAACGGTGGCATCGTTGAGGTGACGGATTTACTGGAAGTTGTGGCAACTGGGATCCTTGCGCGTAAAACGATTTTTTCCCATTGGCGCTAACAAAGGTAGCCAAACCCATGCGGCTAGACCTCCCTTGGGGTTAGACCCCTTAGGGTACAATAGTTGGCATGCACACGAATTTTTATACAGAACACGAACAAAAGCTCCAGCAAGCCCTTGAGGCGATTCAAAATCGTGGCTTTTTCTCGGCATACCCAGAAGTGCCAAGCGGGAAGATATATGGCGAAACAGCCAAAAAGGATGGACAGGTAGCATTCAAAGGATACATCGGAAGTGACTTTACACTCAAACAAGGTGGATGCGAGGGTACTCTTGGTGGTGAAATTTCACCATACGGGCTGCCCATTAATACACAGTACCCAAAAGCAAATTGTATAGAGTTGCTGCAGGAGATTACCAAGGCTTGCCCAGCATGGCGCAATGCTTCCATTGAAACTCGAGTTGGTTGTGCAATGGAAATTCTAGATCGGCTTAACAAGCGAAGTTTTGAAATGGCGTTCGCTGTCATGCACACAACGGGCCAAGGTTTCATGATGGCATTTCAAGCGGGCGGCCCACATGCCCAAGATCGCGGACTTGAAGCGATAGCGTATGCCTACAAGGCAATGAAAGATTGCCCAGCAAACACAACATGGTGCAAGCAGGTTGGACGTGATGATTTTGTTACACTTGAAAAAGAGTTTAAAATAATCCCACGTGGAATCGGGCTTGTCATTGGCTGTTCGACGTTCCCAACATGGAATACGTACCCCGGACTTTTTGCAAGTTTGGTGACCGGTAACGCCGTAATCGTAAAACCACACCCAGGTGCAATTCTTCCACTTGCAATCACGGTTGACATTTGCCAAACTGTTCTTGCAGAAGCAGGATTTGATACGAATCTCGTGACACTTGCCGCGGATACCACCGAGCAACCCATAACGGCGGAACTTGTTGAAAATGATGCCATCAACATTATTGATTACACGGGTGGAAGCGTATTTGGCAATTGGGTTGAAGCAAATGCTGGCAACGCAATGGTCTATACAGAAAAAGCAGGCGTAAACAGCGTCATCATCGACAGCGTTGCGCAAATGAAAGCAGTGTCGGGAAACCTTGCATTTAGTTTGTGCTTGTACTCTGGTCAAATGTGCACAACCCCACAAAACATTTTTATTCCTCGCGGCGGCATTGAAACAGAGGACGGTCTTCTATCGTTCGACGATGTAGCAAACGCCATTGTTAAGGGTGTTGATTGGATGCTTAGTGATCAAGGGCGTGCAAACGAAGTGCTCGGAGCCATTCAAAACCAAGCGACTGCCGACCGAATCGATTGTGCAGACGGAGACGTAATACGAGAAGGTGTTTCCATAGAGCATGCAATGTTTGGAGAAGCGAGGACGCGTTCGCTAAAAATTGTCAAACTTGATGCTTCGCAACGCGATGTCTTTGCGCAAGAAATGTTTGGTCCACTTGTCTATGTCATTGCCACCGACTCAACCGATCAATCAATTGAACTTGCATCTTCAATTGCAACGGAGCACGGCGCAATTAGTTGCGGATTGTATTCGACGAACGACGAGATTATCGAAAAAGCAATCGATGCAATGTCACTCGCAGGTGTCCCAGTTTCTTGCAATCTTATTGGCAATATCTGGGTTAATCAATCCGCTGCGTTTAGCGATTTTCATGTGAGTGGCGCAAATCCATCGGGCAATGCAACGTTATCTGATGCAGCATTTGTTGTAGGTAGATTCAACGTAGTGCAATGTCGCACCTTCGTGCCACAGCCAGAACCACCATCAGAATCAAAGCCAAAATCAAAGAAAGCGGAGGTGTAACAATGCCTTGCTATGAATATGAGGGAATTACACCAGTCGTAGACCCAACCGCTTTTGTACATCCAACTGCTGTACTAATTGGCGATGTTATCATCGGCCCACGTTGCCTCGTTGGACCTTGCGCGGTGATGCGCGGTGATATTGGTCGATTGATTATGAAAGAAGGCAGCAACCTGCAAGACACATGCGTTGTCCATACTTTTCCTGGAGATGACACGATTATCGAAGAAGACGGGCACATTGGTCACGGTGCTGTATTGCATGGATGCACTATCAAGAAAAATGCTATGGTCGGCATGAATGCTGTGGTGATGGATGGTGCAGTGATTGGTGAAAATAGTTTTGTTGCAGCGATGGCGTTTGTTAAAGCGGGGATGCAGGTCCCAGACAATGTAGTTGTTGCAGGGTGTCCGGCTAAAATCATGAAAGAACTTTCGGAAACTGAAATCGAGTGGAAGAGTGAGGGCACAAAAATTTACCAACATCTTGCAGAGCGCCACGCTGCGACAGGTCACGAATGCGAACCACTTTCAGAAATCGAGCCAGGCCGTAAACGCGTTCCGTCTACGGATCACAAGGCGAAATATAAAACGTAACTAATGACCCGACAGCGCCTGTCGAGCGCACGATGCGAGCAATTCACTTCGGGTTGGGTGGGGATGGATTGTTGAGGAAAGGTCGTACAACGTCGCGCCCATTTCAAGTGCTAGAACACCCGTGGCAATCATCTCGGTCGCGCCAGAGCCAACAATGCCAACGCCCGTAATTGCTTGAGAACCTTTTTCGTACCCAAGCATAGTGATACCATTTTGTTGGCCAAGGGCAACTGCGAGACCGCTATTTCCCCAGCGAACAGTAACGATTTCATCGTCAAATGCGCCCACTTGTGCGATTTCAGGGTTTGTCCATACAACTTGAGGGACAAAGAATGAATCGACATGAGAATCAAGTCCACACGCCGACTCGCTGGCAACGTGGCCTTGTGCAATTGCGAGCGCTGCGCTGTGCGCACATCCTGCGCATTCGCCAACGGCGTATATTTTTGGATTGCTTGTTGCGCAACTGTCGTTAGTCGTGATGAAACCATAAGAAACATCAACGTTTGCGTTTTCCAATTGGAGGGAACCTGTTTCTGGAAGTCGGTGACTTGCAAGGATGACGAAATCAAAATCTTCAGGGGAAGGTGCTTCTATGCAGACTGTAAATTGTCTTTGTATTCCCTTTACGAGTTGCTTTTGAAAAGTTGGCAGGAGTTCACCCTCGGCCCAAATGGTTACAGTGTTTTTGTTTGCTTGTAAAAAAGTTGCTGCTTCAACGGCACTTGGCGTATTCCCGACTATGAGAACATTCTTATGTTCAAGCGCGTCGGTATATACATTTTCAACTTGGATTGCATTTGGGAAGGCAGCGTTAGTTCTTGTTTTAGAACCACTTGCAATGATTGCTTTCTTGAATTTCACAACAGAAACAACTTCGCCGGTAACTTGGGCTGTCTTTTTATTTTCAAAATGCGCGACGCCGTATAATCGTTCAACGTCAAGAGATTTGCATTTTTGCTCAAGCCCCTTGCATAAGGTATCGACAGCACTAGATGCATCTGCGCCAAGCAGAGATGATTTTGAGGGTATGCACGCATGGTGTAAACATGCACCGCCTAGCGTATCGCTCGGGTCGACAATCGCTACGGTTTTACCTAATTCAGCGGCGCGAAATGCAGCGGTATACCCAGCGGGGCCTCCGCCAATCACGAGAATGTCTACATCTTGGCTAAATTGACCGACGACCATCGTTATACCGCAAACCGCATTGGATGTTCAAGGTCGTTAATAAGATGTTCGATGAATGGAATTTCACGACCGCCATCTATAAGGCGGTGGTCTATGGAATGGCTAAGGGGAAGAATTAAACGTGGAACAATTTCATTCTCGACAACCCATGGCATCAGTCGTGCGCGTCCAACGGCAAGGCAAGCAACCGTGTCTTTCTGAATTATTGGCGTTGAGTATCTTGTGCGACCTACAGCGCCTGCATTTGAGATGGTATAGGTAGCACCTTTTGTATCTGCGAGAGTGAAACTTGCACTTCGAGCGTTTGTAGTAATTTGTTCGAGGTGTATTGAAATTTCACCGACGCTCATTTGATCTGCATTTCGAATCACAGGAGCAATTAACCCTCGTTCAGAATCAATGCCAATGGCGATATTGATATATTGGCGGAATAATACGTCGCCAGACTCTTCGCAGATTGTTGCGTTTAAGATTGGATACTTTTGCAGCGAACGGCATATTGCTTTGAGTACAAAGGGCAGCAAGGTTAGTTTTAAGTTTGGCTGATCTGGATCTTTAAATGCACGACGCATCTTGTCAATGTCTGTAATGTCCGCATCGTTGCAATCGGTAACATGTGGAATAGTCTCCCAAGCATGGCACATTGCTTTTGAAATTGCTTTGCGTGCCTGCGACATAGGTTGCCGAACGACTAAGCCAAATTCTGTTTGTTCTTGCACGCCTTCGATTTCAGTTTCAAGTTTGAGGGTTGGCTGTGGTGTTACAATTCGAGTTGTTGCAATTGGAGTTGCTTCAACAATAATTGGTTCTTCGGTTGGCTCAACAGTAGGGACTGCATGTGCATTTTCAACATCTTGGCGAGTAATTCTTCCGCCCGCTCCTGAGCCAGTGAGTATTGAAATGTCGATACCTAATGACCTCGCAAATTTACGAACAGAAGGCGATGACCGAACTTTAAAAGTGGACTTCGGCTGCTCTTCCAAGTTAGTCTCTGTGTTAAACGTAATCATTACATCGCCGACGTGCACGAGTTGTTTTACTTTGACGTGTACGGCCCTAATTGTGCCAGTGCATGGCGAGGGGATTTCAACGGCAGCTTTATCGGTTTCAACTTCAAGGAGAGGTGCGTCTTCTGCTATGGACTGCCCTTCTTTTACATGTACAGCAAGAATTTGACCCTCATGTACACCTTCACCTAAGTCTGGAAGTTTGAATTCTATCATTGCCAATCAAGTGTTTCTTTGATTGCGAGCACAATTTCTTCGCTTTCTGGAAGGAAGTGCTCTTCAACTTGGAAGTAGGGGAATGGAATATCAAAGCCAGTGATTCGCTTGATGGGTGCTTCTAAATATTCGAATGCAACTTCGTTGAGCCGCGCTATGATTTCAGAGGCAACGCCGCAAGTTCGCTGTCCCTCATTGACGATGACGCAGCGACCAGTTTTTTGCACTGACTTAGCAAGCGTTTCTGTGTCCATGGGTGAAATCGTTAATAAGTCAATGAGTTCAACATCTATGCCATAGTCATCTACAAGATCAGATACAGCTTCTTTGCAAGGGCGCATCATTGCGCCATAAGAAATGAGCGTAATATCTTTACCCTCACGAACAATTTCTGCTTTACCGATTTCCATAAGTTCGGGTTCATCAGGCACTTCTTCTCGGAATGCTCGGTAAACCGCTTTGGGTTCGTAAAAGATAATTGGATTGTCTTCACGAATAGAAGCTGCAAGAAGCGCTCGAGCGTTACGAGGCCCCGATGGAATAACAACTTTTACTCCGGGCGTATGTGCCCAGTATGCTTCGCGCGACTCACTGTGATGTTCAACAGCACGAATGCCACCACCGTATGGGGTTCGCAAAACCATCGGTACGGTATATTTTCCACGCGTTCGGTTGCGAAGTCTTGCCATATTTTGTTCTATCTGGTCAAACGCCTGCATAGTAAATCCCGAGAATTGAATTTCAACAACAGGGCGGACACCATACATTGCCATGCCAACTGCAACACCTACGATACCGCACTCGGCAAGGGGCGTATCCATAACGCGCTCTTCTCCGTGGTGTTTTTGCAAATCCTTTGTTGCTCGGAAAACACCGCCGTTGACGCCAATGTCTTCGCCCAACATGCAAACGCTTTCATCACGCTCCATCTCTTGCGATAACGCAAGATTGACGGCTTCAACCATTGTCAACTTGCTCATTTATTCAACCCCTTTTTGGCGTAATCTTCGCAAATATTCTTCGCGCTGTGCTTGGAGTTCTTTTGGCATACTTTCGTACAGGTGATCAAAAATTTCTTCTGGCTTAGCAGGTGGCATTGCGTAAAAAGCATCACGTGCTTTGATTGCATCTTCTTCACAAGCAGCAAGCGTTTCTTCTATTGCACCTGAATCGAGTAAGCCTTTTTTCGTAAGGTACGTTGCGAAACGTAAAATTGGACAGCGTGATTCCCACATCTTGACTTCGTCTTCGTTTCGATACACCGTAGGGTCGTCTGCTGTTGTGTGCAAACTCATTCGAAATGTGACAGCTTCGATGAGTGTTGGTCCCGCACCATTTCTTGCGCGTTCCGTTGCTTCTTTTGTTGCACACATCATGGCAAGAATGTCGTTGCCGTCGACTCGGATGCAAGGCATGCCATGCGCAGCGCCGTGAGCTGCGAGAATTTCATTGGCGGTTTGTTTTGATGTCGGAGTCGAAATTGCCCAGCCGTTGTTCTCGCAGATAAAGACAACAGGTGCTTTGTAGACTGCGGCAAAATTTAACGCTTCGCTGACAGCGCCTTGGGAACTTGCACCGTCGCCATAATTAACAACGACACAATCATTTTTCTTTTTATATTGCATTCCCATGCCAATACCAACAGCAGGCAGTACGTGCGAACCGATTACTATGGAAAAAGGTAAATCGTTTACACCTTCGGGTGGTGGGAAACCATCGTGAAATCCAGCCCACAGTCGCATGAGATGTTCCATCGACCAACCGCGCATTATTTGGGCGCCAAAAGATCGGTACGATGGCGCGAACCAATCTTCTTTGGTAAGTGAGGCTACTTGACCAATGATGCAGGCTTCTTGCCCTATGTTTGGCGCGAATGTCCCCATCTTTCCTTGGCGTTGCATCGTCATCATTCGAGTATCAAACGCTCTTGCCAAAACCATTGCTCGGTAGATTTCAAGGAGACGCTCATCGCTAAAATCTGGTTCAAGGCCTTTGTCAACTTCACCGTGTTCGTTGAGAATTTGGAGCACTTCAATGTGTCCAAGATCAATCGGCGTTGTATCCATCACTGAAGGTGTATTTGGCGATACAACCTCTTCACTTGAAGTGGTTTTTTTGTCACTGTTTGGAACGCTCATGAAGACGGCATTATAGCAGGAGCAACGTTAAATCTTCTTCATTCTTTCAAATGGCTGCCTACACGCATTGCAAAAGTGAATGGATTTACAACGTGTTGGACCGAACGGGCTTGTAAGCGTAGTTTCACGCGAATTGCACCATGGGCAGGAGATTGCAGAGGTACGTAGTTCAACTGGCTCACTCTTGCTGCTGCAACAGGGCGATGTTCCATCGGGTACCGAAATGCCATGCTCCGCAAGTGAGGTGCGACCTTCATCAGAGATTCTGTCAGTAGTCCAAGGGGGTTCGTGTATAAAGTCAACTTCTACACAATCAACACCATCGAGTAGTATTACTTTTTGTTTTATTTCGTCTGCAATCGCAGGAAGTGCAAAGCAGCCAATAAACGTCGGGAGTAATGTAATGCGAACGGAAGTTTCATGCAATTCAATGTTCTCGATTAGTCCGAGATCCGTGATGCTGATAGGCATCTCAGGATCGGGAATCGTTTTTAAAACGTCAAGAATTTCTGTGTTAGCAACCACGACGAATCACCAAGCAGCCAAGGGGTCGGTAGAAAAAACTTCCTGCAGTTCGCAAAGTGATTCTTTGAACTCAGCGCCATGGCTACCCCGCCGACCGCCTACGCCAGAAACTGGTGCAACAGTGGCTTTTAACCCAGCCTCGTTTGTAACTTGATCCACGTGTTCTTTCCACTCTGTAAACATACAACCATCATCGGAAATAATTTTGCCTTCAAATAAAGTTTCAATTCCTTCGGGTGCTTCAAAAAGCATCGAAGCGAACGGAGCGTATGTATCAAGTGCTTGTTGCATCCGAGAGTTGGAATCACCTGAACCTTTGCCAAGATGTTTTATCCAAGAAGTAACGTGGTCTACGTGGATTACTTGTTCTGCGAAAATGCGTTTTGCCAGACTAGCAAGGGGAGTCCACGATGCAGTGCTGAGCCGTTGCAGTCGATAGTATTCGTACACATTGCAATAGAATTGCCGTGCAATTGCATTTGCCCAATTGAACGAATCATCCTTTGTCACGATATCAGCACAGAGATACTCGTTTGCATTTCGGCTAAATGCAATTTGGTCAGGGTTCTGGCCAGTAATTGTCTGAATCAGTTCGTAAAACGCGCTTGCATGCGCAATGTCATCTTGCGAAAGAGAAGAAAAAGCAATGTCGGCTTCAAGGATTGGTGCAAGGCCTGTCCAATCGCTGTTTTTGTGGCCTAGAAACAATTTGTCATCTGCAACACATAGAAGTACGTTCACGATTGGATTATGGAATTGTTGGTCGAGTTCTTGCATTAGAAAGTGTCCTTCAAATCTTCTTCCTGATATTTATCTACTGCTGCGCCTGCTCTTATTGCATCCCACTTTTGACGGACAACTCGGCTGTACCCCTTTGCTAGTCGATAATTTTGATCTGTAGTTTTTCGCCAAATCATATTCGTGGCACTTTCTATCTTTGTGAGTATAGAATTTGGCGCAGACCAGATTGTGTGGTATTCTTTGTCTCCGATGAATTGGCCGACGCATTTTGTTTTTGCATCAGCGCCATTTTCCGCTTCAACTACGCCTACGTGTTCGTGCCGCCCGCCCGCTACCCATTGCACGAATACTTCGTATGTTTCTTGTACGCCATCATTCGCAGTAAAAATCTCGCGTGGGCCTATCCAAAGACTGCTGCACGGTTGGTCTTGTCCATAATGCTCTCGGGCAAACATCTGGGCGAAGTCTGCGTTTGGTGCACCTAGAGATCCAGCATGTAAATGGATAGCGCCTTCTTTTTTCTGTGTAAACACTGTCCAGTTTGGGAAAGCAGCAACTTCGTCTGTTGATAGGTCGCCAGTTGCATTAGGTAGATTTGATCTTGCTTTGGATAACATGTTGAACTTAGTGGTCGCTGGGTGCTGTGGTTGCACCATCTAAGATTGCGCGTCGTACCCATTCGCCTTGTTCGTATGAAAAACGGCGAAGCGCTAGTCGGTCTTTATTGCAAGGACCATCGCCGCGGATGACTCGGAAGAATTCATCCCAATCTGGTTGGGTGAAGTCCCAGTTGCCCGTTTCTTCGTTGAGTTTGAGAAGGGGGTCAGGTTCTTTGGAGATTACCATGCCGCTTGCGTCTTTTTTGCATACGTTAATGACTAAGCCTGTTGCCATTGCGGCTGGTGCAAATCGATTGACAAACTTCTGACGAAGTTCATTATTCGTTGCTGTTTTCATGCGCCACCTCATCGCCGGTCGCTCTCGTTCATCGGGTCGATCATTTGGTCCGAAGAACGCAAGGGATGGATCCCACCACCGGTCAAATGCATCTTGCGCTAATTGCTTCTGTTTGTCGGTGCCACTCATTAAGGTGAGCACCATATCTTCGCCGTGTTTAAAATGGAATGCTTCTTCCATGTTGATGCGCCGCATCGTTCTGATGTACGGACCAAACGAACCGTGCGCGAGCGTACCTTGATTTAAAATTGCGGCGCCGTCAATGAGCCAAGCAATCATGCAGATATCTCCCCAAGTAGGACAGGGGTAGTTAAAACAGTTGTGGTATTTTGTCACGCCAGTAATTAAATCACGAAGCATAGCGTTTCGAGTCTTGCCTAAATCTTGTGCGACTTCGTATAACATTTGACCGTGCCCAACTTCGTCTTGCACTTTTGCAGTGAGTGCAAGTTTACGAAGCAAACTCGGTGCTCTTGTAATCCATTCACCCTCAGGTAATGCGCCAACGATTTCACTATTTGCGTGATGTTCAGCCATGCGTAACATGAGCGTTCGGTATGCTTCTGGCATCCAATCGTTTGGCTCAACAAGACCGCCTTCTGCGACATGTTGTTCAAATACAGCAAGTTTTTCTGGATCAGCATTTGCGCAATCTTTAATGTTTACTTCTACGTTTGCACTTGCACTCATTTAGTCTCTCCTTCAAAAAGCGTTGCCAAACCTTGGCCAACTCCTACGCAAAGTGTAGCGACTCCCCGCTTTTTGTTCTGTCTATTTAATTCATGGAGTAATGTAACTGCAATTCGCGCTCCACTACAACCAAGTGGGTGCCCCATGGCGATTGCGCCACCATTTACATTTACGATTGCAGGATCAATGCCCATTTCTCGTATGCAAGCAAGCGACTGCGCGGCAAATGCTTCGTTTAGTTCAAACAAATCAATATCTTGTGTAGAAAGACCGGTCCGTTTGAGAAGTATTTCAGTTGCGTGTATCGGTCCCGTCCCCATAATTGCTGGATCAACGCCACTTGCCGCGCATGGGCCAACGTACCCCATGATGTGTAATCCAAGTGACTTCGCAAGGGATTCTTCGACAAGAACCATTGCTGCTGCACCATCGTTCACACCGCTACTATTGCCGGGCGTGACCGTTGCGCCTTCTTCTTTTGAAAACGCTGGACGAAGTGTTGCAAGTTTTTCAAGTGCAACTTCAGGTCGCGGATGTTCGTCAGTATCGATAATGATTGGATCACCTTTGCGTTGTGGAACAGCGACTGAGATAATCTCATCCTCCCATTTGCCAGCATCTTTTGCGGACTTCCATTTTTGTTGACTGTTCCATGCAAACGCGTCTTGATCTTCTCGAGAGATTTTCCATTTTTTTGCAACGTTTTCAGCAGTTTCTCCCATCGAAAAGGGGTGGTAGAGTTTGGAAAGTTTTGGATTTGTGAAACGCCAACCAATTGTTGTGTCGTGCATTTCAAATCTGCGATCAAAAGCGGTTTGCCCTTTTGCCATGACAAAAGGTGCACGGCTCATTGATTCGACACCACCGGCGACCATTACATCACCGCAGTTCCCTTCAATCATTCGAGCCGCAACGTTGATGGCTTCCAGACCAGAAGCGCAGAGTCGGTTTACAGTTGAACCCGGAACGGTTTCGGGAAGACCTGCAAGTAACGCCGACATTCGCGCAACATTTCGATTGTCTTCACCCGCTTGATTTGCGGCGCCCATGTACACATCGTCGATGACGGAAGGGTCGATACCAGATTTTTCGACAGCAGCCTTTATGGCAATCGCTGCGAGGTCATCTGGTCGAATGGAACTTAATCCTCCCCCGTAGCGCCCAATGGGAGTACGTACAGCAGAAACAATAGCTACTCGTTTATTCATGCCCCATATTGTACCGTTTAACTGACTGAAACAGTGCCAAAAGGGGGAGACGCAAATCGGTTATCTGCGACGGTCTCATTTAGCGCTGCAAGTAGTTGTTGCACCTTTTTAAGTCCAATTTTTCCCGCCCATTCAAGTGGTCCGTGTGGGTAGTTTGTTCCCAACTTCATAGCAGTGTCAATATCTTTTTGTGAAGCAACCTCCTCGGTCACCGCCCACATTGCTTCATTGATTATGCCGCCTAGTACTCTTGCGAAAATGTATTTTTCAAGCATCGAGCCAGTACTGCAACTAGCCTCTAAACAAAACGCATTGATTGCAGAAGCAAGATATTCGGATATTTCAACTTCTTCTGGTTCCATAATAATTGCTGGAACAACATGGTCTTTGTCGTCGTGTGCATATGCTCCACACCCAGATTTACGTCCAAGGTTACCACGTTCAACAAGCGATTCTTGTTTGACACTTGGTGCTAGTCGGCTTGGTTTACCAAGTCGATTCCATACACTGCGAGTTGTGGCAACATTAATATCTTGACCAATAAGGTCGGTCAACATGAAGGGTCCCATTTTAAATTCACCAAGAGATTGCATAGCGTTGTCAACGGTATCAACTGTTGCAACGCCATCTTCAACAATTCTCCAAGACTCTAAGTAGTACGGCCTTGCAACACGATTGACAATAAATCCTGGAGTGTCGGACACTTGCACAACTGTTTTGCCCCACGCTTCCGCGAGCAATGTTGCTCGTTGGATTGCGGGCTCGCTAGAGAGTTCGCCTCGGACAACTTCGACAAGCGGCATAATTGGTGCTGGGTTAAAGAAGTGCATCCCAACAACTCGGTCTGCAAAACCAGAAGCAGCACCAAGTTCACTTACGGAAAGTGATGATGTGTTCGTTGCAAGGATTGCTTTTGTTGCAATGCTTCCAACATCTTTAAGTACTTTTGTTTTGATGTCAAAGTCTTCGACGATTGCTTCTACGATAAGATCGCAGTCGGATAAGTCCTCAAGCGTAATCGTTGTTGTTATTCGTTCTTGGCAGCCAACAGATTCTTCTACAGAAATTCTGCCCTTCTCTACAAGACGAATAAATCTATTTGCGATGTTTTCTTTTGCCTGGTCAACAAGAGACTGATTGATATCAAAAAGATTTACAGACCAACCCGCTCCGGCGGCGGCTTGCGCGATGCCTGCGCCCATGGTTCCAGCGCCAATAACACCGATAGGATTTTGTGCATTTGTACTCATTGTCTATACCATCATACGCAAAGAACCACTCAAGGGATTCATTCGTGCGTGAAGTTTGGCTTTCTCTTTTCTATAAACGCGACAACACCCTCAAAATGGTCATGCGTTCGACCAGCAGTTTCTTGTGCGAACGCTTCTTGCTCAAGTTGTTCTTTGAAATTGTTTTCAAAGGTTTGGTTGAGTAATCGCTTTGTTAAAGAAAGCGCTTTGGCTGGAAGCGACGCAAGTCGTTTCGCAAGTTTCGCTGTTGCTGCTTCGAGTTCGTCGCTGGAAACAACTTGGTTGACAAGTCCAATGGCGAGTGCTTCTTCCGCTTTTACAGGTCTGCCCGTTAGACAAAGTTCCATCGCTCTTCCAAAACCAACAAGTCGGGGTAATGTCCATGTGCTTCCTGAGTCTGGAATGAGCCCGACATTTACAAAGACTTCAATGAACGAAGCGTGTTCGCTTGCAATTCGCATGTCACAAGCAAGGGCAAGTGAACAGCCGGCACCTGCCGCGACGCCATTCACAGAAGCGATAACTGGTTTCTCCATTTTGTGAATGAGCGTCACAATTGGGTCATACCGTTTCTTTAAATCTTCGCCAAGGTGCGGCTCGTGTCCCGGAACATATTTTTCTTTTAAGTCAGCAAGGTCTTGCCCAGAACTAAATGCGCGTCCGCTTCCTGTGATGACAACAACGCGAACATCTTTATTCCTTGATGCATCTTTGAGTGCTTTTGCAAGTTCCGTCGTTAAGACGTTGTCGAATGCATTTAATACATCAGTTCGTTGTAATGTAATTGTACTAACACCATCTTCGAGTGTGACGCCAATTGTTTCAAATGCTGCTGCAGTAGCCATGGTTATGTTCCAGTGAAATTCGGTTTTCGTTTTTCGGCGAAGGCAAGCATGCCCTCCGTTTGGTCATTGGTATCGAAAAGGGCATAAAAAAGCGCACGTTCTTCAGAGAGCGACGCTGAGAGCGGGAGCTCTTCAGCGTTGAGGACGGATGCTTTTGCAGAACGAAGTGCAATGGGCCCTTTGGCTGCAACTTGTTTTGCAACATGCAATGCGCTTTCAAACCAGTGTTCTTTGGGCACGATTCGGCTGATTAGGCCAAAGTCAAGTGCTTCCGTTGCAGAAAGAAAACGGCCACTGAGTACGACGTCCATTGCAGTTGCTTTTCCAACAGCACGAGTGAATCGTTGTGTTCCGCCGGCGCCCGGAATGATACCGAGGTTAATTTCTGGTTGTCCAAAGAGCGAGTTTTCTGAAGCGATAATGATATCACAGTGCATCATGAGTTCGCACCCGCCACCGAGGGCAAACCCGCTGACTGCTGCGACAATTGGTTTCGTTATTTTTTTTATTTGCTCCCAAATCGCAAACTGATCTCGCTTGCGCATTTCATCAGAGGACGCAGTTGCCATATCCCCAATATCAGCGCCGGCTGCCCACGCGCGCTGACTTCCCGATAGAAGGATGACGTGTATGTTGTCATCGGCATCGTATTGCTCCATGAGGTTCGCAAGGTCAGCCATCAATGGTAAATTGAGAGCGTTGAGCACTTTTGGTCTATTGATACGAATGATTGCAACGTTGCCGTCAACCTCGTGTAGTAAATGTTGTTCGTCCATCTTGACTATCGTATCGTGAATTATTCGCTTGCGTTTGCGATGATGCGTTCGACGATTTCAATGGGGAAAATGCGTTGTTTTTGTTCACCAGTGGCAACGACCGACTCGCCACATTTCCCCTCAATCGAGCAAACGACAGTTGTTTTATCGATTTTGGTTACGGTTGCGGTGACTACGACTTCTCTGCCAAGTGGTGCAGGCGCGCAGTGGTCGATGGAGAGGTGTGCACCGATGCCTTCTTCATTTGCTTCTAAGTGTGGAACAAGCGCTTTCCGAGCAGCAATTTCAAACTGGTGTGCAAGATCCCATGTTGAACAAACCGGGTGCACAATACTACCATCGAAGCGAGGCTGCATTGCATCGGTGACGGTAAATATGACCGTTGCAGTGTTGTCAAGTTGCATTGATGAGTTCATTGCATAAAACTAGAACAGTTCGCCCTTGCTCCATTTAAGTATGAGTTCTATGTCTTCTGAGGACAATTCTGCTTCTTGGTGCAATGGTAGATAAAACCAAAGTGGCATTTCGCCTTCTTCGACTTCCTCTCCGCACTCCTTACGCTTATGGTTTTGCTGTTTGGTACTGTAACTTGACCACTCTGAGAAGTTCATGTGTGCACGACCAACTTGCGCATCATCGCTCACGAGCCAAGACATCGGTGCAACGTAGGAGTACCACGGCCAGACAGTTTCGTTTGAATGGCAGTCGTAACAAGAACGCTTGAGAATTGCCATCACTTTTTCAGGAGCTTCAATTTCACCAGTTACCGGTGGGTTCGTGTGTTCCACTGGGAATACGACACTGAGAAGTCCAAAGAGAACAACGGCGCAGATAATGATGCGCCATTTTGTTTGTGTTTTTATTTTTTTCATATTGTTTTGATCACCTGAGTAAATGTTTCAAAATCGAGTTCAACCTTATTGGATACTTCAAGCCAACTTTTAAGTTCTCGTTGTAAATAACCAGCAATCATTTCATTACTTGCTCCGGCTTCTTTTGCTTTTTCAATTTCGGCGCGAAGTATTTGTTCCGAAATAGTAACGGCATACTTCGGCTTGAGATAACTTGTAGGATCAAGTTCATAATCAATGGCGATGAGTAGATCGGTTGTTGCTTCGTCAACAGAAGAACTTTCTCCAAGTAGTTTGTCGATCTTCCGTTCTTTTTTTGTGTACAAGAAAGGGCTGACAAGAATCATTGCAATGACAAAGGATGAGGCGGTCATCCCTAAGGAAAAAATAATTGGGTGCGGGGTTTTGGGAAACCCAACGTTTGAACTAAGAAAAATCGCCCAAGCAACAATCGACCCTAATGCCCCAATCTTCAAAAATAGGATAATTTTTTTATCGCTCATCGTTTTGGAAACCTGATTTTGTTCGGAAAGTGACTCCAAACATTTTTTCGATAGCGCCCATAAAAAAGAGCATGAGCCAGAAGAATAAAAACAGGATTGGGAAAGAGCCAATAGAGAGAAGAATAATGAGAACGGTCTTGTTTACATATGGTTTTGCATAAAGGAATAATAAAATGCAACTTCCAAAGATAATAAAAGCGGATAGCAAAAAACAAAATGTGCCAACAGTGACAGCGGCGGCTGTTGGTTTTCTACAGATTTTTTTATTTCTCACTTGCGAAGTAGTATACATACGAGCGTGCTATTTATGCATCTTTTTGTATGAAAAAGAAAGCGCAAGTAGCGAATTTTGGGGGCAATAAGCGGTGCAAGAGCAGCAGGGCTCTGTACATTATTCCGCTTCCAAAGTGATACGAAGGGTCGCCGCTGTGGTAGAACCATTGAACTGTGCAGCTAGGAAAATGTTGTCGAATGTCATTTGGAGAATTTAATTTGTATACCGTTGGAAAAACGTCCGATTCGTGACGGCCTGGTTGTATTTTCTTCAAAAGTTTTGCATGCAATGAGTTTGGTATTAATCGAGATGCAAACGTAACGTATCCCCACTTGTTTGGGGTACGTGCGCAAATCCAACCATTAGGTTTTGTGATTCGCAACAATTCTTTTGCAATTTCTTTCGGAGCATCCAGATGTTCAAAAACAAAGTCACTCACGATGACATCAAACGTATTGTCATCAAATGGTAATGGTTCGCCAATCTTGAGAACGACTTGGTGATCACTGCATGGATGTGTCGTAACAATTTCATCAACATCCGCCGCCCAAACCTCAGCACCAGTTGTTTGTAAATTATGGAGTTGAGCGCTATAGGATGATGACTTTGAATAATGAAACGATCCTCGTCCAGCACCAAAATCTAGAACCTTCGGATTAGATTCAGTTTTTCCGATTAAAGCTCGAACAAAATTAAAAAACAACACCGTGGCATCATTCTTTGTGAATGAGTCAATGTTGTATTCAGGATGTATTTTTTCAATTTTCATTACACATTAAAGAGGAAGTTTACAACATCGCCATCTTGCATCGTGTAGTTTTTGCCTTCGCTGCGAAGTTTTCCAGCCTCTTTGATCGCTTTTTCTGAAGAAAGCGAGAATAAATCATCGACATGGTAGCACTCTGCGCGGATGAAACCTCGCTCGATATCACTGTGAATAACACCAGCGGCTTGGGGAGCGGGTGCATCTTTTGGAATTGGCCACGCGCGTATTTCTTTTTCTCCTGCAGTATAAAAAGTGCTCAAACCAAGCAGCGTGTTGAGTGCCCGAGCGAGTGGGCCAACGGCTGGCTCTCTTATACCCATCGATCCAAGCATTTCAGCCTGATCGTCTTTGTCTAGTTCCGAAATCTCAGATTCGAGTGTTGCGCAAACGGCGACACTTTTTCCGGCATTTTCTTGTGCATATGTTGCAACATATTTTGCCGCATTGGAACCGCCGTTTACGTCATCTTCAGAAACATTTGCAACGTAGAGCATTGGCTTTGAAGTCATGATGCCATAACTCTTGAGAATAGCTTTATCGCTTACGTCCCATGCCCCCTCGCGTGCGGGTTTTTCTTCTTCAAGCAAAGTGTTGACTCGCGATAATACGTCAACGCGTTTTTGTGCATCTTTGTCGCCATGTTTTGCTGTGCGAGAAGCTTTATCGATTGCGCCTTCGACGACAACCATATCTGCAACGATAAGTTCGCTATCCATAGAACTGATATCAGCAGCAGGATCACAATCGTCATAGCATTTTACGACTTGGCAAAGGGCGTCGACATTTCGAATATGCGCGAGGACTGTGTTGAGGTTCGAGCCTCCTGATGGTACGCCTGGAAGGTCGACGACTTGAAGCGTTGCTGGAATCACTTTTTGTGCGACTATGAATTCGGTGATTTTTGTAAGTCGTGGATCGGGAATTGAAGCGATACCCATATTTGGCTTCATGCTCCCAATTTGAACAGCTACCTTATGCGCTGTGAGGGCGGTAAATAGCGTTGTTTTTCCAACGCCTTGTAATCCAATTATTCCACATTCCATGTCTGTCAAAACTCCTGCTAATCACGTAATTATACCAAGCCACACCGGGGTCTGGTCCCATGGGGGCTTACCCCATGGGGTATAGTGGGTGCATGAGTATTTCATTAGTAATGCTGTTGATGGTTGCTGGAGCGGATTTTCAGAAGCAACTTGATATTGCAGGAGATAACCGGCTTGAGATCGAACAAGCAATAGCAGAGGTTCCCGAGAATCAGTTTCGAGGGATGGAGTGGCTGCTCACGCATATGCCCGAGGAAGATTTAAAAACGCTCTCTGGGGAGTTTCTTTTAGAGAATTGCACCCTTG
Source organism: Phycisphaerales bacterium (assembly GCA_014238785.1). Classification (GTDB taxonomy): domain Bacteria; phylum Planctomycetota; class Phycisphaerae; order Phycisphaerales; family SM1A02. The sequence continues at coordinate 20,375 of JABAAL010000021.1, read as the reverse complement.
CGTACGAAGCGTGGGATAACGCTCCATGGAAAGAGCAGATTACAGAAGAAGTATTTTTTGATTGCATCCTGCCGTACGCAAACTTAAACGAACGGCGTGACGATTGGCGCCGATATTTTCATGATCAGTTTATAGAAATAGTAGCGGACGCAAAAACACCAACCCAAGCAACGATTCTTCTGAATAAAAACATATTCAACATAGTTGGCGTGAAGTATTCAACAAAAAGACCAAAAGCCGACCAGTCACCTTTTGAAAGTATTGAAGCGGGGATGGCGTCGTGTTCTGGCTTGAGTATTTTACTCATAGATGCTTGCCGAAGCGTAGGCGTGCCAGCAAGATTCACCGGAACGCCACTCTGGTACAACGAAAGTGGCAACCATTCGTGGATTGAATTTTGGGATAATGGCTGGCATTACACAGGCGGCGGGGAGCCTACTGGCGACGATGTAGATGTAGCATGGTTCGATGGATCCGCTTCCAAAGCAACAAAGGGGCACGCTCAACATGCAATATTTTCTGTTACGTGGAATGAAAGTAAGCAACACTTCCCACTCGTTTGGTTGCCCGATGTAACAACGTACGGCGGAATTGATGTGACCGACCGGTACACAGAAGAACAGGAATCGGTGTTGATTCCGATACGGGTTCGTGCGACAAATGAGTCGGGAGAGCGGCAAATAGTTCGTGTCGTTGTGTCGAATGCAAAAGGCGAGTTACTCCTTGAAGGAAGTACTAAGAATGATAGTGCCGATGCAAACGATCACTTGACATTTATGTTGCCACAAGGGGAGACCTTTGTTGTTCATTCCGTGAACGATGTTGCTGAAGTAACAATTGACGCCGAATCAATTATTACTTTGGACAATGATTCTCTAACGCAGCGTGCAGCGGTACATCATGCCGCTCAATTGTGGGAGCAGCGAGATGTAACCTTAGAGGACAACGTCATCGAATACGACGGGAAAAAAATGCCATTTTGGTACACCACGTATGGTAGTGCACCATTTGGCGAAAAATCTCTCTGGATTTCAATGCACGGTGGTGGCGGCGCTCCTGAAAAAGTAAATACGCAACAATGGGAAAACCAAAAGCACCTATACACCCTTAATGAAGGTGTCTACGTTGCGCCTCGTGCGCCAACCGACACGTGGAATCTTTGGCACCAAGCACACATCGACACTATGTTTGAAAAACTCATTGCATACATGGTGACGAAAGAAGGTGTGGACCCAAACAAGGTATATATAGTTGGGTTCAGTGCGGGCGGCGATGGCGTTTATCAACTTGCTCCTCGTATGTCGGATAAATTCGCAGGTGCAGGCATGATGGCGGGGCACCCAAATGAAACGTTGCCAGATGGACTAAGGAATGTCGCGTTTGCGTTGCATGTGGGCGCCGATGATGCTGCATATGAACGCAATAAAATCGCTGGACAATGGGGGGAAAAACTTGCTGCTTTGCAACAAGATGACAAAGAGGGCTACGCCCACCAAGTTGTAGTGCACAAAGGCAAGGGGCACTGGATGGATAAAGAAGAAGCAAGTGCCTTAGATTGGCTTGCGCAATTTGAACGAAACCCATACCCTCAAAAAATTGTATGGATACAGGACGATGTCTTGCACAATCGATTGTATTGGCTCGGAGTTGACGAACCTAAACCCAAAACAAAAATTGTTGCATCAATAGATGGGCAAACAATTACAATCCATGAAACGGATGTCAAGAAGATGACGATTTACTTGAACGACACGATGCTTGACTTAAACGAGCCAGTCGTGGTGGTATACAACAAGAGAGAACTCAGTACCACGGAAGCAGTTCGCGATAGGATTGTCATTCAAAAAACGCTACGTGATCCAAAAGATTATTACACAGCACAAATTCAGGTGGAATTACCTTAAGACTGAACGCTTGTCTTAAAAAATCCGCAGATTACTCGCCGCTTCCGTCTCTTTCGTGGCCATACGATGGTTTTCCGCCAACCCAAACCTTATTTGCATCAATCATGAATAAGCCGTAATCGTTGAATTCCATAACCGTACCTTGTACAACAACAAACGTAAGGGTTTCAAGGTTGTTGGTGCCTTCGACTGAAAAGGGGTAGACTTCGTCTTCATCGTCCATGAATTGAATAGTGGCCAGAGATTGATTGACTTGATCTTTATCTTCACAACAATAATCTTCTGGTGTAGAACAATGGTCTTTTTCGCCCATAAGTTCACATGAACGAAGTCCTGGATCGGCAACAATCATCATCGCAGCAGAAGAAACAAACGAGGCATTTTTTCTCCCACCAATGCGAGCAAGGAACGTTACGTCATCACCGATCTTTGCGGTTTTCTTTATCTCAATAAGGTCTTTGACATTTTTAGGTCTGTCTGTTGTGAAGAATGAATGAGGTAAGGATGTGGAAATTTTTGGCACAGAATTGTTCGATTGAGATTCTTCGCCACAGCCGATGAGCGTTATTGTTATGAGGACAACGAGTAATAGTTTCATTTGAAATTCCTTTTATTCTGATGCGCGAAGCGCTTCTGGGATTGGTAATCGTAAACAGCGAAGAGCAGGGGCGATAGCGCCAATAACACCGAGCAACAAGCCAGACCCGATGCCAAGCGCGATGATTCCTGCGGTCATAGAAAGAGTAAATGTCCCCATTGAAAAACGAATCGAAAAACCATCAAGGCTAAATATTGCAATACCGCATGCAATGATGGCGCCAACGGAGGACGAGAGAATAGATTCTTGTACGAGCGATAATGCAATGGCGCCTCGCTGGTATCCAAGAGTTTGTAAGGTTCCAACTTCGCGGACTCGACTTGCAAATGCTGCATACGTCGAGTTGAATCCACCGAGCATCCCACCAATTGCAATCATGATGCACGTCATTACAACCATCATTTCGATTGGCTTGTAGAACTTTGAGAGCGCAGAAAAATATTCGTCTTCAGAAATTGCTACAAGTTCTAAATCGATTCGACTTGCCGCAAACATTTCCAAATCGCTTGGCTTTGCGCTGTCGAGCGCAACAATAACGCACGACAGTGTGTCTCGTTGGCTTGTAATTTGAAGATCTGTGAGTGAAGTCCAAATTTCACTCTCAACGATTCCGCCATCGGCTTCAAGTATTCCAGAAATGGTGTACGCGTCATCATCGAGCATGATAGTTGTATCGATTGCATCCTTTGCATCGTTGAAGCCGAGCGTGCGCGCAGCAAGTTTTCCAACTACCATTTCGTTTCTACCGCTTCGTGGAGCATGCCCGCTCGTAATGGCAACTTGGTCATGGACAAGAAACGCTTCAGATTTTACGCCGCGAATGAGAACAAGACGGTCTTCATCGTCCACCTTAAGTGGCATTTGTATATGAATTTCAGGAGAAACGCCCTCGATGCCGGCCCGAGTACGAAGCCCATTTATACTTCCGGCAACAATTCCAGCGGTGTCCATACCTACTTCGCTACGTTCAACACTTTCAACACTGCCTGCACCAAGCAACATAATGTTCTTTTGCGACCCACTCACATCTAGCGCTGCTTGCATTCCAACCATAAAACTTCCTGCAACCATAATAAGTAAGACAACAAGTGCGCTGCCAAAGACAGTGAGGAAGAGCCGCACTGGCGAGCGACCAAGGTTTCGAGTTGCGTATTCAAAAGGTAATAATTTCATCGTTATTCCTTTATACGGCCCTGAAACAAGTTGCGATGTCAGTGCGAGCCAGGCGAAGCGCTGGAATAAGTGCTGCGAACATGCCAAGCCCCAGCGCGAGTACGACGCCAATGATTGCAGCGGATGGTCCAGTTGCCATTTCAATATTTACGCCTTCCATTGTCATGTTGAATTGGCCGAATTGCACGGTGAGAAACGCCGCAATGCCTCCAAGCAATCCACCAATAAGTGCGATGATTGCGCCTTCAAGCAAAACCATCCATCCGATGAGCCAGCCGGTGTATCCAAGAGTTTGCAAAACCGCATGGTCGCGAACACGATCGCGCATCGCAAGCACAACTGCATTTGCAACAAGTGCAAATACAGCAGCAAGAGCCCCCCACGCAAGCATGCCAGCAACTTCCGCAAGTTGCACGATGTCGCGAGCCGCGCGACCAACAAATGCTTTTTCAGGAAACGTAGAAGTAGGGTGCTCATCGTGAGCGAATGTTTCATCAATCGACGAGGAAACCAATTCAAGACTGTTATGGTTTTCTACTTGAACGTTGAATTGTGTCACAATTGTTCCAGTACCACCTTTGCGTGCTGCTTCTTGCAAAAATGGAAGTTGCACGATTGCAGCATTTTTATCTTGCGCTTGGCTTGTCTCCTGAATTCCCGCAACAAATACATCAATCCCAGCGGCTGAAAAAAGGTCGCCAACTTTTATGCCACGGCGTTTTGCCAACGCAGAGCCAACGAGGGCACTATCGCCACGTTTTTCCCAATCGGAAATCGAGCCTTCCACAATGACACCATCTTTTGCAATAGCGTGTTGAATAGAATCGCGAGGCACACCACGAAACGTAACAACGTCAAGCGAAGCGCCGCAGTTTGAAACATGTATTTGAATTGGAACAACGCTTGCAACACCGTCGATTTGTTTTATTCGGTCTTCATAATATTGTGGCAAACGACTGGAGAATGGGCAATACCTATTTTCGCGATAGACAACCAATGTTGTTTCACCAGCGGTCATTTCAGTTGCTTCTTGTACGCCAGACCGCATTGACTCAACCATCACAAATAAGAACATCGCAATAGCGATGCCACCAAGAGTAAGGGATGAGCGAATTGGTGAACGCTTAATTTGTTTTAGGACAGTGGGTATGACTCGTAGTGTTCTCATGATGCTACCTGCTCTATAAGTTGTCCTTTTTCAAGGTGCAAAAGTGTGTTTGCCCACTCAGTCGTACGTGGATCGTGCGTCACCATGACGATTGTTTGTCCTTGTTCCTTTTGCAATTGTTGAAGTAAGTTCATAATTGCTGTACCAGTTTCGCGGTCGAGGTCACCGGTTGGTTCATCTGCAAGCAAGATGGTGGGTTCCGTTACGATTGCTCGCGCGATTGCAACGCGCTGCTCTTGCCCACCAGATAGTTGACGAGGATAATGATCGTACCGATCACTTATTCCAACAACATCAAGTGCGCGCGCAACTTTGCGGTGCCGTTCTTTTCGCGATAGATTGTGAAGCAATAAAGGAAGCTCAATATTTTCATACGCGGTGAGAACAGGAATTAAATTGTAGAGTTGAAAAATATAACCGATATGATCAGCTCGCCACTGCGCTAGTGAATTTCTTCCAAGCGTATGAATTGGCGCATCATTAATAATAAGCTCACCCTCGCTTGGACGATCGATGCCAGCAATTAAGTTAAGGAGTGTAGTTTTGCCTGAGCCAGAAGGTCCCATGAGTGCAACGAATTCTCCACGATCGATTGTCAAATCGAGATTTTTCAATGGCGTTATTTGTTCAGCGCCGCGTCGGTAGTGTTTTGTAAGATGTTTACATTCAATGAGCGTCATTTCAATGATCTCCTTTGATTTCTACAGCGTTACCATTGTTCAATGGGCTATTGCTCGTGATGACTTTGTCGCCAGTTGAGAGCCCAGAAAGAACTTCTATCCATCCATCAAACTCTTGGTCACCAAGAACAAGAGGACGACTCTGTGCAATGCCTTTTCCTTTTGAGAGTGTAGACACAACCCATACAACAGGATTTGCACGATCTTTAATGACTGACAAGGGTATGAAGACGTGCTGTTCAGTCCACTTTCCTTGTTCGTTGGCTTCTTGTTTAGGTTGTAAAATCTTGACTCGAGCGAGCATGTCTGGTTTTAATAATGGCGATGGGTTTAGTATTTTAACTTTCGCTTCGAGAGTGTTCTTTTGTTGATCAGCACGGTGTACGAATCGAAGAACAACTCCATCAAACGTAGTGTTAGGTAAAACATCGACGATAATCTGTGCTGGATATCCAACGCCAACATTAGCCGTATCGGTAAGGGGTACATCTGCTCGGATTTGTAACTTGTCTGGGTCATAGAGGTGAATAATATGCGATGCGTGCTCACTTCCCTCGAATCGAACTACCGATCCCGGAGAAGCAATCAACTCAATGACAACGCCATCGATCGGTGAACGAACAGTGCACCGGTCAAGTGCAAGTTGCGCGGTCCGCTTTTCGATAGTTGCTTGTTCTAAAGATGCTTGTGCAATGCTTACATTTGCTTCTTCAGTTAGTAAATGAAGCCGAAGTCGTTCAACTGGTCCTTTGGCAAATGCACCAGAGTCTGCAAGCGGTTTTTTTCGATTGTATTCATCAGCAAGTTCTTGCATTTTTGCATTTGCTGCCTTGAGTTTGCCTAACCAAAGTGATTCTGTTGCTTCAGCCGCCTTTAATACCAATGTATTGTCATCAGAAATGAGTTTCGCAATGGGCTGTCCTTTTTTGACTTCGTCACCCTCAAGAACAAGTATAGATTCAATGATGCCAGGAGTAAGTGCTCCAGCATAGATAGAGAATGGCTCTGCTTCTACCCACCCTGGTGCTTGCACAACTTCACCGAGATCTTCTGGCGTATGTTGTGGAGTATCTGTTTGAACATCACGCATGACAACGGTGATGGCTTCCACCTTTATTGTTGGTCGGATAGATTCCCAACTTGCATAGATAAGCACGCAAGCGGTTATCGCAATAATCGCAATCGGAACGCCTAGTCGTGTAAGAAATCGTTTGTTTGGTTGTGGGATAGTTGTATTCATTGGTGTAAACTCTGAAAAGTGCCACCAACAGCAAATTCAAGTTGAATCGCTGAAAGTGTAAGTAAACGTGTGTCTTCAATCATGAGCGAATGTGCAGCAAGAAGTTCTTGTTGCACATCGATGTGCAACAGTGGCTGAAGTTCCCCATTTTGGAATGCGCTGTTTGCTCGTTGCATTTTTGAGGTTAGCGCATGGATAAGTTCAGCATCGATGACTTCAGTTTGTTCTTTTGCTGTATTAAATAATGCAAGTGCACTTCGTACTTCGTATTGTGCTGTTCGCATCGCATCGATGTATGCAAATTCTGCTTGTTGCAATTTAGAATTGGCGATTGCTTCTTTAGCATCGCCATCGAGCGCGATAGTAATAGATCCACCCAGAGTGAGCGCTTGTCGATCCGTAAAGTTTTCATTAAAACCAACAGACCCCGAGAGAAGTGGTGGATTTGCTAATCCAAGCTCTGAATAACGTTGTTGAACAGCTGCTCGTTTTGTGGCAAGGTCAAGGCGATTAGCCACTGCAAGTTCAAGAAGTTGTAGTTCATCGTATGTATTGAAACTGTCGACATCGTAAACGTCTGTGATCATAAATGAATCAAGTTGGTCTGGGCAACCCATTGTTTGGAGCAACTTTAAATATGAAAGACGAAGCGCAGTTTCTTTTGCAAGCTCATTGCGTTTGCTTTTGTTCACAACGGTAGTTGCATCATCAATCTCTAAGGCGGATGCTTCGCCGGCTTTTTCAAGTTGCGAAGTAATTTCATAGCGTTTATTTGCAAGAGCAATCTTTTGTTTGGCTATTTTCAATTGCGCTTTATTGAAAGATACCTCTGCATATGCTGCGCGAACTTCGGCCACAATTGTAATGGTTCGATGTGCCGCACGTAGAACAGCTTGTTGCAAGGTTTGTTCTGCTGCAGCGATTCTGTCTGGTCTTGTCCATAGCCAACTTAATCCTTGCATGCCTTGCATAACGAGCGGTGCGCCAGAAAGCCCGTCAATGGCGACTCCAAAAGCACCGGAGAACGTTGGGTTCGGAGGCAATTCTGCTTGTGCAATTTCACCGCGACGCTGCACAATAATAGCAAAGTCATTGTGCAAGTGTGCGTCGTGCATGATTGCATAAGAAATAGCAGCGTTACGCGTGAGCGACATGCTTGGGTTCCAGTCAATTTCCGTCTGTATGAGAACCGTGGTCCGATCTTGCGCGAGAAGTGTGGCTTTTTCCACATCTTTCCATGCGTCAATAGACGAAGCGCATCCAGTAAGGAGTATCGTTAAACCAATTTGAATTGTTCTTTGCAGTATTGCACTGCGTATACTTTTACACATAAATAAGTCCTTTGCACATATAGATAACACACGCACTCCAAGATGAAGTGAGTAGAGAAGCGTATCTATGGTGTTTAGACTTGAAGAATAAGAACGCCGCGCATTGAAGGTGCGTTGCTAAATCCTAATAAGGATGGGTCGTATTTCGGGGGGCTATGCGCAACTTTTGCAGTGTGTTGGTCGCATCCAAGAATATCGTTGTAGACAAAAAACGGTGTAGGCGCATCAACACCAGAAAGGTCAACCGGTAGTGTCCACTGTTGTGTAAAGAAGGTACCTTTAATCGTGCACGAACACTCGTCGCCGCAAGGCCCTTGCTTCGAGCGCTGTTTCGAAGACGAATCTTCGCAACACGATGGTTGTTCACAGCAAGAAGATACTTCGACAACCTTAACAACACAGCAAGACGTAGATGATATACCTGTTGTCGTTTCTACTATGCAACAGCAGAGTGGCATGCTAAAGGCAAGCACTATTGCAAGAAGGTTAGTTAAAATTCCGCGTCGTTGATACATCGTGAACCCAAGTATATACCTATAACGAGCGATTGATCAAAAAAAAACACTATTTCTCCAAGTAAATGTACCCCTTGTCCAATAATAAAGCGGCTGATGTCATTTATTATATAACGATGATTGAATTATTCGCCGCAGCAATATTTGCAACAAGCCAAGCACCTCTACCCAACCCTAAACTTGATTGGTGGAGAGAGGCACGTTTTGGTATGTTTATCCATTGGGGCTTGTACGCTATTCCAGCTGGAACGTGGGAGGATAAGGGGACGGGGCATGCCGAATGGATTCGCACTACAGCGCAAATTCCGCTGGGAACCTACGACAAGTTTGTCGATGAATTTAACCCCGTACTTTTCGACGCGGATGCATGGTGCGAAATGGCGAGCGACGCAGGGATGGGATACATTGTTATTACAAGTAAGCACCACGATGGATTTTGTTTGTTTGATTCCGAGCAAACTAATTTTGACATTATGTCGACTCCATTTAAAAGAGACATTATGCGGGAGCTTGCAGAGGCAGCACCAAAGCACGATATCCAAATGAGTTGGTATCACTCCATAATGGATTGGCACCATCAAGATTATTTGCCACGAAGAGGTTGGGAGAAAGAACGTTCGGCAGAAGGCGCAGATATGCAGCGGTATCGAACCTATTTGCACAAACAAGTGACGGAATTACTTACCAACTATGGACCAGTGGGCATCATGTGGTTCGATGGGGAATGGGAAGCTTCGTGGCGTGGCGAATACGGCAAAGAGTTGTATGAACTTTGTATCGGATTGCAACCAGAAGTCATTGTGAACAATCGACTCGGTGCACGCGGAGGTATGGAGGGGTTGACAGGCATGGACGGGTACGCGGGTGGTTACGGTGGAGACTACATGACTCCCGAGCAGGAAATTCCCGATGCCGTTGACAAAGGCCTCGATTGGGAAACGTGTATGACGATGAACGATCGCTGGGGATACAACTTGCACGACAAGAACTTTAAATCGACGACGGATTTATTACAGAAATTATGTGACATTGCTTCGAAGAATGGAAACTTTTTGTTAAACATTGGTCCAAAGCCCGACGGTACATTTCCAGATGAGTCGATTCAAAGATTATCGGAGATTGGTGATTGGATGGACATCAACGGTGAAGCGATACACGGCACAATCGGTAGTCCGTTTGGGAAACTTGACTGGGGCCGAGCAACACAAAAGATACACGAGGGTTCGACTACATTGTATTTTCATGTTTTTGATTGGCCGACCAATGGCGCTTTAGTCATACCTGGGTTGTCAGGGACTGTGACGAGCGCAAAAATTTTGGGAGGTAAAGATGCACCCTTCAGCATGGGCTCAGGCAAAGTGATTGTTACCATTCCCATCGCTGAGCCCAATGATCACATCGGCGTCGTCGCTGTCGAAGTGAAAGGGAAGCCAATCATTTATGAAGCGCCAACTATCACTGCGCCAGTTACTGAATTTGTAGACGATGTAGAAGTTACGCTTGAAGTTGGCTCTCAAGGTTTAGAAATAAAATATTGGGTAGTTCTACAACGAGATGAACAGGCGCTTGATAATTTCATGGTTTCGTTTACGTATAAAGAACCAATCGTTGTTAGAGAGTCAGCAACAGTGTACGCACGTTGTTTTGATGGCGAAATTCCGGTGAGCCCAATGATTTCAAAAGTATTCACCAAAGTCACACCATGGAGAGCTTCGTATGCATTTTCTTCAGACCGTGGCGGAATTCAGAAAAATACATATAACGGTTCTTGGGATTTACTTCCTGATTTTTCAGAATTGGATGTTGTTTCGACTGTAAATGATGCTGTTATTAAAAATGCAGATAAAGAGTTTATTGCAGAAGTCTTCACGGGGCTTTTAACGGTAAAGCGTACTGCAATGTATGAATTTGCGCTTTCAAGTGACGATGGGTCCCGCTTATATATAGATGGAAACATCGTCATTGATAATGATGGACTTCATGGAGCTCAGATAAAGCAAGGGTATGCGCCTCTTGCTAAAGGGAATCACGAATTCCGACTTGAGTGGTTTAATAAAACAGGTGGTGCGACTTTAGATTTGCGAATCGGGAAACTTGGCGAGTCGTTAACTCGAATTACAAATGCATTAGTTGTCGAGTAAATGAAACTTTCATTTATTGTCCCAGCATGGAACGAAGAAGCGTTGATAGGTGCGACGATTGCATCTATTCAATCGTCCTCGAGTGCGTTCGAACATGAGATTATCGTTGCAGACGATGCATCGGATGACAGAACCTCCGAAATAGCAAAAGAGATGGGTGCAATTGTTGTATTGTGCAACAACAGGCAAATCGGTAAGACAAGAAACGATGGGGCAAAGGTAGCAACGGGGGATATTTTTATCTTTATCGATGCCGACACGAGTACATCGGAAGCGGTTGTCAAGGAAACGGTTGAAGCAATTCAAAACGGGGCAGTTGCTGGAGGAAGTTTTCCAACCTTCGAGGGGAATACCATTTTGCTGGCGAAAATTCTTACGCCTGTTTTGCGGTTCGTGTTCTACCTAAAGGGATTAGCAGCAGGGGCGTATATGTTTTGTACTCGAGATAGTTTTGAAAAAGCCGGTGGATTTGATCCGAAATTCTTTGCCGCCGAGGAAGTACATCTTGCAAATAAGTTGCACAAGTATGGCACATTCAAAACAATAAAATCTAGAGTGGTGACCTCAGGCCGAAAGTTCAGGACGCACTCCTCACTGGAAATTATTACGACACTTTTTTTAGTCTCAATTCCCGGCATACGCAATATTAAAAAACGCAAAAACCTTTGGTATGGACCAAGAAAGTAATTGGTGTTAACGAAGCGGGAAGGCTTGGATGGAACGTTCAAGTGCTTCGGTAGCTTCCCGAATCTCTTGTAATGTTGCTCGGTAATAATGCTCTGTTTGGAAAAAATACTTGGCAACATCTGCATCGATGATGTGTACTTGTTTTGGATTCAGGTCTGGAAAAAGTACATACTTGCCGACTTGGAAGTTACCGAGTTTAAGTGCTTCGCTTCCATTGTTCAGCTCGAGGAAATGTTTAAGAGCGACAGCAATTCGTAAACGAGTTAAATCCTTTTCGTTCTGAATAACGACTGCTTGGCGCTTTGCACCTGTTGGACTTGGTTGATTTAATTCCCATACAAGTTCCCGCCACGTTTTACGATCAGGACAGGGAATAGTAGTGACGGTTGGAATATCTTTTCCTTCTTCAAAGACGACAGCCATCGCTAAATCTCGAGTGTCTCTAAAAAACCCTTCGATGGAGAGTTCATTTACCGACTTGGCAAGAGCAACGTCAAGAAACTGCACGTTCATGCCTTCACTTGACTCAGATTCAAAAAATGCAAGTCGTGCAGGTTGAATAATCTTCGCGACTTCAAATCGTTTGATAATTTCGTAAATCATTCGAGTGACTAAAATTGACTCGCCGGGAAACTGTCCATGTGCAAATGGGGCGTATGCAGGAGTAGTAGCGAGTCGAAAATTGTTTGCAACTGCTGCTTGTACAAATTCGCGGCACACAGTTAATCGCTCATTATTCTCGATGAATGCAATGTCATAGACATCTTCGCTCCTGATACGATAAGAATCGCGGAATAACTCGTTACCAAAATCATCAAACCGTGGATCATCTTTTGGCATTGCACTTAAAAGTTCTGTACTGCTTGGAAGCACGTGCGGTGTAAGCACAATTATTACTTCAGTTTTATTTGTCGTTGTTCTATTAGCTCTAAATAAGCCACCAATTAAAGGAAGGTCGCCAAGAAGCGGAACTTTATCCTGTACGGTGTGGTGTTCCTTATTAACAAGACCGCCAATAATGAATGGTGTGTTATTTGGAATGATTCCATAAGTCTGAACTCGACGACTTGCAATTGTCGGTGCTGAAGCAAGTGTTATTCCGGATGTAGCGTCGGTTATGGTTAAATCAGCACCGGGGACAGCCGATGAAACAATGGTGTCAATCATCATGCTTACCTCTTTGCCGTTTTCAGCAATGCGTGGGCGAATGTTAAGCATAATGCCAGTGGGTAAATATTTAAAATTAAATGAGAGCATGTCAGCGTTGCTCATGCCAGCCGTGCTTGTTGCGATTGGAATATCTTCTCCAACTCGTATTGTTGCTTGCCTATTGTTCAGGGTAAGGATACTTGGTCTTGATAAAATTTCCGCCTTGCCGTCGCGAACCATCGCGCGAATATCTACATCGAACCACCACTCATTAAATCGAGTGAACGCTCGTTCAAGGTTGACATCAATGAGAGTAAGGTTAAATGTGTCGCCAGCAGCTCCGGCGTTATCTTTTCCTGCACGAACATCAAGTAGGTCTGGATTGTTGGCATCGAGCATGTGCCAATTGATTCCAATGTCTTTGATTCCGTCTTCATTAATTTCAAGAACCATGCCTTCAATGAAAATTTGTCTCGCTGCGCGATCAACGAGTTCGGTAATCATTCGCTTTACATCGCTAAATGATTCAGGTCTTGCTGGATCAAAAAAAACCATTAGTTGCGTCAGTGGCGAAGAAATTGTATTTTCACTGAGCTGCCCCGCAGAGGCAGGAACCATTGTTAATCCAAAGTTCCCCGCTTTAATAGCACTGGCACCAACTAAACCGGTGTCCGCGCCCGATGGTTCGGGGATTTGTACAACATAAGGTAACGCGTTCCAGTTTACTTCATCTGGAACTTCATTAGCATTTGTAAAGACTGTTATTCCAAGACCATTGAGCATAGTGATGGCACTTGGCGCATCAATGTAACTAAGTTGAATTATCTTTTTCTCTAAATCTAGAACACTAAGTTGAGAACGCATAGTTTCGAGCGAACTAAACAAAGAAGTTGTGTAGGCAGTTGCTAATGTTGCGTCAGGATTTTCGAAAAATTCACCACCGCCGTTGATAGCGTATCCCTCTACCCAAAGTTGATTAGGCTGAGAGATGAACTCTTGAAGTCCAAAGCGGATGATTTTTGTGGTATCACCTTGCTTGTGTGTAAGGGTTAACAAACTCGCTACATCTTTTTTGGAAGACGGCAACACTCCATCGAGGGAATCTTTGCCAGCGCGGTATTGGTGTTCAAGGGAGTATAAATTTTTAAGCCGTTCTACGACTTCATTTAATTCTGTTTCGTTTAAACGAGGAAGTTCGATGAGTACGGAGGTGCAGAGGACTTGATTATTCGTTTCTACTAGATCCACAATTTCCGCGGGGCTCGGTGGTTCAGTTGGTTCAATCGAAGCAGGTGCGGCGAATGTGATTGGAGTTGCTTGCTTTGCCAACATTGCGTCCATTGCATCTGCTAGTGCAACGAGGTCAACGGGGTCGTCTTCTTCAAAAATAACACCAGTACTACTTATTGGTTTTTCCATCTGGAGCATGGTTGTTGTCTTCGCTGTTGAAGAACATCCAAAGAACATGAAAGTACAAAGGAGGAGCGTGCCAAGGTGTGTGATGTTAGATTTAATGGATGGGTGCTTCATATTGGATTTTTCTACATACTTGTCGCTCGTTATTGTTTTATTGCCGAGTGTAATAACGCGCTCGACGAGCCGCATGATTGAAGTATCGTGCGTTACTATTATGACGGTTCTTCCTTGCATGTGTTCCAGAATGTCCGAAATGATTCGAACTGCTTTGCTCGCTTCAATGGAAGCGGTCGTTTCATCAATAATCAGCGTTTGAGGTTTTCGAACAAGGGCTCTAGCCAAATTAATCCTCTGTTTTTGCCCGTGGGACAATTCGCCACCTTTATTGCCAAGTAGTGTTTCATATCCATTTGGAAGGGCCTGGATGAAGTTACTTGCCCCAGTGAGTTGACAGGCCTCAAGGATTTCTTGCGGGGTAGCATCTGGCCGTGCGTAACGTAAATTCTCAAAGATAGATGCATTGAACAAAAACGCATCTTGGAACGCAACGCTGAACATGCCTCGGACATCGTTGAGCCGGATGGTACTAATATCGATTCCTCCAACGCTAATAGTGCCAGTTGTCGGCTTCGTAAACCTCGGTAATAAGCTAATAAGCGAGCTTTTCCCACTTCCGCTAGGTCCGGTAATAACGAGGTGCTGGCCCTCTGGAATGACGAGATTGATATTCTGAAGTACGTCAGTCTGGTTGTCAAAGACAAGTGAAACATTAGCAAAAACGATAGAACCGTCAAAATGCAACGCTTTGTTTCGAGTCCGCATGTCATGAATGATTTCAGTCGCGGGTTCATCAAGCATTTCAAACACTCGATCCACGCTTGCGGAAGTTTTCGAAAAATGACCCATACCACTGATGATCTCGAGCACGGCAGGATACAACATTCGAACATACCAGAAGAACATTAAAAAAGCCCCAACCTTCATGACAGTAGGGCCCTGTGAAACTTCCCAAGCGCCATACCCAATCAAAAATATAGTACCTGCGCCTACGAGTAAATCAGCGATCACTTTTTGTGAAAATTGGATTCGCTGCGTTCTAATTTGTGTATCACGGCCCGCTCGAATAGTTTTCAAGAATGACTCGGACTCTCGTTGTTCCGCAGAAAAACCCTTTACAACTTGCGCACCTAAAAAAGTTTCGATGATGCTCCCGTGTGCATCTGCGAGGTGTTTTTGCGCACGATGGTGGCTATCACGGATTGGTTGGTAGAACTTTTTATACGTCCAAAGATGCAAGGGAAGCACGAAGGTACTCGCAACTGCAAGTTTCCAATTAACGGTGTAGAGCAACACCATTAAAATGAGAAATTCGATGGTATATCGAAGCAACGTGGGAAGTTTTTCTTGCACAAAGATTTGGATGCGGAACGTGTCATCCATGACTCTGGAACTAATTTGCCCCGGTTGATTTGTTTTGTAGAAACTCATTCCAAGTTGTTGCAAATGATCGAATAGCCGTTGACGAAGATTAAAACTTACTTCTTCGCTTACTTTTACACAGAGCATTCTGCTGATAAAGAATAGAACGTTTCGAAGCACATAGATGGCGCAAAGCGAGAGAAGAAGGATTGAAAGGCTCGTCCAACCCCTTGCCTGGGTATCCTTTTCTGTAAAGCTAGGAAAAACATCGTCAATAAGGAGGGATAACGCAAAAGGAAGCGCCATGTCAGTAAGGGCGAGGCCACCCACGAGTAAAATAATCAATACCAGATACGTATTCCAAGGGCGAATTAATTGCGTAAACCCTTTGACACCAGTGTCTTCTCTCATAGATGTAGGGAAATTCGACATACGTAAAACTATAGTAGCAGGGTGTTCCAAGGTCGGTGCTTGTTTTGTATCTATATATAGGTGACTCTGCATATGCGAATTGGAAACGCCTTTGGGCACCTTTAGAGCCCATTACTCACAATAATTTATTTATGTGTTCGTGAGCATCATGCCGACATAGCGCCGCCCGATGCGATATATTGCCCAAGTTGTGGTTGACGATTTTTTTCAATCGTTGTAATTGGAGAGTGGGATTTTCCCGGTCAATCATTTTTTGTTGTTCTTAGGAGACGAGTATTATGTTGAATTGCGTAAACAAATTGAGAGCCATCCGCTCTATTAGCCAGAAAAGTTGCTGGATAATAACCCTATGTGCTATAGGGTTGACAGCAACTATTGCTTCGGCAATTGAAGGTCCAGCGGTAAGTGGGAAGGTGCTCGATGTAACAATTCGAATTCAACCTAGCGGTCATTCGGTGCTACCGAACATGAAAGAGATTAGTAATGTCTCGGTCGACCTTATGGAAAAAGACTCGAATCTCTATGGTGCATCCGATGCTCCTGATGGAAGTAAGGCAGTTAATCTCAAGGTGAAACAACTTCGAGGGTACAAGCTCTCAGCAAGTGCAACTAGCTTGTTCCAACAAGCAGTTGTTAAAGAAGTGAACGACCTAGGAATTGGCGGTGTATCAATCCTCTTTGAAACTCCAAAGGCGGGTTCTGCGGGTCGAGCAAGAATCAACGTTCTTGCTGCAACCGTCTCCGATGTAAAGGTAAAATCAGTAAACGATGCTCCAGCATCTGAAAGCAAATCTGCAACGGATAATGCTTCTGATACACCAGAGGATACGGATGCTGCTCAAACCAACTTCGACAAAATCGAAACATTTGATGGTACTCAAGACACAGACATCACGGATGACGCTGACGCAACAGCGTCGACTGGAACAATCTTAAAGAGTTCCCCAATCCAAGTGGGTGGTGTTGAACCAGCCTTACTCAGAGTAAGCGAATTAAATGATTATCTCTCAAAGTTGAATCGTTTTCCTGGTCGACAAGTAACGACTGCAATTTCAGCTGGTGAAAACCCCGGAACGCTCTTGCTTGATTATCTTGTAGACGAACAAACATTTAATGTGTATGCGCAGGTTTCAAATACCGGTACAGCATCGACAAGCGAATGGATCGAACGATTCGGAATCTTTGCAACACAACTTTCGGGCAATGATGATATTTTAAGTATTGAAGGTGTGACAGATAGTTTTAAAGATACGACTCGTTCTATCAATGCATATTATGATTCTGTCCTCGGCGACAATACTGACTGGCGATATCGAATAACTGGATCTTGGGGAGACTACACAGCCGCTGATGTTGGCTTCTTCAGCCAAGAGTTCACAGGCAGCACACAGGCAGCACAATTAGATCTCATTTGGAACTGCTACCAAGATGGCGACTTCTTTGTTGATCTTGATCTTGGTGTTCGTTACTGGAACACAAAGGCAAGGAGCAAGCTCTGGGGCTTTACTCTTTCGGATGGCGAGAGCGATTTTGTGACGCCAACACTTTCGATTTCAGCATACGACCTACAGCCAGAGTCAATGTTCCAAGGAACAATCGGTGCAAGTTACACAAGTGCTGATGGCGACGAATCCCAACTCAATCAACTGGGTCGTTTGAACACGGACGAAAATTGGTGGACAATTTTCGGATCAGGGCAAACATCCTTCTTCTTTGATTCACTGATAAACCCACTGGTTGCTGATATGCAAATCAAACCACTGGTCAATGAACTTACATTGCGTGGCCAAGGCCAATACGCTTTTGGCGCAAGGTTGACACCAACGGCGATGTCAACGATGGGTGGCTATTACACCGTCAGAGGGTATCCTCAATCAGCAGTATCCGGTGACTCTTCAGTGCAGGGCACCGTTGAATATCGTCTTCACTTATCCCGCACCTTTGCTTCGGGACCAGACGACGCACAGTGGGGAGAAGACAGTTTCAGATGGACAAGGGATCCAAACACAGGCGCGGACGGAGATTTAGGTCTAGCGTTTTTGGCATTCTTTGATGTAGGTAGTGTATGGCAATCGGAGCCATATTCGTATGAAGAAAAAACCACAACGCTTATGGGCGCTGGAATTGGTGTTGAGCTATCAATCCTAGATAATTTTTCGTTTACTTTCAACTACGGCTGGGCTCTAAAAGATTTAGAAGCAGCAGAGGTTGAAAGAGGCGACACACAAATGTACTTCCTCGGCAGCATTAATTTTTAAGGCTTAACTACTATGAAATTACCAAATACTACTACCCGTTTGTCGAAGACAACAACAACGCTGCTCAAGAGAAAAGATGAGAGTATGAACAACAAAACAACAAGCAAACTAACCCAAAGCACCATCCTAGGCAAAGCGAAATTCGCAGTCGTTGCCGCAGCCACAGCACTATCGCTTGCGGTTGTCGATGCTGATGCACAAAATGTTAATATTCAAAACCCCAATGCGATTGCTGGTCAAGTGAGCTGGAGCTCTTCGGCAAACAATTGGGTGTTTACAGCTGGTAACAACTCGATTATTGAGTTTGGTGCCTTTAACATCTACCACGGCGGCTCGGTACAGTTTATTCAACCAGGCGCTAACTCAGCGGTATTGAATCGTATCATCGGAGCTGATCCGTCAACGATCAATGGTGGGCTGTCTTCAAACGGACGTTTGTTCTTCGTAAACCCTGCTGGCATCACTTTTGGTGCAAACGCAGTCTTAAACGTTGGTCAGATTTACGCAGCTGCGGGTAGTATCTCTAACAGCGATTTCCTTGGTGGTAACTATCGATTTACGAACCTCGACGGAACCGTTAAAAACCTCGGTACGATTAACGCTTCAAGTGGCGTTGCGCTTATGGGGCAACACGTCATTAACCATGGGCAAATTTATGCTCCAGGTGGCTTTATTACACTTGCAGCTGCTGACAAAGTGATTCTTGCTCCTGAGGGCAGCGGCATCATTGTTCAGATTGACCGAACGACTTCATCTGGTACATCGCAAGCGGGTATCGAAAACACTGGTCTATTAAAAGCAAAAGGTGGGCACGTTACCGCAGCAACTGGCGACCTTTATTCCTTGGCTATGGATATTAGCGGGACAATTGTTGCAAAAGATATTCACCTTCAAGGTGGGGACGATGGCATCGTTAAAGTTTCTGGCAATTTGAATGCCAACGGAAATTCTAACGGAAGCAACAGGGGCGGAAAAATTGTTGTTGAAGGCGAAAAAGTTTGGCTCGCAGATGGCGCGCGGCTCAACGCAACGGGTAAGCGCGGCGGCGGTGAAATTCTCGTCGGCGGTGACTACCAAGGCAAGAACAATTCAATTCGAAATGCATGGCGAACCCACGTTTCGCAAAATGTTGTTCTCAATGCAAGTGCGACGCAACGCGGCCACGGTGGCAAGATAATCATTTGGTCGGACGATTTCACGAATTTCTTCGGGACAATCAAAGCAAAAGGCGCTGGCCGAAAAGGCAAGGGCGGCTTTGCAGAGGTTTCAGGTAAACGAACACTTGGGTTTGCTGGCAATGTGAACCTTCGAGGTTCCAGAGGTGGTAACAACGGTACTTTACTCCTTGACCCTACTGACATCACGATTACTAACGCATCACAAGGTGCAGGTATCGCGGAATCTGGTGGCGATCCTAACACATTCGCTGAAGGCGGAGCAAATAACGCAGCCGACGTAAGTTTGGCAAACATTAATACGGCTCTTGCAACCGCTAATGTCATCATTACTACAGCTAGTGCTAATGCAGGAAATGGTGATATTACTTGGAATGCAACAGATCCAATTGTTGGTGGAGCAGGAAATAGTTTAACCCTTACTGCAGACCGCGACATTCTTATAAACGCAGCAATAGATTTTGGTACTTGGACTGGTGACTTTAATCTGAGTGCTGTCAATAACATCACAATTGGTCAGGTGCTAGACCGAACTGGTGCTGCTGGTAACATCACTGCTATTGGTGGTGGTACGGTTCTTGTAAATGCGGAGATCAATACCGACGGTGGAATTCTGACACTCGATGGGGCAACGATAGGTGTTGCTGCAGACTTGACAGCAGCATCGTTGATTGTTGTTGCAACTGGGAATGCTGGAAATGACATTTTGTTTGCAGCCGTTGATGTAAATGCTGATTCTGTTAACCTGACGCTCAGTGGCGGCGACACCGCAACAATCGGTTACAACGCAGCAACATCATTCCATGGTGAAGATACGACGGGGAATCCAACAACCTTCTCAGTCACAACTACCAATAATGCTGGTGCGGCAATTGATCTTGACTCGTTCCTAGCAGCTTTAGGGAACTTCAATGACGCTGACCTAGCGGGAACAGCAGTAACATTTGAAAACCTGGGTACTGCTGACCTTCTCAACAACATTGGTACGCTCACCAACGCTTCACTTTCACTGACAACAACTGGTGGCGATATTGACGCTGCATCTGCAGCTTCTGCATATGGCAATCTCACACTCGCTACTGGTGGCGG
>JABAAL010000001.1 GCA_014238785.1 Phycisphaerales bacterium | reverse complement strand
GATGCGACCAGTCGAATCACATTGACACCAGAGCTCCGCCTGGTGGTCATTAAGTTTCCAGAGTGACCGCACTAAGGTGCCCAAGTAGGTGCCATCAGCACCCGTCGCTTTCCATGCGTAAATGGAGTTGGCAATGAGACCAGAATTGACAGTCACAGTCGATTGATCGAGTGCGTGCACCTTAAGGACAGGATCAAGTTCAGGCCAGGCACTCGCCGCTTTCGCCTCCGCACGAATTGGCAAGAGGTCTTCTTCCCACACGATGAAGGTCACGGCCGCAGTCTTAGCAGCACTTTGTATCAGGATTCGAACTTCCTCAGACAACCCATCCTCTTCGAGTAATCGCAGTAGCGTCGGCACATCTGCCCCGATCAACTTGGCACGTAGTTGATCGGTGAGTGCGGCACGAAGTTTGGAATCTCGGCACCGTTGAAACGCGACATCCGTGATCTTCCCATCGAGGGTGAGTGACCATGCTATTTCGGTCAGTCCATATCGACCTCGTTCGGATCGCGCGTGCAATATGCCCAGTGGTCGACCCTCTTGGACGGTAACGTACAGTGTGTGTCGACCAAGTTCATCGAAGTGGATGGTGAATGGTAGGACTTCTGCGATTGCAACTCGGTCCTCGATCGTGACTGTTCGGATAATCGAACGGTGACCATCTGCTTCTGGGTATACCTCATACAGTACACGCACCGGATCCCGCAGTGCACAATAAGCCTGACCCATCGATGCCTGTGTCGGCATGACACTTGCCAACGCTGTCACCAATAGGACCCATGCCGATGAATGGTGTATGTTCCGCATTAGAATCGATACCTCATCTGGAGTCGAATCGAAGCATCCCGCGATCCACTTGAAGTCCGTTCAAGATTTTGCACCCATTCAGCGGACATTGTCCAGTGTCGGTCAGGAGCCCACTCAACCCCGAGTACTGACTGCGACGTACCTTCCCAGCCCGTGGCGCTGTTCTTCACTTTCATGGTCCGCAACTGGCCGTACCCGAACCACTGTTCGGTCGGATCCCGCCAGTTGAGTTCTCCAAGCATGTGTAGCGCATCGTCAGAACCGTTGTTGCCGCCAGACACTTCCCCCATCAATGTCCATGCTCCTAGTACCAACCCCGCATCTACGCCGATACGACGTCGCTGAATTGTTGTGCCAGGTCGATACAGTTCCGCTGTGAAACCTGAGACCCCAACCCACGACCCATTAGTGGGGTCGGTCCCCACACGGCCGACGAATGCGTACGGTGAGCCTGCGGTCTCCCACTCGAATCCGCTTCCGCGACTGATGCCAAATTCATACTCTAGACCGCTCGACACACCGTTGAGTGTTAGCCCCCAGTCGGCCTTGATACCGAGATTGGGCGCAGTGTCGAGTTGTCGTAATGTACCGTTCGTGTCGATGTCCATTTCGAGCCCAAAAGGCATCTCGAAGTGGCCGATTTTAAGATTCAACGCATCCCGTGGTGCAAGTTTCCAATTGATGTAGAACATGCGGTAGATCCACTGCCAGTCATTGGGTCCATCAAAGATAAAAGGTGGTGCGGGGTTATTGTCGAGACCGGTCGCGTAGCCTTGTAGAAGGATCGTTGCATAATCTCCCTGTTTGTTCGAGAGTACTTTGAAAAGATCGAAACCGTAGTACTGGCTGATCGACCATTCCTCGCGATTCGTGTCGTACTCAAAGCGTCCACTCATGTCAAACGTGAGCCGTAGATTGTCGGATAGTGAGCCCATCCAGTCGAGATTAAATCCCGAGGGGAAGGGATCTTCCACATTCTTAGAAGACTCTGAAACGGTTGCGCCTTCTTGTGACGTAACTAAAGTATTGTCCAACTCAGATAAACTGCCCTCGTCTTTAAGAGCCGTAACGATACCCTCGATTTCGTGCGCCACGGTAATACTATTATCTTCGAGCGTCGTGGCAAGAAGCGATAATGTAATAAGTATTTCTAGCAAGGGTTTCTCCTGTGGTACTGTGCAGTTTACACAAGCATAGACTATGCAACCAAGATCCTCACGGAAAAACTATATGAGGACACGCCTGTCTGACCCGATCACTTTCCAAAAACACCCTTCAAATCCTCCGTTATTCGATTTCCATTAATTTTGGTGTATTTGGACACACTATAGAGTGCACAATTCTCGCAAGAATTCTATCGAATTCGGCCGGTGAACTCGATGGTATGACAGCGATGTTACTGGTTCCGTGTGATTGAGTGATTCGACTATTAAACCTTACACAGATTTATCTGGACAAACCTTGTGGTGGGCGGATTTGGATCAGGCAAATCTACATCATTCAAATTTACAAGAAGCAAACCTTGTATTAAGTCATAAATCTGCAAACATACATCTGCAAATCAATACATAATGCACCGTGAAGGAGTTCGTATGATTTCATTCGTTATATTAATAGGTTCACTTGCGTTCACGCAAAGCGGACATGTCTGGAACTTTGAACCAAAGTCGATTAGTCAATACAACATGCAAGCGCCAGTATTTGCAGAAGCAGACGTTGGGTACGGTTTGATTTGCCATGCAGAAAACATGCCACTGGCAATCGAGTCTAAGAAACTACTCCCTATAAAAGAGCTCACCATCTCAGCTTGGGTTTCTATCGAAGAACCACGTCGTTGGGGCGGCATTATTGGTTGTGTGCAAGATGACAACGATGAGGAATACGGCTGGGTGCTCGGGTACAACGAGTCCCAATTTACGTTTGGCCTTTCCACCGTCGGTGCAGATGATGGCAATGGGCATATGACATACGTAGATTCTGGTAGCAAGACATACGGTTATGGCACTTGGCACCACGTTGTCGCAACCTACGATGGAAATACTTTGCGACTCTATGTTGATGGCAATCTGGCAAACGAAACCTCTGAGCAATCCGGCAACATTCTGTATAACGATTCCTCTCCATTTGTATTGGGCGCATACACAGATGCAAATGAAAACCATCCCCTTGATGGACGCCTTGCACAGATCTCACTTGAATCCAGAGCGATACCCTCGTCTGAAGTTGCTCAGTTGTATGACCATCGAAAAGAACTCTCTGCCCTGCCCCCTTGGTCAGACACCACCCTCAATTGGGAAGTTGCACCCTATCTAAATTGGCCTACAACAAATGCCATGAGCGTCTCGTTTGAAACGACAGTACCCACAACTGCAACGCTTATTGCTACAAGAGACGACGGCTCACATTCCGTTTCTATGGCGTCTTCTCTGCACACATTCCACCAGTTACGAGTAACCGACTTAGAACAAAACAAAAAATACTTTTACGTTGTACAAGTAACTGATTCCAATGGCGAAACGTTGAAAAGTGAGCAGTTGTCATTTAGAACAGCGCCCGGAGCAGAAGACTCCTTCACTTTTGTTGCTCTTGGTGATACGCAATCCCAAGCAGATGTCGCAAAACGAGTCTCTGATCTGGCATATATGCACCGACCAAATTTGGTGGTGCACGCGGGAGACCTTGTAGATACCGGCACTGTAAAAGCAGATTGGACCGGACATTTTTTCCCCGCCATGCAACCATTGATTGGCCGTGTTCCCTTTATGCCTGTACTTGGCAATCATGAGCAAGATGCAAAACATTACTACGACTATATGCATTTACCAGAACCTGAAATGTATTACTCCTTTGACTTTGGGAACGCGGAGTTCTTTATGATCGATGGTAATAGGAAACTACACGAGGGATCTGAACAATTGAAGTGGTTAGAAACTGCACTGAAACAATCCAATGCCAATTGGAAATTTGCTGTGTTACATCAGCCACCGTATACCTCCGACTCTAATGATTATGGCGATACCTACCTTGAAACTTCAACGCGCGGTGATCCAAATGTGCGGCACATTATTGCACTGCTTGAAAAATACGGCGTCGACATTTGTTTTTCAGGGCACGTCCATGACTACGAACGAACATTCCCCATTCTAGATGGCAAGGTAATTCCCACAGACAATGGTGGCGTTGTGTACGTAACGACCGCTGGCGGTGGAGGATACCTAGAACACTTTGACCCTACCAATACGTGGTTTGGGCACAAGAAGGCGAATTACCACCACCTCGTCTACGTTGCAATTCATGGCAATCAACTTGAATTCCAAGCCATAGATGAACATGGGAACTTGTTTGATGTCATGACAATTGAGAAACCAAACTAAAATGTAACACCATGTATCCCCTCGTATTGACAACCCTCCTGACTACTTTCTGCTTTGACCTTGAAGTTGGGTTGTTTGATGAATTAACACCCTTATACCCCGACTCAACCATCAAAGTAGAAGCGGACAACTTTGCGATCGACTCGCCTCGTGCTACGTATGCTGCCTTGCATTTGCTCGTTCAAGGAGTAGAGCTCGGTACACCATTAGAGCTTGCGTCAACTCAAGTTGGCACGTGGTATCAACTCTTACCCGTTCCCGTTGAAGAGAATACGGGAATAAAAAGTCGTACGGAACAATACGATGGTAAGCGAAATCCAGATGTCATTCGCACTGCACCCTTTGAAATTTACGAGGTCATGAAACCAATCACTACGGAATTCATACCAACAAGTGATGTCATCGCGTTGCGATTTGAACTGGCAATTCCAAAAAACGCAACAGTCGGCACGAAACAAATTGCATTACACCTGTCACAAAACAACGCAAAGGTTTCACGCCAATTTGTAGTGAACATATTTCCAGCGACCGTTCCCGATACGGGAAAAAACACATTTTCGTATACAAATTGGTTCAATTTCGACAAGATGGCAACTTTTCATGCGCTTGAACTATCTAGCGAAGCTCACTGGGACATGGTTGATCAATATGCCGCGATGATGCAACGCGGAAGGCAAAATGTTTTCTGGCTTCAATGGCCGCAATTTTTTTCTGACGACTTAGTGCTCGACAAAATGAAACTAAAAGCATACGTAGACCGGTTCACTGAAGCGGGGTTATGGTGGATTGAGGGTGCACCGATTACGCATAGACCAAATGGAGATTGGTCTTCACCACATTTGCAATTGAGAATAGGAAAACAGCTGACGCACACACCACAAGGTCTTAAAGATCTTTCATCTATGACTAACCAGATGATGAACGCCATTGATGAGTTTGGTTGGGGTGACCGTTGGATACAGCACATTGCAGATGAACCAACAGATACAAATGCCATCGAGTACGCCAAAGTTGCTTCGATCATGCACGACTCTATGCCTAACATTCCAATTGTCGAAGCAACAATGAGCCGGCAACTCATTAGTTCTGTTGATATTTGGTGTCCACAAGTACAAGAATTTCAAGCAAACATTGATTTTTTTAAAGAGCGCCAAAAGATGGGCGATGAAGTTTGGACATACACCTGCTTAGTTCCCGGTGGCAAATGGCTTAATCGCTTGATTGACATGGATCGGTTGCGACAAGTCTATTTTGGCTGGGCAGCGTCTAAGTATGAAATTACAGGGTACTTACATTGGGGTTTAAATCAATATCACGCAGACCCATTTACGCAAAGCGTAGTGGATCATCCAGCGATGCCAAATACCACAAACAAATTACCTGCTGGCGATACGCATGTCTTATATCCGGGCGATGGAGGACCATGGTCAGGATTACGATTTGAAGCGCACCGCATTGGTCTTGAAGATTTTGAATTACTCTCCCAACTCAAAGCTCAAGATGAAGTGAGGCGGGATGCAATCATCGAAGACGTGTTCAGGCAATACGACGAATATGAAACTGATGTACTGCAATACCGCAGGGCTCGAAGCGCCCTCCTGAATGCCCTCCCATAAAACAAGGGATCCTTCTATTCATGCAGTCACAAAAGCGGGAAGTGGAAGCCCTGCAAGTATGTGCGAAGGCGACTCGAGTGAAGCAACAGTTTTCTCGTTTTCAGCGTCCCAGCGCATAACCTTGTCGTAACGAAGCGCGTCCACTGCCATTTTAATTCCAACCATAGTCGCGCAGCCCAAGTCTACATTGCACGCGAGTTCGTCTCCATTGCGAATTGCATCGAAGAAATTCCCCATGTGGTCACGTCGTTCTGGCAACTCTAGAATAACTTCCATCTTGTCTTGGTTCTTTGCTTTAAATTCTGCTTCCCATGTTCCTTGCCCTACAAGTTTTGGTCCTTCATCAACAAACATCGTTCCATGTTGACCGCGGATGAGCGTTGGAAGCCCTTCATCGTTTGTCATGACACTTGCAAGCACAATAGAGTGCTCGGCTGGGTAATCAGCAACCATGATGAACGTATCTGGAATATCGCGTTCGTCTTTTTCTAAGAACGTTCCACCTGAAGCGACAACGCGCGATGGGTATGCGCCGTTTGGTCCCTCGATCGCACGAAGAAACGGGGCGAGCCTGTGGTACAACAAATCAGTTGCGAGACCACCGTTGTACGCAAGATATTTTCTAAACCGAAAGAAATGATCGGGATTCCATGCAATTTTTGGCGCGAGGTTCCATTCGTACCCAAGCCATCTGTCCCACCAAACGTAGCCTGCATTTTCTTTTGGCTGATCGGGGCCTGCATCTTGATCGATGGTCCAATTAAATTGACCTCCGCGACTGTTACGACAATACGATGCTTGTGACCAAGAGATTTTTCCAATTCTGTCTGCCGCTATGGCATCGCCTGCAGCCCAGTATCTTGAATTGCTTGTCCACTGTGGACCAACTTGCAACACTCGACCCGTTCTATGCACCGCGTCTCTACAAGCTAGCGCTTGCTCAATTGTATGCGAGAGTGGCTTCTCGCAATAGACATCCTTCCCCGCTTCCATCGCTTCAATTGCAATCTTTGTGTGCCAATGGTCAGGCGTAGAAATGACGACTGCGTCAACATCATCGTTATCTATTATTTCTCGATACTCCATTGTTGGGACTGCACCTGTTATTTCAGCGGCATGGAGTAAACGTTTTCGATAAACATCGCAGACATGTGTAATCGAAACGTTTTCTTCTTTTACTCGCTTCGCTAACTTGGTTGCATGGTCTGTACCCATTCCGCCAGTACCGATGAAAGCTACATTTAAACGTTCATTTGCTCCAATAATATTTGCGTAACTTAGAGAAGAAAGAAATGGTAGCGTTGCAGTCGCTTTGACAAATGTTCGCCTTGATAGATTCATAGAGTGTTGCTCCTTAGGTATGAATTGTACTAGGTTCGAACGAATCCACCACAACAATCACAGCGGTCGTTTTAGATGGCAATGGCGAAGTATAATTTGCCGAGATTGGGGTTGATTGCTGCTAAGGGGCGTGTCTATAAAATAGTTCGATACGAAAACCCCTTGAAGCAAAACTTCAAGGGGTCTTTTACAATCTATGGTAGTTGAATCCCGAACTCGTATTTATGAGCCTGGATGATCCGATTTGTCTTTGTCGCTTTTAAATGAATCGATAACAGCAGCGCCACCCTTGCCGATAGCATCGACAGCATCGCCAATTGCATCTCCAGCACTTTCAATGACTGCCTCTGCATCGTTACCCATATGCTAAAGTACTGACTCGTTTGCTCTTGAATTCGTTGGGGGATTGGCAGAGTCTGCTTTGGAAGTTGATTTACATCCGGAGATTCCTAAAAGAAGTGTTATTGAGGCTGTTGCTATAAATAGTTGTTTCATGTTGTACTCCTTGTTTGTACAGTATTAATAATACATTATCCGTTAATGGTACACCATTTTTCTACGAATGCACCTTTACTTCGCACTCGCCCCCTAATAGGTGCTTCTCGCCGGCTTAAACTCATTTACTGTGCATTATTGTTGACATAGCGCATTCTTCATGCAAGAATATATGGATAACCATGCCAAAAATCCAAAAATTTAAACTTTTCTTGTCTGCTTGCATAGCAATAATAACGACCGCCATGGTTACAGCTGGAGCAAATGATGATAGTTCCCGGGACTGTTACTCAATAGGACCAGATCTGGTCTGCACATTTTGGGATACCCATGACTACGGCTCTGTTGGTGACATCTCTGCATTTTCAATTGGAACCGATGCATGCAACATCGGAGATGAAATTTTAAACTGGGAGGCCGACAACGAAAATCATCCTGTCATTTCGACCTCGGTGTATCGCCTTAAGGACAACCGATTTGAGCAAGTTGGACTCGCATGGCTTAAGCATGGTTTTGGTGCAGCGAATACCCCTGGTAGATGTGATTGTGAATGCATCCCGGACGATTACCAACACCTTGGAGTTGGGTGTGCAGATGCATACGGTGCTACTACAAATGGATACCAACCAACGCTTGCACCTCGCTCTGACGTAGATGGGTTCACAGGACATTTCGTATTTCCACCAGACAACTGGGGATCCAGCGGTGACGTGATTTTTAAACGGCTTCAGATACATAACGAAGACTTGGAAACCGATGGTTCTGGATCTACATACTTTGGCGAAATCCAATATGTTTCCGCACATGATTCGCTTTATGGAAATCAATTTAATAATTCAACGTGGCAGCCCATTTCATTTACTGGTGCTGGTACTAACTGGTCACTCGCACTCAGTGGAGAAGACCATATAGGCGACCCCGTCCTTAGAGCATGGGGCGAACTCAATCCAACTGTAAGAATTACAGAAAGCAGTCTCCCCTCCGATGGGACGATTATAACTGCCTCGCTCGTTACAGAAATTACAACTGGCTGGTATCAGTATGAATATGCAATACAAAATGTAAATGCACAGCGTGGTGTCCGAAAGGTTGAAATTAATATCCCGCTTGGTGGTTTCATATTCGATATCGGATTCCATGATATTACGTACCACAGCGATGAGGGTATCGATGATGCGGATTGGGAAATTGCGCATGAACAATCTTCGCTTGGATGGTCAACTGAAACGTATAAAGAAAATCCACTTGGGAATGCTATCCGTTGGGGAACAACGTATAACTTTCGTTTCATTTCTAACGTTCCTCCAGCCAATGGCTCCATAATGCTACGTCCATTTAGGAGCGGTTTCATAAATAATGAAATCATAGCTACTAGAGCACCAAACCTACTTGTCGACCCGTGTTCACTTACTCCCTCACCTTGCCCTACTGATGTGACAAACGATGGAATAATAAACATTTCTGATTTACTCATGATGTTCGATTGGTGGGGAGATTGCGGTGACGGAACGTATAGGCCACCTGCAGATGCAACAGGTGATTGCTGCGTGAATATCAACGATATGCTCGCGGTGATCAGTGACTGGGGACAGAGTTGTGGTTTTGGGGGCGCTTGCTGCTTACCTGATGATTCCTGCGCTAACGTAGCAAATGAGCAGGACTGTAATGTAGTAAACGGTAGTTGGAACGGAATTTTAACAACTTGCAACTCTGTTTCTTGCAACACTTTTGGTGCATGTTGTTTTTCTGATAGTTCATGTCAACCAGATACAACGAGCGAAGAATGCTCCAACTCTGGCGGCATTTGGAATGGATCTGGCAGCAGTTGCTTTGAGATCATTTGTAGTTTTGGCGCTGATAATTGTGAAGATGCACCTTTCATCGAAGATGGTTTGCATTCTGTTGATACGACATACGCAACAACCGATGGTCCAAACCATGCAGAATGCGCAACTGGTGGGGATAACGGTCAAACTGGCAACGATATTTGGTTCCATTACGTCCCTGTTTCCAACGGGCAACTAACGGTGAGCACATGTGAGCAAGTGGGCGGTTCTGCTAACTTTGACACTGACCTTGTCATCTACGATGGAGCCGATTGTGAAAGCCTTGTGCTCTTGGATTGCGACGATGATAATTCAGAATATGCGTGCGGAGGAGAAAAAGGCGGTTGGCACAGTAACCTAGTCGTGCCAGTTACCCAAGGGTCTTCATATCTCATCCGCTTGGGTGGTTGGCAAGAGGGGAATTATGGCAGCGCAGAATTACTCATTGATTTGAAATAATCATTTGATATATTTCTTTTCCAGTGTTTCCGTTAAGCTTTATATAATTGCAACATGAAATACTTTATTCCTCTTTTGTTTGGAAGTTCTTGTTTTGCTGGACAAGTCGCCCTTTTTCAAAATGATTCACTTGATAACTGGCATATAGTCGGGCCACAAATTACCTTTACGCTCGAGGATGGCGTTCTCACGGGTGAAGGGAAAGAGCAGCGAAACACATTCCTTACAAGCAAAAAATCGTATGGTGATTTTTACTTAAAAGTAGATGTGAAAATAATTCGCGGGAACTCTGGTATCCAAGTGCGTTCGCACGATATCGATAACAGGCTCGTTGGATACCAAATTGAAGCAGATCCATCGCCACGCGCGTGGTCGGGCGGACTATACGACGAGGGAAGACGCGCTTGGTTGCAGCCCCCGAACGAAGATGTACGCGATACCTTCAAACTCAATGCGTGGAACACGTATGAAATTTGGTGTATCGGCCCGCGTATCAAAGCAAAAGTAAATGGCAAAGTCACAACTGACTTTCTCGACTTCATGGATTTTTCTGGACACATTGGTTTTCAAATTCATTCGGGTGATAGCCATGTAATGTGGCGCAACGCGACTATAAAAGAGTTCAATAATGAGTGGACTCAAACACTTGTTGTGCGCTCTCTTTTTGATGGAAAAACATTGAATGGCTTGGAATCCGTTGGTGGTGGAACTTGGACGGTGGAAAATGGTGCAATCGTAGGACGTCAAACAGAAGAAGATGCCGTGACTGGTCTTATGTGGATTAAAGAGCCCTGCGAAAACTTCGCCATAAAACTGAAATACAAAATTGATAAAGGAAACAGTGGCTTCTTCTTTCGTTCTCAGCAAATACCAAATGACAACACAGGAATCAAAGGGATTCAAGTGGAAATTGACAGGCAACCGGACTGCGGTGGACTCTACGAATCTGGCGGGCGTGGCTGGCTCAGTAAACCAAGTAAACAGTTCAGCAAATACGATCAGTGGAATGAGATGATGGTATATACCTGCGGTGGTAACGTTATGGTCTGGATCAATAACGAACTCGTCGTCGATTGCAATACGATAAATCCGCTTTACCCTGAACGATTAGATCAAGGTGCATTCCTAAATAATTTTGCATTTCAACTACACAAGAGACAAGATGTAGAAGTGCGATTCAAGGACATAGAAATTGTAGTACCCAAATATGTCAATGAAGATGGAGAAGAAATCGATATGTTTATAGGGTGTGGCTTCCTACACTAGTTTTCTAATTCTTCCGCAGTCCACATACTTGTACGATCTTTGTATCTTTCTCGCATTGATGCAACTTCTGATTGTGTAATCGCATCGCCGTCGTTCCCCCACGCTTGCCGGATATATGTCATTACCGCAGCGATGTCGTAGTCGTTTCGAATTGGCGCTGGTGGCATGCTTTCATCGTAATGCTTGCCTGCAACGTTGATTGGACCCGATAAACCATGCAACATTATTTTGATTAGTTTACCCTTACCGTCCAATACAAATGGAGAGTCAACAAGTGGAGGGTATGTTGGCGGCAGGCCAAGCCCATCAACTTGGTGGCATGTTTTGCAAATGTTGTAGATTTTCTTGCCACGGGTGATGAGATTCGCAACTGTCTTATCAACGCGTTTAGGGATAAACTCCTGCACATCGCTTCGCCCTTCCCACCAAAGCAGACCGTTGATTGCTACTGCAACTTCGTAGAGCGTTGAGCTGCTTGATGCAAACAAAAGGTTATACCGCGTCGGCTTTCTGGTTAATCGCAACTGTGCTTGTTTTTGTTTTGCAAGGATAGCACTGAGCACAACCTCACTTTGCCATGCATGTTGATTCGCTTGCTTTGCTGCGAATTCAAGTAATAGGGTATTCGTGCTCGCTTTTTTACCCGCTAAGATTTGCAGTACTATTGAAGAAAGTGTTTTTCTATGTAACGGCGTATCTATAGTAAGTATGTTTGAAATTGCGATAAGATCAAGGGCTTCAAGTTCTCTGCCCATTAATGATGCAAGCGCTGCTGAACGGTATTTCTTATTCTCCACAGTACTAAGCTGATCAAGCAAAAAGAAAATTGCCTTGGGTCCATATCGCTTACTTACAGAGAGTGCGGCTTGCCTGCGCACATAAAAGTTGTCGTCTGTGCCAAGGGCAGTGACTGCCTCGAAAACTTTGTCTATGTCAATCCATTCTTCCGCTAGTCGGATAGCGTTTGCTCGCACCATTGGCTGATTGTCTTTTAGCGCACTGACCACAAGTTCCTTTTGCAAAAAACCCATACCCTGCAATGTCCAGAGTGCTTTAATTCGGTCGCGGTCACGAGTTCCATTTTTTGCAATGTCTTCAAGTAACGGGACGACCGAGTCATCTGCTAATTCAACAAGCAGCCGCTGCGCAATATCCCGAATTGTTCCGTTGAGATTTGTGAGCGCAACAACGAGTTCCTCTGGTGGCATCGAGGACAAATCGGGCGTTTCACGCAAGGCTGTTTTAGTCGGCACAACTCGCCAAATTCTTCCAAGCCCAAGTGGACTTTCTAAACCTCGAGCGAGAATTTGCTTTCGCAGAAAGGAAGTAACGAACATACGGTGCTGTGCAATTCCACGGTACATATCAACGATATAGAGCGCGCCATCTGGGCCATTGAGCAAATTAACCGGACGAAATCGTTCGTCCGTTGATGCAAAAAACTCTGCGCGTTCGTAGGCAGGTACTGCCCGCAGCGAACCGTTTCCATTATCTTCAATGTGAAACCTAGATACCAAGTTACCCACTGTCTCGCACACAAACACATCGCCTTCAAAGTCATCACCATACAATGTGTCACGGTACACTGCGGGACCACAAGCGGCATCAAACTTTGTGAGTTTATAATTATCATCTAGCCTCCCTTCTTGGTACCCTCTATTTATACCGGGGGTTGGATGCACTGGCCACACTCGTTTGTCAGTTGTGATACCGCGATAAAGTCCATCAATTGATCTGCTTTGTCCGCGCTGCCGAGCGTATTGTTTGGGCAAGTCGTCAATAAGTACTGGATAGGAATTTGGTGTGTAATATTGCCGGCCGTAATCATCTTGCGTAGTTCCCCACTGGCCATGCGGTGGTACTGGAATCGATGAAAGCGTCTCACCATCGAACTTAAAACTGTATTCGTGTTGCGAATTGTGAAATAGATTGTCAAGGCCATACATCAAGCCATTCCCAGCATGCTCAACAGAATCTAGTCCACCGAAGCCACTCGTAAGTGTTTGCACGTCGTCGCACTTTCCATCGCCATCCGTATCTCGACAGTACAACAAATTGGGGGGTGCAATCAACAAAATTCCATCGTGTGAAATTGCTAAACTTCTTGGAAGCACAAGACCATCCATAAAGATGGTTGATTCGTCCATAATGCCATCGCTATTTGTGTCTGTCAAATGCAC
The DNA here is from genome assembly GCA_014238785.1 of Phycisphaerales bacterium. Taxonomy (GTDB): domain Bacteria; phylum Planctomycetota; class Phycisphaerae; order Phycisphaerales; family SM1A02. The sequence goes on along the minus strand of JABAAL010000001.1, from coordinate 6,030 downwards.
AATTCGGCTAATAGGCTCAAGTTCATTGTTGCCGTCAACGTCTGGCATGAAGGATTGCATCTCAACAACCCAAAGTGAACCGTCTGGGGCAAAGACCGCCGAAACTGGGTCTTGAATCATAGGTTCGCTTGCAACAAGTTCAACGTAAAAACCGTCTTGTACGACAAACGACTCAAGTGCTTGGCTCGGCGAAAGCACGGGCGATTCCATATGCATAATATGGCTGGGCAAATCATCTTGCAATTCACCTTCGTTGTCACCCATTTGCGCAAATAAAGCACATGCTGCGATGCTTGGAATTACAAACATCTTTTATTCGGACATTCCACTTGGTCTATTATTTTTTGGTGGAACATTAGACAAATCATCTCCCAAATCGTTTCGCATCCGCGTTGCAAGGTTTTGCATTTTTTGCATAACCGCAGGATGTTGACTTGCGACATCTGTTGTCTCGCTAGGATCTAATTCCAAGTTGTATAACTCAAGGCCAGTCTTTACAGAGTAATCGTATTTGCCTGGTATACCACCTGAGCCAACTGGATTTTCAACCATACTTCGATACCCGTGTAGGAAGTGCAGTTTCCACTTTCCATATCGCATCGCTTCTAAATCATTTTTTCGGTAATAAAAATAGTATGCTTCTTGCGGTGAAGTCGCACCTTCCTTACCTTCCAAAAGAGCAGCGATACTTTTTCCATCGATATTACTGGGTGGCGATGTTTCCATCCACTCTGCAAAAGTTGGAAGCAAGTCGATAGTCATCGCTGGCTCAGTGCTTTCAACGCCAGCCGGAATGGTTCCGGGCCACCAAGCAACAAACGGAACTCGAACACCGCCCTCAAAGGTCGTCCCTTTTCCTTCTCGATAAATACCTGTTTGTCCTGCGTGATCCCCGTAACTTAGCCAAGGGCCATTGTCTGAGGTAAAGATTATGAGTGTGTTTTCTGCAATACCTAGTGCATTGACCGTATCAAGAATGCGACCAACACCGTCATCAATCTCAGCAACAACATCGGCGTAGATTCCCTTGCCCGTTGCGCCATCAAACTCCTTTGAAACATATAACGGCACATGCACCATCGGGTGCGGCAAGTACACAAAGAACGGTTCGTCCTTGTGTTCCTTTATAAAGTCGATGGTGAGATTCGTAAAGTCTTTTGTAAATTGCGCTTGGTCCGGTTGTGTTCTGACTATTTCTTCATCAACGTAATACGGCAATGGTGGATACGTCCCCTTTTTTGCTTCGGGGTGCATCGGCCACATATCGTTTGAATACGGTATTCCAACGAACGTGTCAAACCCATTCCTTGTTGGTAAAAATTGTTGTTGATGTCCAAGGTGCCACTTCCCAAAGATTGCAGTTGCGTACCCCTGCTCCTTACAAAGTTCAGCAATTGTTACCTCGTCTTCATGAATACCCTGCTTGGCGTGTGGATTGAGCGCGCCGCTGATTCCAATTCGGTTTGGGTAACAACCTGTAAGTAGCGCACTTCGCGAAGCGGAACAGACGGGTTGTGCAACATAGAAATCTCGCAGGACCATGCCTTCTTTTGCCATTTGATCAAGGCGTGGCGTCGTAACATGGGTTCCACCATTGAATCCAACATCTGCCCACCCCATGTCATCGATGAATACAATTATGATATTCGGTTGCTGCGATTTATGAGTTTGGCACCCATAAATAGAAAGCGAAAATAACAATAGAATATACTTCATGGATGGAGTGTACCTGATTTTGAAATTGATACGCTCGCACTGAACCTAGAAGAAAATCAGCAAGGTCCCCACGCTGCAATCAGTATGAGTAGGTCTGCAACATTTACAATGCCATTGCCATCTAAGTCTTGTGGTCTATCCCCAACTGCTTCCCATAGCGCAATGATTTCAAGTAGATCTGCAACATTTACTTCACCACTACCATCAAAATCTGAAGAGCAATTTACTGCTTTTCGGATGTTCATATTATTTGAGATGCCGCGGTAAGCTGCTATTTCATTGATGGAAATCAGATCATCGTGATCATCGCCATCAAGGTCACCTGTTGCAACTAAAATGGGGCTCAGGCCACTGTCGTACACGGCATCGCTTGCAAACATCAAGTTGCCACCATTGAGTGATGTATCGTTTCGATACATCATAATTTCGCGTTGCCCAGAATCAAGCCCCATAGCGATAACAGCGATATCTTTGTCGCCATCGTTGTCAAAGTCAACAAGCGCAACGCTCGTTGGCTCATCCCCGACAAGCAACTGCAACGAAGGCGCAAATCCACCGCCTGGCAGACCGCGTAAAATTCCAATGACATCTGAATCAGGACTAGAGACAACTGCATCATCAATATTGTCACCAGTAAGGTCACCAACAGCTATATCAAGTGGTCCGGTTGCTACAGGTGTAAAGGATTCAAAAGCCCAACCAAAACCTAAACCAACCGGGTCATCATGCATCTTGCCTACCGCATTTCCCGAACCGAGAACGACATAGATCGCAATATCTTTATCTGTATTCACATCGCCCGGATCAATATTTATAGGATTACCTTCTGCGAGCACTTCTCCTGTTTTTGTGAATCCTGCAGCTCTTAGAGGATTCGGAATAGATTCAAAGAAATCTATCTGACCATCAGTGAGCGTATGCCCATAACAAGCAACAATGACATCGTCATCGTTATCCTCAACAGCATTAATATTAACAAGAAGCACGTCCGTCGGATTCGGGCCTGTGCTTTCTGGAGTTCCAATTGTAAGTGCGTTTATGTCATATGACTCATTAAAAATAGGAATAAATTCGTCTGTGTCTGAATTCACAACAGCAAGATCAATCGTACCGTCACCATCTAAATCCCCTGCGTCAACAGCAGCAAGCGATGTAAAGAGCTTAGGATTCCAGGATGGAGAATTGTATGTAGCTTGCCCAGCAATCCCTCCTGTTCCATCACTCAAGAATATGTGCAACGCATCGGCTGTGGTAACTACGATATCATCGAAACCATCCACGGTTCCTGAAACACTGCCAATATCTGCAAGGACGACATCGGTTGCTTCTCCAGCTATACCTTCACTACTTGGGTCTCCATAGCCAAATAGATTAGTAAGAGCATCTACTTCAGCATAAATAGTCCCGCCTTCTGTATCACCTCGCTGTGTGTCAATATAATTCAATTTAATATAAAGACCTTCAGGTAATGGGTCGCTGATTAACACAGCAGAAAATTGACCTGAATTCTCTCCAATAAACTCTGAGCTCAGGAGAGGAATACTATCGCCATCTTGAGGGAGATAATCATCATCGAGAATGAGTTCGAGTATGCCGCCAAGTAAGGGTGCGCTACCAGTTATTTGTCCTGGGGCTGGCCTTCCAGTGTTCAATTCGACAAGAAGCTCCCCAGCTTCATGTTGCCTATACAACCCATCTACATGTATACCACCCATTACACCTGCGCTGTTCGATACCAATGCTATCTTGCCTGGCATGCCATCTAAGTCATCGCCATTATAAACTTCGCCTACAACTTGAAGTATGCCGCCTTTGATTTTAAGTTCTGCAATAATTCCATGCACGCCGTCCAACCAAATCGCCCCTTCACCTTCACCAGCATTGAGTGTGTGATTCGTTCCTTGTAAATCAAATGCGTACGATCCGGGACCGATGAGCATTTTTTTAAAAGGAAATTCATCTCCAACTGTAATAGAAGTCTGTGATCGTAATGAGAACGAAACTGAATCACTTAGGGTTGGCATTATTGGATCCCAATTTATAGCATCCGAAAGGTTCCCCCCAAGTGGACTTATCCATGAAATACCACGAGGCCAGAACACTTTAATGACAGCATCATATTGAGTATCTACAATTCCCGTGAGGTATGCACTTGATCCATGCAAAGCTCCGCCTATACCAAATTCATCTCCGCCGACTGCTTGGTCTGACCACAGTTTCGATTTAAATATCCACTCACCAGCACCACCATCTAAAGATTGGTCAAACTCCCAGATATATGCAGAACCTGTTCTGTGCCCCAAGTCATTATCAAGTGGCGAAGTAATCATTGCTCGATCGCCTTCTAAATCAACGATGTACCCAGCCCAGTCGGTCCCAGTTGCTATATCAAAAGGAACAAGTGTTGCTGTTGCGGACCAATCAGCCCCATCAAATTCAAAGATGCGAGAACCAGCAAACACCGAATCGCCAAAATCATCCATTGAGACATGTGTCATTAGTCGATTATTATCAAAATCCATACTACGGTGCCGTGGGCGGAAAATTCCATCCGCATCTCTAATGTGCTGCAGTGGCTCAGGAGATTCTCCAGAAATGTCATATAACAAGATTGATCGCTGAGATGCAACTGCTACGACTGAATTGCTCAATGCGACGCTTAACCCTAGAAACCGGTCGTCACCGTCTGGAAAGGGTGGATCACCCCAAGGAGATAATGTTGCATCGTACGCCCAACCTTTCTGGGCATCACGATGGTAGATATGCGCAGCACCATGGTTAGTATCGGTGTTGGGTTGTATGTTGTACATTGGATCTCCAACAACCAACACATCCCCAAGAATATCTAGCGAATTTGCCCATTGGTACTGATCATTGTCTATTTCATCACTATCATCGATTGTCTGTTCATGTAACCATTGGGAACCATCAAAAGCAAATATATCGATCACTTTCCTGTATATGTTTTTTTCATTTTCCAATAAAGAAGTTACTGCAATTCGATAGCCATCAGTTGTATATGAAGCGTACTTACCCTCTGCCCAGCCGTCTGGAGTAACGAGCAGCGCTTCTTCATCCCACCCATCTTCTGATTCGTTATATCGGAATACGCAGATAGCAGTTTTCCATTCGAATGTCGAATTATCAACAGCGCCCACAACAAGTAGGTCTTCTTCGCTGACTATCCATTGAGGAAAATGCTCGACAACCCCTAACTTCCCGCTCCAATGTAGTTCTGCGTTAGGCATTTGAATTGGTTGTTGTTCACTTACGCAACCAGCCAGATCGCACTCAGTATAGCTCCCGAGAAACAACCCACCTATTTCGAGGCACTCGTAATAAGTCACAGTAACACAATCAGCACCGGTACAACAACCGCCAAGACAATTGCCAACGCAACCTGACAATCCACACGCAAGCTCTGGGCAATCTAGGTCAATCTCAAATGGACCATCGCCATAGTCAACCGTGTCACCATGGCTGCAATAGCCACCACCAACATTCCAGAGTAACACGCATTCACCGTTACAATCTACGACCCAGTCAAGACCATCTGAGGGGTCGCCGCAACTGCAGGTTTCTGGAAGGCACAAAGTATTGTTTCCTATAAATGTATATCCAAGTGTCCAACAATCCCCCCTTGTCATTTCTGAACACTCTGTACCCAAGCAACATGCTCCTACATCATCAAGTCCATCGTATCCCATATCCTCCCAGCATGAACCAGCGCAGTCGCCCATATCGCAACCAAAAAACTGACAACTGAAATCAATTGGAATACCTTTATAGAAACGTTGTCCCATATCACAGATTCCATCTTGGATATATTCGGCAGGTACACAATTACCCCCGCAGTCTGGAACAAAGCCAACCGGGCACTCATCGCTACACCCCTCACATGCGAAGAGATCGCACATAAAATCCTCGCAGCTAAAATCAACATAGTATCCAGAGCCTGGCGGATACTCCCGAGCTTCAGCGTCACAGATTTCATCCGTGAGCCATACCATCGGCGCACAGTATCCGTTGCAATCCTCAATTTCACCAACAGGACAGTTTTGAGCAGAACTATACGAAGCAAAAAACGAAATACATACGAACACGAATAGGTACAATAATTTCTTCAAAATAAGTCTTCCACCATTAGATTATGCTTCATTAAATCAATAAAAACAAGCATAAAAGGGTGTGTTTGGATAAATGAAACACTTATGGGTCTTAATAAAGGAACTTAATAACCCTTTTTGGGGGATCTGTCTTGTACACGGTCCTGACCCGATTCACAATTCGAAGGAATCCATAGGTAAAATGAAT
>JABAAL010000002.1 GCA_014238785.1 Phycisphaerales bacterium | reverse complement strand
GGTGTAGGGTGTGGAGTTGAATTAATTTCTACAAGTACAAATACCAAAGCGACACTTGAACAAATTGCAGATGTTGCAGGCGTTGTTCCGCATGCGATTATCAGCAGAATTTCACCGAAAGTACATCGCACGTATATGGAGTCTTCGGTTGAGATTGTGATACCAACGCGCAATCGTAAACACGCGTAATGATTGATGCCTGTTCCCAAAAATTCAGAAAAGAGGTACGAGAAAAAGCAATCCCGCGGGTCGTTTTTTTGTCTTGGCTCAGACCGATAGTGCTTCATTAAAAAAAACGGTTCCCGCCACAAGTGACGGGAACGAACGTTCTTTAAGAGAGAGAAGAGAGTTTTTGACGAATGTCGTCGAGCCCAAGAAATGCTGCAAGCGAGGTGGGTCAGCCCGTAGGCGGTCCCTGGTGTGTTGCTCTCATTACTTGGGCTCGAGAACACGCAGTTGTTCACAGCATCTATCGGCATCTCTTTGGTGAGAGCTAAGGAAGGATTGAAAAAAAAACTTACACGACCGATAACGAATAAAACTGCGCTTTTAGTACATAGGGACTCTATGATGTGTATATGGAGCAACAAGGACAGCAAAAACTCCGGCTTGGAGTTGTAAATTTTCTCAATACTGCACCCCTTATAGATGGAATGTCAACAATTCAGGGCGTTGAATTGATTCCAAAAGTGCCAAGTGAGTTAATTGGTTGCTTAGAACGAAATGAAGTAGATATTGCACTTTCATCTTCGATTGACTATCAACGCAGCCAGAAACAACTTCGAATTCTGCCGGTTGGAGTCTTGAGTAGCGAAGGCGAAACAATGACCGTTCGACTTTGCAGCAAGCAACCTTTTGAAACAATTTCTGAAGTCCACTGTGATACAGATAGTCATACTTCAATTGCGTTGTTGCAAATTATTTTGAACAACAGATATGGAATTGATCCAAAAATAATTCCTTGCGATGTTCGCGCGCTAACTACATCCAACGCTCGTTGGCCGGAGACGGTGCTTATGATTGGCGATAAGGTTGTAACGAGTGCAAAGGGAGAAATGTTTCCGCATCAACTGGATCTTGGTCTTGCTTGGTTTGAACAGACCGGATTACCATTTGTATTTGCAGCCTGGCTAGGATCAGAAAACATTAAGCCTTCATTGATGAAAAGGGCATCGATGCTTCTGGATCGGCAACGTCGTTGTAATAAACATCGCATGGAGCAAGTTGTATCTACGTATGCTCCAGAACGGGGATGGGATGTTGAAGTGGCAAATACGTACCTTACAGAATGTATTCAGTATTCTTTCAAAGACAAACATCGCCACTCTCTAGAATTATTTTATTCTCTTGCTAGCACTGTTGGTGCACTAAAAGAAGTCAAACCATTGCGTTTCTTTGGCGAGCAGTAATGCCAATCGCTCCAAAATTTCAAGTTAAATATATATATGAACTTGCGCTTCAAATTAAGCGAGCACCGGAAAAGGTTCGAAGAAAGCAAATCGAAGCCGCAGAGGAATTACTTTTGGACTTGGATGAAGGATCGCTGTATCCACTAGATTACGCTGTCTATCGAATAACGCAGTACCGCAGCGATTCCCTTGAACAGCCAATGATTGCTGGAAGCGCTTTAATCGGGGATATAGTTTCATTGATTGCAATAATAAGTAGAACATTGGATACTGGTTCAGAGGGGATGCTCACCGTTGCACAGGCAGCCAATTATCTTACAGTTTCTACAAGAACCTTGAGTCGTTTGCGACAAGTAGGCTTGGTGTTTTACTGGGTGGTCGATTCAGATGGTAGAAGGCGGCTGGGATGCACCGAAGAAATGTTGCAAGCTTTTAAAGATAGGAAAAATGAAAGATTAACGAGCGCCTCGCATTTTTCTCGATTGTCCATTGAAGAGCGAAAAAAAATTATAGATTCTGCTTTGGAATATAAAGGCAGTGGTAGAACATTGAATGATGTCGCACTACAGATTGCAAATGAAACGGGGAGAGGTCATGAAACGATTCGTGGATTACTCCAGTCGGATGCGCGAGCAAATGAATCTCTCCATCACTCTCCGCCGTTATCAAAATTTGATGCAAGGGTTATCGATCGAGCACGCCGAATCGGGATTTCTTGGGAAACATTAACTCATCGATACGACCGGACAGTCGATGCACTTCGTAAAGCTGTTGCGCGCCAACGTGCAACTAAATTGAAACAGCTGAAAATTAATTACGTTGAGTTGGAAGTGTTTTCAAGAGATGACGCTGAAGAAGTTATCCTTGGGGCACCCGTTATTTTGAATCTTATGCCACCTTTACTTTCAATCGATCCGCTGAAATTTTCATTGTATGCGGTGGAGCTCAGTGCTAATGATGAGATTTCAATTGTTTCAGCAATGCATTTGTTACGTAAAAGAGCAAGTTTACACATAGAAAACCTCCAATATTCACCTCAAATAGAATTAATTGAAAAGATAGAAGCAGATTTGCGGTGGTCATTTTTGTTGCAGCAACAATTGATATTGAAGGCGGTTCCATCTTCGGTTGCTACCGCAGTTCAGCATGCGGGAAGGCCTCTTCATGAACTTCCGTCGGTTCGGGTTACTGCATTGATAAAAAATGTAATTAGTATTGTTGGCAGTGTTTGTGGAATGTTGGATCCTTCTAAAGGACAGTTTGCTGGCAAGACGCCATCGTCTGTTCTTGATCGCGCGCTTTCTGCTTCAGATGTTTCGCAATCTCTTGATGTTGCTGCAGCAAGGCAGCAACCAACAGACATTATGTATCCATTTCATGAAGTTGTTCCTTGGTCATATCTACTTCCAAGAACGATTGAAGAATGTAGTATTGATGGTAATAAAAAAACGGCTGCAATTTGAATTGCAGCCGTTTTTGTTTGAATCGAATTTGATTTAACGCTTCGAGAATTGGAAACGTTTACGTGCACCAGGTTGACCTGGTTTCTTCCGTTCAACACGGCGCGGGTCACGGCTTAGGAAGCCATTCGATCGCAAGATTCCATCGAGTGAAGGGTCATATTTTGCGAGTGCTCTACCTAGACCAAGAAGGATTGCACCTGCTTGTCCAGTGTAACCACCACCGTTTGCATTTACAAAGACATCGAGCGAACCCTTTGTGTTTGTTTTCTCAAGAACGTTCACGATATCTTTATGGTTGCGAAGTTCCGTGAAGTATTCGGTTAGGTCTTTTTTATTGACTATAAACTGGCCAGTTCCTGGGCGGATGCGTACGCGTGCAACGGAGGCTTTCCGTCGTCCAGTTCCCCACCACCAATGACCATCTTGTGGGGTGGTTTTGGGTGATGGCGCTGGTTTTATATCGGGGGCAACTTCTTTTTTTGCTACTGGAGTAGGAGTTCGCTCGGGGGCAGCTTCTTTTTTCGCTACTGGAGCAGGAGTTGGCTCGGGGGCAACTTCTGGAGTCGCTTTTGGGGTGACTTCGGCTGCAGAGTCGCGAGTCACATCGCTTTTTTCGGGTGTTGGTGTATCTTCTGTCATGTTTGTTCGTAAGCTCTTGGAGCTCCTCTTGAGAACTTGGTAATGAAATTTCCGAACGTCGGAAATTTCGGTGTTACATTAGCAGGGTAGTGCTTCAGGTTTTTGGTTTGCGTGTGGGTGGGTAGATCCAGCGTACACTTTTAGTCGACGGAACATATCACGACCCAATTTTGTTTTTGGAAGCATTCGCCGAACGGCTTGCTCAATAATACGTTCAGGATGTTTTTCAAGCATATCGCTGTACTTGTGAGCTTTGAGCCCACCGGGGTACCCACTGTAAATGAGTTGTGTTTTTTGTTCGAACTTCTTGCCCGTCATTTTGACTTTTTCTGCATTTGTTACGATCACAAAATCACCAGTAAGCACGTGAGGGGTCCATTCAGGGCGATGTTTTCCCATGAGGTGCGTAGCGATGGTTGTTGCCATACGGCCGAGGGTTTGACCAGCAGCGTCGACGTGGCGCCAATTTGGCTCGACTTCACCTTGTTTTGCAAATGTAGTTTGACGTGGCATATTCTTGTTTCCTTCATTGCCCTCAAAACATAGGGCGAACAGGGAAATGTACCGAAAATAGGGTATTTTGTCAACTCTCCTGATGGTACCATTGTGATATGAAAGAACACCGTGCCCCCTTTGTTTTAGTCGCTTGGGGATTAATTATCGTATTTGTCTTTGCAATAGCTGCGCTCCAAACAATTCCTGCAAAGGTAAAAAAGGGTGATTCTGAGGATCCCACAGGGTTGGTGATGGTTCAGTTACAGGGTGAATATCTTCTTGGGGTTGCCTCATTGCTTGGTGCAGACCAAGAAATCGCTGCTCAGGCGCAAATATTAGATGTGGGAACGATTGCGCAACGGCAACGGTATATGGCGTTTATGGTAGCGCTGGGCAATCCTGAGCTAGCGAGGGAGTCGTCAATTCGGATGCACGAAGAACTTGCAGCACACGGCATTGAACTACATGAGCAAGAGGCGAGGACGCAAGCGGAGCTCGATCTGTTAGCAAGTGGCGCTGAAGTACCAAGTGATAGCGAATTTTTGAGGGAGCAACTCGGGTGGTTTGGCGAGTTACTTTGTTCTGACGAGGTTCAAAGAACGAGAATGGAATCTTCAGCAGGAAGAAAAGTGATGATTGTGGGCGGGATGATTTCTTGTGTAGCTTTTGCAGCGATTGCGGGGTTCGTTGGACTAATCATTTTGTTTTTGCGATCGTTAAGCGGTAGGGTTCAAACCAGGCTCGTTCGTGCTGAACCGCGTCATGGAATTTACGCCGAAGTTTTCGCAATTTGGTTACTTTTATTTGTTGGCGTGATGACCCTTGCGGGGCTTCTTGGAAAAGCAGTTGCAGAAAATGATGCAACAATTGCGATGAGTTTTTCACTCGTTGCATTTTTTGCAAGTTTGACTGCATTATTTTGGGCACGAATTCGTGGTATTTCATGGAGTCAAATACGCAGCGATATTGGGTGGACAAGAGGGAACGGGATTCTGAAAGAAACGTTTTGGGGAATCGCTGGGTACGCAATGATGCTACCTATTCTTGGTGTTGGCGTGCTATTGGTATTGTTTTTGATGTTGCTGCAAACATTTTTATCAAGTGGATCTGGTGGAGATCCATTTGCGCCTACGAGTGGAGGAGCACATCCGATTGTGTTAGATATTGCAAATGGTGGTTGGCAAGTTCGAATTCTGCTCGTTGCTTTGGCGGCAATTGCTGCGCCTATTGTTGAGGAGACAATGTTTCGCGGGGTGCTTTATCGACAACTTCGAACTGCATCAAACAAGTGGGGAATTGCACTGAGTATTCTCTGTAGTGTTTTGTTGACTTCGTTCCTTTTTGCTGCAATTCATCCTCAGGGATGGGTTGCTATTCCAGCACTTATGGCAATCGCAATCGGCATGAACATTATGCGCGAATGGCGGGGAACGCTTCTTCCATCCATGGTTGTCCACGGCGTGAGTAACGCCATCGTGACCTCCATAATGATTATTTTCCTCAGTTAATTTTTATTCCTCGGAGGAATTTTTTTAGGGAACGGTTCATGAGGAATGCCCCATTAATGGATGGTGAGGGTAGGGCGATCCGGGGTTGAGGAATCAGCAGCAGTGGAGAGGCTTGTGCAGACCGTGTCGAATGCTTTGGACATAGTGTCGTTTATGTCCCAGTTTTTAAGTGGCTCACCAGTGTCAGCAGCAATTCGCATATCTGGGTGAATGGGGATGGAGCCAAGAAACGCTAAGTTCATCGAAGCAGCCAATTGCTCACCACCGCCACGGCCAAAAATGTCGTATTCCTTGCCATCGTCTGCGACGAAGTAAGACATATTTTCAACGAGCCCTAAAATAGGTGCGCCGAGTTGTTGGAACATACGGACAGCTCGTCTTGCATCGTCTTGTGCAACGACTTGTGGTGTGCAAACGATGACGGCGCCAGTTAGAGGTAAGAGTTGTGCAAGCGAGAGGGGAACATCACCAGTTCCGGGTGGGAGGTCAACAAGCAAATAATCAAGTTCACCCCACTTTGTTTGGGTTGCGAGTTGGTTAAAGGCACTGTGTGCCCGTGGCCCTCGCCAAATTAATGCACGATCTGGCTCGACAAGTTTTCCAATTGACATCGCTTCGATTCCATGCACAGTAAAGGGCAGAAGGAATCCATCTTCTGACAACGATTCTTCTCGATGTAATCCCAACATCGTCGGCATCGATGGGCCATAAATATCACCATCGAGCAATCCAACTTTGAATCCCTGTTTAGCAAGACCAACAGCAAGGATTGTTGCCACAGTTGATTTGCCCACGCCACCCTTACCAGCGCCAACTGCAATAATTTTTTTAACATTTGGGAGCGGGTTGGTATCTTGCCGCACTTGTTCATTTGCGCTGCGAGTATCAGCAGTAAATGTAACCTCAATCGCACCGACGAGTTCCTCGCACTTGTTTGATATTGCTCGAATTGCTTGTTCAATTTGTTCACTAAATCGTGCCTTTAACGGTGAGTCAGCAGAAGAAAGTTCCAACTCTATCGAAACATCGTCACCCTCGCACCGAATATCTTTGACCATTCCAGCGGTCACAATATCCTTTCCTGAGTCAGGATCTACGATTGAACCAAGCGCATCGCGAAGATTTGAGGGTTGTAGGGCCATTTTTACCTTTCGTCGTGTAAACATGGCATTATATACTGAAGAGGTTCGTTGAATGTTGAACACAGCTATAAGGAATGCACAACTATAAGGAACCTATCATGAATCTATACACACCCATTCTAATTACAGCAGGTTTTGTCATCTCCAGTTTCACAATGGCGGCCCCACCTGCTGATGATTTACTTGCTGGACCCTCTATTGAAGCAGAAGAAGTCACAAGCCAAGACATGACCGACCGAGTGCTGAAAGAACAAAGCAAATCAAAGAAGGTTGGTTCTCGTCAACAGTCGCAGATATGGAGGACTGCACTGAAAGTTATCGATTTGACAAAAGATCAAGAAATGGAAATCGACAAGATTATGGAAGAATTTCAAAAGCGGAATCAAATATTCCGATCTACACATGGCAAGGAAATCAGAAGCATTCGCGACGAATACGGTAACAAAAAGCGTGATGTGCTTACTACGATTCTCACCGGAGCACCAAAAGATAAAGCACTTATTCCCGAGGCATCACAAAAACGCATGCTTGAACTGATGGAACTTGCGCCCGATGCTAAGGTTTATCAAGAAAAAGCATGGGTTTTGCTAACTGCCCAACAGCAAAAAAAATTCCAATTCAAGTATCAAGAATTACTTGATGATGAGGCAAAGCGAAAAGAAGCAAATAAAAATAAAGATATGCCAATGGATGAATCCAAAAAAAGAGAAACTGTAATCCCTCAAAAAAGAATGCTCGATGATGCTGCGGAACGACGAATTAATTTCTTGAAGAAACTCCAAGGTTTACAAGACGATTAATCTGAAAGGAGATTCTCGATCTCAGTCGTTTCGTATCCGTGCCGTTGCATCTCATCTTTTACGATTGGGTAGCACTTTTTAAGTACATCTTTATCGAGTCGCTTCCATTTATCTTGGCGACTAGGATCGACCATTTCTTTAATCTTGGATTCGAGTTCTTCAGTGAGAGTAAGGTCGAAATGTTTTGTAATTTCGCGATACATTTTGATTGGATTTTCAACAAAATCTTCATATCGAATTCTCATCACTTTGGATTGGTCCATCTTTGCAAGATCCTCTTCGGCTTGCCTTGAACATTCAACCCATTGTTTACAAATGAGTTCTTCATGGGTAAGTTTTTTCTCTTTTAGTTCTTTGTAGATACCTTTGTATCGAACGCCCCAAATTGAAAAGTATTTTTTTCGCAATATATTGCGGCGAAAATTATCAATGAGGAAACGGCCAATGTAGTAGTGGAGTTGACTTTTTGGACACTCCATGAAACGAACCCAAAGGTGATGCCAATTATTCTTCTTCGTTTGCCAGCGTAGTTCTGCTGAACTTAGATTAGCAAATGGTTCACGAATGATGTACAACATTTTTGATTCAGGAAAAATTGCCTCAACATATGAAACCTTTAGGGTATTGGCGGGTGTTTTTTCCATCACTCGCTTATTGCCATGTTTTCTTTGAAATTGAAGGAAACGTTTTCGTATATATTTTTTTACACGACTTGTTGCATCATCTTCGGTGAATCGATCATGCCGTCGCCCTGGATCGGCGTACATCCAGATTGTTCGAGGCTCAAACCAACTTTTTACGTCATCGTGTAAGTTGAATATATGATGAAACATTGTTGTGCCGGAGCGCACGCTCCCAATGAGAAAAATAGGCGGTTTTAATTCATTGCTAGTAGACATTTACTCGATTTCCCTATCGCCGCGAATTCTACCACTTGGAATACGGTCGTTCTCTGTTGATTTTTCACGGATTTTAGTTGATCGTATTCGAGTTGCATGTCCCTGCAGCGATTCGTCGTAAATGGCGCCACCGCTATTTGTTGGTTCAGGTAATCCATACTTGCAATTGAGGGGTGCAGTTGGGCCGGTTGTCACATTTTTACTAACCATAGATTCCCCCCAAGCTTTTGAGAGAGCTTGGAGTAACTCAAAATAATGTTTGTGTTTTTTGTCTAGCTCTTTCCACTCAGATTCTGGGCTGAAACCATAAGCATCCCAGAGAATGATTCCTTTTATTCGGTGTTGAACACCATTCTCGTCTGTCCACTTTGCCTTTAGCGCCGCATTGACTTGGCGAAGAAAAATTTCATCCGGAATAAAATCTGAGTGGTCAACTTCTTTACCACAATATCGTACTGAGGCAAAAGCGTAGACAGGCATTCTTCCTGCCGCTTGCTCAAGAACTGTTTCGATGTGCCGTTGCGTGTTTTCGGATCGGTCGTTGCCAGGAGTGCAGTTGTAAACATCGGGGTATAAAGCACTACATTGGCTAAAGAGTGATTCCATAGATAGCCCTTTATCAAGCCATCGTTTGCTGGTATTTCGTAGAGCAGGAAGTCCCCAATATCCCCATTGCGCGTTTGGTTCAATAGTACGAGCAATTTGAATACCTTCGATATACACCGAAAGAATTTCTTGCAAATGTTCTTGTGAAATTTCTTTGGCAAGAAGTTCTTTCCACCACGGCTGTTCATAATCCATAACCACAGGACCACAATAATCTTCAGGTAAATAGGTGTGCACCCATGAGGTGAATTTCTCAATATTTTTATCGGTAATTTCACCAGAAGCGTTTGTATCGACGCCACCGTGGTACGCCATCGGCACTCGAGTAATACCAAATTGGGTGGTGTACTCAATGGTCAGCTCGCCTTGATTTGCTGCTGTCCACTTAACGGCGTTGTATATCTGTGGAGTCCAGTCACTAAATGAGGTCGTAAAGCAACAAAGGTGGGATGCTAGTAGGGTTAAATACAGTCTCTTAGAGTAAAACACGATCAATACTTTACCAAATCTGCGGATGAAAAGAGAGCGAGTTGTTCCACTCAATTATCCGATACCATTGGGAGAACTTTATGGAACGCACAGACATTTATCTTGAGATTATTATTTCTCAGCCATGGCTTCTTACTCCGATGGTGTTACTCGTTCTCCTTTTCTTCATGGTGCCTGCCGAGAAGAGGCTATTTTTATCCCTCATGCTTGTTACGCCTTGGCTTTCGATGGCTCGTGCCCAAGATTTAAGTTTGATTGCCGCTGGCGCCAAATTGAGTTCTGGGCTATCTTTTTTGCTTGTTGCGTATGCTGCAATAACGCACCCCTTTCCTAAACGACAACTTCCATTGATTGTTTATTTATATCCAGTCATGGCATTCATCTGGATTTTACTTATCCTTGGGGTGGAAGAACGGAGTGTCGGAGTTGTACTTCGAATCCAATGGCTCTGCATTACGGTTGCGGGTGTTTCGCTTGCAAGAACAATCGTTACGTATAAAGATTTCAAGCGAATTGTCAATGGCTTTACCGTGGGGTGTATGATTGCACTGCTCATTCCAATTTCAGCGTTAGTATTGTTTCCGGGTGAATCATTCTTGAAGGGGATTGGTAGATTTCAACCCTACGGTTCAAACTCGAATCAAGTTGGTATGTTGTTTGCTCTAGCGGCGCCTTTGTTGGGATATGCAATGTTGACGTGGCCAAAAAAATATCGACCGATGATTATCTTCTACCTTTCTTTAACGTTGGGCATGGCTTTGCTCACAGCGAGTCGGCAAACAAGTCTTGCAATTTTGATGACTTCGTTTCCAATCCTCTTTGTGTTATCGAAGCGACCTATTGTGACAATCGTTGGGTTAGTTATTGCAGCGGCGGGGATCGGGTGGATTTTGTCGATTGGTGGAGACACTTCGCCGATTGACCGATTGGGCTCACTGGAAACAGGACGGCCGCAGTTATGGTACCGGTATATAACCGAGGTATACACAGGGAGTCCACTGTATGGTTTGCTTGGTTCAAGTGGGGAGTCTTACTTTAGATCAAATATTATTGGACAACATCCACACAGTGCATGGATGAACATGATGTATCACGGTGGGCTGCTTTTGTTTATTCCTCAAATAACCTTGGTGATTTACTCTTGTTATGCAGGTATACGCGTTTGGATGAATCGAAAATATTTGAACGGCGATCCGCTGCTTTTTAGTATCGTGTTGCTCCTTTTGCTTGCTATGTATGTTCAGGGAACTTTTAACCAAGTGGTGTATTGGCCAACATATTCATGGTCGTTCCTTCACGTTGCGTTAGCAAGTACGTTCATTGCACTCTGGACGGCAATTCGTGATGAAGGTGTAGAAAATGCGCTTCCAGCAGATTATTCTGATGGCACCGAGTATTTTGAAGAAGATGAAGCAGCAGTTGAAGAGTTTACAGACTACCGAGTTTGAACATAGTTACGCTCGTTGAAGAACCACTCTTTTGATTAAGCGCTGTGCACCCTTTCGCTCTTGCTTTGAAAGCATGAACTGCCAACTTACAATTCCATAGACAGCCCCATAGATACAAACGCTAGCGATGACTCCAGTCCAATCAATTAATTCGCTACTTGAAAAAAGAGTTGCAACAAACAATACGGGCGAGACAGCAATTGCGATGACAAACGGTCTTAGTGCGGGTTGAAGAATAGTTTTGAAGGTAAGTCCAACACTATTTCCTGTTGCCAGAGGCATGAGGATGACATGCACGACAATATAAACAGCAGAGTAGGCTATTGCAGCACCTGTGAAGCTCATGCTTTTTGGCAAAGTAAAGATAAGAAGAATTGAAAGGATGGGATTGAATAGTCCGCCGGCAAAAACGTATGGCGCATATTTTCGGATATGCCCAGCACCATAAAACAGTTTCATCCATCCATCGGATAGTGCTCTACACGCAAGACCAATCACCATTATTTTGACAAGTATTTCGGTTGGGGGTAGCACTTCCGCTGGATTTTCTACACTTCGACCAACCCACATTCGAAGTAACGGCTCTGCGAGAAAGAACACAACAACCATCGCAGGGAATGAAACAAACCCAAGCATTCTTGTGCTGTGTTTAAACATTGATTGCAGAGAGGTCTTGTCTTTCGTTGAGCTTATTCGAGCACTTACAGAATCCAAACCGAAAGTAAGCCCTAACGAAGCCATGCGTATGTAACTCACGAGGCGGAGCGAAAGTGAGAATACCGCGTTGCCCCAAAGACCAAAGAAATAATTCATTATGAAGTTCGCAAACCGTTCATGTAGATTCATGGCCAATACAACGCCACTGTTCCAACCGAAGGTTCCTGCGACCTTCTTCATCGCCTCTGGAGTCGAACCTTTGAATGTTGGGGACATGCGACGATCGTACAAAATGAAACCAAGTACAAGAGCAATCGTCACAACTACATTTACAATAAGCCCAATATTTCCAAATGCGATAAGTCCCTTGGGAATGTCAGTTATCCCAAGAAACAGGAATGGAATAATGGTTGCAATTAAATATGCACTTCGTCTTGCAACGGTCCAGATGTTATGCCAGAAAAATTGTTCCCGAACTATGAGCATGTTGATTGGCGGAGCGAGCAATACTAGTAAGCAAGTTGAAACTCCTGCGCAACCAGTAATCCACTGTGCCGCGCCTATCCATTCTTCGTGGATTTTCATAAAGGGAAGAATCAAAATGATTCCCGCAAACACAAGGGCAGTCAGCAATGTGACGTATCCACAAACTTTAAAAGACGCTGCGTAACAAGCACGGAATTTTTTGTCATCGCCTTCGTGCCATGCCGCTCCGAGTTCACGAACCATGGAACTTCGCATCATATCTTGGAGCATTCCACCAATCCCAACAGAAGAACCTACAAGCCCAAGCAGTCCAAATCCCTCCATGCCAAGCCATTTGATTTGCAAAGGTACAATTGCAATTCCCATAGCCATAGTTGCAACTAACCGACCGTAATTTGTCCCAATCCTGTAGAACCCCTTTTTTTTCTCTGAAGGCACGGAACTCTCTTTTTCACTCATTATTGGACCTTATGTATGAGGTTTGTGCGGGCGTGAATCATTTATTTAGCAGTAAATGTTGGTAATGCAATGAAGAGGGTGTAGTATGGGGGGTATGGAGAAGAAAATAATACGGATAAATACGCCTATGATGTTCGTTGTATTTATGACTTTTATCGGTTTAAATGCAGGGGGCACATCGGTGTATGCACAATGTGAGTGGAGTTTTTCGCCTACAAAATTTTATGAAGGTTCTCAGGCAGCTACTTCCGGAATTTGTAGCGCAGATTTTAACGGTGATGGTACGCTTGATATAGCAATTGCAAATCGTGGCCCAAGCAACGTAATGGTCTTTTCCAACGATGGCTTAGGTCAATTTTCCCTACTTTCAACTACTCCTATAGGTTTTGAGAGTATTCCAAGATATGTGGTTTGTGGGGATTTTGATGGTGACGGTGATATCGATGCTGCAACATCTAATTGGAATGCGCACGAAGATGATCCCCCTGGATACGGCGGTGGCTCACTTACGGTGCTCTTAAACGATGGTTCTGGCGTGCTTACTCTCACAGAAGAACATCTTTTCCTTAGGACTTCGTGCCTGGATGTTGCTGACTTAAATGGAGATGGGATCCTTGATCTTATTGCTTCGCACTGGGATCCTCTAGTTGGTAGCAGTGGACCGGGCATTGCAACAGTTCTTAAGGGAAACGGCGATGGAACGTTCGTGGAAGTCGCGGATGTCCCTATAGGCAATTTGCCCCGCGGCATTGATGTGGGTGATTTAGATAATGATGGCGATATAGATTTCGCTGTTTCAAACATGGGGAGCGATGACAGTGTGACGGTAGTTGAAAATGTAGGTCAAAATTCAGGTAATTTTAATTTTGCGGTTAGAACGCCACTTTTGGAGGGTTCAACACCAAGATTTTTAGCAATTGGCGACGTTACAGGCGATGGTCTTAGCGATATTTCGGTAGTGCACAAAGTGCCTAATACCATGCTTGTCTACAAGAATGATGAAAATTTCGATTTTTCTTTGTTTGGCGTTTATCCAACCGCGGACAATCCACACTCAATAGCAGTTGCTGATATGGATGGCGATTGCTCCCTCGATGTGATTGTTTCTCATGTAGGTGATAATGTTGCGTATCTTTTTAGGAACAATCGCTCGGGTGTTTTTGAAAGAACGGAAACAGAGTCACTGCATGGCCCTGCGCATGTTATTACCGCAGACGTAAATGATGATGGTAAACCAGATGTGCTAACCGCTTGTGTGAATGGGGGCTACTTTAATGTTCATAAGAGCGAAGTGGCGCAAACTGGCTGCACAGATGCGTGTCGTGCAGATGTAACGCACGATGGTGTGGTTTCTATTGAAGATTTTCTCATTATCATTTCAACTTGGGGCCTATGCGAGAGTTTTGGGTGTTGCGGAGATATAGATGACAATGGTGCTGTAAATGTCACTGATTTATTAATCATGTTGAATAACTTCGGAGAAGAATGTGATCCAGAAGAAAGATCATTGGCACCACCTCAACCAGATGATTCTGCGCCTCGACCTCGAAGTCGTCGGTGATACATTAAGTCACATCTGTTATATTTCGTACGATGCGTACACCTTCAACTTCAAGTATCACATTTTTTATGGTTGGCTGCCAACGTTGCGGAACAACGTGGACTGCAGCTGCGCTTCGGGATCATCCGCAAGTCTATCAACCAATAAAAAAGCAATCGTATTTCTTTGACAGATTTTACGATAAGGGTATTGAATGGTATCTCGATTTTTTCAAAGATGTAGAACCGCAACAGAAAGCAGTTGGTGAGATTGCAACAGGGTACTGTTTGCCCCACGCCGTACCTCGCATGGCGAAGCATTTTCCCGATGTTAAATTACTCATGGTGATGCGAAACCCAATTGACCGAGCGTACAGTAATTACCAGACACGAAAAGTGGAAGAGAATTGGTCAAGTTTTGAAGAAGCGATGGAAGTGGATTCAGGGTTGCTTGAGCGAGGGCAATATATTGAGCAAGCAGAAGAACTTCTAAAATATTATGATCGCGATAAGATTTTATTCCTGCTCTATGATGATTTACATGATGATGACCGTGCGTACCTAACAAGAATCCTTAATTTTATTGGGGTCGATTCTGCACGGGAATCAAAATTGTTTGGACAACGAAAAAATGCAGCGATTTTTCCAAGAGCAAGGAAATGGCTTCATCGATTAGGTCTGGATTCATTTGTACATCTAATTCGAAAATCTTTAATTGGTGATTGGTTACGAAGGAGCCGAAAGAATAAGGGCAGTGCATATCAGCCTATTAATCCTGAAACCAAGAACAACCTCATTGCACACTTTCGCCCATATAACGATCGCCTATCTGTATTGCTCGATCGTGACCTTTCGTATTGGAATGAGGAATAAGCTATGAAAATAGGTGTATTCGTCTCGGTTGTCGCCGGCCAAAGGGGCTTTGAGAGCAATGTGTCGGGACATATTCAGGTTCCCTTGCAATCTATAGATGAATTACGGGCGAAGGGGCACGATGTCCATCTCATTACAAATGAATTTAGCGAGGATCGTTCGCTTCCCTTTTGTTTAGCAAAAGATCTTGAAATTCATTTCGTGACCGACTCAAGAAACCGTGGGGGTGTACTCGAGAGGACTGGAAAGCCAGGCGAGGGATTTAGTTTTAAGCGGTTGTTTCGTCAGGTTTCAGAGATCAAACGAATTTGCAAAGAGCAACAATTCGATGTGCTCCATTTATATGGGTACAACCGTACGGCGCATCTTGCTGGCGGCTTGCGTTTGTTTGGATTAAAAACACCCGTGGTTGTCACTATATTTGGGACATTTTTTCCTGAGAAATTTTCTTTGCTGACAAAGCGTTTGTGGAAAAGAATTGATGCGGTGATTACCGCAACTTCGTTTGTAAAAAACAATTTGGAAAAAAGGGGGATTGCTACAACCCAAATTAAACATGGTGTTATTCGTGATATCCAGAAGGAATACGAAGGCCCTGCCTTGGGCGTACCCCTCCGAGTTTTATTTTGGCGAGATTTAACGGTTGATAATGGTGCGGATGTTGTCATCGCCGCGTATGAGAAGTTAGCCCCAAAATATCCAAACATCCATTTTGATTTCGCGGTTCGCCAACATTGGGAACCAATAGAGGGAATCGATGAGATTGCTGCAAAGCACCCAAACATTACGTTGTACCATTTTCCTTATGAAGAAGGAATTACCTTGCCTAAACTTCTTCTAGAATCAATTTGTGTTGTGATGCCAATTAGAAAAATGAGTATTGATCCCCAACTCGTTATCGCTGAAACTCTTGCTGCGGGCATTCCTGTTATCGCTACCAACCAGCGATCTAATCCTGAATTTATTATTCAAAATGAAACAGGCGCCTTAGTGCCTCTGGGCGATGTTGAAGCAACAACCGCGGCGTTAGATTCTATTCTCTCAGATTTGGACAACGCTGCGAGAATGGGCCTTGCTGCGAAAAAAGATATTGCCTCTCGATGGAATTGGAATTCTTATGCGGATGAATTGACCGAAGTGTATGAAGGTGTTATTCGTTGATCATCTGTCGATAGAGTTGAATGTAACGGTTGACAACCGCGTCACCGGAAAACGTGTTGTTGACCCATGCTTTTCCCGCAGAGCCAATTGAAGCTCGTTGTTCATTATTTTCTAAAAGAGTCGTTATAGTTTTTGCAATAGAGTTGACGTCTTCATCAATGATGAGAGCGCCACCACTCTCCTCTAGTTCTGGCCAAATATCTACGCCGCGTGTTGTGATAACTGGAATCCCACACGCCATTGCCTCTGGAAAAACTAATCCAAAGTTTTCTTGGCTCGTTGGTAAAACAAATAAATCTGATGCTCTCAAGAGAGCAGTTTTTCTATCACCTTCAACAAAACCTACAAATTCAACATGTGCGTGAATGTCTAACTGACGAACGAGTTCTTGTAAATGTTTTTCGTATTCTTGTTCGCCGTTACCTGCAATGATAAAACGAGCTTCTTGCGATTCAAGAACTTTTGCGGCTGCTTGGATGAATCGGTCAACGCCTTTTTTTGGATGCAGCCGTGATAAAAAAAGGACGATTGGTTTTTTTGATTCTCGTTGCGGCCAGTATTTATCTGGATCAGACGAGGGGGGGGGTGCAAGGTAATTACTAGGGTCAAAGACAAGTGGTACGACTTGAATATTAGCGTTTGGAATCCACCGCTTTGCTTGTTGGGCTTCCGCAGTGGCGGTGCAGTGGGCCACCGCTGCATGGTGAAACATGCTTCTTCCGCCGAGCCATAAAAAAAGTTGCTTCTTCAATGTACTCGTTTTCATGACCCAATCATCGAGCATGCCATGAACAGAAACAATGTAAGGTGTTCCAACTTCTCTGGCGAGTTTTGCGAGTTGGATATTTGCCGGCTCCCAAGGTGTATGGAGGTGGAGTACATCTGCACTTGCAATAAATTGTTTTAGTGAGGCCAATCGGCTTCGCGAGAAACGAATAGGAGGGCGATCAAATTGACCTGTTCTCATTGTTTGAACACCCGATTCTGGGTTGGGATAATCATCACCTTCGGTAACCAGTAACGTGACGGATGTACTGCTCTTTGAAAGCGCGGAGGTGAGGTCCAAAATTGCGCGTACGACACCCCCATCTATGAGGCGTAAACGAGCACAATAGTGGAGTATTTTCATGGTTTGTAAGTGTTCTAGTTAATTATCGATAAAGGTCTTGATTTACTGCTGCCGAGCGAGTACTATCGGTCGTTTCGGTACATTTTATATCAATTCTAGTGACTGCTCACTTGAATCAGATCGTACCTTTTTTCCTATCTTTTTCCCCTAGAACGGAGTTTACGCACAATGTCAACAGGAAACCTCATCGCGCCACACGGCGGCACTTTGGTCAATAGATTTGCAGATGGCAATCTTGCTGACGAAGCGGCAAATCTTCCATCCATTACCCTTTCAACGAAGCAAGCATGCGACCTTGAAATGATTGCAATTGGCGCTTTTAGCCCTCTTACTGGTTTCTGTAAAAAGGCAGACTTTGAGTCAATCTGCACAGATATGCGTCTTGCTGATGGCACAGTTTGGCCAATTCCAATCACACTTGCTGTTGATGAAGATGTAAAGAATACATTGACCCAAGGTGGTAAAGCTGCGTTGTACCACGCTGATGGCACATTCATGGCAATCATCGATTGCGACGAAATTTATGCGCACGATAAGGCACTTGAAATTCCAAATGTTTTTGGTACGGAAGATGACGCGCACCCAGGTGCTAAGCAAGTGATGGATGAAGGTCAATGGCTCGTCGGCGGTGACATTCACGTTGCAACGGTAACTCCTGAAGTTGAGCCTGGCGAACAATTTACAGAATATCGTTTGGCGCCTGCAGCAACCCGTGCAGATTTTGCAACTCGCGGTTGGAAAACTGTTGCAGCGTTCCAAACACGTAACCCAATTCACCGTGCACACGAATACCTCTGCAAATGTTCACAAGAAATTTGTGATGGCCTTTTAATTCACCCACTCGTTGGCGAAACAAAAGAAGGCGATATCCCTGCAGACGTTCGTATGGATTGTTACAACACGATCATTGATAGTTACTTTGTGCGTGATTGCACAGCACTTACAGTTATGCCCGGTGCAATGCGATACGCTGGTCCACGCGAAGCAATCTTGCACGCACTCATTCGTAAAAACTATGGTTGTACACACTTTATTGTTGGTCGGGACCACGCGGGTGTTGGCGATTACTACGGCACATACGATGCGCAAAACATTTTTGACAACTTTACAGCTGAAGAAATCGGTATCGTTCCACTTAAATTTGAACATGCAGCATACTCAAAGAAAGCGCAAGGCATGGTGAGTTCAAAGACGTTCCCTAAACTTGAAGGCGATCAAATCTTCTTATCGGGGACTAAAGTTCGTGAACTCCTTGAAAAAGGCGAACGGCCTCCAATCGAGTTCTCACGACCAGAAGTTGCAGACGTACTCATTGAGTGGGCAACATCAACTGTAACCGCATAACCCCCGGAATTAACCCCAGAAATTAACCCCCCGGAATTAATTTTCCAACAACAAGGATTTATACAAATGGCTGAACAAGTAGCAACAAACATTACATTTCATGAAGGCACAGTAAGTGCACAAGAACGATGTGCAAACATGGGACAGAAGGGCGCAACCCTTTGGTTTACTGGACTCTCTGCGAGTGGTAAGAGTACTATTGCTGTAGCAGTAGAACAAGTCCTTGTCGCTCGAGGGAATCATGTTTACCGTCTTGACGGTGATAACATCCGAATGGGTCTCAACAAGAACCTCGGTTTCTCCGCTGAAGACCGAACGGAAAACATTCGCCGAATCGGTGAAGTTTCAAAGCTCTTCGCAGATGCTGGCGTTCTCTCCATCGCAAGTTTTATTAGCCCATACACAGCAGACCGTGATGCTGTTCGTGCACTCCACGCTGACAATGATGTTCCTTACTATGAGTGCTATATTGATTGCTCGCTTGAAGCTGCTGAGGGGCGCGATCCAAAGGGTCTGTACAAGAAAGCACGTGCTGGCGAAATCAAAGGATTTACAGGCATTGATGACCCTTACGAAGAACCAACAAACGCTGAACTCCACATTAAGACTCATGAAGATGATCTTCAAACATGTGTAGCAAAAGTCGTTGAGTTCATCGATGCGCAAAACTTGTTTGCGTAACTAACTTTATTGTCCTATAAAAAAAGGCTCTCCTTCTGGAGAGCCTTTTTTAGTTTCCTGTTCTGTTTATGCGCCACCATACACGATGACGTCATCAAAAGACTCCATCATCTTAGGTGTGATGACTCCGCCAGTAGGCCCGCCGCCAAGAAAATTTCCAAATAGGTTTGTAGGGTCGACAATTCCTTCATCGTGTAGTTCATTGTTTGCGGCTTCTAGGTAAATGGTGTCTGGACCGGCGGAAATTAATACAAATCGACCGCGAACGGCTCCCCACGCTGTGCCATTTGAGAAGGACGTTCCATCGCCCGGATCTTCCCAGAACGTAGGGTGTGCGAGTAAAAGAGTGAGCCAGGCAAGTTGGTCTTCTACAGTTTGCCCCGTTGCAGAATCAATACTCAAGAGGCTTGCATTTTTATTGAGAGCTCCCTGTGAGTAAGGGTCAAGGCTTGGAAGTTCAAATTGCGGATTATTGTTGTTTGATGGATCGTCGATAATTGGTCCGCTGTCTCGTAGCGCTCGAAGGAAAATGATTGGTGTGTTCCAAGAATCTACAATTGTTGGAAGGGCATAAGAAGTAGCGTTGTTCGAATCCAATGGCGTGTAGAGCATGTCTTTTGATTTTGGGCTGAAGAATGGTGCGTGTATAAGGCCGCGTATCCATGGACCTTCGCCGAACCGAGTGTCATTAAATTTGAGCCACCACGTGACGCCGGTTAGGGGATCTATCACACCGTTGTTGGATAAATATTCTATTCCGTCAAAACTGTCATATTCATTTACAACTGTGGGAGTAGAGTTTGAATTCTTTACTCGGGCGCCGCCCATTAATTCAAGAAGCGTATTTTGTGTTGGTGTCATTTGCGCATGCAAAATACCAGTCTGCCCTAAGACTGACTCGGGCAGTAGTCCTGG
This sequence comes from Phycisphaerales bacterium, assembly GCA_014238785.1. Taxonomy (GTDB): domain Bacteria; phylum Planctomycetota; class Phycisphaerae; order Phycisphaerales; family SM1A02. Next base: position 32,439 of record JABAAL010000002.1, on the reverse strand, counting down.
GAAACCATCGTACTCCATCGAATATTCATCACAAGAGCGTGCAAATGATTGCATCAAACTATTTGTTTGTGTTTTCTTCGCTGCTTCTTGGACGCTGCCAAGGGCAGCAAGAAGAATGCCTGCAAGGATTGCGATAATTGCAATCACGACGAGGATTTCTATGAGCGTAAAGCCGAATCGGCGAATTGTTTGTGGTGGGTGTGTCATGAGCGTTTTTCCAAATATGTTCCTTAACCAAAACTAACGGGGCAAACCTAATTCCAGGGGCGCCACGCTCATCCGCAAATACAGGGTACGCTACTTGGTGTTATTTTTCAACAGATACACCAAAAATTGATCCGAGGAAGTTCGGAAGAACGGTTTTAATGAACTGTTCAAGGCATTGATTGGTGTGCTTATCGTCAATTCCCCAAAGGCAATACTTTAAATCAATGTATTCTGCATCACCCAGAATACGATAGGCATCATCGGCAAGGAGAATTGTTTCGAGTTTTGGCGACATCGCTGCAGTTGCGGCATTGACGTCTGGCTGCCCAATGCAGATTGTGGGTCGAGTGCGTAATTCGGTATCGTTGAGATACCACAAGTCAGCGCAAACAAGTGGCCACGGTGGACCAGTTATTTCGTGCTGTTCCATCCACTGCACCATCGCTTCGCCAAGGTAATATCCACGGCGGCGATCGCCAAGTTCGGCGCGAAGGTGGGCGCCGACAACGATTGGAATGACATTGTCTATATCTACGGTTTCGTCTGGGTGGAGCATTGGTTTATAGTTCCGCGAGTCGCCTTGCTGTTTCGGCTTCAATAAGTTGGTCGATCATTGGCTGCATATTTCCAGACATAATAACATCGAGATTGTAGTTACCGCTGATGCGATGGTCGACGATGAGGTTGTCTTTGTATCGATACGTGCGAATTTTTTCCGCGCGAGAGCCCGAGCCAATCAAAGAGTTTCGCTTTTCTGCTCGAGCAGCATCTATTTTTGCTTTTTGAGCGTCAAACAATCGTGCACGTAAAAGTTTCCAAGCCTTTTCACGGTTTTGTGCTTGGCTTTTTGTGTCTTGCATTCGAACTTCAACGCCGGTTGGTTCGTGAATGAGGTGTACTGCGGTTGCGACCTTGTTCACGTTTTGACCACCGGGACCAGTCGACGTAGTGATGGATTCCTTCACGTCGCTTGGGTCAAGATCAACTTCAACTTCTTCTGGTTCTGGGAGCACCGCAACGGTTGCTGTGGAAGTATGAATGCGACCTTGCGTTTCGGTTGCGGGCACGCGTTTTACTTGGTGTGTTCCACTTTCAAAGGCAAGGTTCGTCCAAACTCCTTCGCCTGAAATCCCGAACATGATTGTGTTGGAACTCCCCATTCCTTCTAATTTCCACCCCCGAATATGTGCATATTTTCTGTACATCTCTTCTAAGTCATGCGCCCAAAGTGCCGCCTCATCCCCCCCAACACCGGATCTTATTTCGAGGATGACTGAACCAACAGATTGTTCCTTTGCGGTGACAAGTTGTTTTAAAATTGCCTCGCCAAGTTGGTCGAGTTCACTCTCCAACTTGGGCAATTCTTCTTTAGCCATCGCGGCGAGTTCGTTATCATCGCCTGTCAGTAGTTCTTCGCACTCACGGTGTTGTGTTATGACAGATTCATATTGTTCAAACTGCGCAACAAGAGGTGCAACGGCTGCTTTCTTAATAGAGAGTGTCGTGACCTTGCGGTGGTCTGTGAGAACTTCTGGATCTAAGAGTTGCGCAGCAAGTTCGTTGTGTTGGACAACTATTTCGCGCAGTTTTTCAGCAACATTTTCTGGGATACGTGAACTCATAGCAGACGGATAGCAGGGTACCCTGAAATGGTTCAGTTGTGCGACCAGTAAAGGGGGTTACTTCTTCTTGCTTTTAAAGTAATTGCCCTTAAACTTGTTTTGGAACTTCTCAACGCGGCCAGCAGCATCAACAAAGGACGCCTTACCGGTGTAAAAAGGGTGTGAGCCAGACCAAATATCAACGTGCATTTCGGAGACGGTTGCTCCAACAGTCATAACGTGATCACCGCGAAAGAAAACTTTGCAGTCGTTGTGGAATTCAGGGTGTATCTCGCTTTTCATAGTTGGCTCCAATCCCCCCGCATCGTTGGGGAGCACCGTATTGTAGGAATTATTCGCAATTCCATCAACCCCCTTTTTAAAACACCCACCCAATTAAACTCGATATCAAAAACGCAACGGCGTTTACGCGGGCTTCTGTCGTATAACTCCCCCAATTGGACTCGAACCAATGACCTAGCGGTTAACAGCCGCTCGCTCTACCAACTGAGCTATAGGGGATCAGGAACGGGGAATTATAGCAAATACCCACTCGATTGAGTAGCGAGTAAAACGAGCAACATCACCGAAATCTCTTGGTAAAGGCAGCAAGTTCACGTATACTCGATGGCATGAAGTCGCCAGTGCTATTATTTCTAACAGTAGCCCTTTGCACCACTTCGGTTGTTGGTGGGGTTGAGTTAGTACCCCTAGATCCGATTGCTGAAACGGGTTCATACGCTGGGCAAGCCCTAGACGTCAAGGGTAACCTAGCAGCAGTGGGGCATAAGATAAATGATTCATATTCTGTCCGTTTTTTTAAGCATTCCGCTAAGGGCTGGAACCAAATAGAAGTTGCAGAGATTGGTTCACGTCGCGGTTTGTCGCTTGCCTTTGGCGAAGACTTCCTTGGCGTGGCACTCTCTGGAAGTGGAAACGCAGGCATCGTTCTTGAACCCTCCAAAGCTGGTTGGGCAGTAACTGCTGAGTTGCTAAACCCAGACACAAATCGATTTAACTCCTTCAGCCTTGCAGCGGCAAGCGATCAGGCAATCTTTATTTCGTGTAATGACTCGTCGCAACAGTACCGTGATGCAGTGCTGGTATACGAGCGGGTTGATGGTATTTGGCAACACGTTCAAACAATTGCTCCGTCATCTGCAGTATGCACGCTATTTGGAGAGGACATCGATGCTGCTGGAGACATGCTTGTCGTTGGGTCTACCCGGGTACTTAGTTGTTCAGGTGGAAATGTGCACGGTGCGTATGTTTATATTCGAGGCGAAGATTTGTGGGAACTCTCTACAACGTTGCAAGAAGGCGATACGAATGGCAAGTGGGTCGCGTGTGACAATGACACGGTTGTTTCATGGTGTTCAATAACAGGCCCAAACTCCACGTTTGACTACCTTGAGATTTGGAACCGAAATGGCAACTCCTTTTCAAGTAATGGTTCGGTTTGGAGTGGAAGTTGGGGATTTGACATCTATTTTGCTGAAGGTATGCAAATTGAAGAGGGTATTCTGAGTTTTGGAACATGCGACTCATACTGGGGATGCCAGACGAATACGACGACGAATCGCACGGTGTATACAGCACAACGCGGGGGAAATTATTGGTCGTTAGGTATACCCGTCACTATGCCATCTGGGTATGGCTCTTCTGGCTTTGGTCGAAATACAAAGATGGGTGGGGGGTCGCTATTCATTGGTGCGCCTGCGTACTCAGTTTCTCGAGGTGTTGTATTTCACGCGCCACTTGCACAAACACTTCCTTGCCCTGCAGATTTTGACGGAGATGGCAATGTGAATGTTAATGACATGTTGCGAGTAATTTCCGATTGGGGTGGAACAGGGCGAGCAGATATTAACGGTGATTCAACCATCAACGTTTCAGATCTTCTTTCCCTCTTGGACTCATGGGGCGATTGCTAGATGTCTGCAACGAAGACCTGAGCGAAGACGGGCTCGTTGTTTTTAATATGTTACTAGTACTCGATGGTTGGGGGACCTTCTCCTAATTGACCTATGTTACGATGCAGACTATGCAACGAATGATGAGTTGTTTAGTATTGTTTTGCACTGCGCTGGCATATACACAAGAAGCACTTCCCGTAAAAGAATTGCTCGTTTGGCAAATGCATAAAATTGCGGGTGAGGAACGCATTGCAGATTTACAAAGCAATGAAGATGGCCCGGCATTTCTTCATGCCCTCGAACACAATGAAGTATGGATGCACGAAATACTTGACAGCGGTCCCGTAGAGAATGGCGCCAAAGTGTTGCAGTTTTTATACGAAATATGGAAGTCTGACCCCGCGCTCGTAGCAAATGACATCGATCGTTCCATGGCAACGGCATGCGCACTTGCAATGGGTATGCGGGAACTTGATGCAACATGGATGACTCAAAGGCACGACTGGTTTCGGGACAGTTGGGACGCGGGCTTGTTAAACAGTGGCTACGGGGATTTGAATACTTTTGAACGAAGGTTTATAGCCCGCGGTTTGCAACGACCTAGTTGGACAACTGTAGATGCACTTGAATACCTAAACGAAACTATTAGTGTTCCTAGGCAACAATTTGCAAAGACAGCCTGGCGTTCACCCTACCGAGGGCACAACGCATTCGGAGATACTGTGCAGGGCCCTACGTATTACATGCCCTTCAAAGAAACATGGAGAAGCGATGCAGAAATGGCAGTGAAAGTCGGCGGCGTCTGCGGTTCACTTTCGCACGTTGGTGCAGCATCAGCGATTGCTTCTGGAATTCCAGCACTCACGATGGGTGAGCCAGGGCACTGCGCGTACGCTGTGCAGACGAAGCCTCATGTTTGGCAACCCGCTTACTCTCTGAGTTGGAAGCGGGGATTACATACAACAATGACGCGCAATACGTGGCCATCGCTTGAACTTTCGCAACTCGCCATGGCAGATTCCAGTACGGCGTTCTTGGCTGGGGATGCTCGTCGCAAAGCGTTTTGGCTTGAAGAAAAGGGCGATGTACAAAGTGCCGATGCGGCGTGGCAATCTGCATGTGCTAAAAATCCACTCGATGAAATGCTGTGGCAAGAGTACGCCTTGTTTGGCACCCGCAACAATTGGTCGCGAATTGGTTGGATTCAGTTCTTTCAAAATTTGCAAACTGCGCTGTTGCCCGAGCATCCAGAACCAGCGTGGCACTTGTTGTCTACACATGTGTTTCCTCGTTTACTTGAAGATGCGGAACCAGCGAAATATTTGCAAGTGTTTAAGATTTATATTGGGGCGCTTGATGGGTGGGGTCCGTCGAGGTGGAATATTGAAGGGGCGTTGGACTGGGCATGGGATGGATCTAGCAGTGATGCATCAAAGTCAACGTTGCTTCATACAACATTGAAAACGTTGATTAACGATTCGAAACTCGGTCCAGCAATGGTGGCGTGGTCTCTTGCTAAAGTAAAAGGCAAACCTGAACTTGAAGAGCGTTTTAAAAGGTCTCTATTGGAGCAGGCCGGCGGCGAAGGCGAAGGACCAAGTGCAGTGCTCGCGCAACTTGCGAAGAACATGTTGCCTGCTGCTGCAGAAGAACGCGACCTTGATACATTTCAGCGTATCGGTAAAACTGCGTCAGCACTGTATGAGCCTCGTCAAACACTAGCAGAAATGAACATCGAACCATTCGATGGTGAACTTCTGAGTAGTGGGGGAGCACTTCGAATTTTTAATCCAGGCAATCGATGGGACTCGCCGGAAAAACATTGGGGCGTCCTTGAAGAATATGGCGGGTGGTTTCATACCGACAACGGCGACTTGCCTTGGTTTGAAGTTGAATTGCCAAAGTTTGGAAATTTGACGGGTGTTATTTTAGATTCTCGTGTAGGTCAACCGGGAAGGGCGAAGGGCGTTCGTATTTTAGTGAGCGAAGATGGCCAAGCGTGGACTGAAGTGGGTAAAACAAATTCAGGCAAACCACAGCAGCGAATTGATCTGCAAGAAACGAATCCACTTGCACGATTTGTTCGTTTTGAACGTGATGGGCAATGCCTGCACTACCACAGAATTCTTATTTATGGAGATCCTGCAAGTTGATGCTCCACTTTTTGACATGTATGCTTTCCTTGTTTGCTCCAGAGCGAGTAGATTCTTTTTCTGCAGCCTTAGAATTGGCGAAGAGTTCAGGGAAACCAATTATTGTATATGCACACGGAAGCGATTGGTGTGGGCACGGTGAGATGCTGAAGAAAGCAGTTTTTGATCTTGAATCGGAAGTGATAAATGTTATTTTTGTTGATGTTGATGTGCTTGAATCGCCCACCGATCAAAACGATGAAAGAAACAATGGCTTCGATACGAATCAAGTCCAAACATACCCATCATTAATAGCACTAACACCAGAAAATACACGCATCGGTTTGCGGGCAGGTGAATCGTTGCCTAACGATCCAGAGGGCGCAACAACTGTGTTGCGTGTATTTGCGAAAGATGTTTGTATTCGAATGGCATTGCAATTAAAAGTTGCTCGTGCAAGAGAGAAGGGGAATACTAATGAAGAAATCGCGGCGCTCCATGTGATCCTTTCTCAGAAACTTACCATTCCTGCAGGGTTACTTCAGCGACTCAAAGAGATAGACCCAGAGGACAGTACAGGTGTACGCCGACGCGCTGAATTTGGTCCATTCCATCAATTTGTTGCGCAGGCAACGAGGGACAGTCAAGAGGGGCGTGGAGAAAAAGCGATTCAAAGATTGCAAGCTATGCTTGATGCACGTGTGTATACAAAAGAGCAACAAGCATGGATTCATAATGCAATGGGTTCGGTGTACAGGTACTGGGAGGGGCACGATATTCTGGCAAAAAAACAGTTCTTATTAGCAGCGTTAATCGCACCAGAATCGGTTCCAGGTATAGCAGGTGCAAGGTTGGCTGAAAAATTGTACCCAGATACAACCGTTGAATAGCGGCGTCATAAAAAATGCCATTTCATTGTTTTATTCTTGAGCTCTTCAACTACCTTGGTTGCATAAAGAGAATTTGAAATATAAATCGTAAAGTATTTGCAGCGAATGGGATATTCAGTGCTCCTATATGCGATTGTATGATTTCAAACAGTGAGCCGTTGGTACAATTAGAATCGTGCTTAATACAATTTTGCTTGCCATCCCCCTGCTTTTATCACCTGCACCCCTAGGTCCACTACCAAGTGCTCGGCAACTAGCATGGCACGATCGCGAGATGTACGCGTTCATCCACTTTGGCGTCAATACTTTTTCCGGTAAGGAGTGGGGGCACGGCAACGAAGACCCTCATTCGTTTGATCCAAGCGAGCTCGACACAGACCAATGGTGCAAAACATTTAAAGACGCAGGATTGACGGGTGTTGTATTAACCGCGAAGCATCACGATGGATTTTGTTTATGGCCAAGCCCACGCACAGAGTTCTCTGTAAAAAATAGCCCTTGGAAAAATGGATCGGGTGATTTACTCCTTGAATTACGTTTGTCATGTGAAAAATATGGGTTGGATTTAGGGTTGTACATTTCACCATGGGACCGAAACAATCCAGTGTATGGAACAGGTGAGCAATACAACGAATATTTCGCTAGCCAACTTCGAGACATTCTTACGAATTACGGCACCATCACGGAAGTGTGGTTTGATGGCGCATGCGGTGAAGGGCCAAACGGGAAACGTCAGGTATACGACTGGCAGCTTTTTCATAGTGTTGTACGAGAATTGCAACCAAACGCAGTGATGTTTAGCGATGGAGGACCTGATATTCGTTGGATAGGAAACGAACAAGGTTTTGCTGGTGAAACCAATTGGTCAACGATGAACCGTGAAGATTTTTATCCTGGCGTGCCAAATAAAAATAAACAATTAAACGAAGGTCAAGAAGGTGGGACGCACTGGCTTCCCGGAGAAGTCGATGTTTCCATCCGACCAGGGTGGTTTTATCACGCGGAGCAAGATGACAAAGTGAAATCGCCAGAAAAACTCATGCAAATATGGTTAGAGTCAGTTGGCCGTAACGCGAATTTGCTTTTGAATTTCCCAATTGATACGCGAGGTCTTGTTCATGAAAACGACAAAGCAGCAGTGCTCGCTCTGAAAGAAACTATTGATACTTTTACTGCGAATGATGTAGCAAGAAGTGCAACAGCTCGCGCATCCAACATTCGAGGTGTACATTTTCCATCAAACGCGATCGATGGTAATGCCCAAACATATTGGGCGACTGAGGATGGGGTAACTACGGGGACATTAGAAGTAGAGTTTTCAAGTCCAAAGAAAATTCATGGAGTTGACATTGCGGAGCACATTCAACTCGGGCAGCGAGTTCGTTCGTTTGTAGTAGATGCGCAGACATCTATTGGTTGGCAAGAAGTAGCAAAGGGGACAACAATTGGTAATCGAAGAATATTGGCGTTTGATCCAATCACTGCGACGGGTCTACGAGTGCGAATCACCGATGCGCTGGGTCCTCTCACTGTAGAATCGCTACGAATTTATGCAACACCACGCGAGACAGTTCAAGAGGTGTTGTTTGATTCGATTGATGATGATGGTGGTTGGTGTTGGTTTCAAGATGAGCGCTGTATTGTGGATGATGGAAATTTGTATGTTGGCACAGTCTCAAGTGGGTACAAAGATCCTTTACGCAAGGGCGATATAAATGTCATCAAATACAACTTGACAACAGGCGAAACAAATACGATCGAATTGCACGATCAACTTGAGTGTGACGACCACGATGTTCCTGCTCTCCTTACAACGGAAGACGGCATCCTTGCTATTTGGTCAACCCATGGCGGGAATTGGAAAACACACTATCGGGTTATTCAACGAGACGATTCACTCTCTTCGCTTAATACATTTTCTCCCGAATCACGGGACGGATATGGTGTAACGTATTCGAACCTATTCAAACAGCCAGATACACTCATTAACTTTTACCGTGGTTTTGGTTGGGATCCAAATGCGATGGTTTCAAAAGATGGCGGGAAGTCATGGGAAGACAAGGGACAACTACTAGGAGGCCCAGGAAGACCTTACATTCGGTATGCGGATGATACGCAAGGCAACATTCATTTCGTAGCAACGGAACAACACCCACGGAATTTCGACAATTCAATCTACCACGGAAAACTTGTTGGCACGCAAGTACTAGATTCCTTTGGTGAAGGAATGGGAGAACTCGGTTCTTCACCGCCCGTGCCAGAATCACTCACCGTAGTATTTCAAGGCGACAAAGATAATGTTGCTTGGTGCAATGCGATTGAAATCGATGAAAATGGTCACCCAGTCGTTGCGTACTCCGTGCAAAAAAATAGCCCAGGGATGAAAGTCGGCACTGGTGGAGAAGATCATAGATACAGGTATGCCCGCTTCGATGGTAGTACATGGCATGACTATGAAATTGGATATGCTGGAAATAGGCTCTATCCACGAGAAGACGATTACACAGGGCTCGTAACAATCGATCCTTCAAATACATCTACTGTTTATTTTTCCTCTGACGTACATCCAGTAACTGGCCGTCCATTAATGAGCGAAACAGATAATGCACGTCATTACGAAATTTGGCGCGGAGACACACTTGACGGCGGGGAGTCATGGACTTTTACGCCAGTTACATCTAACTCAAGTGTAGACAATATTCGCCCAATGATGCCAGAAGACAGTGACATCCCTGTCCTTGTATGGATGGCAGGGAAGTACACCACGTATCAAAATTTTAACACACAGGTGCGCTGTCTTATTGGTGAGAATATTCCAAGTCCGTAAGGGTAGTGAAGTTATTGCAACGCGATACGACCAGTTTCACGTTCGCCGGTAACGGATTGCACTTCAATCCAGAGGGCAGTTTTTTCATTGACCTCTTTTGGCACTATGGCGCTTGCGTGGTAGTGATCTCCATGTCCGTTTGCTTTTGATTTCACAGAACCAACACCAGACTCTTCACCAATCCAAAGTCGCACAATGGCGCCGGGAGTGCCTGCCACAAGTCCTATATTAAAGCGGTATTGGGACATCGGTTTGAGCGTGCCTTGGCCTGCTATATTAAGGGTGACGTTAGCAAGTGAAAGAGACGTAGAAATAGTGGGCTGAATTCCATTGCTGTGTCCATGTGCAGCGGTTGCCGCTGGCGTTGCTGTTGGCGTAGGAGCTTTGACAGCGGGTTTTTCAGCCGCAGTTGGTTTTGTGGGCTCCTCTGGAGAGGTGGGTTCTCCGCAAGCTGTCATAAGGAGTAGAGTTCCAAGTAGCAGAGAGTGTGTAAAAGTACGCATGTGTATTTCCTTTTTATGAACAATGGAGACTAGGTTTACTTCAGATTTTCTGATGTAAGTACGAGGAGTATATATCAATTCCGTTACGACTTTAAATCAAATGAACAGGTTACTTTTTCACCAGTATCGGATTCGATTTCTACCCATAACATACTTCCAACTGGAATTGGATTAGGCACATCAGCATGTGTGTGCCAGCGATTGGGTTCTGCTGGATTCTCAATTTCAGACTTGGCCTTCATTGAGCCCACTGCGTCCTTGGTACCAATCCAGAAGCGAACAGCACTTGCCGAGATGGTTGAACCAGGAACTGGAGTGAGAGTGACATCGATTGGAGCGTCTTTTCCCGCGACAATAAGTCCTACGTCTCGCGTTGCCATCACCTGAAATGAACCAATTGTAGTGTTGCCAAGGTGAATGATCTTTCCGCCATGACCCGCAGTTGGAGCATTGCCTCCGGTATTATCAATGGGACCTGAAGGAACTTCCGAAGTTGTTTCGGGTTTGCTTGCATCAGGCGATTGATCCTCAGAGTTGCAACCAAGAAGTGTGAAGACACACGTGAGGGTTGAGATAAAAATAAAGTGCAATTTGTTAGACATGGGTTGTCTCTCCTTTAGTACGTAGTGTTGTTCTTCCAAAGACAAGCGAAAAGCCTGCAGGGATGACAATAAGATTAAGAACAGTTGAAGTAAGCAAGCCGCCAAGCGTGACAATTGCAAGAGGGGCGAGTAATTCGCTGCCTGGTTTTCCTGCGGCAAGAGCAAGTGGGGCAAGACCCAGTACCGCTGAAAGTGCAGTCATCAAAATTGGAACTAGCCGTTCCATAGACCCTTGTAGGATGGCGTCATGTATGTGCAATCCATTCCTTTCCAATAAATGATTGTAGTGATTGATGAGCAAAATACCATTACGAATTGAGATGCCAAAGAGTGTGATAAATCCAACCATCGATGCGATAGAAATAACAGGAGCAATATATGTTCCACCGAATCCAAAAAGAGCGATTGTGTTTGCAATAAACCCACCACCCTCAGTGATATAAATTGCTGCAATCCCTCCAATGAGTGCAAGTGGCATATTTATCAACACAAGAAGCGCTGCGCGCATCGATCCAGTTGATATTTGAAGAAGCATAAGAATGAGCATCGTTACTGCAAACCCAGTAGCGAGAATCGTCTTTGTTGCTGATTGTTGTGCTTCAAATTGACCGCCGTAGTGCACCGTGTACCCAGCATCTTGCACAATTGGATCAACCAAGAGTCTCACTTCCCCAATAAGATCGCCAAGATTAGAACTTTGTGCAACGTTGAGTGATACAACAGCTTTTCGCTGTGCATTTTCACGTGTAATTAAGTTACTTGAGCGTTCGGGGCCGATATCTGCAACATCACGCAGCCGAACTATTGCGCCGCCTCTTCCACGAAGCAATAAGTTACGGACCTGTTCGATCGTTTCTCGTTGTGTTGGATCAAGGCGGACTACTAAATCATATTTCCTCGTTCCTTGGTTGACAGTGTCAACAACTTCACCGTACATGGCTTTGCGTACTTGCTCTGCAGCTTCTGCAGGCGTGAGCCCAAACGAAGCAAGTTCAGCGTGGCGATATTGAATAGGTAAAGATGTAATCATCACTTCGCGATTTGCATTCACATCTCTAGCACCTGGAATTTTTGCGAGGACGCTTTCTATTTTTTTTGCAATTTTTCGAAGTTTGCTGAGATCTTCACCATAAATACTGATTGCAATCGCAGCAGGAGTACCAGAAAGTAAGTGGCTCAAACGGTGTTCGATTGGTTGGCCAACCATCGTTGTGATGCCTGGAATTGCTGCAAGGATTTTATCGATTTCTACCCGTACTTTCTTTTGGGTTACACCCTCATCCATGGAAACTTCGATTTCAGAACTACTGACTGGTTCTGCATGTTCGTCGCGTTCGGCGCGTCCGGTTCTGCGTGATACGGAATGTACGCCGGCAATATCTGCAAGTTGCATTTCAACATTCGTTGCAAGGCGGTGGGATTCAACAAGAGAAGTTCCAGGAGGCGCGAACAAGAAGATAGTGAATGTGCCTTCGTTAAACGATGGAAGAAACGAAGTGCCGAAAGTGCTTGCTAGCAAAAGAGCACCAACTGTAGCAACTGTAGCACCGCTGATTACGAGTCCTCGAGCGCGTAAAGTTGCATGAAGCGCCCGTTTGTAAAAACGTTTTAGGAACCGAACTAGCCACGACTCCCTGTCGTGCCCTTCGCTAATACTTTTGCTGAGCAAAATTTTGCAAAGAGCGGGGGTGAGTGTGAGTGCGACGAGCAGTGAAGCAATAATTGAAATCATGTACGTAAGGGCAAGTGGTTGGAAAAACTTACCTTCAAGACCTTGCAAAAAGAGAAGTGGTACAAAAACCAACACGATGATGGCAGTTGCAAATACCATCGCTGGCCTAATTTCATTACTTGCATCAAAAACAACCTCAACAAATGCACGTTTACTTTCGTTAGGAAGCGTGTTGTTTTGCTTCAATCGCCTAAATACATTTTCAACATCGATGATTGCATCGTCTACAAGCACGCCAATTGCGACAGTCAAACCGCCGAGGGACATCACATTTAGCCCAAGGTTCATCGCGTCCATCATGAGTAACCCAATGGCAAGTGAAACGGGTAGGGCAGTAAGCGTAATGATCGTCGTGCGAATGTTCATCAAAAACAACATGAGCACGATTGCCACAATGACAACTGCCTCAATTAACACTGTCGTAACGTTGTGTACAGCGCGATTTATAAAGTGTTCCTGCCTAAAGACATCCCTGTTTAATACCATGCCAGATGGAAGTGTTTTTTCAATCTGATCAAATAGCCCATCAATTTTTTGTGTCAAAGCAAGTGTGTTTGTGCCAGGTGATTTTTGAATAGAAATCACAACAGCTGGTGAGCCGTTGTCCGATCCTTCACCTCTTTTGAGCGAGGGACCTAATCGGACATCTGCGACTTGACCAATTGTGATAGGTACACCGTCGTGAAACGTAACAATAGTATTCGCAATGTCGCTTGGTTTAGTGACACGGCTCTGTTGCCGAATTGGGATTTCAAAACTCCCTACATTTGGTAAGTACCCAGCACTTGCAGTGGAATGCGCGTTACCTGCCGCTTCAACAACATCGGAAATTGTAAGACCGTAAATACGTAACTGTTCTTGGTCAACATTGACTTGATACTCTGGAAGTTCACCACCAAGTGCGACTACTTGGGCAACACCGGGAATTGCAAGCACTTTGTTTCGCAAATCAAATTCGGCATATGAACGAAGTTCAAGTGGCGTTGCTTCACCACTTGGCGAAGACAGTGAAATGAGCATGATCTCACCAGCAATAGATGTGATTGGTGTGATAAATGGCTCAACTTCACTAGGGAGATTTTCGCGTACTGTTGCGAGTCGTTCTGCGACGAGTTGCCGCGCATCGTAAAGGTCAGCGCCCCAATCAAGGTCAACCCAAACAATCGACAAACCGATTGCACTTGCAGAGCGTACGCGGCGAACACCTGTCATTCCGTTGACCGCTGATTCAATTGGGAATGTGACGTATTGTTCAACTTCATCAGCAGCAAGCCCGCCGGCTTCTGCCATGACAACGACAGTGGGTGCATTCAATTCAGGGAATACATCGATACTCATACGTGGAAGTTGATACGCGGCGTAACCTGTCAGAAGCAACGACGTCAAGACGATGAGCGATGAATAATTAAGCGAGAAGCGAATCAGTGCTTTTAACATGGTTTAATGTTCCCCTTCGTGGAACGTACCGTCGGCGTGAAAGTGTCCACCCTGTTGAATAGAACCACTTGTAGCAAGCATGAGTTGAAAACCACCGTCTAGAACTACTTCATCTCCATCTTTGAGACCACTAAGAACAGCTATCCACCGACCATCGTCTAATCCGAGATCTGCTTCCATCCGAATAGCTTCGTTGGGGTTACTCGGATTACGTCGAAAAATAATCTGAGTGAGACCATCTTGTTGCACGGCTGAAAGTGGAATAGCAAGTTCAGCTCCACTTGTAGAGTCTGTGATAATTTCGAGTTGCGCAGTGACGCCAGGACGAGCCCAAGATGATAAATTTTCGGGCGTAACATACAAGTCAATCGTTCGTTCATTTGAATCACCCGTGAGTCCAAGTTGCAGTGTGCCATGCATCGTATTTTGCAAATTAACCGCATTGCCAGCGGATGTCGGAGTTGGTGGTACGATGTTTACCGTTAATCCATCTCGCAAAGCACCAAGATCGCTTTGCAAGCCAGAAGCGTGAAAACGAAGTTTATCGGGTTGTACAACAGTGAGCACATTCGTTTGTGAATCTGCCCACGAACCATTTGTTACGTTCATTACTTCAACAACTCCAGCGTTTGTTGCTCTTACTTCTATTTGTTTAATGTTTTTCCACCACTCAGGATTATCTAATGGTCTTGGAGTATTTAAGATTGAAGATGCAGATTCAAGCGCAAACTCAACCGTGGTTTTTGCAGCTCGTAGCGCTGCGACTGTTTCTGCATAAGTGGCCTCGAGTTCCGCATCTTTTTCAAGTAAGTCTGCAAGATTAACTCGCGCAGTTGCGTATGCTGCACGTGCAGCAGTGAATTCACTTAATTTTCCACCGCCTGCATCACGAATGGATTCAAGCTTTTTTATCCGCTCTTCCCACATCGTTACATTTAGTTTGACGCTGTATTCGTGTTGATCATGTGCGAGAAATAATGGGTGGAACATTTCCATTTTTGCTTCGAGTTGCTGTACTTTTGCAAAATATCCAGCGATAGTTTGTTGCATCTCACGCCATTGGGGAGAGTCGATTAGATAAAGAGGCGTGCCTTCTTCAACCGTATCAAATTGGCTCACAAGGAGATCTATTTTTCCTGAAACCATCGTTCGATATTCCCGCTTAGCAGATGGAAGGTATTCAAATTTGCCTGGCGCGCGTAGAGTGTCCTGCAATTTTCGTCGTTCCACTGTTGCAAACGTGACGCCAAGATTAGAACGAACAGCTTGTGGTATAGCAACTCGATTGTTTGGTGTATCGTTGTGTGTTGATTCAGTCTGCACTTCTGGGGTATCAGTTGTTTTGTCACTGCACCCTTGAAGTGCAAGTAGTGTAAGTAGAGTTAATGGTATTTTCATTGCACACCTCCAAGTGTGTATTCTGTAGTAATAAGTTCTCTATGTGCTGGTGTTGGATTTAAGGGGTAATCAGGACCAAGAATTCTATGCACGGTGATTGAAGCTTCGATTTCTGCGACTTGTAGATCTAAGAGTCTACTTTTTGCTCTATATTGACGCGTTACAGTTTCCAGAAGGATGAATATATCAACTTCGCCAAGTTCGACAATTTTTTCAATGTCACTTGTCTGCTGGGCAAGCATCGGCACGATTTCATCTTCAAAATATGTGCGTTGCGTTTGCCTTAGAAGTAGCGTTGTATTTGCAAGGGTGAGTTCTCTAAAGAGTCGAGCAAAAGTTGTTTCTGCTTCTGCCCTTGCAACTTCACGTTGCGTTCTTGCGTGTGCGATTCCTGCTTGGTTTCTATTCCAAATTGAAAGTGGAATCGTAAGACCGAACAAAACACGGTGGTCGTTAAATTCACTTCCATAGCCAGAGCCAATCACTATATCCGGATATTGTTTTTTGATTTCAAGCCGAAGTGATTCTTCTGCAGTTTCATAGTTTGCAAATTGAATGGCTAGTTCAGTATTTGCAACAATAATTCTCGCAGTTTCATCTTCAACTGTGGTGCTTGCAATTAATGGAAATTCTGCTCGTAGTAACGAGGAGTTTTCTGGTGCTAGGCCCATCGTCCCAAGCAATGAAATTTCAGTTTCAAGTAAATGGAGTTTCGCTTCAGTTGCTTGAACCTTATTGCTTGCAAGTTCGACTTGTAGAAGTCGGTATTCGACGCGATTGATTTCGCCTGCTTCGAAGAGAATAACAGCAATTTTATTGATACCTTCAAGTTGCTCAATGACTTCATTGATAAGTTGTATTTGCATTGTTGCCGAAGTCCACGCTGCCCATTGTGAACGCAGTGTTGAGCGAAGATTCCATTCATCGTCAACGAGTTTTCGAAGTTGGGTTTCATATTTAGTACCTGCTTTTGCTTTTTCAACTTTCAGACGACCTGAGATAGGAATGGTTATGTTTCCCATGAGATTAAATTGAAATGGTGACGATGGCGAGGAAATCTCTGCGCCATTAAAACCAAACACTGGATCTTTCCAGAGTCCCGCTGTTTCATAGTTAGCAAGTGCAACACCCGCTTCTAATCGAGCGATACGTAGTTGAGGGTTATAAAACAGGGCGATGACTTCACCCTCTGAGGGTGAAATGCCATCGGTACTATCAAATTCCAAGGGTATTTCGTCAGTTATTGCAATTCGGTTTGCAAACGCGATGACAGGCTCGATATCAATGAGCCGAGTCTCCAAGGCGGTGCGATAGGAACCGATGTCAAGCGGCACAGGTTCATAAGATTGGCAGCCAGCGATCAAGACGGCCGTTGCGAAGAAACTAACGTTTCTCCAAAAATTGAATTTCATTTATAACTCCATATCAAAAATTACACTATCGCCAAGTAGAAAAAACCACTTGGTCGAAAAAGGAAAATTAGATATGTGTTTAGATGAGGAGCACGGTCGTACGCACAATTACTAGTTGTTTGCGTTCGACTGGCGGATAATCTATAACTGCAAGCCAAGCCGGATTGCAGGAATTTGCCTGAAAAATATGAGTAGGGGTTGGCGAAAACAACCATGTGAATGTTGGAGCGTTGTCACTATCGCGAGGAATTGCCAGAAGCATGATGAGCGAAAGTTCAAGGTCGGTGCATTTGCAATCATCAATATCTTCGCTATCAGTAATTGGGGTTGGCCAGTTGCTGTGGTGACTGCATTCCATTTCGCATTGTTCAGTAATCTCGGCAACTTCGTGTTCGTGACCACCACCAAGACAAATTGAAACACTGTCTTGCAGACCACCAAAAACGGCTTGAACCGCAATGGCGCTTAAGAGTAGGATTGTTATTGCTCGGTTAATCATTGATTCTTTACTATAGGCAATTCATGGATGGTAGTCCACTTAATCGTCAATTTTGATTGGTTCTCATGCGTAAAGAAGAGAATAATGGCCATCACGAGCTTTTATAACGTCCAATAAAATATTTAAAATGGCACTTTTTGGATTTTTAATGTCTCTGAGGAAATTTATTGCTCTTTCTTTTTAGAGTGGAACATCGATTCAAGCTTAAAAATGCATATATCCGTAGTATTTATGTTTACCACTTTCTTCATTTTTAGGCTAACTTTTGCTGGAGACGTGTAGATCTTTAGCCACATTCCAATTGGAAACGAATATACGGTTCGTGCGAATTTCGCAGAACCATCTTCAGGAGTGCAGGGTAGTGAATTATTTTCTGATATTGAATATTCACAATTTATTCAACGACTAACACGATGCGTGCATTTCCCATGGAGGTGTATGCACGATTGATTGTTGCAACTGAAGATGAGCCAATTTGAAGAACACGACTACCTTATAGGTGTACCTGATAAGATAGTACTATGAGGGATCAGAAAACTATAGTGGATGGCGTTGAATTTGAAACTGTTTTTCAGTTTCAAAGAATCTTTGGTGCAATTGCAAGTTCAATGCAGCCGGCAAGATTGCTGGTTGCATTTGGCATGGTAATAATTCTAATAGCATCGGGATATTTGTGGGATTCGATTTCACAGGTTGATGCGACAACGCTCGATCAAACAATCACGCAAGAGGAGTTGCAGGAACAAAGAGCATTTGCAATTGCGCAAGCCTCAACAGCCCTTGGTCACAATGCACCGGAGAGTTCTAGTGAGTGGAATGTTCGTGACGCACAGGCATATTTAGTATCTGTATGGGAAGATTTCTTGTATGAAGGTGAAGTTTCTGGTCAGGAACGAGCCGATTTTAATCGTCTTTACCTAGAACTTGAACGTATACGACCACACGGTCCATTTGAACAATCTGCAACGTTCGTTTCAAACGCTTGGACTAGTATTGTTGATGGTGGTTTAAACCTTGATGCAGTGCAAATGTGGCATGGTGTGGTCTCAATTGTTTGGGACTTGCCGCAATTGCTTTGGAATGGTGGATATCACTGGTTTATTAGTTTGTATGGTTTTTTATTGATATACGTGTTGTGTATTGGCGGTGGGGCAATCTCACGCATGCAAGTGTGCTGGCATTCGAGGTCGGACCGATTGAGCATACAAGAAGCAGTTGATTATTCATTGTTGCGTTGGCGGGAATTATTAGGCGCAGTCGTTGGGCCAGCTCCGCTTGTTGCCGCTTTTGCAATCCTGTTAATGTTAATGGGATTGGTATTACTTAATGTACCATGGCTCAATTTTATTGGCGGTCTACTGTACGGCGTATCGCTTCTGTTGGGTTTTTGTATTGCTATTATTGCTGTTGGCTACGTTGCGTGTTTCCCCATGTTAATCCCTGCTGTTGTGAGTGAAAACTGCACTTCTGGCGAAGCAATTCAGAGATCTTTTGCGTATCTGTTTTCAAAAACGCTTCATTACTTTGGATATCTCATAATTCTTATTGTGTCGCTTGTAGTTGGGTATCTTGTGATTCGGTTAATCGCAAACCTAACACTTGATATCACAGCAAATCTTGTTGGCGCTGGGACGTTTAATAATTCATTGCATGGAGCCGGGTCTATTCAAGCAGACACCGTTCCACTTATTGGCACGGCATGGTATGAATCTGGCGCAGGATTCTTAATTCTATTATGGGAAACCGTTTTGCACGACCTCATGCTTGGATGGGTATTTAGCGGTTTCTTTAGTATGAGTGCGATGCTCTACTTACTCATGCGAAGAACATGCGATGGACAAGATACACGTGAAATTTGGTCACGTGGGATCATTCAAGGCACGAACGTGGTTGACGATTCTAAAGATTAATCAGAAGTTTCAGTGTTGATTTCAAAAATTGATTGTGTTCGTAGAACAACACCATTTTTTGAATGCAGGTGGTACGACTGTGCGTGAAGTTCATTGTTATACCGTTGTACATCTAAAATGCTTACCCCGTGTTCACCAGCATCAGTGGTGTATTCGACGATTTTTGCGCCCGTTTCTTTTCCAAAATCAGTAAGTTCTTGATACGAGTCACCAAACAAATGTTCTGGAAGTAGTTCGATTTGCATTGAATTGATTAACGTAATTCGGTCACCAAATTCTTGTTCGTGATCGCGTTCGCCTGCGCATACAAGAGAGGTAACGTGACCACGTTCTGGAAGATCTTCAGTGCTTGGAGCAATGACTTCGGTGACACACGATCCTTCGTATTCAAAACGAAAAACATGTGAGCCTTTTATGAGCCACGCTTCAAAATCGTACCCGTTGTGCTGGACAGTTATGCTGTCCTCGATTGGGAAGAATTCTGGGTGAATCGCAGTTCTGAAGAGCGCCATATTGTAGGTTGGCTGTTCGACTAATTTATCTTGGGCTTGCATTAGAATCTCATGTCCTGAATTTGGTATCCCGAGAGTGGGAAGAAATGGTGTTGCTAACAAAGGCCTAACATGCCTCTGTCCCTCCTTTGCTTAACGTATGCATTGTTGCTTATTTTCCGACTTTATCAACCAAAAAAAACGTATTTTCTATCAAAAAAAGCAATTCTGGCTCAAACCTTTGCTAAAAAAGGGCTTATGAATTGGTTTTTATCGATTAATTTTGGAAATGACCTGCTGCATATCATCCCAAACTTGCCGGCGGATCTCAGTTGTGTAATTTCTCAGAAGATACGCTGGGTGGTACGTGGGGAGCACCGGGATGTTGTTGTACGTTCCCCATATTCCTCGTAATCGAGTGATGCCTTGATTTGTATCGAGAATATATTTGGTTGCAGGGGAACCAAGGGGGATAATGACTTTGGGCTTTATTATTTCAATTTGCTTTTTGAGATATGGGCCACAAAGTGCGACTTCACTAGGTAGCGGTGTTCGATTGTCCGGGGGCCTGCTTTTTAGGACATTTGCTATGTATACATCCTCACGATGTAATCCGATTGCTTCAATAATTTGATCAAGTTTTTGACCTGCTGCGCCCACAAATGGAATGCCTTGTTCATCTTCCTCAGCGCCGGGGGCTTCACCAATGAACATGAGGGAAGCACTGGAATTTCCTGTGCCAAAGACAATTTGTTTGTGCCCAGTTACTGTCGTGCAATGCGGGCAAGATGTTTCATGTTCAACTCTAAGTGCATCAAGCATCGATTGTTGGCTAGAAGGTTCGGCACATTGAGGGCTATTGCAAACGGGGAGAAAATCAACGCCCATAAGTTTGCTCGTTTGAAGATGGCGTTGCGCTGTTTCGTAATCCATGGTTAGTATTTTAATCTCGCTCAAGGATGAGGGTAACGGGCCCATCATTGCTAAGTTCGATGTTCATCATTGCGCCGAAGACGCCAGTTTTAACAGGAACCTTATATAGAGTTTGAAGTAGTTCCCCTACGAGTTTAACGAGAGGCTCTGCAATCTTGGGATGTGCCGCTTGAATGAAACTTGGTCTGTTTCCCTTTGAGCAATCTCCTGCAAGTGTGAATTGGCTAACAAGTAAAATTTCACCTTGAGTATCGAGAATTGAACTATTCATTTTGTCATCTTGATCTCTAAAAATTCGTAAATGAGCAAGTTTTTTTGCTATCCACTGTGCTTGAGCTTCTCCGTCTCCCTCCATTATTCCAAGTAAAACGCAATACCCTGCTCCGATGGCAGCTTCGTAGTGGGGCACCTTTACGGAGATTTTTGCATGGTTCACTCGTTGGACAACGGCCTTCATTCGCGTATTGTGACGTTTTTTATCTTTCTATGTGCAAAAAAAGAACCCGTTGTTATGAAAACAAACGGATTCCGTGTGGGGGCTTTTGGTTGTACTTGTCTATTCGTTCAGAATGCAGGAAGGTTCCCTGTAGACACAAAAAAAATCTACGGTTCTATATGAAGTCGCTAATATTTTTAGTAGCGCCTGGCACCGAGTAACTCCAAGTTGCATTCTGAGCAGGAAAAAGAGTAAAAAAAGTTACAGAAGTGCCATCGCGCAACTCGAAACAAGTGAAACGCCTTTTGGGTGGAGTGCTTGTCGGTAATCAATTAACTCAATTGTTGAGGGCTTGACTAACTCGAGGATAGCGGACATATTTCCAATCGAGCACCATTGCGTAGCGTTGTTGTTCCATTTCATTGCAGAAATAAATTCGTTTGCATTATTTTCAATGAACTTTGCCATCATTTCGCGGTCATGGCGTTCAACATCAAATTTTCGTTGCTCGTCGACAGGGCGAGGCTCTCCAAATTGCTGGCCAACATGACTCAAATCTGCAGATGCGATATACA
The DNA here is from genome assembly GCA_014238785.1 of Phycisphaerales bacterium. Lineage (GTDB taxonomy): Bacteria > Planctomycetota > Phycisphaerae > Phycisphaerales > SM1A02. The sequence goes on along the minus strand of JABAAL010000002.1, from coordinate 10,938 downwards.
AGGTTCTGCCACCGATGTCGCTGAGTATTTCACGGAGTTTGTTTATGAATTCTTCAGTCGAAGTACGCTCCCCGTCGTCTTCAATCATTTCAATGAGGGGGTTTGGAATTAAAGCGGCGACTACGGGTACATCACCAAAACAATATTGAAGCCAAGGAAGATGTAATTCAATCGAGTGCTCCGCAGCATGATCGATTAAATCTGCAGTAATTCCCTTCCCAAACGTATCTGTAAGTTTTTCTACGACTTCTTCATCAATCGGGCATGTTCCTAGTGGTGAGGCAAAACCGATTGTTGATAACACAACACCATCACCATTGCCGAAATGGTTCGTGCCAAGAATGACGACTCTGTCTGGTTTTTCACTCCCATTCCACGCGTAATATGCGGAAGCATAGTTTGGCCATCCGCGATCATAATCAAGGTGGGGCGCTACTATAGCTTGAACAGGTTGGTCAAATTCAGGATCTTCAATTTCATCAAACCATTTTTTTATTCTATCTCTACAAGCATCACTGGATTCGCCCAATGAACCGCTTGACCTAATTGGGAATGCACCATCTTCTTGTAACGTTGCAACTGCATTTTCTTCAAGTTTCTTTGCAGTTGGTCCCCAGAGTAGTCCAACACTATCAAGTTTCTTAAGGAGATCTATAAATTGTTCGGGCTTTGCTTTGGACTTTTTGACAATATCTTCAATGGTAGATTCGCCATCGATTAACTGAATCGCGGCGAATACATTTGGAGGTATGACGATGGTTTCTCTTGTGAGCACGAATGGGTCGCGCAGCGCAACATATTGTTGACCATCTTTTTCCATCGCATACGGCTGAAATTGACGAAGTGCAGGCATGAGTAGATGTTCTGGAAGGTCCGAGAATGGCATTGGTAACTCCGTGTGGTGAAGAATGGTCGATTAAACCGTCAAAGGGCAGTATATGATTGCAGAAATAGCAATATTACGCCTCCAATCACGTTATACGGTAGCACCGCTTGCCCTTGAGCGGTGTTCGTTTACAATACACAATTCCAATATTTTTACCCCAGGTACTTTTGCCCGTATATAAACCCATTATTTTGGGAACAATCTGAAGGAACGCTCGGAAGGATAGATATGAAAAATCAAATGAACACAATTGTTACGCTTCTCACTTTGTCAGGTACCCTTTTTCTTCTTGGTTGCGAGCAACCAAATAGTGAGTCAGCTGGAGAAGTTAAAACTCTTGCAACAGAGACTGCGACTGCAACAACGGAATCGAGCCAAGCGGATGCGAAGCAAGAGGAGCCTAAAGCAGAAAAGCCACAAACTCCTGCTCCAGCTGTGAAACCTTCCTTATCATCTGATCATCCTTCTAAGGGCGACCATCTTTCAGGCGACAAGGCAAGAAAAGGCGATAAGGCGAATGAAAAGCCTTCGCCTAATAAAATACCTGCAAGTTTGTCCAGTAGTGTTGCAAACAAAAATAAACAAGAACCAACTGCCCCAATCCCATTGAAAGATCAGGTCATCGTTGCAATTCCCGAAACACTTGACCTTGGAACATTTTCAACAAGTGAAAAAGGTACTGGTTCTGTGGCTTTGAAAAATACTGGCGATGTACCCGTGACAATTACACGGGCAAAAGCAAGTTGTGGTTGCACGACTTCTGACTTTAAAAATGGTACGGTCTTACAGCCCGGTGACTCAACTGAAATCAGCGTAACAATGGACGGCAAAGGGCGTTCTAGGAAAATGTCTAAAACAGTTACGTTTACGATCGACGGCTACCCAGCTCTTCGCCTCCCTGTCGTTGCTGAAACGGTTTCGTATGTAACACTTGATATAGATCCAATCAAGATGGATGATGAAGCAGGGACAACTTTGATCAAACTAACTTCACTAGATGAACAGCCCTTCAAAGTTACTTCGATATTGCCTGCGGTTGCAGATCTGCCAGAAGAAGCAGCCTCAACACAAGAGATACTACTTGATTGGGATGCTTGGTGGGATATTGTTCGAACAACAAAAATTACTATCCGATTGGACCATCCACTCTGTAGTGAAATTACAACCAACGTTCGTCTTACAGCAGAGCAACGTCAGCGATTAAATAAAATAATTTCTGATCGTCGTGCTGGCGACGAACTTCCGACGAAAGACCCGAGCCGACCGCTTACTGGCGACCAACTAGCAAGGTACATTAAAGGTGGCCGTGGCAGTAAAGTATTAGAATATATTGGCAGTGGTCTTGGGAAATTTAACGCAACTGACAAAAGCGGGGTGACGTTACTGAGCACTGCAGCTGAAGCTGGAGATGGCGAAACAACAACCGCGCTTCTGGAATTAGGCGCGCAAGTTGAACGAGTGGATCGGGTTAACCGAACACCACTGATGTACGCAGCTCGATCGAAGAATCCTGAAACAATTCAAATACTGATAGATGCTGGCGCGGATATTCAAGCCCGGGATCGCCTTGGTAACACGCCACTTTCTTGGGCAGCTGGTTTTGGTACAGCAGGGGGAGTTCAAGTATTGATAGATGCAGGCGCCGATGCGAACACTGCCGATACTGTGCTTGGCTACTCACCACTTTTATGGGCATCAGGATTTGGCGAAACGGATTCAATCGCAATTTTGCTTGAAGCAGATGCAGACGTAAATGTTGTAGATACTGCAGAAAGCAGGTCGCCTTTGATGCACGCCGTTAGGACGGGTAAGGTTGAGGGTGTTGCGTTACTTCTCGAAGCTGGAGCTAAAGTAAATGACATTGATAAAACAAGCTCAACAGCATTACACATTGGCGCAGGAAACAGCAGTGTTTCCCTTGATAAAATCGTGTTACTTGTTGAAGCAGGTGCGGATGTTAATGCTCGAGACGCCTCTGGTAAAACACCGGCTGATTTAGCAAAGATGCGTGATGACGACGATGGTTCCGCGGTGCTCACATACCTCACTGAGAAAATGGCTTCTGAATAACACATATTTGTGAATGGATTTATGCAGCGAACCGCCATTTGGCGGTTCGCTGTCGTTATGATATGTATTCAAAAAAGGAAGAACATTATGACGACTATCGCAACTTCAACAGAGTATGACCAACTCATTAAAATTTCAAAAGACGTAGCTGCACTTGGCACAACAATGTCTATCCTTGGCTGGGATCGTGAAGTCATGATGCCTAAAAAGGGGAATGAATATCGAGCAGAACAATTTGCAGTTTCGTCCCGAATTCTTCACGAGTTGAGTACTGACACAAAAATTGGCGATTTACTTGATGCATGCGAATCGGATGGAGATATTGTTGGCGACCAAACAAGTGAAAGCGCAGCGAACATCCGTGAATTGCGACACGAGTACGACCGAGCTACAAAATTGCCTTCCACGCTTGTTGAAGAAGAAGCCAAGTTGGCAAGTTTAAGTCAAAGCGCTTGGGCAGAAGCACGCGGAGAAAATGATTTCACTGCCTTCCAACCCTGGCTTGAAAAGATTGTTGCATTGTTGCAGCAAAAAGCGGAGTGTTTCGGTTGGGCTGAAGGTGGGGAGCCTTGGGACGCACTTGCTGAGGACTACGAACCGGGTTGTACTGCAGCTCAGGTCAGTGAAGTTTTTACACCCCTTCGGAAAAAATTACAATCGTTACTTGATGAAATCATGGGAAGTGATACAAAACCAAGCAACAAATTCAACGAAATTGCATTGCCAGTAGAACAACAAAAAGCATTTGTTCGCTCTATCGCTTCACAGATTGGTTTTGATTTTGAAGCGGGTCGTCTCGATGAATCAACACATCCATTTTGTAGCGGAACACACTGCAACGATGTCCGCTTGACTACTCGGTTCCATGAAAACAATGTAAATGATGCAATCGGCTCTACCATGCACGAAGCAGGGCACGGTATTTACGAACAGGGTTTACTTTATGACCATGTTGGTACGCCAATGGGGCGAGCAGTCTCGCTTGGTATACACGAATCACAAAGTCGAATGTGGGAAAACCAAGTTGGTCGAAGCGAAGCATTTTGGAAGTGGTGCTATCCGACGATGAAAGAATTTTTCGGCGATGCAACGGCGTCACTTTCTTTTGAAGATGTGTACGGCGGTGCGAACATCGTTCGACCTGATTTGATTCGGGTTGAAGCTGACGAAGCAACGTATAACATGCATATCATGATTCGATTTGAACTTGAACGACTCTTAATGAATGGCGACTTAGCGGTCGCGGATTTGCCAGAAGCGTGGAATCAACGATATAAAGAATATCTTGGCATTGAAGTGCCAACTGACGCAAATGGTTGTATGCAAGACATCCACTGGTCAATGGCAGCGATTGGATATTTCCCAACATACACGCTTGGCAATTTGTACTCCGCACAATTTTTCGAAAAAGCAATGGAAGAAATTCCTGACATGTACGAGCAATTTGGCAGCGGCGAATTTGGCGCATTAAAGTCATGGCTCAATGAAAATATTCATTCTCATGGTAAGCGATATCGCGCTGCTGAACTTTGTGAAGTTGTTACTGGCAAGGAGCTAAGTTCGGATCCACTGATGCGTCATCTTGAGCATAAATTGCGACCCCTTTACGGTCTTGCCTGAGTCCATCCGACGAGTTCGTCGGTTTCTTTGCGGCCAGTAATTTGGGAAAGCGTTATTGACACGCCATCTTGTGCGAGCGCCCCGAGAATCGCCATCGCCATTGCTTCACGCGCTTGCGTTGGAACTCCGAGTTTTTCAGTCGTGCCGTCGTGTTTAATTACATGAAGCAATGCGGCATTGTGTACGCCGCCACCAGCGAGCAAGACACAATCGACGTTACGAGTTGATGCAGTGATACATGCGCCAATCGCTGCAACTACGGTGGCAAGTAAATCTTTTGTATCTAATGAATCGCCAATTTCGATAACGAATTTCCCGATGTCGTCATTAGTTCCAAGAGAGCGGTCTTCGTGGCGTTGTTCGAGCAGCTTTTGAAGCACTAATCCAAAAATTTCTTGATTGACACTACCTTTTTTTGCTTCTTCGCCATCAAGGTCGTATTCGCATCCTAGACGCGCTCTGGCAATTTCATTTAGTACTAAGTTGCAACAACAAACATCAAACCCAGTGATTTGGTTCGGTGTACAATTTTCTGGCAAGATTGTCACATTGCAAAACCCGCCTAGATTGACAATCGCAGTCGACTTGCTTGATGAACGAAACATGACCCAATCGGCAAGTGGAGTAATAGGTGCGCCTTGCCCCCCAAGTTTGAGGTCAGCTTGCCGCGGGTCAGTGAGAACGGGGCAAGAAAACGAATCGGTAATAGGGGTAGGGTTAATCAATTGGATACTTTTTGGCGGTGCGTGAAAAATTGTTTGACCATGCAGTGCAACGAGATCAATGTGTGCAAGTTTTAGTTGCGAGATTGCTTGCGCGGTGATTATTCCAATTTGCCATGCTGCGCTATCTGTTTCTTCTTTGGTGCCGCCGATTGATGCTAGTTTTCGAAATGCAATTTTCGATTCACCTATCTCGCAAGATTCCAAACTGACGAAGGATGCGGTCATCGACAAACCGAAGCCATAGATGTTTGTAGCAACAGCATCAACACCGTCCATACTTGTCCCTGTCATCGTGCCGACAATTGTTCGCATTGCAACACTTTACACGTTTCCTCGCCTATAATTGCGATTATGACACAACGAACATTGGTTACAGGTGGCGCAGGATTCCTTGGTTCCCATCTTTGTCAGCGATTAGTTGACAGGGGCGAGCATGTTATTTGCCTTGATAACCTTTTTACCGGTAGAAAAGAGACTATTGAGCACTTGCTCGAGCTTCCTAATTTTGAATTTATCTTTCACGATATTACACAGCCAATTGAAATGGATGTTGATGCGATTTACAATTTGGCGTGCCCCGCAGCGCCCGGACATTATCAACATAATCCCATTAAAACACTGAAGACGAGCTTGCTTGGTGCAATGCATACCCTCGGTATGGCGAAGGCGAGTGGTGCGAGAATTTTTCATGCTTCTACAAGCGAGGTGTATGGTGACCCCTCTGTGCATCCACAGCCAGAATCGTACCGGGGTAACGTAAATCCAATCGGACTTCGTGCATGTTACGATGAGGGGAAACGAGCCGCAGAAACATTAATGTTTGATTACCATCGAGGGCATGGCATCGATACTCGCGTTGCAAGAATTTTTAATACGTACGGCCCCCACATGCATCCCTTCGATGGGCGAGTGGTAAGCAACTTTATACGGCAGGCATTAGCGGGCGAAGACATTACCATTTTTGGTGATGGCCAACAATCACGCTCGTTTTGTTACGTCGATGATTTGATAGAGGGGTTCTTGGCCATGATGGATGCAGATGAAGCGACAGGTCCAATCAACCTTGGAAATCCGGGCGAATTTACGATGCTAGAATTGGCGAGTTTGGTTTTAGAACTAACGGGCGGTACTTCTGAACTCATTATGAAACCGCTGCCGGCTGATGATCCAACACAGCGTCAACCAGATATAACGCTTGCAAAATCGACGTTGTCTTGGGAGCCAACCATTCAACTTGCAGAAGGATTAGAGAAGACCATTGCTTGGTTCTCTGGGATCGATTTAGCAGAGTGGACGCCGCCCTCCCCCAACTGGGAAGGCGGGCTCACCGAGAGTTCCTAGCCATTTTTTGACGACATAGTGTCAGTGTAAAGCTCAATAATAGCCGAAAATTGAATAAATATACCGAATAGGTACCGAACATCGGTTGACAATGCCGATGTTTCTGTCATCCTACCGTATACCTAACAAACAGCGAAGGAGCACGGCAGATATGGTATCACTATCAAGAAATGGATCAAGAAATGGAAAAAGTTCAAAAACATCACGAAAAAGCGCAGCCGAAACTGAAAAACCAAAAAATGGCGGTATCGTACAAACCGGCAGAGAGTCTGCCACAACTCGTGCAGGAAGCACGACACTAGAACCAAGGAAGGCAAAGAAATCAATGGCTTTTAAAACAGCAACGAAAAAAAGTAAAAACAAAACACCTATTAAGGTAAGGTCAACTATTGAGGATAAAGGGAAAGTACAAGCGCTTGAAAATGCACTATCGCAAATCGATAAAGCATTTGGATCAGGGGCAATTATGCGTCTCAATGGTGAGGACAATAATTCGATTCCAGCCATTTCAACGGGTGCAATTAGTTTAGACCTCGCACTTGGTGGTCGAGGAATGCCAAGAGGCAGAATCATCGAAGTATTTGGCCCAGAATCCTCGGGTAAAACAACGCTTGCGTTGAATGTTATCGCGCAAGCACAAAAAAATGGTGTTGCTGCTTTTATCGATGCGGAGCATGCGCTCGATCCTATGTGGGCGAAAAAACTTGGTGTTGATGTTGATGCACTTCTTGTTTCTCAACCAGATACTGGCGAACAGGCACTTGAAATTTGCGAAATGCTCATCCGTTCAAACGCGGTCGACATTGTTGTGATTGATTCTGTTGCTGCTTTGATTCCACGTGCGGAAATCGAAGGCGAAATGGGAGATACCCACGTCGGTTTGCAAGCGCGTTTGATGAGCCAAGCGATGCGTAAATTGACTGGTGCAATCGCAAAGAGTGATTGCATGGTCATCTTCATTAACCAAATTCGCGAGAAAATCGGCGTGATGTTTGGAAGTCCAGAAACAACGCCGGGTGGTCGTGCGTTAAAGTTCTATTCCTCTATTCGTGTGGATATTCGTCGAATCGGTTCCATTAAAGATGGCGACCAAGCCATTGGCAACCGCATACGAACTCGGGTTGTCAAAAACAAAACAGCGCCACCATTCCGTACAGCTGAATTTGACATTATGTTCAACGAAGGTATTAGCATCACTGGTGACCTTCTTGATCTAGCTGTGGAAGATGGCATTATTGACAAAAGCGGTTCATGGTTTAGTTACGGTGAAGTCCGTCTCGGGCAAGGCCGTGAGAATTCAAAACAACTTCTTGCAGAAAATACAGAGATGTTTGAAGAAATCAAGCACAAGGTACTTGTTGCTCGTGGTGTGGCTGAAGTTGAAGAAAACGCTGCCGATAAAGCAGAAATAAGTCAGCCAGAGGACGAAAAAGCAAAAGAAGAATCTACATAATCTAGAGGTTTGACTAGATCTACTCAAAGCAGCGCGAGTTTCAGAAATGGTACTCGCGCTGTTTTACTTTTGTTTTTGCTGTTATTGTGCGCAAAGTGAATGATACGGAACAAATAAGACCTCCTCGAGGACTAACTGCACTCCTCATAGCTCAATTTATGGGCGCAGCAAATGACAATATTCTAAAAACGATTCTTGGGTTTGCCGTTGTTAATGGTATGTGGGAGGGCAAACTTGGACAGGGGGGACAAGGACTCATTGCGCTTTGCTTATTCGTGCCGTTTATCCTATTTTCGGGTTGGGCTGGTCCACTTGCAGATCGTTATTCAAAACGCACAATATCAGTTGCAATGAAGTGGATTGAAATACCACTCGCGTTGTCTGCAGGCATTGGATTTGTCATGGGCCATTTTTGGAGCGCAGCAATTGCAATGTTTATCCTTGCAACCCAATCGACATTTTTTAGCCCTGCAAAGTACGGCATGATTCCAGAAATAGTTCCAAAAGAGAATATTAGTAGAGCAAATGGCATCCTAAATATGACAACAAATGTTGCCATCATTACAGGGATGTTGATAGCGGGTATTGTGAGTGATCAACTGCAGAAGAAAACCGAGTCTGTTTTTGAAATGTGGCTTCCGGGAATAGTTCTTACAGGTGTTGCGGTCATTGGCCTTCTTGCCATTGTATGGTTACCAAAACTTATGCCAATGGAACCACGCACTCGCTTGCCGCTTAATCCATTTGCTACCTATATTTCAACCGGTCGTGAAATGTGTTCTTCGATGTTGATGCGCGTGGCTGTTGCTTGGGCGAGTTTTTACCTTCTTGCCACAATAGTACTATTACTCGTAACGGAACTTGGTTTGATTTTGCACGTGAACGACACGAAGGTTTCGTACCTTCTTGCCTCGATAGGTATTTCAGTTGGACTAGGTTCCTTGCTTGCGGGTTTTTTATCCCGAGGGTGCATTCGACTTCGACTGTCTAAAATCGGAGCGCTTGGAATGGCGGCCTCCATGTTGCTTGCGGGACTTGCGCCGATTTCGTACACGATGACATTGATATGTCTTGTTTTTCTTGGACTGTTTGCAGGCTTGTATGCTGTGCCATTGCAATCACTCATGCAAATGTTGCCATTGCCAGAACGCAGGGGGAGAGTGCTTGCGACATCGAATGCAATGTCTTTTTTGTTTATGGCAATCGGTTCCTTGTTGTATTGGGCAACAAGGCCATTGTTTGGCGATTCGCCGCACTATATTTTCCTTGCATGTGCTGTTGTTGGATTCTGCGCATGGTTGATTACGATTACAATACGCAAACATGACCTCGACTAGGATTTATCTAGATAACAACGCGACGACGCAACCATTACCCTCCGTAATGGAAGCGGTTATGTTTGCGCTCGAAACACTCTGGGGGAATCCTTCGAGCATACATCGTATCGGACAAGAAGCACGGCACAAAATGGATCTCGCAAGGGAGCAAGTTGCAGACTTGATTGGTGCAAAGCCAGCAGAGATCACTTTTACTTCTGGTGGAACGGAGGCCGCTAATCTTGCAATTCAAACAGCGTGTGCAACAAGACCAAATCAAAAAGTATTAGTTACAAGCCAAATCGAACACGCAGCGGTTGGCGAAATGATGGATCGACTCGCAGAAGATGGAATGGAAGTACTTCGACTTCGAAACGACAACAATGGTGTCTTTTGCTTGGAGCATCTGCAAGAAATACTTGAAGAGCGTGGGCAAGAAATTGCAGTCGTTTCTTTAATGTGGTGCAACAATGAAACTGGCGTCATAGAACCGATTGAAAAGGCTTCAGCGCTCTGTAATAAACACGATGTTTTGATGCACAGTGACGGCACACAATGGGTTGCAAAGATGCCAGTTGATGTGAAGGCCGTTAACGTAGATTTGCTTACCTTCGCAGGGCATAAATTCCATGGACCAAAAGGAATTGGTGCCTTGTATACCAGAAAGGGTCTTTCGGTTTCACCGCTCGTAACAGGTGGTCCACAGGAACGTGGCCGTAGGGGCGGAACTGAAAACGTACCATCTATTATGGGATTTGGTGTCGCTTCAAAAGAAGCGATGGCATGGCTAACGGAAGAACACATTTCACAAATGGAATCACTTCGAGATACTTTTGAACAACTCGTACAGGCGAAATTTCAATCGGTACACATTCATTCGAGTGGTGCCCCAAGAGCATGGACAACGAGTTCAATTTCATTTCCAAACGTTAAAGGCGAGTTGTTGCTCTTGATGCTTTCTGAGAGGGGAGTCTGTGCTTCTTCTGGATCGGCGTGTTCAAGTGGCGCCTTTAAAGAATCAAAAGTTATTGAAGCCATCGGCGCACCCGATGATGGTGAATGGGGCACAGTGCGATTTAGTTTCGCGCGTACGACGACATCCCAAGAACTTAAAGAGACGGTAGAAGTATTAGAGGATGTTTTTACAACGATTGCGCAAGTTTCCGACACGACCGCTTCTGTATCGACTTGACCAAAATCGCTACGCTATGTTTCGCCCTGTTAGCTCAGTTGGCAGAGCAGCTGGCTCTTAATCAGCTCGGTTGCAGGTTCGAGCCCTGCACAGGGCATTTAAAAATAGACCTATTCACTTTGTGCGAGTGACTCTAATACGATTTTATGAAATTGATTATTTAGATCCATATCAAAAGGGAATAATTGAGTTGCAAATACTGCAGTGACATCTTGTGTTGGATCAATGAAGAAATATGAACTTGCAGCACCACCCCATGCCCATCGTCCTGCACCACGAGGACCTTTTGATGTTTCCAGAGATGGGTGTAAACCAAATCCAAGCCCGAATCTCAT
>JABAAL010000019.1 GCA_014238785.1 Phycisphaerales bacterium | reverse complement strand
TGGGAATGCCATTCCCACAGCTAAAATCATTGCCCAAATAATAAACATACTAAACCCAACACCAAAAATGCAGCCAAGTAAACTGCCCGGCTTCGATGTGGTAATTTGTTCTGGCTCAACAAGTCCATCTGGAATTATCATTTTAGAGAGTTGCTCTTCGAGTGAACTATCCGCAATAGTCCGAGGCAATCCAAGGTCCACTCGATTCCATCCCTTAACTCCCCTACCACTTCGTTTGATTAACCATCGCAATGTAAGTTTTTTAAGCTGAGAGCCTAATTCGCATCGTGGAGTTCCCCTAGGTAACAACCTCTTCCTAAAAAAAGAATCAAAAAAAAGAACGGCAAACGGCAACGCAGTTACTACGGGGATAATGTACGTGTTTAATATCCCATACATCGCAAAAAAATACATTGCAATAATTGCAACTACAATTACGCACGTAATTAGTATTGACACTCTGCCCGGACGATGTAATTGCACAAATCCCACATGTGTAGAATCGTATATTTTCATGTAAACGATGGTTCTACTCTAAGTTTATCTTCAGAAAGCCCCCAACTCAATCCAAGCGAAACTCCAAGGAGTAAACCAGCGGCATATTCAATCGGCATTGGAAACAGTAAAGGTGAAACTTGTTGCTGCGCGAATGCAACATCAGATACTGGGAAAAACAACGTGCCAAAGAGGTAGCCCAATGCTGCTAGTGCGGTTGGAAATACATAGTACACATGAGGCTGCATTGAAGGAGTGAATCGTCTTGCGAGAAATCCGATTGCGATTCCGCCAACTGCGGCTGCGCCGATTGCTTGCCCGCGCATTGGTGACTTCGCCACAAGATATACCACTGGAAGTATTGCAGCTGAGATAAGTAGCGCTTTCCAGATGTCCGCCTTGTTGCCTTCTCTCTCTTTTTCCACTACAACAAATGGCCCACCAATTGCAAACACTATATATGTGCCAAGAAGTAAGAGTATGCTTAGAAAGATCACCTCAATCATGAGTAAATAGAGGTTCCCGCTTCCATAGATAAAACCTTCGATACCTTCAAGTTTGATTGCCATCGCAAAGATGGAAAACCCTAGGACAATCATGCCCGAGGTGGCGGTTGTAATCCTTGCGACAAACCCACCCACCACTGATGCCACGCCAACGGTAACTACAACCGACAATATCGCAGATAGTGGCGATTGCGCTTGCAAAATCGTCGGCCCAATCCCGCCACGAGCCGAAACGAGCCCGCTCGCTTCCCATGAACCAAGAAAACCCACGGCTGCCATCGCCACAATCACAAATCCAGTTTTCAACCATGATTTCATAGGAAGCACATCATACCAACTCCTATTGGGATCAGACCTCGTGAGGTCAAAGCCCACGGGGTCTTAACCCCAATGTAAGATATGTGGATATGGAACAAGAAACGCTCGTATTAGATGGCGGCCCACTAAGCGGCCCGCAAGTTATCGGGGTCGCTCGAAAGGGAATCCGCGTTGAAATTGGCGAAAATGCGCTACAACTCATGGCGAACGCGCGAGAACTTGTAGAAGAATTACTAAGCGAACACACCCCTATCTATGGAATCAATACTGGCTTTGGCGCCCTCTCGACGACGAGCATTTCCCATGAAAAACTTGGCGAGTTACAGATGAACATCATTCGCTCACATGCTTCGGGAGTTGGCGAGCCACTGGATACCGAAATTGTCAGGGGAATGATGCTCATACTCGCAGGCAGTTTGTCACGAGGATATAGCGGAACCCGCCCAATTATTGCAGAAACAATTGCTAAAATGCTTAATGCTGGGATCACGCCTGTTATTCCATCACGGGGATCCGTTGGCGCATCGGGTGACCTTGCGCCACTGGCTCACCTGGCACTTGTACTCTGTGGCGAAGGCAAGGCAATGTTAGGAAAAAAGGAGATGCCCGGCAAAGCTGCGATGGCTGCAGGAGGCATCACACCAATTATCCCTGAAGAAAAAGAGGGGCTCGCACTTCTCAATGGCACGCATCTCATGGCTTCCATTGCAGCACTATCACTTGCAGACATTGCAATTATCTGCGAAGCGGCTGTCATCTCAACTGCTATGTCCATCGATGCGGCAAAAGCAACAAGCACATTTCTTGACGATCGAATTCACGAAATTCGTGGACAGAGCGGACAACGAACTGTTGCGGCATCTATTCGGGAACATCTCCGCGGCTCAACAATTTTAACTTCACACTCTCAAGACGATCCACGAGTGCAAGATCCATACAGTTTCAGATGCTCTCCACAAGTTCTCGGCGCAGCTATCGAATCGATTGCGCGAATTACTGGAACTATTTCTGCGGAACTTGGTGCTGTAACAGATAATCCACTGGTTTTTCCAATAGATAAGAAAATCCTTTCCGGAGGAAATTTTCATGGCATGCCATTGGCTATTGCAATGGATGAACTGCGTATTGCACTTTGTCATATCGCAGGAATTGCAGATCGAAGGCTCGAGTGGATTTTATCCGCGCGATGCCTCCACAATGATTTACCCGCGTTTATGTCATGCGATGTTGGCGTTGAAAGTGGGCTCATGATTGCGCAGTACACTACCGCTGCGTGTTGTGCAGAAATGCGCACGCTCTCTATGCCCGCAAGTGTTTCAAATATTTCCACCTCAGCAGGCATCGAAGATTACAACTCGATGGGTGCAACCGCGGCACTCATGCTTCGCCAATCTATCAACTTATGCAGAAGCGTTATTGCAATCGAAATTCTTGTTGGATGCGACGCACTCGACCACCATCGCCCACTGAAGAGTGGCGACGCTGTAGAGCATATGTATGCAAAAGTTCGTGAAGTTGTACCAGAACGAAGTTGCGACCGCTCACCTTCAGAAGATATCTTAGCAGTCGAGCAACTGCTTCGTTAAGGCTCATTACAATCTATTTCGTTACACACCGTAGCATCCCCCATATAGACACCATTTAATATCGCGCAGCTAACTTCATGCACTTTCATGCAATGCATTTGTAAACAACAAGCGCCATCAACATCGGGCAATGTATATTCTGAACACGGCCCCCAAGCAGCAATAAGAATCAGCAAGTCTTGAATGTCCACTTCCATATCCACATTTAGATCTTCTGGCACAGGATCCGAATGCGGAATTGGATTCTCGCCCCACGCAGCAATTAAAGTAATAATATCATAGACGGCAACTTGGCCGTCTCCTGAAAAGTCTGCGCTGCATTGGCAATCATCCGGCACAATATCTTCATTGACATCTTCTTCGCATCCATCGAGGAGGCCATCCTCATCACAATCGCCAAGATCTACCCAATCACAATCATCTGGAATTTCATTGGAGTTGCAATCTGTGATAAGCCCCTGTGCTATTTCATATTCGTCTGGAATTAAATTGCTATTACAATCAACTTGGCACTCATCTGGAATCATGTCATTGTCATAATCTAAAGAAAGTCCAGAAGAAATATCGCAATCATCCGGAACGCCATTTATATTACAATCAGGCAATTCGCAAATATCTCCAAGTCCATTATTGTTGCAATCATTCTCATCACAGAGGCCCTGCATAATGACACTTACTCCACGTTCTTGCCAATTTATATTTGCAGAAACAATATCTAAATCGCCATCGTTGTTGACGTCGGCAAATTTCACTTCCGCAGGACCAGCCGTCATAATTATTACCTGAGATGTCGGATAAAAACCTTCACCATTATTGAAAAATAACAATTGCTGCCCAGATCCAACATGCGAAACTATCAAATCCATGTCACCATCGAGATCCACATCGCCCACATCAATCGAGTGGGGTATTTCATTCGTTTCTAACGTTTCTATCAATGTAAAATTCGCATTGCCATCATTGTGGAATATCCATAAATAATTTTCACTTTTATCGACCGCAGCAATGTCGATTGTCCCATCACCATTCAAATCTTTTAAAATCAAATACCTTGGCTGCCCAGTTAACTGAATAGAAACTTCATCTGCCCATTGTCTTTTGCCAAGACCAATGATGACAGACAAAGAATTAGACCAAAAATTCGCAATCACTGCGTCATTAATTCCATCGCCATTCAAATCTGCAGATGCGCCGCCTCGTGGCTGCTTTCCAATCATGGATGAAGGCCCAATGATAAATGTACCATCACCGTTGTTTAATAACGGAGTAAATTTCGCAGGTGATTGACTCGGTTGTTTAGCGTCACCATCCCAATGCGCAACAAGAATGTCAAGATGTCCATCGCCATCAATATCATCAACCCAAGAAAACGCAGGTGTCGTAAGTGGATACTGCCCAATAATTGTAAATACACCGTTGCCATCATTTTCCAAAACTGTTTCGGTCATCCCAATGTAATCTGGCGTACAAAGATCTATGTCCCCGTCACCATCAAAATCGCCACCGTGTACATACCGAGGAACTTCGCCTGTTGGAAAATTAACTTTTGTAGCATATATTCCATTTCCATCGTTATACAAGACTGAGACATCGTTCGATCCACGATTTGAAATGACCAAATCAATGTCACCATCGCCATCAACATCTGCTGGGAAAATACCAGAAGAGAGAAAGCCAGTTTCATACTGTCGCAGCGGTTCAAACGGAACGTAAGCATGTGCCATTGTGCTCATTGCACAAGTAGCACAAATTGTAAAAATTAACGCTTTATCATGTATTATTATGGTGTTGTACGTATTAAAAAGCAAGGTTTTATTTATGCTTTACTCGTTTGAGCATCCGCAAGAATCGCCGCAACACTCTGATACTGCCGTAAAAATAGCTATTGTTGCCCCAGTTGGATCGGCAAACACGGCAAACCGGCCAATTCCAGGCATGTCACTAGGTTCAACATACACCGTTGCACCCAATTCTATTGCCCTTGTAATCGATTCATCGACACTCGCAACGCTCACATAACCAAGCCAAGATGGATTGCCTTCCCATTGCATCTTCATCATGCCGCCTACCCAAACTTCCCCATTCATTAAAAGGGTATATGGCTCTGCACTTGTTTCGTTTGGCACTGCAGTCCAACCTAATAAACTCGTGTAGAACTCCGTCGCTGTATCCATGTCGTCCGTAAGGAGTTCATTCCAACAAAACGAGCCGTGCCCGTTCGGATTCTTGCCGTCTCCACCTTTAAATACACTCACCACTGCTCCTGTTGGATCTGTAATAACTGCAAAGCGACCCTCATCCCCTGCTTCTTGAGGTTCACAACAAAGCATTCCACCAAGTTCTACAGCTTTTTTAGCGGTTGCATCAACATCATCGCTTGAAATATAACAACCCCAGTGCGACGGGCAATCTTCTGGCCAATCAGCGTCCATCAGAATCATGCCGCAAACTGGATGCTCGCCCATCTTAAACATTGTGTATGGCATTGGACCGTGTTCATTCGTATCAATTGTCCAACCAAAAAGTGCACAATAAAACGCACTTGCTATTTCGGTATCCCACACCGCGAGTTCGTTCCAGCAAAATGTACCCGCAGTGATTGGTTCCATTATTATTTCTGTTTGCATTGCCATCGATATTATCCTTTTTATGATGTAAGAATGTATTGTACCGCGTGCAAAGAACTCACTTAGCGGATACCATCGGTGGAATTATGGACCCTCATATAACAGATCAAAAACGCATTATTCGTGCACCTCACGGCACAAATATGTCATGCAAATCATGGCAAGCTGAAGCGGCAATGCGCATGCTCATGAATAACCTCGATCCTGAAGTTGCAGAGCGCCCAGAAGACCTTGTCGTGTATGGCGGCCGGGGGAAAGCTGCACGAAACTGGAAATCATACGATGCCATTATTGCATCGCTCATTTCGCTTGAACCCGACGAAACCTTACTTGTGCAATCTGGTAAACCTGTCGGCATCGCAACGACAACCGTTGACTCGCCGCGGGTCATCATCGCCAACAGCAATCTCGTTCCACACTGGGCAACGCAAGAAATCTTTGACGATTTAGAAGCGCGTGATTTAATGATGTATGGTCAAATGACAGCGGGCTCTTGGATTTATATTGGGACGCAAGGAATATTGCAAGGCACGTATGAAACATTCGCTGAGTGTGCAAGGCAACACTTTGAAGGCTCACTTACCGGAACGCTTACAGTTACTGGCGGCTGCGGCGGCATGGGTGGCGCCCAACCACTTGCTGTGACTATGAACGATGGAACGTGCCTCATCGCTGACGTTTGCATTGAACGATTAGAAAAAAGAGTACACGACCGATACCTCGATGAAATTCATGAAGATCTCGATGATGCAATCAACCGCGCGGTCGAAGCAACTACAAATAAGGAGCCCGTTTCCATTGGGTACCTTGGTAACATTATTGACCTGCTCGATCGGCTTAAAGAAAAAAATATCATCCCAGAAGTGTTAACAGATCAAACTTCTGCTCACGACCCGCTTGTTGGCTACTACCCTGCAAAACTAAGCCGCGAAGAAGCCGATGCACTTAGATTAAGTGATCCCAAACAATATGTTTCACTCTCCATGGCATCCATGGCCCAACACGTCGAACTCATGTTGTGGTTTATGCATCAAGGTGCTAAAACGTTTGACTACGGTAACAATATTCGTCAGCGCGCACTCGATGCTGGCGTTGAAGATGCCTTTGACTTCAAGGGGTTTGTTCCTGAATATATTCGTCCGCAATTTTGCCGCGGACGCGGGCCATTTCGATGGTGCGCTCTTTCTGGCGACCCTGAAGACATTAAAAAAACCGATGAAGTTATTATGAAATTATTCCCTGAAGACGAATCACTCAAACGCTGGATAACCATGGCACAAGACCGCGTCGCCTTTCAAGGCTTGCCCTCTCGTATTTGCTGGCTTGGACTTGGGGAACGGGACAAAGCGGGACTAGCGTTCAACGAACTTGTTCGTAGCGGCGAAGTCTCCGCACCAATTGTGATTGGTCGTGATCATCTTGATTGCGGGAGCGTCGCAAGTCCAAACCGTGAAACTGAAGGCATGCTCGATGGAACCGACGCAGTAAGCGATTGGCCGCTGATAAACTTTGCGTTGAATATTGCAAGCGGCGCAAGTTGGGTAAGTTTTCACCACGGCGGTGGTGTTGGCATCGGGTATTCGCAACATGCTGGCCAAGTTATTGTTGCAGATGGCACACCCGAAAGTGGTGCACGGTTACAACGAGTTCTCACAAACGACCCCATGATGGGCATCTTTAGACACGTTGATGCGGGCTACGAGGAAGCTGTGCAATGTGCAAAAGAACAACACGTTAAAATTCCAATGCAAGAGAGTGATACATGAGTAGTTTCATCATTGTAAACGCAAGAATATTAACGCTCGCGGGCGAAAAAACTCCCCGAAGAAAAGATGCCATGAACGATTTGGGTATCATCGAGGACGGATTCGTCGCAGTTCGTGATGGAATAGTTGAACACGTTGCAAGTGGAGCCCCAGACGAAGATTTCATCATCACCCATTCAGACATCCCCGTAGTTGACGCAAACGGCGGCGTTGTTATGCCTGCGTTTGTTGACTGCCACACACATACGTGTTGGGCTGGCAGCCGCCTTGAAGAATTTGAAATGGGACTTCGCGGAGTTTCATACCTCGATATTCTCAAGCAAGGCGGCGGCATTATGTCAACTGTTCGCGCAGTCCGAGAATCTACTCAAGAAGATTTGTGCTTGGACGTACTTGGTCGTCTTGGCTTGATGGTATCCCAAGGCACAACGACTGTCGAAATAAAAAGCGGATATGGTCTTACCACAAAAGATGAATTAAAAATGCTTCGGTCAATCCATGATGCTTCGCAAGATGTTCCCCAATTTATTGTTGGAACTTTCTTAGGCGCGCATGCAATCGACCCAGAGCAAGAAAATTTCGCCGACATTGTTATTCATGAAACTCTTCCAGCTATTGTGCAAGAATTTCCAAATATTACATGCGATGCCTATTGTGAAAAAGGCGCTTGGTCAGTTGATGAGACGACCAGACTTTTCGAAAAAGCGATTGATCTAGGATGCCCAATCCGAGCGCATGTCGACCAATTCAATCCACTTGGCATGTTGACAAAAGCCGTGGAGTTAGGTGCAATTAGCGTCGATCATCTTGAACACTCAACAGACGACGAGATAACAATACTCGCCAGCAGCAACACCATTGCTGTGTTACTTCCAGCAAGTGGATTTTGTTTGCACGACGCGTATGCTCGCGGGCGAGCAATCATTGACTTAGGTTGTCCCGTCGCAATTGCAACGAATTATAATCCAGGCTCAGCACCGAGCCCCTCTATGCCATTTGCAATCTCACTTGCGTGCCGGCGGCTTGGGCTTACCCCTGCCGAGGCAATTACTGCAGCAACCCATAATGCGGCATGTGTCTTGAATTTGCAAGACCGAGTTGGACGTATAGAAGTTGGTATGCAAGCAGACATCCAATTACTTGATTGCGATGATGAGCGTGATCTCGCATGGCACGTTGCTGCTGGAGGCCCACTTCTTGTTTCCATTAAGGGAGAAATCGTGCATCTACTTACAGATGGGGAAATGGAAACTGAGGAAGAGTCATGAAAACCTTTTCGCTCGTTACAGGCAAAGATATTCACGCGGCAGAATTATCCGCGAAACACGTGGTCGAAATCCACAAGGCACTCACAGATTTTTTAAGAGTAGGACTCACCCTTCCAGAAATTGATGGGTTTGTTGGAGAAAAACTAAGTGCACTCAAATGCAAAAGCGCATTTTATAAATACAAAATTCCAGGACAGCCACCCTTTCCGAGCCAGTCTTGCCTTTCAGTGAATGATTGCGTCGTGCACGGCACACACATCATGGAGCAAGCGCCCCTCGTTCCTGGAGACTTAGTTTCGATTGATATTGGCGTTACTCATCATGGATGGATTGGCGATGCTGCATGGACGTGGGGAATCGAAGAAGTTTCAGACGAAAACATGAAACTTATGCAGGCGGGAAGAGAATGCCTCTTGGCTGGTGTTGCTGCAATGCAACCCAACCGCCCTCTTATGGATTTTGCAAAAGCTGTCCAACGCGTCGCAGAAAACGAATTTGGTTTTCATTTAATTCGAGGCCTAGGCGGACATGGCTATGGAAAAACATTGCACGCACCTCCTTTTGTTTCCAATGTAGTTCCTGCACATCCATCAGAATGGCCAGATGCTTGGTGCAAACTTGAAGAAGGCATGCTCATTGCTGTCGAACCAATGCTTGCAGTTGGAACTGGCCAAATTGAAAATGATCGTGGCACTTGGCCAATTTATTCAGCTGACCACTCAATGAGTGTACATTATGAAGCGGATGTGCTCATCGGCAAGGATGGCCCCATCGACTTTACAGCAGAACTACACAACCTTCCCTACATTGCCGGAACTTAACATATGATTCTTTGCCTCGTAAGCATTCTCGCGTTCGCTCCTTTTCAATACCCAGAAGCAGAGCGTGGCGATGTTACCGAAATGATGCATGGTGTAAAAGTTGCCGACCCATATCGATGGCTTGAGCAAGACGTACGCCAAAGCGATGCCGTACGATCGTGGGTAACCGCTGAAAATGAAGTTACTCGTGCGTATCTCGATTCCATCCCTATCTTGCCAACGGTACAAGAAAAACTAACCAAGGCTTGGAATTATGAAAAACAAGGTCTGCCTTTTCATCGAGGATCACGCTGGTTTCAATCTCGAAACACTGGATTACAAAATCACAGCGTCATCTACACTGGCACTTCTCCAAAAAGTATCAATGTTGTACTACTTGATCCAAATACATTCACTGAAGATGGGACCCAAGCACTCTCCATGTATAGCCCAAGCCCAGAGGGCAACTTTTTAGTATGGGGCATTTCTGATGCTGGCTCAGATTGGTCGACCTGGTACGCAAAAAATTTAATGACAGGCGAAACACTCGCAGAAGTTATGACTGACATTAAAAATGCTTCCCCTTCTTGGCTCAAAGATGAAAGCGGGTATTACTACTCAAGGTACCCACACTCGGAAAGCGATAGCCACATAGAAACAACGGATGCATCTGAGCTTTGGTTTCATACCATTGGTACTGACCAATCTCAAGACAAACTTGTTTGGAAGGACATTGATCACCCCAACCGTTTTTATGGAGCAAGTGTTACAAAAGACGGTGGCTGGCTTGTGATATCCGTCAACGAAGGAACTTCTTCAAACAATGCAGTACTCATCAAAGGGCCAAACGAAACATCGTTGCGCTGGCTCGTAAACGACTTTGAAGCAGAAGTCTCGTTAATCGGAGGTATCGGCAACACACTCTGGTTTAAGACAGATCGTGACGCTCCAAATGGGAAATTAATTTCAGTTACGCTCGATGGCACAACTCCAACGTGGTCCGAAATAATTCCAACGCAAAAAAATATTCTTCGAGGCGCAGACGTTGTCGGCGGGAAGATTACTTGCTCTTGGCTCGAAGATGCTTCTTCTAAAACAACAGTGCACACGTTGCAAGGCGACCTTTTATATGAAGTTGCGATGCCAGGCATTGGCACTGCTTCTGGTTTTGGCGGTACCAATGCAGACAAGACCGTCTACTGGTCGTACTCAAGTTACAACCAACCGCCATCAATCTACTCCCTAGAACTCGATACTGAAAAAACATCCATGTTTTGGAAATCCATCGTGCCACTTGACCTTTCAAACATTGTTGTCCGAAGGGAGTTCGTGACAAGCACGGATGGTGCGCGTGTTCCGCTCTTCATTGTAGCGGGGAAAAATACAACACTTGATGGCAACAATCCAGTTCTTCAGTACGGGTACGGCGGTTTCGACATTGCAATTCTCCCACGTTTTTCCTCCACAAGAGCAACGTGGATTGAAATGGGAGGCGTTCTTGCTGTTGCATGTATTCGTGGCGGAAGCGAATATGGTCGAGATTGGCACGAGGGTGGCATGCTTGAAAACAAACAGCAATGCTTTGATGACTTTATTGCCTGCAGCGAATGGCTCATACAGAACAAGTGGACGAATACATCAAAGTTAGCTATTCAAGGCGGATCCAATGGCGGCTTACTTGTTGGCGCCTGTATGACGCAGCGACCTGATTTGTATGGAGCTTGTTTACCCGCTGTTGGTGTGCTCGACATGCTTCGTTTTCCTTTATTCACTGTTGGCTGGGCTTGGACCAGTGATTATGGTGATCCAAAAGAACCAGAGATGTTCAAACATCTTTATGCGTACTCTCCGTACCACAATCTTCAAAAAGGAACTTGTTACCCTGCGACGATGGTAACAACTGGCGACACGGATGATCGCGTTGTTCCTTCGCACAGTTTCAAATTTGCTGCCGAACTTCAGTATTCGCAATCGTGCGATAATCCAGTCTTAATTCGCATCGAGACTCGCGCGGGGCACGGTGCTGGCAAACCGACGCACCTTCGCATTGCTGAAGTCGCCGATATCTACGCCTTCCTCTGGCAATCATTAGGTATGGAGTAAGTCCAAAGTACGATCGGTCTGGCTCAAGCATTGCGCAGCCCTGCGACATTAGCTGACCAAGTACTTCCAAATATACGACCTGCGGGATTGTTTCTTCTCCACTGTATGGAGACAGTCCCATAGACGGCAAAGACAACACTGCGATACAATACATACATGCGAATCAAACTTTCAAATCCACGGGGTTTTTGTGCTGGAGTTCGCATGGCGGTCGATATTGTCGACCAATTACTCGATGCACTTGGCGATAACGAAACGCTCTACGTCTACCACGAAATCGTACACAATCGACATGTAGTGAACCGACTTCAGGAAAGAGGCGCTTCATTTGTTGAATCAATCGAGGAAATTCCAAAACATTCCGTTGTTGTTTTTAGCGCGCATGGCGTAAGCCCAAAAGTAAAACAACTTGCCAAAGAACGGTCATTAAGGTGCATCGATGCAACTTGCCCACTGGTCACGAAAGTACACGCAGAAGCAATTCGTTATGCGAAACGTGGTTGGCAAATTTTGTTAATTGGTCATAAAAATCATCAGGAAGTTATCGGCACACAAGGGGAAGCGCCAAATGAAATACAAATTGTCGAGACAACAGCAGATATTGCCTTATTGCAAATTAATGATCCGAGCAAACTCGTCTACCTAACACAAACAACATTGAGTACGGATGATGCCGAAATCATCATCTCGGAACTTCAGAAAACATTTCCAGAAATACACGCCCCACCAACTGACGACATTTGCTATGCAACAACCGAAAGGCAAAACGCTGTCCGGGAAGATGCTAAAGAGGCAGATGTAGTGCTCGTTGTCGGAAGCAAGAATAGTTCCAATTCAGTTCGGCTCACTGAAATTTCTGAAAGTGTTGGAACAACTGCTCACCTACTCGATGATGTTTCTGAACTCGACCCAACATGGTTTACTGGCGCTAACTTGGTCCTCATAACTGCGGGCGCTAGTGCTCCGGAACATCTTGTCCTCGAACTCATAGAACATCTCACAACTAACTTCCATGGCGAACTTGAAGGGGAATCTACCTTTGATGAAGGCATGACATTCTCTATGCCAGCTTCACTCAATGCTTTTATGCAGACAAATGATATGACAATAGAAGGAGAAAAAGCTTGACTACGAAAGAACACGTACTCGAACTTTTTCCACGCGATATAGAGGCGATAGTTGCAGATATTGGCATGCCTACTTTTGCAGGAAAACAAGTTCTTGATTGGATTTATAAAAAACAAATCTCTTCAGTTGATGAGATGACGAACATCTCAAAAGAAAAACGGGAACTTCTCGGAGAACGCCTGTTCTTTAGACGATCCAAATGTCTAAGAACACAAAATGCATCCGATGGAACAATAAAAAAACTACTTGCGTGGGATGATGGTAGCAAACAAACAGAAACCGTCATGATTCCTGCTAAAGGAAGAAAAACTGCTTGTGTTTCTAGCCAAGTTGGCTGCCCCGTTAAGTGCACCTTCTGTGCTTCTGGAATAGGCGGCCTCGAAGGAAGTCTCGATGTTGGACAAATTGTCGAGCAAGTTATCGAATTAGGAGGAAACGATATCTCAAATGTCGTATTCATGGGTATGGGAGAACCTCTGGCAAATTTCAATGCCGTCACCCGCGCCATACGAATTCTGAATGCGCCTTGGGGACTCGGCATTGGTGCGAGAAAAATCACTGTATCAACAGTTGGACTTCCGGTTGCTATTGAAAAGCTTGCAGCGTTTGATGTCCCCGTAACCCTCGCGCTTAGTTTACACGCTCCAAACGATGAAGTAAGGCAACAACTTATTCCATGGGCAAGATTCTCGCCAATTAAAGATCTTCTCGAAGCATGCAGTACCTATTTCGATGCCACTGGAAGAGAAATTACACTCGAATACCTACTTCTTGGGGGCGTCAATGATCGAACAGCAGACGCAAAAGAACTCGTCGGTCTTTGCAAAACACTGCGATGCAATGTTAACTTGATTCGCTACAACGAAGTGCCCGAACTCGACTACACAAGACCAAAAACTGAGCAAGTGCGAAGGTTCCAAGAAATACTCATGAAAGCTGGGGTCAACACACACATTAGAGCGAGTCGGGGACGAGACATCTCCGCAGCTTGCGGGCAACTTAAAAGAGAGCATGTCCAAATTAATCTTGGATAATTCTTTGTATTTCTTCTAACGACGAAGAGTGCAACTCCCCAGAGAGCGCCAGCTTGTTTAGTGCTTGAAACCTCAACACCCATTTGTCATATTGCTCGGGTGAAGTTATCGCTTTATTAACAGCATGAATAATTTCTTCCCGTACTGCTCGGTCTCTGCGATGCCCCCGCCATCTTTGCGGAATGAATCTTCCAAGCACCGAAACCATAACCGATGACCAGTCGCTCGTTCGCATATCTACCTGCAAAGACCAATTCCATAAACGAAGCTGAAATCGTGACAAAAAACGTCTTTTTAAAATATCGCCGCGGGAGTGCCTAACATTCAAACGCTTTCTAATTCGGCGTAGAACTTCTGGGCTTCTCGCTAACTTCGCCAAATAAATTGGTTCTCGAATCAAAATTGACTCCGCAAGTGGAAGAATTACATTACGGGCTAACGCCCTTCCATTTTCTGCGTTGTCTACCCCATACACTTGATAAATTAAATTCACAAAGCGTTTTGCAACATCCTCGCCACCCCACAACATACATCTTCGAATGGCATTAAACATGTCAGTCATGCACTGCCTCCCCTCAGCAGTTTCGAACAGACCAGGAAGAGATTGTTTAGATTGCCGCAATAGCCGCTTCACTATTTCTGCCTGCGCAACTCCCTTGCGACCATGTTTGTGCAAATCACGAACACATCGTTTTTCAAGGCGTTCCAAATCAATCTGCGATTCTTCCTTAATTGGTTGCCATATAGAATCCGAATCGCTGGCAATCCTTCTACCAAAATCAAACGCTTCAACCGTTCGAGCGAAACCGCCTTGTTCCGCTGTTGCAACAGCAACATTAATAGCATCTACAGTCACAGGGATATACCCCAGTTGAAAAGCCATACCAAGCTGAACAATATCGCCGAGTCGTTCATTATGAAAACGGTATCTTGCTAGCGATGCAAATCCTCGCAATATTAATCCGTCATCCCTACAAGAAGAAGATAAAGTTTGGCTATCTAAAGTCAATGAATCGCCGTGTAATTCCTTGAACGATGTTTGGTGTTCGAACAAATCTGTATTTATAATTGCAAATGTTCTATCGCTAGAACCAACACGAAGGCTACCCAATGTATCGACCGCCCTAAGGACTTCTTCTCGATCCCATCCAAGTAATACATCCGCCTCGCCCCATGGGATTGAACCAATGAGCGGTCTGTATGACGTTGTCGTTTGCTTTCGAGTAAAAAGTAATTGAGTCCACGCACGGCGACCAGGCCCAACGAAGCGATTATTGCATTGCACACGAATTTCGTAATCCATCTGAATGCCCGCTTTAATCAAAATGTTTCCAACAACTCCGGGCTGATCCCCACGTGAGCCGGCTATATGAATCCGCCAAGAAGGCGAAGAGCCGTGAATGACTTTTGGAGGTGTCAATCCAACGTTACTCTCAGCAACAACTCTAACTGGCGGTTTGTTTCTCGTTACTTCAACACGTTCTAAGATTGGCCGAAATGAAATTCGCCACCTACGATATGCTGGTTTTAGCCATCTTGTTGTGATCGAAGTTTCGAGTAACATTGCAGACGAAGTGTTTTGAGCTTTCCATGGATCAATTGGAACCAACCGAACTGGCGTCATCTGTTCAATAGGAATTACAATGGCGTGTTGTGGGCGAAAACCAAGTTGGTCAATTTGCTGCATAGCCAAAGATAGCCGTGACAAATCAAAGTGTGGTTCTTCGCCATCTGTCACAATAATCACCGTCACACTGTTTTGAACGCTGGCTGATTCAATTGCAATATCTACTTCTTCACCCTGATCAATAGTCACTTCGACTACACGATTACCATCATCATTTTTCGAAGGTAGAATTGATTCGACTACTGTAAGCAACGCGCTTCCTATTTCGAAGTTTCGCCAAACAATGATCACTCTCGTTTCATCATGAGAAACAGCATCACGCATTACATGTATTCCATCTGAAACAAACCTATTCTCTCCCCAGGTTTCAACGAATATTTTTTTGCCTTCACCTGTTTGGACAACTTCGCCATCGATAACGACTTCGCAATCAGAATCCGAGTTACAAAGAACACGCGTTGCCCTTTCTCTCAATAAATCCAAGGCGCCATTTGTTCCAAATGGGACACGCTCCTCTGAATCAACATCGAATACAGAAAACTCCGGCGAGAGTTGCTCACTCACATTTGCCGATGGACAAGCATCATGCAATAAATGCTGTGTTAGACGAGCTACGACTGATGGATGTATTGCGTTCACCGCAACCTTCACCGGTTGCAGTTCTGGATCAAATGGAGGCAATTCCTTGCCCCATATCGAAGCTACTTCTCTACCCTCACGGCGCATCGCTTGGGCAATTCGTATTATTTCTTGTTCCACTTCTCCAGGACGTGGCTCAAGAACAACAACATGCCGACACCTTGATAACAATCGCTCAACTGGAACATGGTCAATAGGATTGACAAGACGCAAGTTCAACATAGGAACGCGACCAAGCAACTGCAACTCACTTACAAGATATTTCAACGATAAATCTGAACCACCTATCGTTATAAATCCAACTTCAACTCGTTCCCCAGGGCTTGGCAGCGTTCGTTGACGATTTAACTCCATTCTCCTGCATAAGTGAATCGGCGAACTCGTTTCACTTTGCGGCGAACGTTGCTGCACTTCCGGATCCTTAGAGTTATCTTTTGAAGAAGAACTAGCAAGCAAACTATGGTGTAATAGTAAAACCACCGGCTCTCCAAGTAAAGAAGAAAAGGAAGACGATGCACTGGCGCAATATGTTACTTCTGTCGAATCGCACGGCTCGATTACGCAAAGTCCAGCTTGTTTTGCAATTTCTCGCGGCAGCACTTGCGGTGCTAGGGTTGGATGGTCTTCAACTACTAAAATCAAAGGAAAATCTATGTGAATGTTTTTTACATATGTAAATGCATTTGCCAATTGTCGATTTGGAACAAAGACCACTGCAGGCACACCCGCCTCAATTGCTAATACTAAGCCCCTTTTTGCGGTTGGAACTCGACGAAAATTCCCCAGTAGAGAAACTTCCGGCCAAAATGGGTCGCACTCTGGAGCGAATAATATCCACGAGTCAAAAAGTTCTTGTATGCCATTTATAATTGAAGGTATTGGCCAAGTTTCAGAAGTTGTCGCTTGCATTTCACTTGAGGTACTCATGCAACACCCTCAGGGATTATCCATCGGCGCATTGCGTTTGCAAAGCCGTGCGAGTCATGATGTCCCGCAAGAACATCGGCATATTGTTGTACTTCCTCATTTGCATTTTCCATCACGATTGAAAGCCCCGCTTCGCGTAGCACTTCAATGTCATTAAGCCCATCGCCGATTGCAACGATTCGCTCTCGTTTTAATTTTTCACCGAGGTATCGCTCTAGCATCGCCCACTTGCTCACCTCATTTCCAAACACTTCAAGAAGATGCGTTGATGAACCTGTTGCTTGTGAAGAAGTTACCGCCGACCAATGCTGCAATTTCGCTCGACCCTCTAATGATACTTTTAACTGTGTCGCTATCGGCAACAAATCACTTTCATTTGCAATTGCTCCTACTCGAAGTGTGTGCTCCGGCCACGGATCTTCGGCCATAGTTTCGACTTCGATAGTCGAAATACCCAGCGAATCAAACCACCACGTTGATGCCTCGTGAAGAGACGCATCACCAACAAGTACATATTGGGTATCGCAAACGGTGGCATCTTTCAAAAGCAAGGAGCGATATCCGCTTGCAATAATTTGTTCCGTAACTTCTTGTACAACCAAGACGTCAACAACATCTCGTAACAACGAATTGCCCTCGCTATCTGTTAACTGTGAACCACCCGCCGAGATACATACTCCCAAGTGCTGAATTTCATGCAACACATGCTTACATTCACTGAAACTCCTGCCGGTTGCAACAACAACTTCTATGCCATGCTCTCGCACAATATCCAACGCATGCAAATTTTGATCCGATACCGCACCTTGGCTGCACAATAGCGTTCCATCCAAGTCGAGTACCAAAACATCCCATAAAGCTGATTTCACTCGCCGTAAACTACGTTCTCAGGACAATAAAGGCAACCCCTAGAAGGAAAGACTTGCCTCATTCCCTTTTTTGGCGTACTCTAATTGTGTGAAAGTTCTATTGGAGAAGCTAGCATGATTGAATCTTCTAAGAGCGGCATTCCCTCCTCTCTTGCTTGTTCACTTGAACCTATTCTCAGAAAACAAACTAATAATCGCTTAGACAACATTCACTGGTTTCGCACCGATTGGCAACGTGGTGGCGCGGCAACGGCTTTTGCTACATGGAATGATAAAGATAAAGAAACGGAAGTCGTTGTTAAACTTCCGGTGAATCAACGTGAATTATTCTGGACACGTCAAATGCAAGAACCAGATAGCGTGGTTCCTCTACTCCTTGCAAGTGGTGAGCAACTCAACGGGTATGACCTAACTTGGATGATTATTGAGCGGTTCCCCTTTGGCCCCCTTGGCAAACATTGGGAACCAAACAACATAGAGAGGGTTGCACAAGCAGCAGCCCGCTTTACGAAAAAAGCATCTTCCTTTCCCGTTGACCAAAAAGGAAGGCGGGAAGACTGGAAAACACTCTTAAAAGCAGCAAAAAAAAGCGTGAGAGAAAACCATCTCGAAAAGGAATCGACCTGGAAAAAAATGCACTCACTGATAGGAAAAAAACTCGACATACTCATTGAAATTTGGCGATCGCGCCGGATAGACCAGTGGCTTCACGGAGACTTACACTTGGCAAACGCCATGTGCCGTAGCGGTAAGCCCGATGCAAAAGTTGCGTTGATAGACCTCGCAGAAGTACATGCTGGTCACTGGATTGAAGACGCCGTCTATCTAGAACGCCAACTTTGGGGGCACAATACACGCCTCAAAGCCACCAAGCCAGTGTCGTCAATGGCTTCTGCCCGAAGGGCCCTTGGCATGTATGTTGACGACGATTACAGCAATCTCGTCGATGTAAGACGCCTTATGCTTGCTGCAACTGCTCCTGCATTCATGCAATCCGAGGGCGACCCCCGATATTTAGCCTCTTGCCTTCTACAACTCCAACATTCGCTCGATCGGCTACATTTAAAGTAGCTCAGGGATTAATTGGACTAGGTGGAACTTATCTTGCGAGCATCTACCTCATCGCATAGAATGTACGATTCTCAAAGGAATACCCTATGGACAGCGATCGATTAAAAGATATTCAAACTGCAGACCTCTCAGAAACCCAAGTGAACGAGGATTTTGTTCATTGGTTAAAAACGAAGGGGCCAAGTTACCTACTGATTATCATGATTGTTATTGTTTCTTACTTGTTTTTCGTTCGGTACGAACAAGGCAAAACTGCGCATCGAGCAGAAGCATGGATTGCATATATTGAAGCAAGCGCAACGGGACTACCTGCATCACACGAAGACATTGCACAATCGTATTCAGATATTGATTCGATTCAAGAACTCGGTTTGTTAACCGCTGGCGATGCGTATCTTCGAGCGATTATTCTTAACCAAACTATTGGCACCAACGCGGATATTTCAACTTCACTCTCTGATGAAGACCGCATTTTATATCTTAAAAAAGCAGACAATTTGTACGGCCAAGTCGTTGCAATGGATGACCAGTCAGTCGCTTCAGCCTTATTTACCGCCAGTGCCCTCAATGGGCGCGCTGCGATAGCAGAATCTCGTGGTGATATTGAATCAGCGAAGAAATTGTATGAAACCGCTGCTGCCCGAATAGATGTTCTCTACCCAGCACTTGCAACCCAAGCGCTAGCACGGGCTAACTCCATCGCAATCCTAGTTGAAGCGACAACGCTGCCAACAGATGCTGATGTTTCTGCAAGGAACAATCAGGTACTTACTAGAGATCCTACGCCAGTTAACACCAGCGTTGATGTTTTAACAGACATCACAAAGCCCGAAACAGAGTGATGGATACGCCGAGCGATCGGTCCGACGAAATTCTTGATGGCGGTGGCAACATCGATAGCGATGCGCTGTTTCGTGCGTACGAAAAACAAGGCGTGGATGACGATGCTGCAGTCGAAGCAACTTTTACCCTTTCCAGAGATTTAGATAGGCGGCTCGATAGTTACCTTACTACTCGAATCCCATTTCTTTCGCGCACAAGTTTAAAAAGACTCATTGAAGAAAAAATGGTAACGGTAAACGGGAAAAATCCGAAGGGTTCGACGAAACTTAAAAAGCATGATGTTATCAACGTCATTCTTCCTCCGCCGCCCTCCTCAGAAATTCCTGCAGAAGAAATTCCATTAAAAATCATCCATGAAGATAACGACCTCATTGTTCTCAACAAAGATGATGACATCATTGTGCATCCAGCGAGGTCGCACAAATCTGGCACGCTCATCAATGCGCTTGCTTGGCATTTTCAACACGTCAGCAGTGGCGAACTCTCTTCGGTTGGTCAAGAATTCGCAAGACCAGGCGTTGTTCACCGCCTCGACAGGCACACAACTGGCGTGATGGTTGCAGCTAAAACTGACACCGCGCACTGGCGTCTTGGGAAGCAATTTGAACAACGAAAAACTCGAAAGAGATATCTTGCAGTTGTGCACGGCGAAGTTGAACCATTGACAGATACCATAGATGTCCCGCTTGGTAAACACCAAACAAAACGAGATGGTTATGCTGTGCGATGGGACGATACCGGAAAACCTTCGGTTACTGTCTTTCATGTTCGGGAGATATACGACGGGTTTACGTTATTGGAGTTAGATTTAAAAACTGGTCGAACACATCAAATACGATTGCACTTGCAACATCTTGGATACCCCATTGTTGGGGACGATATCTATGGCGGCAAACATCTAAAAGTTGCCAATATCATCCCACGAGGTGTTCCTTTCGATGTGCCACGAACTGATTTCGTGATACAACGGCAAGCACTTCACGCTGCGTATCTTGCATTTACACATCCAATTACTGATACAGCCGTAGATTTCACAGCACCTGTGCACGGCGACATGGCGAACCTCATCACGATGCTCCGTAAACACCGATTCAAAAAAGCACCAACCCTACCTGGGGCTATCATCGACCTCGATTCCGCCATCCAATTATAAGTGCCCCTGAATAATCTCCCTCGATGCCTTTTTGGCACGAATATCAAATAAATTAACTCCTCCTAGGAATTTTTTTATTAAAAAAGAGGAGCTATCGCATTTTAATTGAAACAAGAGCAATCATCGCAAGAATGACCGCAACAACCCAAAACCTTGTCACAACTTGCGATTCAGACCAACCCTTACGGTGAAAGTGGTGATGAATTGGAGCACATTTAAAAATCCGTTTACCCTTAGTCGCCTTGTAATATG
Source organism: Phycisphaerales bacterium (assembly GCA_014238785.1). Taxonomy (GTDB): domain Bacteria; phylum Planctomycetota; class Phycisphaerae; order Phycisphaerales; family SM1A02. The sequence goes on along the minus strand of JABAAL010000019.1, from coordinate 5,189 downwards.
CGATTTGAAGAAAACTACTTCCGATCTCCATCAGGAAGACGCCTCCAATAATCAAAAGTAAAAATTCTTGCCGAATGATGATTGCGATAGTTGCAAGCAACGCTCCAAGTGGCATCGAACCCGTGTCCCCCATGAAAACTTGCGCCGGATGACAGTTGAACCATAAAAAACCTAAACAGGCCCCCGCTGAAGCTCCCGCAACAACCATCATCTCAGCAGAGCCTTCCACGTAGGGCATTAGCAAGAATCCAGCAAGGTCAGGCGATCCAGCAATATAACAAAGTACCATCATTGCAAAACTGGCAATCATCACCGTCCCCGGTGCTAACCCATCAAGCCCATCTGTGATATTGACTGCATTAGACATCAACATCACCATAAAAATTGCGATGATCGAAAACATCCCAATCCCTAAAACTATCACACTAGGCGAAAGCGTCAACGTCTCCATTCCCGGAATGTACGTTCGAACAAAAGGCAAGGTAAGCGAATGAGCTGCATCGCTTGTTCCCGCATACTTCCAAACCATCAACGCAACTATCAACCCAAAACCGAATTGAAAAAGTAATTTTTCCCACATATACAGGCCATCGCGAGAGCCTGGCTTCCGATGCCCAGCTACTAACTTTAGGTAATCATCAAAACCACCCAAACCCGCAAACAAGAAAATGACCACGAGAAGCAATTGCACATACTGATTAAAAAGATCGGCAAAAAGTAACGTAGTAACAAACACCGAGCCAATCAGGAGTATGCCGCCCATAGTCGGAGTATTCTCTTTACTCTTCATCAGTGCATTCAATTCTTTTTGATTGAACTCGGCATGGTCCCCTATTTTCAATTTTATGAGCGCTCGAATAAGCGGTTTCCCAAGAAAAATAACGATAAAAAAGGCAACAACAACAGCTGTAAAAGCACGGAACTCGCGTTGATATAAAACCTGTAGAAAAGAATAAAGCCCTGCGCTATCGAGCCACTCATCCATGGATTGCAATAAATTAAAAAGCATGTAAAAGGTATATCGCTCTCTAGTGCTCTAAAACTTTCGTTTGCCGGCAAGAATCAATAATTTTTTCTAAACACAATCCCCTAGAACCTTTAAGCAAGACAAGATCACGAGGCCTCAAGAGCGAGGTGATTGATTGCAAGTCATTAATATTTTCTACACAAATCGCTGCCGAAGAACCAACCGCTGCCTTCATTTCCTTTCCAACAAGCACAACGAGGTCAGCATCTACTTTTTCTATCACCCCAGCAAGAAGCCGATGCTCTGAGTGAGAACTTGTTCCAAGTTCAAGCATGTCACCAAGGATCATAACCTTACGGTTCGCTTTCAAGCCAGAAAACAACTCTAAAGCCGACCGCATCGACGTGGGATTCGCGTTGTAGGCATCATCTAAGAACACAATCTCGCCAATCTCTACTTTGCGAAGCCTTCCTTTGGGAGCACCCGCATTGCATACTCGTATTAACAATTCCGAAATCGACACCTCCTGATTCGCATACGACGCTGCGACAATTCCAAGAGCCGCGTTCATCGCGTTGTGTTGACCAAGCAATGAAAGCTTCACTTCTTCGCCATCCATCGAAAGCGTTGCAAATCCAAATTCGTCAGTACCCATAGAAACTTGGATATCTGCTGAAGCTGACTCGCCTACTGTCACAATTAATGCTGAAATATCCGTACTCGCTAGGTCAATTGTTTCAGGGACAATCACATGCCCATCCTTGGGAACCGCTTCTAACAGTTTCGCCTTTTCTTGAAGGATTGTTTTTCTGTCCCCAAAGCCTTCTAGGTGCGCATCACCTACTGAAGTTAAAATTGCTATGTCCGGCTGCACCAATGCTGCGAGCGGTTCAATCTCGCCCACTTCATTTGCACCAATTTCTGCTACAAGAAACTGCGCACCCTCAGCGCCAAGCACTGTTATTGGAACGCCCAGATCGTTATTAAAACTATTGCGTGAAGCAACCACTCTATCGCCGAGTAAACACGCAAGAATATCTTTCGTTGTCGTTTTACCAACAGAACCAGTCACCGCAATCACTGCATCGCAGTTCAATTCTACTCTTCTTGCTTTTGCAAGGTCATACAACGCCTTCCGCACATCGCGTACAACAATCACCGGGACAGAAACTTCATAGCTACGCTCTACGACAACAGCGCTACATCCGCTCTGTGCCGCCATCTCTACAAAGTCGTGCCCATCTGCATGTTCGCCATGCAATGCGAAAAAAACTTTACCTTCGATAGGTTGCCGCGAATCAATTTCCGCTCCAAAACAAACAACATCATCTCTTCCAATCAAATTCCCATTCACGTACTGTGCCAACTGACCAGATAAAAAACTCACGAGTGACGTCCTAAATTCAAAATCGCTTCCTTGGCAATGTTCACATCATCAAATGGAACCACCTTGTCTTTTAGTATTTGATTTTTTTCATGCCCCTTGCCTGCAATGACAACAACGTCGCACTCGCTAGCTGCATGAATTGCTGCTTGAATTGCAGACTTACGATCAGCGATTCGATGCACGAAGTTTTTGCAATCTTCTGGTACGCCTGCGAGAACTTGATCCAAAATGACTTCTGGGTCTTCGCTTCGAGGATTGTCACTTGTTGCGTATGCAACATCTCCAACAGTTGATGCAATTCGCCCCATTCTTGGTCTTTTTGAAGCATCACGATCGCCGCCACAACCAAATACCACATGCAATTTTCCGCCTTTTGGCAAAACTTGCCTCACGGACCAAAGCATCTGCTCGAGCGCATCATCGGTATGTGCAAAATCCACAAAGACCGCACTTTTACCTTCTTGAACACGTTCGAGTCGGCCAGGTGGTGATGGAGCGCATGCAAGCGCATCCGTAATTGCTGTTTTGGAAACCCCAAGTTCGTGCGCAACAACGACTGCTTGCAATGCGTTTGTTGCGTTGTGCCTCCCAAGTAAAGGCAATACTAATTCTATAGTCCCCCAACCGCCGTGTAACCGAATGTGTGACCCGTCCATTTTCTCTGCAATAATTTCAACCCATGCTGCAGCGGCGTCGCTTTCTGTTCTGCAGGAAATTACTTTTGCAGTTGCGTAATCAGCGACCGACCAACTTGAGGGATCATCCATATTTATCACTGCGCTGCCACTAACGGAATCAAACAAACGCATCTTCGCCATTAAATACGAATCAGCAGAACCGTGATAGTCCAGATGATCGCCTGACAAATTCGTAAACACACCAATATCAAAATCAAGTGCGGCAACTCGACCTTGGTCTAGTGCATGACTTGAACATTCCATCACTGCCACCTTGCAACCATTATCAACCATAGTGTGCAAAATAGAGCCGATGTCACAAAAACTAGGCGTTGTTAAAGTGGATTGTTTAGAAGCAATTCCATCATCGCAAGTAATCGTACCGAGCATCCCACACTTTACGCCAGAATGTGTCAACAAATGTCGAACGAGCCAAGTAATTGTCGTCTTCCCATTTGTGCCTGTCACGCCAACAAGTGCAAGTTTACTTGATGGGTTACCGTGAAAACGCTCTGCAATAATCGCTCCAATTTTACACGGATCGTACGTTTCAATCACTGTTATATTTATGTGTCGCAATGTGCTTGCAACTCCGGGCGTGCAAAGAATGCAAGCGGCACCCTTAGCAATTGCGTCTTCAATAAACGCAGCACCGTCTCGCCGAACCCCACTTCTTGCAATAAATAATGCGCCCTTGGTCACACGCTCTGAGTGTTGCACAACACTGCTCACCGATGAAGCGAATTGTTCGCCATCTATCCGTGCATCGAGTCCTTCGATTAGTGCTGTGAGCGTGTGCATCCTTGCAGTCACAGGATACTACATTTCCTAGCCTTGCGAAAGGAAAAACATCGCATCCCCGTAACTATAAAAACGATACTCATTCGCAATCGCCTCAGCGTATGCTGCCTTGAGTGTTTCTATTCCAATCATCGCAGCCACAAGGGTGAGTAATGTTGATTTAGGTAGGTGAAAATTTGTTAGCATCCCGTCAACGACCGTACAAGCATACGGCGGCGTGATCATCAAACGAGTTTTGCCACAGAGCCCGCCACTTTTGGGCCATGTATCAATTTTGGGCAATGATTCAAGTGTTCGCACAGAGGTAGTGCCTATTGCGATAACTGCCCTGCCCTCTTTTTTTGCTCGCGAAATAGCATCGAGCGTAGATTGCCCAACCTCCCACGATTCCTCATGCATTTCATGTTCCGCAATAGTCGCGGTTTCAATTCCTTTGAAGGTACCCGCGCCAACATGCAGTGTTACTGGCACACGCTCGAATCCCCCTTGTGCCAACGCACCAAGCAAGTCCTCATCAAAGTGAAGTCCAGCGGTCGGCGCTGCAACCGATTTATTCTGCCTCGAGTCTGCGTAAACCGTTTGGTATCGTTCTCTATCCTCCTTGTCATCTGTTGTCGCCTCTCCTCTGGCCCCCAAAATATAAGGCGGGATTGGAGTCATTCCAATTTCTTGTAAAATCTCACGAGCATCTTGTGAATCTGTACAGGAGCATTTCCAATGTTTGCCAATACGTTCAACAAGTTTTAGTTGCACGCCCTCACACAGTTCAAGCACAATTCCCTCGCGCAATTTTCCACTTGATTTGAGCATCACTTCCCAAAAGGCGTCGTGCTGTTGCAAAAAAAGTCCTTCAACCTTTCCACCAGTCTCCACTTTTCTCGTGACAAACCTTGCGGGCAATACTGCAGTTTCATTTACAACAAGCAACGCATTCTTTGGAAGCAAGGATGGCAAATCCGAAACATGCTTGTGTAAAAAAACATCACCATTAACAACTAACAACTTTGCAGATGACCGAGGAGTAACAGGGTGCGTCGCAATTGAGCCCTTTGGCAAGTTGTATTCTAAATCTTCAACACGAATCGAAGTTGTCACGATGCAATCCTGAATTGCGGCGGAATAAATGGTTCAAGTTCAACAGGCACTCGCTTGAGCCCACGTCGGAGTGCTTTTGCCACTGCGTATTGCAACGCGTTATCACGCCTTTTTAAAACATTCGCCGTGACGTTAAGGTCGTTTGCTTTCATCGCGCTCAGTGACCACTCCCATGCGTAATATTCTTCAAGGCATCGGGGTTTATATGTGTTAAATCCAATTGCATGGTGACCAACTTCGTGCAAAAATATCGCACAACTCA
>JABAAL010000025.1 GCA_014238785.1 Phycisphaerales bacterium | reverse complement strand
GTTCAAAGGTCGTAGAAGTAAGAGGTACTCTCGTGCATATATTGACTAAAATTTTTATTGTCCTCGTTACATTGTTAGCCGTAGCGATGGTTCCCCTTGTTGCTACGTACACTACAAATGAGAACAGTTACCGCGCCAAGTATCGTGAAGTAGACGATCAACTACGAATTGCTGATACTCAAAAGAATAATGCCGAGCGTACACTTTCGACGCAACGCCTCCAAATGCAAAAAGAACTTGATGCAAAAGATACTGTCATCGGAACACTTCGTTCTGATCAATCCAACACCCGCGTTACTATCGAGACGCTTCAAGCGCAAGTTGGGCGGCTTGGATCACAACTAGCACAATCAAAGGCAAACTTACAAGCACTTTTGAGTGCAAGCGAAGTTAATGGCGAAATGAAGCAGCGCTTTGTGTCAGAAAATTATGATTTGAGAAGTGAGTTAGTTCTCGCAGAGCGAGTTGTAATTGAGATGGAAGACCAATTAGAAGATGCCAAGTTTGCTTCCAGAGAAGCAACAAAGGGAAAGGAAAAGGCGGAAGAAGAACGACACAATGTAGAGAAGCAGCTGGATTCTCTTCAAGCAACGTTGGATTCTTATTTTTCAAAGTACGGCGCACTCGCTGCAACTTCTGTGATTGACTCAGGCATTGCACCAGACCGAGCCTTAACTTCTACAGTCCTCACCGTATCTAGAAATAACGATGACGTCCTTATTGAAATCAACGCGGGCTCAAGGGATGGCGTGAAAAAGGGTTGGATTATGACTGTAGGCAAAGATGGAACATTCCTTGGTCGCCTTCAAGTCGAAAAAGTAGATATTAATCGTTCGATTGGTCGAGTGACCCTTGAAGATTCTTCAAGGGGCCTCGTCGTGCCTGGCGTCACAGTTTCAGCAGTACAGGGGCGGAATTGATGTCCTCTTTAGACACCCCTACAGCCACTCGGTCGGTAGTTCCAGACGTATTTACTGCTCTACTTTTTGTAGCAGCCTTATTGATGGCGCTTGGCGTGGCATGGATGGTTCTGGTCAATACAGAGCACTCGACTTTTGATAATACTCCGGGCGGTCCAATACAGCTCGTAGACTTTAAATAACAACATCGTCATTCTCAATTTTCCTCTATCATCCCTATGGTTGACGACCCGCGTAGAGGTCAGAGAGTGATGAGGAGCATGAATCGTGTTTGACAAGTTATTAAGTTGGTTTAGCGTTGATATGGGCATTGACCTTGGTACCTGCAACACACTTGTGTGTGTGAGGGGCGAAGGTATTGTGTTAGACGAGCCGTCCGTTGTTGCAGTGAAGCGTGGAACCAATCGTGTTCTTAATAATGGGAATGCTGTTGGTTTTAGCGCAAAAGAGATGCTCGGAAAAACTCCCGGATCGATAACTGCAATTCGTCCATTGAAAGATGGCGTCATCAGTGACTTTGAAATCACTGAAGCGATGTTAAGTTATTTTATTCGCAAGGTAAGTGGCAAGGGTCGTGTCATCGGTCCTCGCGTTGTTATTGCTGTTCCATCCGGCATTACCGCCGTTGAGAAACGTGCAGTGCTTGATTCCGCAGAACGTGCAGGTGCACGCAGAGTGTATCTTGTTGAAGAACCTATGGCAGCAGGCATCGGAGCAGGCTTACCAATTGCAGAGCCAACGGCTTCGATGATCGTGGACATAGGTGGCGGCACAACTGAAGTTGCAATTATGTCTCTTGGAGATATTGCAACTTGTGAATCTATTCGAGTAGCAGGCGATGATCTTGATGAATCGATTATCAGTTATATGAAAAAGAATCACGGACTCACGATTGGTGAACAGACCGCGGAAAGAATTAAAATTGAAGTTGGTTCAGCGTCTCCATTGGAGAAAGAAACGACCATCGAAGTTCGTGGTCGAGACAACATTACGGGTATGCCAGACAAAAAGGTAGTAAAAAGTGAAGAAATTCGCGAGGCGATGTCTGAGCCGATTGAGGCAATAATCGAAGTCGTAAAACGAACACTAGAGCGCGCAGAACCTGAGCTTTCTGCTGACCTCGTCGAGAATGGTATTTGGATTGCTGGTGGTGGGGCGTTACTTCGTGGTATTGATGTCGTTATCTCTGAAGCAACTGGTTTAGATGTTTCAATTGCAGATGAGCCATTGACATGTGTCGCCCAAGGGACAAGCATTTACCTTGAAAATCTTGAACTTTGGAAAGAAGTTCTTGAATCCGATATGGATGGTTAATAGAATTGTGAAGCTCTTTTGATCAATGAGCAACTACGGAACATTTCGTAAACGCGCTAAAGCATTGCCGATAGCAATTGCAATAGTTATTTCATTTGCAATGTTTCCAGCATCGTGGTTGGGTTGGTCTTCAGATGTTTCAGATTTAATTCGAGTGCCGATTACACCACTTTCACACGTTGGCATGATTGTCAAAAGTTGGGTACGCCCTGCAATCGAACCATCGGATTTACCAACAGATGAGAAAGAGCGTCAAGAACTTGCAGTTGCCGAACGCGATCATTACAGGCAGCTATATCATGCGCAGATGCTTCGTTCGACAGAACTTGCCGATCAACTTCGTAGTATGCAATCACTTCCAGAATCGGCACTTCGTAACCCAATGCCGCCGCTTGTTGTTTCACTTGATGTAACAGGTGTTAAACCTGATGACACTTCGGGAATTGTTGAATTGAAGTTATCGCGCCATGTTTCGGGTCGAGTTCTTCTAGGTGATATTGCAATTGTGGGAAGAGATATCGTTGGGAGAATTTCAAGAGTTGGCATGACCCGAATAGGGCTATTGCCTTCGAGTCACAAAGATTCTGGATCTATTAGAGCGGGTATTGTTCCTGCACACCCTTTGAAAGATACTCGCCCTCCGCTGCTTGCAGAAGTCTTGCTTCAGCCAACGGGCAATGGATATTTCATAGCTGAGGTACAAGCAAACAAAGGCGTTCAGGAAAACGATATCGTTGTGCTGGACGACTCTTCGTGGCCAATTTCTGGAATAGGGCTGGTGCTTGGAATTGTGACGGAGATCACTCCCCTAGATGAGGCTCCACTTCGTAAGCGCATTGAGGTGACACCTAGGAGAAGATCACGCGATCACGCAAGTGTTGTCGTGCTTGGAACTGGGGAGGGCAACTCCCCATGAACGCCATTGTCGTCATCATCGCTACAATTATTGCGCTTGCGTTTGACGCAAGTTTCGCGGGAATTTTCACCTTACGCTCTACGGGCTCGATTACTCCCCAAGCAATTCCATGCTTGGTTGTTTTTATTGCTCTATTTGCTCCTGAAACGGCAGCATTATTTGTTGCACTTGCGCTGGGGATTTTGGTTGATCTATCGCCGGGGCATGGGGAACTTGGAGCAGGAGCACATCTTATTGGACCAAATGCGCTTGGATTTGTTGTGACGACCTTGTTAATTCTACGAGTTCGGAACATCGTTTTTCGTCGTAGAATATTGACTATTGCTTTTTTTACTTCAGGAGCGGTGATTGTTACGGCAGCAGTACAAGCATTTGTGCTTATTACAAGAGGGCTTATGCCTTGGAATCCAGCAGTTGTTGGTGGTGGTTTTGGAGCTTTTGCAAAACTTTTCGGTACAGCGATCTATACGGGGTTATTGGCCGTACCACTAGGATGGTATTTTTTATCAACAATCGGTATGTGGAAATTCCACTCACCAACAGGCCGAAGGGCAACGTGGAGATAATGCAAACATGACGACGTGGTATATCAAAGATGAATATCAAGAATCCCTTGCGCCGTTATCAGATTTGCGCGCGACGTTTGAGCAGCGAACTGGTGGCCTAACGACGCTCGAACGTTTAACGCAGCAGATGGGTTGTGCACCTTCTGGTTTTCTATGTGATGACAACGTGCGCGCAGCAATGATTTCAGCTCGTACAGGACTGAGCAGAGTGGAAGGTGAAGAACCAACGGTTGTCGAACACCCCGTTATCAAAACACCTTGGGACGTCCTCGCATTTTTGCCAGAGTTATTGGCACGCGATCTGCAACATGCTGAACCACTTGGAAGTGAATGTGATGCGCAGTGTTGTGGCGAGTACCATATTGATGTGCACCATTCTGCATCGTTATTTCCAGGCGTTGTATTAGATGCGAGTAAGGGTGCAATTCGCATAGAAGAGGATGCAATTATTCGGCCCAACGCCGTTATTTGTGGGCCTTGCTGGATTGGTGCACACTGCACAATTACGGATGGTGCAGTGATAAAATCAAATACTGTCTTGGGACCCCATTGCAAAGTTGGGGGTGAAGTTGGTGGCACTATTTTTCAAGGGTATGCAAACAAATCACACGATGGACATCTCGGCGATAGCGTGGTTGGAGAGTGGGTAAACATTGGGGCTGGTACAACAAATTCTAATTTACTCAATACATACGGCAATGTCATTGTGAGCGATCTCGGGGGGAAACGCCACAGAACAGAGAGGCAATTCGTTGGATGCTTTATTGGCGACCATGCAAAGTTTGCAATTTGTTCTACGATCATGACGGGAACGATTATTGGAACAGGCGCGATGGTTGCAACAAGTGCGATGGTGCCGGCGCCTACAAAACGGTTTGCATGGATTACTGATGCAGTTGAGCGGGTGTATCAAATTGAAAAGTTTTTAACTGTGGCAAAAACAGTCATGGGACGAAGAGAAGTAGAACTCGATAATGCGACAGAAGCCGTACTGAGAAACTTGGCTAACGCATAATGCCTTCCCTCTTCATTATTGACGGGCACGCCCAGTTTTTTCGCGCGTATTACGCAATTCGTACACCGATGAGTAGCCCTGTAACGGGCGAGCCGACGAACATGGTGTACGGTTTTACAGCGATGTTGCTTAAATTACTCCGTGATGAAAAACCAGATCATCTCGCCGTTGTGATTGATGTGGCTGGGGATGATGAATCATTTCGCTGCGAAATTGATCCTGAATATAAAGCAAATCGTGAGCCTCCACCAGACGATTTTGGATCCCAAGTTGATCGGTGCATTGAAATTCTAGAAGCGCTAGATATACCAGTGTTAGGGGAGCCCGTTGTTGAGGCAGATGATGTGATTGCAACGCTTGTGAAACGAATGCGTAGTGAAGACCCCGAGTTAGACATACGGATTATTTCGCGCGACAAAGATTTAACACAGCTTATCGATGAACGAGTTGAGCTTTTTGATGCGCATAAGGGTGCAACAGTGTCGCCAGACGATGTATTTAAAACTCCCGACATGAATATCCCACCCTCTATGGTCGCGGATATTTTGGCGCTCATGGGTGATACTAGTGATAACATTCCCGGCATTCCGGGGATTGGTCCAAAGACTGCTGCAAAGTTAGTTATGGAATTCGGATCAATCGCAGGCATTTACGAAAACATAGATCAGATAAAAGGGAAAAGAAAAGAGAACCTGATTGCTGGACAGGATCAACTAAAGACTAGCCGCATACTTGTGACACTCAAGGAGGATGTTGCGTTTGATTTTGACCTTCAAGATGCAATTTCAGATTGTACGAAGTGGAATGTTCCTGAAATTACAACGCTTTTTAAAGGGTTTGGTTTTAACCGTTTCCCCGATGACGTAAAAAGGTTAGCTAGAGGAACTGCAGAAGTAGTTGAAGTTGAAAAAAAGAAAACAGTACAGGGCGCAAAAGAAAAACCAATTCTTGGCGGTCTTTTCGATATGGGTCCAGACCGGGATCATCCAGCGTATAGCGCTGGATATGTTCTAATTGACACGAAGAAAAAACTGCAGGCACTTGTAAAAAGATGTAGTAAAGCAAAGATACTTGCTGTCGATACTGAAACGACGGGGCTCAATCCAATGACGGCAAAACTTTGTGGGATTTCGATTTCTCTTGGCGAAGGTGATGGCGCCTACATTCCGACGATGTGTCCCGAAGAACATCTTGAAGAAGAAGTTGTTATTGAAGCGCTTCGCGATGTTTTTGAAAACGAAGCCATTGCAAAAATTGGACATAACATCAAATATGACCTTGTCGTTTTAGAAAACGCTGGCGTAATTATGAAAGGTGAATTGCACGATACGTTAATCGCTGCGTGGATTGTTGACGCGTCGCGCTCAGGATATTCGATGGATGCGGTTGCACTTGGTACCCTTGATTACGAGTGTATCTCGATTAAGGAATTGATTGGAAGTGGAAAATCACAGACGACATTCAATCATGTACCACTGGTTGATGCTGTTCCCTATGCAGCTGAAGATGTCGATATCACTTTTCAGTTATGGAATGTTTTTGAACCACAACTTAAAGGCAATTTACGTACGTTGTACGACGAGGTTGAAATGCCATTGGTGCGAGTGTTGGCTTCAATGCGAATCGCTGGCATTAAAGTAGATCCAGAAGAACTTCAACGACAACGAGTTGTTATATCAAAGCGAATTGATGAACTAACCAAAGAAATTGAAGAAGTTGCACCCTATCCCTTTAATCCCGATTCTCCAAAACAGTTGTCGGAAGTGCTATTTAACGAGGCGCCTGGGCTTGATATTAAGCCAATTAAAAAAGGGAAGTCGTTTCATTCAACGAATGTTGAAGTGTTAGAAAAATTAGCAACAGATCCCGAAGTTGAAACAACACTGCCTTCGCTCATTTTGGAATATCGAAAACTAACTAAATTAGTAAATACATATCTCGGTTCGCTTGTTAAAGCGATTAATCCAGCGACCGGTAGAGTTCATGCTTCTTTTAACCAGACGGGTACGTCGACGGGCCGCTTGAGCAGCAGCGACCCTAACTTGCAGAATATTCCGATTCGATCAGAGATTGGGCGTGAAATACGCAGAGCATTTATTCCGGAAGAGGGGAATATGTTTGTTGCTGCAGATTATTCTCAGGTGGAACTTCGCATGCTCGCGCACCTCAGCGCTGACGAATCACTCTTGCAAGCATTTCGTGAAGGACAGGATATTCACAGGGCGGTTGCGTCTGAGGTGTTTGGAATAGCGATAGAAGATGTTTCAGATGAAGAGCGATCTGCTGCCAAGGCAGTGAACTTTGGCATTGTTTACGGAATCACAAAATGGGGGTTGTCAAGGCAATTGAAGTGTACGCCTGAACGTGCTGATCAAATTATCGATGATTACAAAAAGAGGTTTAAGGGAATCGACACCTTTCTCGCAATGTGTGTTGCTCAGGCGAATGAACTTGGATATGTAGAAACGATTAAACATCGCCGAAGGCAGATTCGGAACATCCATGCGACTAATCAACAACAGCAAGCGCTTGCGGAACGAGTTTCAATCAATAGTGTTGTGCAGGGGAGCGCCGCTGATTTAATAAAGGTCGCGATGAATTTGATGCACCAACGACTCGCCAAAGAATTCCCCGAATCTCGTTTGCTCATGCAAATTCACGATGAACTTGTTGTTGAGGCTCCCAAGCAAGATGCAGAAGCCGTTCGCGATCTTCTTGTTGAGGTTATGGAATCAGCGATGTCTCTTGATGTTCCTATTGTTGCTGACGATTCCATTGGCGTGAACTGGGCCGAATGCAAATAAACAATCCCGCCGGTCATTTTTGCTGGACTTATCATTCCGATTAGCGGTATATGACTTGCGAGTGCTTGATGTGTCAACAGAAAGAGCGCTAGGAATATGGGTGCTTGTAAACAAGATTTTGTGGATATAACTAGTGTTGCTGACTTGGTGCTTTTCATAGCTAAAGCGATGAAAAGCACGGATGAGTCCCAAGCGACGAAGTTGCGTATGTGTTGCATAGCAACACATAGTCCACCGAGTCAACGAAAAACACGCCTGCAAGGCAGACGTGTTTTTTCAGGACGAGGCGGACGGGACTCGAACCCGCAACATCCGGCTCGACAGGCCGGTACTCTAACCAATTGAGCTACCGCCCCAACTGGGAAGGGAGATTTTAGCATGGTTCCACCACTGGTCAAGGGGGCAAGTGGATAGATTTATTGTGATATAAACCCCAAAAAGTTGATAAAAAGGTGCATCAGCACCAAATTAATTCTTCGGAGGAATTAATTTGCTCTGAGACTTACATTTGAAAAAACCTTGGGGTCTGACCCCAATTAAATTTAATATTGTTTTAAGCCATAGTAATTCCTCGGAGGAATTTTTTGAAATGGGGCAGTCTTAAAATCCGAATTTGTTACGAATAGTGGACACTCCCAATTAAATTTCAATCGTAAGCAATACGAGGGGCTCGTACTCGTTTTGTACTACGAGTAGGGTCAGTTCCTACGAATTCAAATTGTCATATCTCTCCTCCTAACCTTGGCGGGTAAAGTGCTCGCCGAGGTTATTTATCTATGTCGAATCAAGATTATCTTGATTCAAGTGGAGCTCATTTTGGAGCTGCAATCAGCAATTGACGTGGGGCTCAAACCCAAAGTACCCATTGTGAATTTGGAGAATGAGAATCGGTCGTAAATTAGCCTTGAATGTAGAAAAAGAATGTTTTATGCTATTTAATAGTGGTATCAACCCCAAAAGTCGGTACCCTTGCTTTGTAGTGGGGATTTTTTATCGGTTGCGGTCAAATATACCGCAACCGTTGGCTCAGGTAGACGAATAATGTAATGACTCCATGGTGGGGTCGGATAAACCTTTAGGAGAGAGTTCATGACAATTTCATTTTCCAAAACACAAGCATGTTTGATTGCAGTTTGCGCAGCATTTTCACTTGCTGCGAGCGTTCAAGCACGACCATCAGTACTTTTAGACGATAGCCGACTTGATCGAGAAATCAATAACCTACTTCATCTTGAAGAGAGCTGGCATACGACGTTGCAGATTAGCGACGCCCCAGGCAGAGCAATTACAGTTGCAATTCCAATTGAAAATGTGACGTACACATTGGAACTCGAACCACACTCGGTTCGTTCAGATATATATTCAGTCTTTGTACAAAACGACGACGGTACCCTTTACGAAGTTGAGCCGGGTCCAGTGAGAACCCTTCGTGGATCTATTTTGGAACTTGAAGGCAGCATAGTTTCTGGTTCATTGATGACAGACGGACTTTATGCACGAATTGCTCTGGCAGATGGGACAGAATATTGGATGGAACCAGTGAGTGAAAAGTTGTCACGTGGACCATCAAACATGTATGCATTCTACAAGAGCGAGGACATTATTCCTTCAGGCGGCTCATGTGGTGCCAGTGACAAAAGGCAAGTTGGAAGCGTTTTGGAAATGCTCGCTCATTACGGCGAAACCGATCACACAAACCGCGGAGGAACTCTTCAAGTTGCCCAAATCGCTTGTGACACAGATTATGAGTACTGGCAAGATTGGGGCAGTAACACCGAATCTCGAATTAACCAAGTGATTAATAGTGTGAATCAACAGTACGAATCTCAAGTGCTTCTCCGTCACGAAATTACAACGATCATTGTTCGGGACAATGCGAATGATCCATATACTTCTAGCGATGCAGGTACTCTTCTAGATCAATTTAGAAACGAATGGAACAGTAACCAAGGTGGTATCCAACGAGATGTTGCCCACCTCTTTACGGGCAAGAATACAGGATCAACAATTGGTATCGCTTGGCTTGGCGTTGTTTGTTATACATCTCAAGCGTATAGTTTGGTGCAATCAGATTGTTGTGGAAGTTTCGGTTGTGCAACTGACCTTTCTGCGCATGAATTGGGGCATAACTGGAATGCAGATCACCAGAATAATCCATCGTTTAACACAATGTATCCATCTATTCAGTGCGCAAATTATTTTATACAAGCGTCCATAGATGAAATAAGTTCGTATGCAAATTCCGTTTGGTGTTTAGCGAACGGTGCATCGCAAGGCGCATGTTGCTTGACGGGCAATCAGTGCATTGAAACGTACGAAGCTACATGTGTTAGTGGTGGCGGTATATACCAGGGCGATGAAACGGCATGTGCAACTGCTGACTGTGCAGAACCTCACGGTGCTTGTTGTGTGAACGGTTCGTGTATTGATTACACCGAGCCAGAATGTGCAAGTGCTGGTGGTATTTATGCTGGAAATGGTTCAGACTGTGGTACAACAGGCTGCTCACTAGGCGCATGTTGCGTAGGTATTGATTGCTCCGAAACGCTACTTGCTGATTGTTCTGGAAGTTGGTACGGCGACAACACATCATGTGCAGACACGAGTTGTGGTGCTGGTGCCGACCAATTGAATTATGAATTGCGTACTTGGTCACGAAGTGATGGTTCCTCAATGGAAACATACGATGTGTTCTTCCCAAGTTCAGATGCGAATTCAAAATTGACTGGGATATTTGGCGAAGATGCGGACTTGCTTCAACTTCGTTCATGGAGTAATGCAGACTTTGATGGCAGTGCTTCACTTGTAGCGTTGCACCAATCTGCATTTGGTGCAGATGGTCCACACGATCGTCAATTAGACGCGCCATTTGGCAATGATTTGGTGTACGACTCATTCGTAACAATCGGTTCAGAAGACTCTGCTGATGGGGAACCGCTCTTTCTCGGTTTCGACTCCACGGGATTCAATAGTGCTGCGGGTCTAGAAATGGACAACGGTATTTGGTTCGTGGTTCCAGATGACCCAATGGCATCAGAGGGTGCAGGTACTACGCTTGGTCATAGAATGCTCAGCGTTTCAGTTGAAGCAGGTCAAGGCGTTGAAATGTTGACAAACATCCAATGGTTCGATGGTGCAGGCGTTGTGCATGAAACACGTAACGTGTACTGGAACAACCTAGGTCTTGGTGGTGGCGGTAACGACTGCCCAACGGATGTTGATGGTAACGGTTCAACAGACGTTGGCGATGTGCTTGAATTGATTGGCATGTGGGGCCCATGCTCTGGTTGCGCAGGAGACTTGAATGGCGATGGTACTGTGAATGTTTCTGACCTTCTTGAAGTCATCGGTGCCTGGGGGCCTTGTAGTGAACCTGAAACTTTTAATGTTGCAGCAGGTTCTAGCACATTCACACCGAGTACTTTAGATGTGCGCCGTGGTGACACAATCATCTGGACGAGAACTGGAGGTAACCATACGGTTACTTCTGGTGATAATTGCACTGCTGATGGACTTTTTGACGCACCGCTTGATAACGATGACCCTGTATTTACATGGGTTGTTCCAAGCAATGCGCCTACATTTATTCCATATTACTGCGAACCTCATTGCACTTTTGGAATGGTTGGCGAAATTAATATTATTGATTAATTTCTTCTACTGTAATTGATTTTCCAAGGCCCTCGCCATCTGGCGAGGGCCTTTTTTGCAGTAATAATGAAGACAACCCATGAAAATGTGAATTAATGGTATCCAAATGAATGCATGTCTAGCCTTATATTTAGTGGGTTTTATATCCATGTGTACGAAACCTATAGATATTTGTTGCGAATGTATTTGTATAAGAATTACATTTATCTAGATTGGCGTAAAAGAAAACAAAGGAGAATTGTTTATGAACTTCCACAGCATTACAACACGTGTAGCAATGATAGCTGCATGTTCAGTACTGATGCCAGCGGTGGCAGAGGTTGATCTAGGTAACAAGCAAAATTTTGATCGCGCAATTAACACAACTTTGCGCCTTGAACATAGTTGGCACACAACATTACAGATTAACCCAACGCCCCAACGATCGATTCGAATAGATATTCCTATTGAAAATACTACCTATACGATAGAACTTGAACCTCATTCAGTTCGTTCGGATACATACGCATTATTTATGCAGGATGACGCTGGCGAATTGTATGAAGTGCCTGCTGGGCCAATTCGTACTTTACGAGGAACAATAGTTGGCATGGAAGGGAGCGTTGTTGCTGGTTCATTAATGGAAGATGGATTGCATGCTCGAATCCGATTTTCGGATGGCCTTGAATATTGGATGGAGCCAGTTGGTTTTAAAATAGACCGAGCACCTGAAAACTTATATGCCTTCTATCGTAACGAAGACATTATTCCATCAGGTGGAATTTGTGCTGCAGAAGATCGAGTAGACGTTGGAAAGATTTTGTCTATGCAAGCGAATTTTGTTGCGAACCAACAGTCTCGAACTGTAGGTGGAACAATATGTACTGCGGAATTAGGCGTTGACGCGGATTATGAGTATTACCAAGATTGGGGTAGTCAAACAGAATCTCAGATTAACTCAGTAATTAATAGCGTGAATGTCCAGTACGAAAACAGTGTTAATTTAACGCACGCAATTTCAAGTATTATTGTTCGCTCAAGTCCAAACGACCCATACACATCCACTGATGCTGAAACACTCTTAAACCAATTTCGTTCTGAATGGCAAAATAATCAAGGTGGAATCGCACACGATATCGCTCATTTATTTACGGGTAAATCAATGCAAGGAAGTACGATTGGTATAGCTTGGCTGTCATCAGTTTGTTCAAATGTGAAATATGGTTTAGCAGAATCAGATTGTTGCGGTAGTTTCGGTTGCTCAACAGATTTGACTTCACATGAATTAGGGCACGGCTGGGGCGCCGGTCATTGTGACTGTACAAGTTATACAATGAACCCATGGATAACTTGTTCGAACCAATTTACTTCAAGCACTATTAATGCAATTTCCTCTTTTGCAAACTCCATTAACTGTTTGACTTGTGGACCAATTGATCCAACAGGTGCTTGTTGTGTAGGTAGCCAATGTATCGAAGCGACACAAGCGGTCTGTTCAACTGGTGGGGGCGATTACCAAGGTGATGATACTACTTGCGCACAAGTATCTTGCATTGCTCCAACTGGCGCTTGCTGTATTAATTATGTATGTTCAATTTCTGAAGAAGTCGCTTGCATAAACGCTGGCGGTTCTTATCAGGGCGATGAAACTGTGTGTAATGGTTTGACTTGTGCTGCTCCAACTGGCGCTTGCTGTGTGAACGGTACTTGCTCAGTAACTACTCAGAGCGATTGTTCAAATGCTGGTGGTACGTACGAAGGCGATGCTACGAATTGCTCAACAGTTGGCTGTGCTCTTGGAGCCTGCTGCGTCGGCATTGATTGTTCACAGGCGTTGTTTGCAGATTGTGCCGGTAATTGGTACGGCGACAATTCAATTTGTGCTGACACTGGTTGCGGTACTACGGCAGATCAGCTTAATTATGAATTACGATCGTGGTCACGAAGTGATGGCCAATCTATGGAAACGTACGATTTGTATTTCCCAAGCGTCGACCCAAATACAAGAATGGTTTCTGTATTCGGTGAGGATGCAGATCTCCTTCAAGTGCGCGCTTGGACAAATGCAGACTTTGACGGAACAGCTTCGTTAACTGCAATGCATCAATCTCAATATGGCGCAGATGGTCCACATGACAGAATACTTGATGCACCATTTGGTATTGACTTGGTATACGATTCATTCGTAACTATTGGTTCAGAAGACTCTGCAGATGGCGAGCCAGTATTCCTTGGTTTTGATAGCGTTGGATTTAATAATTCTGCAGGTATAGAAATGAATAACGGCATTTGGTTCGTTACTCCAGATGACCCAATGGCTTCGGTAGGCGCAGGTACCGCTCTTGGCCATAGATTAGTCAGCCTTTCCGTCGAGTCGGGTCAAGGCATTGAAATGCTTACAAACATCCAATGGTTTGACGGTGCGGATGCTGTGCACGAGAATCGCAGCCTCTACTGGAATAACCTTGGCTTGGGCGGAGGTCCAGCGTGTCCAACCGACTTGAACGGTGATGGCTCTACTGATGTTACCGATGTTCTAGCTCTGATTGGGCAATGGGGCGCATGTACAGGCTGCTCTGGCGACTTAAACAGTGACGGTGCTGTAGATGTTGCAGACTTGCTCCAGTTGATTGCTGGCTGGGGACCATGCTAACACTCTGTAAGTAAACTAGTATTTAGTAAATGAGTCCCTCGTCTTCATCGGCGGGGGACTTTTTTAGTACGTACTAGGCCCCTTGTTTGGGTTAATCTTCAATAGAAAGAATTTCAAATTCTGTGCGTCCAGCAGGTAGGTTTACGCCAACGGTATCGCCGACCCTTGCTTTAAGAATGGACATTCCTAGTTCAGAATTTGATGTTACTTCCATATAGTCAAGGTCAAATCTGCCTGATGACTCACCAACAAGCATGTACTTTCCTTCTCGCTGGGTGGATAGATTTTTCAATAGTACGATAGAACCAAGAAATACAACACCCTCTGGTACATGCTCGGTGTTTGCGACCGTAGCATTTGAAAGGCGGCGCTGTATATCTTTGATTTTTCTTTCGTTGTGTGCTTGGTCGTCTTTAGCTGCGTGGTAATCGGCGTTTTCTTTTAAGTCGCCAAGTTCACGCGCTGTACCAATACGGTCAGAAATAACTACTCTTTCAGAAATGTGACGGGCAAGTTCTTCCGTAAGTTTTGAGTGTTCTGTTTCAGTTAAATAATCCATAAGTAAATTCTACCAAACTCAACTTACATCCGTAAAGACCATTTTGTCTTGTAAACGATCAAATATTTTTCGTTCTAACGCCATATTAGAGAGGATATATATTTTGTCTTCGGCTAAGAATTCTTCTTTGATGTCCGAAGGTCGTACTCGCCGTTCTTCCGCAAGAATGGTTGTTTGTTCGTCAATATCTTCTTCAGAAACACCAATCTTGTACGTCCTTTGTATCCATGCATTGATTGTTAAGCGTTTTACATTTGCAATTACCCGTTGCATCAGTGAGTTTTTTTGTTGATTCGTAAATTCTTCTTCTCCAGATGCTTCCAATTCTTTTTTGCACATTTCTTGAAATTGACCATCGATCATTCGTTTGGAGAACGGCATTTCTATATTCTCACTTAGATAAGCATAGAATTGTTGCATCATAAAGTTTGTATTTTCACGGTCGAAATTATGTTGCAAGGACATTTTGATTTGTGTTCGCAAAATAGTTTCATTCGGTGTGCCATATTGCTCAAGTACATGCTCTAAACTTGATGGAGTGATTCTTAAAAAGGTACAATTAGTAAGATGTACAGTACCGCTCTTGCCTTGAAATCTTTTTGCGGCATAATCAGCTGGGAAGTCAAAGTGGAAAGAAAGTTCTTCATTACTTTGGCATCCGCGGAGTTCTACTCCAACACTGTCAAGTGAAAGCCCTGCAATTGTGAATGTCTGGTGTTCACCCGGTATGCGAAGTGCACATTGCTTAATTGATTCAACTGGTTCATCCACATCGCTTATCGTGATGCTCACATTGCATTCAACTTCATCGCCATATGCAAGTACACCATTGAATGCGTTTTTTGTGCCAAACGATAGCTGTTGCTCCTTCATTTCGGAATCCACTAAGGCATCGTCTACCTGTATGCAGTTTCGTTGAATGGGTACATCGGTAATAGGTATTTTTCCTTCGGGTAGCGTATCTACAGCAACTGAGAAGGTGAACGGTTTTTCAATAGAGTACTTCCCCATACTTTTTGCAAGAAGCTTTGCGCCCCAGGCAGAGTCTCTGTCCAAGCGTTGCATGCCTTCATCAAGACAAACTTGAACAATGAGATTACTCATTTGTTGTTCGTTGTATGTAAGTCCGCCTTCTGATATCCGACTCGTAATTTCAGAAACTAAATCTACAGGAACTTCGAAATCAAGTTGATAATCAGGTGCTTCTAGCGCTGTAATCCCGATACTGATTTTAGAAACGTCGATAGGCGGTAAATTTGTTGGTTTTGTTTTGGCTTGGTCAGACATGGGTGCTTCTTTATTTAATGAGTGAGTGTACAGAATATGTGCCTACGCTATTATACTACCTAGATGCCACAATTTTACACAGAAGATGAAGCCATACAGGCAGTACAAAAATTGATTTCTGGCAAGATGTTCTTAAACGCATCAACAATTATTAGTGAAAATCTTGCTGTCTTTCCAAATTCAAGACAGTTGAAATTTTTATCTGCGCATATTGCTCTTGAAACTAATGATTTTATTACTTCCATTTCAGTCCTAGAAGAATTGAATGCTGAAGACCCAAATCAACCGAAGCTCCTTTTTCCGCTTGCAAGATCTTGGAATGAGTATGGAGATAGTAAAAAATCAATTGGGTACTTGGTTGAAGCGGAATCTATTGGTGCTGATAAAACCATGATTGATATCATTCGAGCAGAAGTCTACGAGCGACGTGGGGAACTTGATTTATTAGACCAGTATGTTTCAAAGCTCCCTCATGAAGTACGAATGATCAATATTCGTGCTCGTGCTCTGATTGCAAGAAAAAAGTATGAGGAGGCGATTGATTTGCTTGAGTCAGGATATGAGACGAGAGGACTTGAAAAAAAGGGTTTGATTTCAAATCTATTTATGTTGACTAAAGCATACGACCGTATTGGTGAATACGATAAAGCATGGTTCACAGCACAAAAAGCCCATGAGTTGGATGACAATATAATCATCGATGAGGTTGCATATTTTAAACTGTTCAACCAGATTTTGGAGTTCATGGATGCGGATCTTGTCCATGCTTTAGCGGAAGGTCCAAAAACAGAGATGGAGCCATTGTTCATTGTGGGGAATCCAAGAAGTGGCACAAGTCTACTTGAACAAATATTAAGCATGCATCCTGATATTGAAAATGGTGGCGAGATGTGTGTTGGGCATGCTATGCAACTAAATGCCTCTCGGCTCACAGATTCATACCATACATGGCCTCATAGTATGATTGATATTCGGGAAGATGATGCAAAGGCCTTGTCGGTGCAATATCTAGATGCAAATAAAGGGGTTGGGGATGATGCGCCTAGTGAAAAAATAATTTCAAACAAGGCATTAAATCTTCCTATGCAATTAGGTTTCTTATCAAAGATTCTTCCAAGTTCAAGGGCGGTCATGTTGCATCGCCACCCACTAGATAATGCAGTTTCTTGTTATACAACGAACTTACTTGTTTCTGGGCACGTATACACAAACTCGCTCCCCTTGCTCGGAAGGACTTGGGTTGCTCGGAAGAAAATCACAGACCATTGGATGAAGGTGCTTTCAATTCCAATGATGGAATTGCATTATGAGAACCTAGTCGCGGATCAACGGGGTGAAACTGAGCGTTTAATTAAATTTTTGGATTTGCCATGGCAAGAAGAGTGCATGGAGTTCCACAAATCAGATCGAGTTGCTCGAACTATCAGTTATGACCAGGTGAACCAGAAGATGTACAACACTTCAAGCGGGCGCTGGAAGAACTACGAAAAGCACCTTGGTCCACTTATAGACGTTGTCTCCGACTACATGTAATTTCCTGGGGCCTGATACAACGGTATCTGATTCAGCGGTACTAGTTCCTTGTCCTTTCTTTTACAAATCACAAAAAAACAGGCCATCCCATAAGGGATGGCCTGCTCTTAAAGACTAGTAAAAGTCTCAGGTATTTGTAATCGTAAAATTATTTACGACGACGTGAACCTGCAAAACCAGCAAGACCAAGAAGTGCAAGAGCACCTGGAGCTGGAACTCCGGCTACTGTAAAGCTGAATGAAGCAGCAGAACCTGTAACAGTACCTGAGCCACTACCGATTGCTAGGTGACCCTGGTAGGATCCCCATGACCAACCGTCACCGTAAGTATCTTGCATTTGTACATTGTATGTACCTGCAGCAAGATCAAAGCTACCAGTAACAGTACCAAAGATGTCAGATGACGAGTTTGAACTGTATGTGTAAGCTATCGAAGTGCCCCAGTAAGAAAGTTGGCTACTAACTATGCCCATTCCTGCTACTGAACCACCATTCGAATCGTAAACTTGCCACGCATGTTCTCCAGCCCAACGGTCCATTCCGTGGCTGAAGTTTACTAGTTCAGCAGAAGCTGTACCAATAAAACCTGTTGCAGCTGCACCAGCTGCTGTAAGCATAAATCGCTTATTCATAATAAAATCCTCTATTCTCTTCTCTGTTTGATCTCGACAAATCAAACGTCGTTAAACAATTACCTCCCGCTAGTTCGGCGTGTCGACACGTTCCCAGCTTTGACAAGTCTTTACGGCACTTGTCTTCCGTTTGTAAGGGGGATTGACGTGATCGTCAAACCATCCTGAGAAAGAGCTAAAATGTCGAGGGAGGGTATCTCTCCTCTCCTCGCCTCAGAGTGAATTCGATGCGTTTAAGCAGGAAAACCCTGAGTTGGCGGAGGGGTCGTTGGAGACCCCAAGCCACCATGCATTCAATATGCTACAAATTGCCAGTGTTGTCAAGAGAAATACTTGAATAATTTTTATAAAACAGATAGAAATATTCCAATGTGTTAGTTTGGGTAAGAATATCGTGCAAAATGAAGAGTAGACAGTTGGAATGCGCCCTTAGCAAGTTTGTGGGTGGTATTTCGATTTTTTGCTTTCAGTGGTACCATCCTCATTATGCGTATAAAAATACTAATCCTGCTTTTTTGCATATTTTTCGTGGGTTGTACTGGTGAAAAGGGCGAATCAGCAGCGACTAAGTCAGAAACGTCATCGGCAAACACAATCCCACTCCCCAGTGGGAATACAGCTGTTGAACCGAATGTTGCCAAGTTGTTCCAAAAGACCGTTTCAAGCCTTCAAGCGGATAAAGAAAACCCGAAACTCTGGTTGGCACATGGTTCTGCGCTTTTTGCAAATGCATATTACAACGAAGCAGCGGTAGCATTCACACAAGCAGTTGCCATCAATCCAGAGATGCCTCAATCAATGTATTTGCTAGCCACAGCGCTTTGGAAATTGAACAAACAAGAAGAAGCAACGCAGGCACTACGAACATCTCTTGGGCTTATTCCAGAGTACGACATGGGGTGGCGGCTACTTGCAGAGTGGCAAATGGAACGTGGTGAAATAGAACAAGCAGAAATATCAGCAAGAATGGCATTTGAACTTAATCCAGGTCGAATAGGAACACGGTATGTCTTAGCGCAATCACTGATGGATGGCTTGAAATACGAAGAAGCACTGCTTGTCCTAGAGGAGGTTATTTTAGTCAATGAAGCACCACGCTGGATTTACGCACTTGCAAGTCAATGCTACAGACAACTTGGTAAGACAGAACAATTAGAGCAGGCACTGGCAAAATCTGGACCACCGTTTGTAGATTGGCCTGATCCAATGTACAAGCACATGCCAAACTTAATTGCTGGAAAAGCTGAAATTGCTTTGTATGCGCTTCATCTCAATAGAGTAAGCGGTTCAGAAAAGGCCTTGCCTTTTTTGGCGAAGGCAAACATAATAAATCCTGAACATGTTGATGTTCGCGCTGCGCTTTCGATGGCACTTCAAAAAAAAGGCCGACTTGGTCAGGCGCAGAAAGTACTTGAAGAATTGCAAGGTGAAGCAAATGTAAACTATTGGAAACAGTATGCAGGGCTTAGTATTGCTCAAAATAATTTGGACAATGCCAAGGAGTATGTAGTAAAAGCCATAGAACTTGACAGCGAAGATGCAAATGCCCAAGATATTGCAGCATTTATAGCAAAGAATCAAGGCGAAACAGCAGAAGCAATTACACATTGGCAAGAAGCGGCTAGGTTATATGTAGAAAAGGAACTCTGGGCGGAAGCAGAACTCTCGCTTGCCTATGCTTCTGAAGTTGGGGAATTGAGCCAAGAAGGACTCTGTGCATTGGCCTTGGCACAGGTAGAGTTGGAACACATCGTGCAAGCACGAATCACTATCCAAAAAATATTGAGCATAGAGCCCTCAAATTCAACGGCAATAGCGTTACAGAGCCGATTACTTCAAGAATGAATTACTACAGTACATGGCTATTGCTGTTCCTGACAGCTTGCTCCGGAAACGAGCAACAGAGCGATTCAAAAGTACAGAATACGCCTTCTCCATGGTTTGAGGATGTCGCTTCCGATTGGGGAGTTGATTTTACATACGACAATGGTGCAGAAGGCGAATTCCATATAAGAGAAGTCACAGGCGGTGCACCTGCTTTGTTTGATTACGACAATGATGGAGATCTCGACTTGTATGTGGTGCAGGGGAATGGGGCGTTAGGAAATGCACTGTTTGAAAATGTCGATGGTATGTTCGTAGATCGCTCTGAGGGAAGTGGCGCAAACGATACGGGGTATGGAATTGGAGTCTCAACAGGTGATTACGACAACGATGGCGATACTGATTTATATGTAACGAACTTGGGCGTGAATGCTCTCCTTCGAAATGAAGGGGGAGGCAAATTTACCAATGTCACACAAGTGGCTGGCGTTGAAGATGAAGGGTTTTCTGCATGCTCTGCGTTTGGCGACCTTGATAATGATGGCGACTTAGATTTAATTGTGACTAAATATTTAGATGTAGAACTTATTTCGGATAGAGAGTGTTTCGATAATTTGTCGCGACAAACATATTGCAATCCAACAATCTATGAAGCCGAATTGCAAGACACCTTATTCTTTAATAATGGTGATGGAACATTCACCGATGTTACAACGGAAGCAGGGTTGTCGAGTGTCAAAGGAACTGGCCTGGGAGTTTTTATATCGGATTTGACCGGCGATGAGTTGCCGGATATTTTTATTGCGAACGATGCAATGCCGGATAGACTTTGGGTAAATCAAGGTGATGGTACATTTATAGAAGATTCAATACATCGCAACATTGCGATAGACGATTCAGGAATTGCAAAAGCAGGAATGGGCGCTACGCCTGTTGATATTGACCAAGATGGTGATATGGATGTCTATGTCACTAATATTTTCGGCGAATCAGATTCGTTTTATAGAAATGAAGGGGATTTCTTTCAAGACATGACAAGGCGTTCTGGTTTGTATGCCGAAACACGCGCCTACACCAGATGGGGAATTGTCTTTGCTGATTTTGATAATGACACACTTCTTGATTTGTATGAAACAACTGGCGGCGTAGTTTCTGGCGCGATTTCCTATTCAAGTGAGGACCCTCTTGCTGAACCGAATTTACTTTTCCAGCAGAAAGAAAATGGCCGTTTTAATTTGATAGACCCAAAAGGGGGGACGGCAGAACTGCTTATTGCAAGTACACACGGAGTCGCATCTGGTGATATTGATGGCGATGGCGCGGTCGACCTTGTTGTTGTTAACAGCAATGCTCCCTTAAACATATTAAAAAATATCACTAAAAACCGTGGGGGTTGGATTACTTTTCAAATTCTTAATGCATATGGCAGTAATGCTCTTGGAGCACAAGTAGATGTGGAACTACAAGATGGATCACACCTGTTTGCTGAAATTAAATCTGCATGTGGATACGCATCAGCGCATGATCCACGAGCACATTTTGGTTTGGGTGGTAAGAGAGTTTCGCAAGTAACGATAACTTGGCCAGTTGGTACTATTCGAATTTTGAAAAACCCTGAATTACATACAACGCATGTCATTGAATATGTCGAATAAAGAAGTTGTACATGTCTACTGAACCAAAATCGCGCTTCATTATGATTGTAACCGATGGTCCGTTAATGGCTGGTAGACCCTCTAAGCTAGGAGAGCGTCCAGCAATTCATCTTTCAATTATCTCGCCGCCACTCCCACCTGCAGCAATTGCTACGACTATTGCGACTGGAGTTTCACCACTCATTCATGGAATCGTGACTAACGGAATAGTGGACTCTGAGTTACTTCAAAACAGAGAATCGGTTAGGACAGACCGTCATTTTCAAACTTTTTGGGATGAAAGTGACCTTGAAGTAAAACTCATTAATTGGCCTGCCACGATAGGGGATGAGCAAGTTACAAATTTGCAAAGCTTTCATGAATTCGAAGATGCAAAAGAATGTCTCGACGCAGAGATTGTCGGAATACTACTTCCTCGGTTAGCAAGAGGAAAAAATACACATCGTCAAGTATCTGACACACAGCAAGAACTTGAAAACTTTTTAGAGTGCTTGCCAATGGAAACCAAAGTACTTTTAGTACACCGACGAACCGGAGATGATGGAGTTATATTAAAATCGATGCATACTTTTTGCGCAACTTTTCTAGTTGGCGATTACGAATTTCAAACGAAGAATCTTTGGCAATTAGAAGCGATAGGTGGTGCATCGTATCTTCTTGCAGGTGTTCCTTGCCCAATAGGAGTTGTCCACCCAAAATTGCAGTTTCTTTCCTCGTTTGAAAATGACATTCAAGGAGTTTTTCCAAAAAGTCTATTACCAGATTCAGTGGACTGGCCTGAATTGATTCAAAAACTTATTCAGGCAGATAATACTACTTGCATTGCATTGCTCACTCAACGATTCTTAACGCTTGTTTCTGTAGCATTTAAAAAACAATCGTGGGAAAAACTTGAATTTAACAGTACTTGCCTTGTTCAATTGAGAGGTAAACCTTTTGATTATTGGATGTTAATTCTCGCACTTGAACGGCAAGGAAAATTAGAAGAGTTACAATCTATAATTGCACAACTAGCGAAACTTTTTCCGGATATTTTTATTACTCGCATTGCAAAAACATTGGTGCAGTTTGATGAACAAGAGACTTTAGATTTATTGCAATCTATTGAGATAGAAAAAATGGGTGTGCATCATGCACTAGGTTTATATGGTCGCTGCTGCTTAAAAGCAGGTCTAAAGGACCGAGGCGAAGCAGCTCTTGTTCTTGCAATTCAAAAAGGAGTTGCAATTTCTATTGACAGAGTACAGTTAGCAATGTTTTATTTTAAAAACGGTGAGTACGAAAAGGCACTTCGAATTATGAAGAGAATTGGCGAATCTGATTGCGATTTCTCTTGGCAAGTTTTACGATTGAAGATTCTCGATAGTTTGAATCGAAAAAAAGAAGCACTGTTACAAGCAAAGCGAGTTCTTACTGAAATGCCTACACATGATTTTGCTTTGAAAGTACTTGAGAAATTCAGTTAATTGATAAATTTTTCGCCTACAAGAATCCGTAGCGTTTGCAACGGGTCATCTCTATCGATATCAAGTTTTTGTCCTTGTAACAACAGGGGTATTGTGCTGGATAACCATTCATTAAGAAATGCTTTTCCGTTGCCATTGTTGTTTTGCAAACAATTTTTGAGAATGGGTTCAAGTAATTTGTCATTTTCTTTTACCCAGTTGTAGAGTAATTGAGGTGATTTAAGGTCATTTGCATATATTTCTAATGGGGAGCGTAGTTTTTCTGCGCAAACAAATGGATATACCGAATCATATTCGTCACCGTCGAACGTTACAACTTTTGCGTTTGGGATGGTTTCAAATTGATTTTCAAAGCGTGCATGAATTTCCTTAATAATCATATTATCAAATGAATTTAACTCATTAAAAATACTGATTGTTTCATCCCAATTATCTCGCTTGGGTTTGTACAAACTTGTTCTGTACCTTGGAATAGAGTTTCCAAAATCAATATCACATTGATATGACACATTTGCAATCGATTCTGCCATTTGGTCGGTTCTCCCAAAGACGAATGGAATTTTATCGAAGGTGCTGATAATTGAATCAAAGTTTGATTTAGAAATAGTTGCGTCTGTATACATAGGAATGCTAAGCAAGAAACGACAAATGCTGTTCGCATTCGAGGGGTGCTTTATGTATTCCAGAAGTGTATTTGGAAATTCTGAACCGGCGCAATTTTGCCAAAGTTCTCTAAATCTTTCTCGAATTCCAAGAAATCCGAACTCAGACTCAATTCGTTCAAGTGGATTGCGAACCATCAGGATGAGTTGCTGGTCTGCATAGTTTGCATTTGTATCACAATCAAAAATATCACCACAATTCGACTTCATCTCTTCGTTTTTACCAAACATTTGGATATGTCTGTAGAGTTGGTTCGGAGTAGGCGGTTTTGGTGAACCGCTTATTGCCATGAACAAAGTAGTGCCACCGGTTTTTGGTACATGGATGATGATTGGTCGTTTTTTCATCTGGTGAGAGTGGGTAGTATATAATGTTCTAAATGGTATTGTCAAGAAACAGAATCAAAACAGTTAGTTTTGCATTGCTTGTTGTTGCAATATTTTTGTATATCTTCTTCATTAATTCTTCTGGCGAACTAGCGATCAGGCCAAGTAATCAAGTAAAAGATCCAATTTTACGCCCAGCGTTAATTGCTTTTGCAGATAAAGTTGACGCGAATACTTCTAATGGGAAAGCTCGTGTGGAACTTGGAATGACATACGAAGGTGCTGGCATGAATGAGCTTGCAGAAGCAACTTACCAGCAATTTGCAGAACAATTCCCCACTAAGGTAGTTGGCTGGTATCGGCTTGCAATTGTTCAACAAAAACAAGGGAAAAGTGAAGAAGCAATTCAATCCCTTTTGCAAGCAGCAGAACTTGCTGGGCCAAAAATGGATTCACCACATTGGCAACTTGCCTTTTGGTATATAGATTTGGGCGATTTTACTAATGCTTCAAAGCAAATTGCGTTGGCGCATTCAAAAAAACCAAACTCGATGCAAGTGCAAATTGCTAAAGGAAGGCTTGCACTTGCTCAAGATAATCCCCAGTTGGCTCTTGAAATTTTGAATAACAACAAACTTATCGCTTCCATTGCAGATGGCTATGTGTATCAATTGTTAGGTAGAGCGTATAGAGCTCTTGGCGAGGAAGAAAAATCACGAAAAGCATGGGGTCGTGCGGGGCAATCAAAACCAAATTGGGCAGACCCATGGACGCATCAAGTAATCGATCATGTTGTTGGTCTTAATGCAATGCGCCAAGAGATAATGATTCAAATGCGTGCGAATAATTCATTTGTTGCAAGAAAATTAATAGATGAATATTTCACATACGATAAGGAAAGTCGTGTTGTACGCCGGCTCGATGCAAAATGCGATTTTATCCAAGGAAAAGCAGCGCTGGCAATGAAGAAGTACAATCAACTTTTAATGGAAGATCGAACAGATACCGTAACAATGATCTTGCTCGTAAAATTAAGAATTCAAATAGTAAAATTTCAAACAGCAGAAGAAGTTGCAATTACTAAGGGAATTCTTTCTGACGTTCTTGAAATTTCCCCCGACCATCCACAAGCTAAAATTATTATGGATTCGTTGCCAAAACTATGAAGCATACAATTTTTATACTATTTTTATTGATTGTAGGATGTACAGGACAGGTGGATAAACCAGAGCAAGAAAAACCGTGGTTTACAGAGGAAGCAACCCAGCGTGGTATAGACTTTGTTTGGGAATCAGGATTTAATAATTTTCCTTACACCCCTGAAATTGCTTCAGGCGGCGTTGCCATGCTCGATGTTGATGGGGATGAAGATGTAGATATTTATTTCGTTCAGGGTGGCTCTGTATTAAACCCACAACAAACAACATTTTCAAACAAACTTTTTCTCAATGATGGAGCAGGGCATTTTACAGACAGAACTAATGGCTCAGGCGCAGGAGATACGAGTTATGGAACTGGGGTTACAACTGGAGATTACGACAACGACGGTGATGTTGACATTTACATCACAAATGTAGATGCAAATGTTTTACTTCGAAATGAAGGCAATGGAACATTTGTTGATGTAACAGAATTTGCTGGTGTAGGAGATTCGCGCTGGAGTTCAAGCGCTGCATTTTTTGATATGGAAAATGACGGTGATCTAGATTTGTTTGTCGCTAATTACATTGATTGGTCGCACGAGACGGAATTAGAATGCAAAGCAAAGTCTGGACGATTGGACTATTGTCATCCACAAGCGTACGAAGCACCTGCAAAAGATTTGTTGTACAGAAATAATGGAGACGGTACTTTTACTGATGTTTCAGTTGCTTCTGGGATTCGGTCTGTTTGGGGGAACGGCTTAGGCGTAGCAGTAGGAGATGTGAATGCAGATGGATTCCTCGATGTACTAGTTGCGAATGATAAAATGAATAACCAACTTTGGGTGAATCAAGGTGATGGAACGTTTATAGATGATGCAATTGTTTCGGGTGTTGCAGTAGATGCAAACGGTGAACCAAAAGCAGGCATGGGTACGGATTTTGCAGATGTGAATAACGATGGTTTGTTAGATTTACTCATAGTAAATTTGTTTGGGGAGACAGACTCTTTGTTCATTAATAAAGGCGGATGGTTTAGCGATGGGACACCAACATCTGGCTTGTCGTCTATTTCACGTTTGTATACTCGGTTTGGCACAGGATTTAGAGACTTAAACAATGATGGCTTTTTAGATTTTTATCTATCAAATGGAAGTGTGCGATTGCCAGATGTTATTTCTACTGATGACCCATACGCAGAAGATAATGTTTTAGTCAAAGGAAATAAGTTGGGCAGGTTTATAGAAGTGCTCCCGAAAGGCGGGGTGGCCAATCAAGTAGCCCGCACGAGTAGGGGAATTGCATACGGGGACGTGAACGGTGATGGTGCAGTCGATATTGTTGTTCAAAACAGAGATGCACTTCCGTATTTACTCATCAATCAAAATCCAGAAGGTGGTGGATTTGTAAAATTGCGTTTGCTCAATAAACATGGCGCACTTGTTCAAAATGGTGTTGTCCGTTTCAATTTAGGTCAAACGGCAATGCGAAGAGAAGTTCAGACCAGTGGTGGCTTTTGTTCGGCGCATGATCCAACATTGAATATTGGGGTTGGAACTGCAAAGTCTATTACTGATGTAGTCATTACATGGCCTGATGGAACGAAACAGCAAATTGCTGATGTAATCACAGGTGAAACGGTCGTTATTCGCCAAACTAAGTAAGCCGTGGTATCCTGCTGCAATGAAAACAATAATACTTATCGTTCTTAGCGTCTTACTTTGTGGTTGCGTTTTACAAAAAACTGAAACGCCAACTTTGCAAGATAGTTGCGTTTTACTAAAAACTGAAACTCCAACATGGCGTGGTTTTAAATCGGATGCACTTCCTGCAGGCTGGATGATGTCTGATGAAGGAGTATTGACACACACTAAGGGGGGGGGAGATGTTGTCACAGAGAAAGAGTACGATAATTTTGTTCTTGAACTTGAGTGGAAAATTTCAGAGGGTGGCAATAGCGGTATTTTCTTTCACGTGAGTGAAGATCATGATCATGTTTGGCTCGGCGGTCCTGAAATGCAAGTGCTTGATAATGAAGCGCATGCCAATGGCATGACTCCAGAGACAAGCGCTGGCGCTAATTATGCACTGCACGCACCATGCAAAGATGTCACCAAGCCAGTTGGTGAGTGGAACCACATCAAACTTATTGTTGATGGTCCGCACGTAGAGCATTGGATGAATGGCACGAAACTTCTTGAATACGATTTATGGTCTGATGATTGGAATGCTCGTGTTGCAGAAAGCAAATTCAAAGACATGCCCCCTTACGGATTGGGAAAGACAGGGCATATCGCACTTCAAGACCATGGTGATATCGTTTCCTTTCGAAACATCACCGTTACGCCAATAAAGTAACTGCTTTTTTAGAGATAATTCCTTAGGGAGGGCAGTCTCCCAAGGGAAGACTGTCCAAGGTACGATGTGCATATGACACGACCAATGACAATGTTTACAGGGCAATGGGCAGATTTACCGCTAGATGAAGTAGCAAGTTTTATCGCTGATTGTGGGTATGACGGGTTGGAACTTGCTTGTTGGGGTGATCACTTTGACATTCATGCTTCTGCAGAAGAGTTAGAAGCTAAGCGGGCTCAACTCAAAGTGCACAAGCTCGACTGCTTCGCAATCTCCAACCACCTCGTTGGTCAAGCAGTCTGCGATGAAATCGACGAACGCCACAAATCAATATTGCCAGAAGCAGTCTGGGGCGATGGCGACCCAGAAGGTGTTCGCCAGCGAGCAGCAGAAGGAATGAAACAAACCGCTCGTGCTGCTAAAGCATTCGGTGTTCCCGTTGTAAATGGTTTTACCGGGTCGTCCATTTGGGGTAAGTTTTACTTCTTCCCCCCGACCCCCAAAAGTGTAATAGACGCAGGGTTCGACGATTTTCGGGTGAGATGGTTGCCGATTCTTGACGAGTTTGAAAAGAACGAAGTAAAGTTTGCACTGGAAGTGCACCCCGCAGAAATTGCGTACGACATTGCAACAGCACAACGTGCGCTCGAAGCGGTTGATTTTCATCCCGCATTTGGTTTTAACTTTGACCCGAGCCACTTGCTTTGGCAAGGCATCGATCCAGCTATCTTTATTGACAAATTTCCCGATCACATTTTCCATGTACACGCAAAAGATGTTGCGTTGCGAACAAATGGTGAGCGTGGTATTCTTGGTTCGCATCTTCCGTTTGGTGACCCTGGTAGGGGTTGGGAATTTAGAAGCGTCGGCAGGGGAGACGTTGACTTTGATGACATTATTAGAGCGCTGAACCGAATCGGATACGACGGTCCACTCTCAGTTGAATGGGAAGACGAGGGCATGGACAGACGGCAAGGGGCGATGGAATCGCTTGATTATTTACAATCAATGGACGTAGTTCCACCCTCTGGCGACGCGTTTGATACAGCATTCTCGGAGCAAGCATGACTAAAATTCGCACGGCAATGATTGGGGGCGGAATTGGTGGATTTATTGGAGAGATTCATCGTATTGCGATGCGACTAGATGACCGCTACGACCTTGTCGCTGGAGCACTATCTTCTGAGCCAACACGAGCAATGGAGAGCGCAAGAGAGCTTGAGATTCGCGGGTACGCGACGTGGCAAGAACTACTCGAAAAAGAACAAGGCGACGTTGACTGCATTGTTATTGTTACACCGAATGATTCGCATGCTGAAATTGCAACTGCTGC
This sequence comes from Phycisphaerales bacterium, assembly GCA_014238785.1. Classification (GTDB taxonomy): domain Bacteria; phylum Planctomycetota; class Phycisphaerae; order Phycisphaerales; family SM1A02. The sequence continues at coordinate 3,170 of JABAAL010000025.1, read as the reverse complement.
ACTGCAAGCAGGGTATCACGTCGTACTTGATAAGCCAATGACTCGAACTCTGGACGAAGCGTTATCGCTAGAAATCGTTGCTGCGCAATCGAGCAAAATTTTTGCGATGACGTATACGTACACCGGCTATCCAATGGTTAGACATATGCGCGATCGAATTCTAGCAGGCGACATAGGAACAATCCGAACTCTAAGCATTGACTATAGGCAGGGTTGGCTTGCAGAACCAATTGAACGTGATGGGCAAAAGCAAGCAGCGTGGCGAACCGACCCCCGGAAAAGTGGGGCAGGTGCTCTGGGAGATATTGGAAGTCACGCAGAACAACTTGCTCGTTTTACGACTGGTCTTGCAATCAAGAAAGTACGTGGAGATGTGTATTCCCTTGTTGAAGGACGGCAGGTTGACGACCATGCGTCCGTGCAATTCAAAATGGAACATGGCGTAGTTGGCGATCTAGTTTGTTCGCAAGTATGTACTGGGGAGCGTAACCACGTCTCCGTACGGGTTTGGGGCGACAAAGGGTCCCTTTCTTGGTCACATGACTCCTGCGATGCTCTGAAGTTTACTGCACCAGATGGAACCGAAACGATTACGTTTTGCACAACTAACCGCGCACCATCTGGCCACCCTGCGGGTTTCATTGAAGCATTTGCAAACCTCTATAAAGATTGCGCAGACGAAATTGAAGGTAAAGATACAAATTGTATTGGTGGAAGCGACGGCATTGCGAGCATGAAGTTTATCGACGCAGTGCTGCGAAGTAAGGAATCGCAAACATGGTCCGATGTGTAATTCTAGCGTTGTTCCTCGCAGGTTGTTCTTCCCAGGAAACGGTATTGGTATCCCAGCAAACGGTATTGGTACTTTCAAAAACAGCAGGCTGGCGACATGATTCAATTGAGACGGGTGTAGCGGCAGTACAAACTGTTTGTGCGCAAGAGGGTTGGCATTGCATCGCAACGGAGGATTCCTCGCAACTCATAGTGCACGAGTACGACGTGGTGGTATTTCTTTCAACAACTGGGGATATCTTGAACGATGTTGAGCAAAACCATCTCAAAAAATTCATCGAAAATGGTGGTGGTTTTGTTGGTATTCATTCTGCTGCCAATACAGAAGAAGAGTGGAAATGGTTCAATGAGAATGTTCTTTGCGCAGTTTTTGCTGGGCACGAGGCGGTAAAATCGTTGCGCGTTGATGTTGTAGAGAGGGAACACCCTTCGACTGCGCATTTGGAAGAAACGTGGCTAAGAGTTGACGAATGGTATATCTATGACCGCATTCCACAAAATGTTGAAGTTTTATTAACGATTGAAGACAACGACGGCTTACGCCCAATTGCGTGGTGTAGGGAAGTAAAAGATGGAAAAAGCTTCTATACAGGCGGGGGGCACACAAAAGATGCCTGGTCAGAGCCTTTATTCATCGAGCATATCCGGGGAGGCATTACGTGGGCGATAACACCCTAATCCCTTTTGAGGTTGAACTTGTGGTAGAATACCGTGTTGGGCTTTTATAAAGGCATACTATGACCACAGATACGCAACCTATTTCATTTGAGTCTTTTGGACTAGATCCTGCAATGCTGCAGGCAGTTTCCGAACTCGGATACGAATCGCCCTCACCAATTCAGGCTGAGTCAATTCCTCCACTTCTAGAAGGTCGGGATATCCTGGGTCAAGCACAAACGGGTTCGGGTAAGACGGCCGCCTTTGCTTTGCCGTTGCTTTCGAGTTTGAAGATCAAGCAGCGAAGCCCACAAATATTAGTATTAACGCCAACACGTGAACTGGCAATTCAGGTATCGGAAGCGTTTCAAAAATACGCTGGCAAACTAAAGGGGTTTCATGTTGTACCCATTTATGGTGGGCAAGATTACAGGGTGCAGTTTAGAGCACTCGATCGAGGCGTTCATGTTGTAGTAGGTACTCCAGGGCGAGTGATGGACCATATGCGAAAGGGTTCGCTCAATCTTGATAACTTACAATGTCTCGTTCTTGACGAAGCAGATGAAATGTTGCGGATGGGTTTTATAGATGACGTTGAATGGGTGCTCGAGCAGATTCCAACGGAGCACCAAACCGCATTGTTTTCTGCAACGATGCCAAGACAAATTGCAAAAATTGCGAAGCAATATTTAAACGAACCCGCCCTCATTCAGATTAAAGACAAAAGCGCAACGGTCGATACAGTTCGCCAGCGATATTGGATGGTGAGTGGGATGCACAAACTCGATGCGCTTACGCGAATTCTTGAAGTTGAAGACACCGATGGTATCTTGGTCTTTGCACGAACAAAAATTATGACGACGCAACTTGCCGATCGACTTGAAGCTCGCGGTTTTGCTGCGCAAGCGCTCAATGGCGACATGCCGCAAAACTTGCGTGAGGTGACTGTAAATAAATTAAAATCAGGCAAACTCGATATCTTGATTGCAACGGATGTTGCTGCGCGTGGTCTTGACGTTCCACGCATTAGCCACGTTATTAATTACGACGTGCCATACGACACCGAAACGTATGTGCACCGTATCGGTCGAACTGCTCGCGCGGGACGAGATGGCGATGCAATCATATTCATCTCTCCACGAGAAAAACGAATGCTTCATTCGATTGAAAAAGCGACAAGGCAAAAAATAGAACGCATGGACTTACCAAGCCACTCGATGGTGAACGAAGTCCGCGTTGATCGATTCAAACAAAAGATTACCGACACACTTGCAAACGGCGAAGACAATGCATTCTTCGCTGAGATAGTCGAGTCGTATTCCATCGAGCATGGTGTTCCGCCTATTGAGATTGCTGTTGCGCTTGCGAGCATGGCTCAGGGTGAATCATCTCTTGTGCTTAAAAAAGAAGATATGCCAAAGTTTGAGCATGCAGATCGTGGAGACAGGGGAGGCAAAAGAGAAAGAGGCTCTCGGGGTGAACGGAGTAATCGGCAAGACCGCGGAGAACGAAGAAAACGCGGAGAAGGATCAGACCGAAAAGATAGAAAAAAGAAGGCTAATCCCGTTTCCCAAGGCATGGAGCGATTTCACATTTCTGTTGGCAAGGCGCATGGAGTGAAGCCTGCGAGTATCGTGCAAGCGATTTCGAGCGTTTCTGGATTGTCGGATAAAGACATTGGCCGTATAGAGTTACATGATCAGTTCAGTTTTATTGAGTTG
>JABAAL010000040.1 GCA_014238785.1 Phycisphaerales bacterium | reverse complement strand
CTTGCGAGTAGCTTTCTTTTTAGTAGCTTTCTTGCGAGTAGCTTTCTTTTTAGTAGCTTTCTTGCGAGTAGCTTTCTTACGGGTGGCTTTTTTACGAGTAGCCTTTTTCCTCGTTGCTTTCTTTTTGGCCATGATCATTGACCTCCTTGTTTCAACAATGCGCGCGTTGGGACCACTGGCGGACGTTCCGCCAATAGGGTTTTACACCTATCGGACTCAATTTGTAAGATGCATTACAAATTTATTGTTAAAAAAAAACAAACGCTTCGCTTCGTTTACATAACAAAACTTTTGCATGTGTTCAAAAAAAGCGCGTAAGCGTTGCAATGCGTAGGGTTTTTAAGTTTTTTGTTTCGCTTTATAAATTAATATTGGTGTTAATTGGCTTTTTATTTTTTTTATTTTTTTAACAATTTTATTACTAATTAAAACAATTTTTAACTTTTTGTTTGTTATTAAAAATTTATTACTTTTTATTACATATCTATAAACAAGGATTGTATGCTTCGTTTTCTTATGAATAACATTCAGCACCATCAGTTTGATTGTGGCCTCTGTCTTATAACCGAGTCTATACCTGGAACAAAAACCGCTGCGCTTAATTGGGGGGTACGCAGTGGCGTTGCATACAACCAACACGATGGCGACAGTGTCATTCTTGCGGAACTTGTTCAACGCGGCGCACTTGGAGTATCTGGAAAACAGCATAATGACTCGCTCGATATGCTTGGAATTAAACGGCAAGTATCGTGTGGAATAGAGTTTTTTCGTGTTTCTGGAATTATGCTTAAAACGCATCTCGCACAGGGAATTCCTTTGCTTGGTGGGTATTTACTTGATCCAACATTGCCTGAAAAAGATGTACATGCATGCAAAAGTTTAGTGCTTCAGTCAATACAATCGCTGCAGGATAGCCCCGCGCATATTGCAGCCGTCGCGCTAAACACACATCATCTCCCATGCCCATATAACCGATCTGCGTATGGTGATATTGACGCAGTTGAGTCCGCCACCATGGAGCGGCTTAAGAATGTCTATGCAACTTTGTTCGCCCCAAAAGATTCCATCCTTGTGATTACTGGAAGTGTTGAGCATCAAGAGGTCGTGGGTATTGTCGAGCAAACGATAGATGGATGGGATAGTTCGAACAATTCCTCAGTAACAAGTGGCGATACCGATAGGGGAATCCACTGGATTAAACAAGACACTTCCCAAGTTCATCTTGCTTTTGGCATGGATGCGCCAAATGCCTCTGACTCCGATGCAATTCTCGAATCTGTTGCAATGTCAGTATTTGGCGGTGCGTCAAGCGGAAGGTTATTTACTGAAGTTAGACAACGAAGGTCACTCTGTTATAGTGTTTCAGCACAATTTGCGCCTTCTCGTTCGCGTTCGATGGTAAGAATTCATGCGGGTACAACTCCAGAACGTGCAGAAGAAACTATTCAAGTATGTATCGAGCAGCTTTCAAAATTGCGAAGCGGTATTACAGAGGATGAATTTTCAAGAACAATACAGCGACTAAAAAGTAGAACCGTGATGAGTGGGGAGTCGACAACGGCAAGAGCAAATTCACTTTGGGGCGATCAATATGCCCTTGAAAGAACGCGTTCGCTTGCACAACGTCTACAAGAAATTGACGAAGTAACGCTTCAAAATGTCAATAGTTTGCTTGAAAACCGCGATTTTGGCAAAATGACGCTCGTGTATCTCGGACCAGATGAGATAAATCTTGGCGATTCGTTGCTTTCACTCGATGAGTAATAATCAATCGACCGGTACTTCTGCAAGGCACGGCTTCTGCTCCATCGAACCCTGCGAAGGGTTCCCCGGATTGTAATATTGCAAAATAGGTTGCCCGTTCACCAGCCGACGTGGAAATCTAGACATCATCGCTTCGACCTCAAGGCTATAGAAACCTGTCTCTGGATCAAGTGCTAGGTAACTGAAGAGCCCAACTGTTACTGAACTTAACTTTGTCTCATCATTGTGATAAAAGAATGCTTCAAATCCCTTGCTCCTGAGCGCTGCAGTATATTGCTCTGCAGCATTCCGGCGTTGTTGTCTTTGTAACTGCCCACTATCAAAATCGCCCCAAACTGCAACCTCTAAAGTGTATATTGGAACAATTGTTGGGTATTCTCTTCGCACTGTCCACAAATCGTAAGGATGCAGTTGGCGCCTTGCTCTTGGCGATTTAAATTTTGACAACATCATTTGCCCAAACAAGGGCGTTCCTTGCGCAGAGGCGATGGTGCGAAGCACTTTAATGTCTTGTTTCGCCGAATCATCGTTGTAGCCGCTGTATAGACCGTATGTAATGACAGAACCTCTACTTCGATCTCGCACCCTAAGATGGGGCGCCAGTGCCGAATGCCTCGACGAGAGCGAAGCGTGTGCAGCGT
>JABAAL010000047.1 GCA_014238785.1 Phycisphaerales bacterium | reverse complement strand
ATTGTCTACAACGATTTCAATAATTGCTTCATTGCCGGGAATAACTGGCGTCCACAACTGACCATGCGGCTTGTTGTCGTCTGCAGTAAAAGAACGAATTCTAAATTCACCGTTCACATCGGTGATTGTCATCGAACCGCTCGAGGGCATGTTGTATTGGCCAAAACCAATGTTCATTGAAAGTGCATTCTCACAAGAAACTCGCAACGTCCACCGTTGCGTGTTGATGTCTACGCGTTCCCAAATACCACCTGTTGCTGGTGTAATTGAGATTGACGTTGGAACAGCAAACGCAGGCGCTTGGCCTGCAATTTCTCGTTTTTCATCTTTAGCGAAGAGCGCTGCGTATTTCAGATTATCAACAGTAACAATCGGAACCATCTCTCGTGGTAGTCGGTTTTGAGCCGACGGCGCAAGAACTGGTCCCGCAGTACATATCGCTGTAAGTAGTAGTGGGATCATGGTCATAACTCCTAGTCTCCTAAATGTAGTCAAAACGGCTTATGCTACGCCACGCACGTACGCATGGCATAGACCCCCCGCACACCTCTCTATATATATATGCTATTCGCAGAGGCAACTTAAGTTAGTTGCATGAAATAGCGAAAATAATCAGACTATTCGCATATTTGCGGGTTTTCTTAGCCTATTTTACTATTACTACACTTTTATCCGTGCTTAGCAGGGACCCCAAGCATCAATGATAACTAGCAAATCTGAAACGCCTACTACACCACTGCCGTCTACATCGTAGTCAGGATCCGTCGTTCCCCATGCGCTCACCACTGCGAGGATATCACTCACATTGGTCATGCCATCGCTGTTAACGTCCGATGGGCAGTCTGGTTCTGGGAAGCAATCGGTTGCCGCACAAGTAGTGTTGTCGCCTTGATAGATACCACCACCAGCAATACAGTTTGTTTCGCGAGTATCAAGACATGCTTGCGCCGCTTCGATGCAACATGCACCTTCAGGTTCTGCCGCGGGATTGTATGTGTCAAGATACGACACATTTGATCCAGTAGGATCTAGCCAAGCACTCAAACTACTAGAAGAAGAACCACTCCATGAAAGACCAATTGAACGGCCGTAGTAATCATTAGCATCATTACCACAAGCAGCAGCGCCACAACAAAGTTGCCCTACTATACGGTGGTTACTATCGTAAAGAGGGGAGCCAGACGATCCTGGTTCTGTTGTCCCTTGAGACCAATTAACATTCCAATATTCACCACTAGCACTACTGTAATCTGGAAACGAAATTCTCTTTTCTGCTGTTGAGGGATGATGAATCCCAGCCCCCGTGCCATTGGTACTTGAAGCTCTCGACCAACCAGACCAAGATACTCCCCAATTTGAGTTCGGGGCAGACGATAGTTCGGTCAGTGTAAAGTCCGTGTATGAACGTGTTGCACGCATCGTTGATCCAGAAGTAAATTGACTGTAGTTTCCATTCCCATTTCCACCGCTATCGCTACTTCCGGGAGTTCTGCAATAGGAATTCTGATGATTCCAATACACAACAATCGATGCGTCAGAACTACTTGTCACGCCACAATGATTTGCAGTTAAAAAATACGGCGTCAGGTCTTGCGCGGTGTTGTTAATCATTGCACCTGTACAAGTCAAATAGCCATTCAAGGTGTATACGCCAACCGACGGTATTTCATCCCACCAATCATCGCCCTCTGAACATACAACGTCAATGTTGCAAGAGCCACTTAAGCCCCGCTGTCCATCCACTTTAAACCCTCTGTACCCCGCGTTTATAGAAGTGAGTTCAACATTACGCATCACATTTTTTTGATCGCGTCTATCAACGACTATTTCAATAACTGCTTGATTCGACGGAATAATTGGAGTCCAAAGTTCGCCGTGATCGTTGTTGTCATTTGCGGTGAATGGACGAATTTGGATGTGTGCAGATTCATCCATTACCGTCATCGACCCGCTCTCTGGCATGGTGAACCGTTCAAAGCCAAGGTTCATCGAGAGTGCGTTGTCGCATAGAACGCGGTACGTCCAACGCATTTTGTTTTCTGGAAGACCCTCCCAAATTCCGTGGGTAGCAGGGGTAACAGAGGTTGTGTTGGGCTTTGCAAACCGTAGAGGCAAGCCAGCCTTTTCACGACCCTCGTCTTGCGCAAACTGCAAAGCGTAATCAATCGATTCCACAACCTGCACAGGAATAATTTCTAATGGAAGGCGCTCCTGCATTGGCGCTGCAGTGCAAATAGTTGTAATAAGTAACGTGCTAAACATTGAATAAATCTCCATTGACTTCCTATTCGGAAAATACGTACCGTAATTCAATACAGAGTACGCTAATTCCTTTGTATTTCAAAGGAAAAAGTTCCCAGATGGTTATAAAGTGAATCTAAGAGATAATTACGCGTTTTTTAGCGGGTCTCTTCGGTACAACTTCGTGTTGAGGGACCACATTCGCTCTGTAAATGCTTCGTTACCAACAGCCGTTTGTACCCATGGCCTTGCGCTATCGAGTGCCATTTGCGTACGCGCATCAAGATTATCGAGTTGCGACACAAATATTGCTTCAGGTGTTGAGGGTAATTTCGCAGCGCCATGTTCTAGGAGTCCATGGTGACTCAAGACGATGTGTTGCATGACTGTCAAGAAACCATCTGGCAAGGGTTCGCCAAGTGCTTCCTCGGCAACCTTCGCTTTACCTTCAAGCCACATTGCTCCGCGTGCAATGTGCCCGATCAAATTTCCTTCTCGAGTATATTCAAAGCCACGATCCCAACGCAATTCTTCGACTTTCCCCATGTCGTGAATAAACAGCGAAAGCAAAATGATGTCGCGGTTTAATCTTGGATAATTTGGAAGCATGCCATCTGCAAGTTTCATGAGTTGAAGTGTGTGTTCGAGCAAACCGCCAATCCACGCGTGGTGAAGTTGCATAGCTGCAGGGGCAACTCGAAAATCTTGCATCATTTGCGCATCATCAAGATATGCGGCGCCGAGCGCTTTAGCTGCTGGATGTTCAAGCGAGTACAGAAGCGCCGTGACTTCTGTAAACATTTCATCTATATTTTTACGCGTACTTGGGAGTAAGTCGGTTAACTCTTCTACTGTAGGTTCATGTAACCAAATATCAGTGATTTTAATCTGTAATTTTTCTTGGTACATCTCCTGCTCGCCCTCGATACCAACAAAACCGGTTGATGCAATGTCCGACATAGTATTTGGGTCGAACCGCCACTTGCGGCCGATTGCTTCGCCGGTTGCATCGCGAAGTAAACACTTTAGAAATGGCTCGCCATTTCGCGTAGTACCAATTTGCGGATTGACAAGGGAATAGACGCCGTGCACAAATCCTTGACCGGTCATCTCTGATACTTTTGTTGAACTCATCCGCGTAGTGTAGCAATCGCTTTTGGAATACGAGCAAGTAAATCTGTTGCAAGCATTCCTGTATTTCCGTGGTCGCCAGCGAACGATTCGCCGGCGGTTGCGTGAACACGTACACCTAGCACTGCTGCATCGAATAAATGTATGACACAATCTACGCCGTACTGAACAAGAATCCCCGCAATTATTCCCGTAAGTACGTCTCCACTTCCACCCGTTGCGAGTACGACGCTCCCTTCGCGCTCTTCCACGGTCCGAACTCCATCAGTAATATCTGTGACATCGTTCTTTAATACAACGACGCACCCATACGCTTGGGCAAGGGCTTGTGCTGTATCAGCTACAACTCCAGCCGCAGTTGCTAATCGCTTGTGTTCACCAACATGCGGTGTCATAATTGTTGGCGCTTTGAGTTCAAGTTGCCCAGAGGGTAGTTTCGCCAGCGCATTCAAACCATCTGCGTCAAGAATGATTGGCCTATCTTCACGCGAAAGAAGTGTCGCGACGATTTGCTGTTGCGGCCAATCGCTTCCAAACCCAGGACCTATGACGAGTGCTCGGCACCCTGCTGCATGCCTATCTATCGCTTCAATTGCGGCGCTTGGAATAAGCCGACCCACTTCATCCACTGGAAGTTCAACACCCGTTACCACAGGAGCTAATGAAAGACCTGCTTGTAATAATTGCTGTGGCATCGCGAGCATTACTTTCCCACACCCACTTCGCATGGCTGCATTTGCGGTGAGGGTTGGCGCGCCAATCATGACTGCACCGTCTTCGCTTCGTTGCCCTCCAATGACACAAACACTTCCAAACGTACCTTTGTGTCCGCTTTGTGTGCGAATTGGAAATTGAGGTTCGCTCATTATTATTCGTTGTCAATAATCTCGACTTCAAGATTTCCAATTGTTGCAATGATGCCAGCCATCTCTGCACCAAAATCTTCATCAGACAAGGAAGAAGTGATCGTTGCAATATGACCAACGCTGTAAGGAGTTTTTAATGTTGCATCAAGGTCAACCCACTTCCCATCAATGAGCGCTTGCGACCACATGTGCCAGCCAAAGACGCCATTTGGGCCACCAATGCTTGGAACATAGACCATACCCATCACTCCACGCGAAGGAATACCCGCAGCCCGAAGCACTCCACAAAGAAGTACAGCGTGCTCGCTGCAGTCGCCTTCTTTACTTCTTGCCGTTTGTGAAGCTGATCCAAACGCAGTGGACATATTTTTTTCATCGATATATTCGTGAATCTTTGAACGTAGAGCAAGTGCCTTTGCGTTAACGCTTGCATCCACTGGTAATGCAACAAGCGCCTCCGTTGCAACTGCAATCACTGCGTTGTCGGTGCCATCGCAAATTGCAGAAGCGCCCAAATATTTTTCGTCGATTAGTTCTTCTTTTGTTGCGCGGATTGGCGCTTCAAGATCAACCACAAGCGTGGTGCTTCCATCTTCATTGCTTGTTGCTTTCTGCATTCCAACAGAGGGTAAATCGACTTTCGTATCATCCTTAGTCTTAATTCGCATCGTCAGTTTTGATGCATCAGTTGGTATTGGCTTGTTTGGCACAACGAACAAACTTACCATCATTTCAGGCACTTCGTTCACGGGAGAAAGAGCATCAAACTTTGACATAATTGCAGTTTCGATTGCACCAAAGCCTGCGTTCATTACTGAACCTACGCTCAATCCTGCTTGCGTATAAAACTCCGTGCCCACGACTGGCATTCGATTGTTGACTGTTTCCCACGCTATAACCATTTTCTCTGTGCCAAGAACATCCTGTTTCTTTTCGCCCTTCTTCGTCATCACGACGGTAATGACAGTTGGGCCAAGTTCTGGCGCCATAGTCTGGTACGTGATTGCATTTGTGCCAACTGCCATTTTCTGAATGAACATGCGCTTGACAGATTGTGGCGTGAGCCACTTTTCTTTTGGCAGTGGAACTGTTTTTACAATCGGAACACCGCCTGCAGCCGTTGTCATTTTCAATTCCTCATCGCCAAACTCCCAGTTCGTCTCTCGCACCGTTCCCATCGCCTCTTGCTTTGAGTTCACCGAGATTGGTTTGCCATCCGACGACTCTACGAACGACGACGAGACGCTGATGGAAATTTCCATACCGCCCCTTGATAAGGTCATATTTTGCACTTTAGTAGATTTAATAGTATTGGTTTCACTCTCTACTTCAACAATTTCGTGCGCCCAGCCAGCTTTTGCGCCATCGATCGAAACGCTGTACCAGTTGTCCTCTGTGGTAGTCCAATCTGCGAGCACAGTTGCAGTACAAAAAAGTGTTACGAGTAGGGTAATTTTATGAATCAGTTTCATCTGATTGCTCCTGTGGGCGCATTAATGGAAAAAGGATGACATCGCGAATCGATTCCATTCCGGTAAGTAACATTACTAAACGATCAATACCAAGGCCAAGGCCCCCTGCCGGTGGCATACCAACCCGAAGCGCGTGAATAAAATCTTCATCGAGTGAGCGGAAGGCATTGACTTCATCATCAGCACCATCCATCTGCTCTGTAAATCGTTGCAGTTGCAAGTCGGGGTCGTTCAACTCTGTATACGCATTTGCAATTTCCATGTCTGCAATAAAGAGTTCCCAGCGGTGCGAAAGAGATTCATTATCTTCGTGTGGACGAGTCAGCGGTGAAATTGCACTTGGAAAATCGGTTACAAATGTTGGTCTGCTTCCGTCGAGTATTGCCTCTGCGCGAGCATCGAATAATTCACTCACAAGAAGCCAGTGGTTTTTTGTTGCTGCATCTCCAAAGCCAAGTTCCTCTGCTTTTGCACGGACTGCATCTTCGTCGTGCATCGAGCATCCCAGTCCTTTTTCGAACAACTCGCCGTATGTCACTCGGTCAAACGGTACAGCGTAGTCAATAGTATGCTCGCCAAAAGCAATCGAAGAGGCGTCGCCGATGTCGTTTGCTGCAGCGCGAATCATGCCCTCTGTGAGTTCTAACATCGTCTCGCAATCACCAAACGCTTGATACGACTCAAGCATTGTGAATTCAGGGTTATGCCTTCGAGAGATGCCCTCGTTTCGGAAATTTCGATTAATCTCAAACACTTTACGCATTCCACCAACGAGCAAGCGTTTCAGATAAAGTTCGGGTGCGATGCGTAAAAACAATGGGATGTCTAATGCGTTGTGATGCGTTGCAAATGGTTTAGCAGCAGCACCGCCTGCAATCGATTGCATCATTGGCGTTTCAACTTCGAGGTATCCTTGTTCGTGCATAAAATCTCGGATCGTTGAAACAATGCGCGACCGTGTTTTAAATGTTTTGATTGTTTCATCGTTTGTGTACATGTCAACGTATCGTTGACGATAGCGCAATTCCGCATCACTAAGACCATGAAATTTTTCCGGCGGAGGCGCGAGCGATTTGCATGCGAGTACAAAAGAATCCGCCCAAACGCAAATTTCACCTTTGTTCGTCATGCCCATTTTTCCTTGGGCCACAACGATGTCACCGTAATCAAGTTTACTTGCAACTTTGAACTGCTCCAGTGGCATCGCAGCCTTGGAACAACTAATCTGAAGGTCGCCGGTATCGTCGCGAATAACCAAAAAAGTTAACTTCCCCATCGCTCTATGCTGGATACATCGACCCGCGACTTTCACGCGTGGTCGATTATCGTTGGTGTCATCAGCCTTAAACGCGTCATGCGCTTCTTGGTTGAATGCTGCTCGTGCATCTTCAAGCGACACAAGTCCATCGACTCTATGTCCCCAAGGATACACCCCATAGTCATCAATCCATCGACCCATTTTTGCTCTTCGAGCAGCAACGAGTTGGGATTCATCTTGTTGTACTTTTTGATCTGTCATAGTTACGGTAGAATGGTATCTGATATGAACGAACATAGCGACAAACTATGGCATGGTGTTGCCATTATTACTGGTGCAAGCAGCGGAATGGGCGAAGCAATCGCGAAAAAATTAGCGCCACATGCGAAGGGACTTGTGATTGGGGCGCGGCGGATTGACAAAATCAAATCACTCGCTTCGACCCTTGGTGACCATGTGCTTCCGATTGCCTGCGACGTACAGAAAAAAGACGATGTAGAGCACCTCGTACAAATCGCCATTGAAACATTTGGCCAAGTTGATGCGATGATAAATAATGCCGGCATAGCCCCGATGGCATCCATGACTCGCTGCCGAGTAGAAGATTGGGAAAACACAATAGATACGAATCTCAAGGGAGTCTTGTACGGGATCGCTGCCGTTTTGCCCCAAATGCTCGAACAAAAAACGGGTCGAATTATTTCCATAAGTTCCGAAGCAGGTAGGCGCGTTTTCCCTGGCGCGGCGGTGTACTGTGCTACAAAACACGGTGTCCGAGTCATCAGCGAAGGGTTGCAAATGGACCTAAGCGCTCGCAGTCTTAAAGATGGAAATGACATTAAAGTAACAACAATATCGCCGGGTTACGTAACAACTGATTTGCCCGAGTCGGTTACGTTTGAACCTGCAAAAATAGGGTTCAAAAAGAATATGCATACTGTCGATGGACCGATGTCTAGTGGAGACATTGCAGAATGCGTCTGGTATGTTTTAAATACTCCTTCACATGTCGAAATCGGCGAGCTTACTGTGCGCCCTGTTAAACAGAATATGTAATCAATGAAAAAAATAAAACGGATCGGCATTTTGACGGGTGGAGGTGACTGCCCAGGACTCAACGCAGCAATACGAGGCATCGGTAAATCCGCGCTGTATCACAACGGCATCGAAGTTATTGGAATCAGAGACGGGTACCAAGGACTTGTTGAAAATCGCGTGCAACATCTTGGTCTTGATGAACTCTCTGGCATACTCACTCGTGGCGGAACAATTCTTGGAACGAATAACAAGTGCTCTCCTAAAAAATATTATGAAGGCAAGGACGAAAGTGGCGCCTCCATATATTCAAACGCCGTAGATCGTTGTATGGCGACCGTAGAAGAACACTGTATAGACGTGCTCTTTGTCATCGGTGGAGATGGCACATTCACGTGCACCAAGCCGTTAGTTGAGGCGGGTCTTCGCTGCATTGGCATTCCAAAAACCATTGACAACGATATTCACGGCACTGATCTTACGATTGGTTTCACGACGGCATTACGAATTGGAACTATGGCCCTCGATCGTTTGCATTCCACTGGTGATAGTCACCACCGTGTCATGGTATGCGAACTCATGGGAAGGAATGCTGGCTGGTTAACGCTTGCTAGCGGACTTGCTTCTGGTTCCGATGTGATTTTAATACCAGAAATTCCGTTTGACTTAGATAAGGTCTGTGAATTTGTGGAAAGTCGGCGTAACGATCAAAGTGGTTTTTCTATCATTGCTTGTGCCGAAGGCGCACACCCCATCGGCGAAGAGCAAGTCGTTTCCATGCATATTGAAAACAGCCCAGATCCGATCCGGCTTGGTGGCATTGGCGGCAACGTTGCAAGAATAATTGAAGATCGAACTGGTATCGAAAGCAGAACCACTACGCTTGGGCATATCCAACGCGGAGGCGAGCCTGCGGCAACCGATCGCGTCGTTGCTACAACATTTGCAACCGCTGCGTTTGAACTAGCAATGCGTGGGCAATTCAACACAATGGTGGCATTGTGTGACGGTCACATGGAAGCAAAAAACATTCTAGATGCGGCTGGCAAGCAGCGCCTTGTTCCAAAAGACCACCGTTTTATACGTGCCGCTCGCGCTGTTAGAACCTGCTTTGGTGATTAAACTATTCGCTCAAATGCTTTTATAAATCGCATGGCATCTTCAACTGTTGGCGCAAACAGCGAGGGGAAAAGTGCATCTGTTTTTTCGCCTAAAAAAATCGTGTGGCAACCTTCTTCAATTCCCTTCTCGACTTCTTCTTTGACACTGCTTACGATCCAATCTTCCTTTGCCAGTGTTTCTTGTGAAACGGTTTCATTGCAATAGATTGTCACTTTGTTGTAGTTCCAATTTTAGGCTCTTCGCCTCGAATGATTCTTCCAATGTTTGAGCGATGCTTCCAAAAGACCATAGTTGTGATAAGCCCCGTCACTGCAAGGAGTGGCCACGCATGTTCAAGCGTTGCGTTGAGCATGACAGAAGCGATTGCATCCGTAAAAAGGACCACTGCTGCAACCAAACTTGCGAGTGATATCATTTTTGTTGCCTTAAGGGTAATCGCCCAAGCAAGAAAGGCGATAAGCACGGGTACCGTTAACAGAGGCCACATTGCAACCATCCCACCAAATGTCGTGGCGACTCCCTTACCACCGCCAAATTTCAAGAAGGGTGAATACATGTGCCCCAAGAGCGAGGCAAGCACTACGCAAATCCAAAGCAACATCTCGTTTGTTTCAATATGTTCCATCGAATTTCCAAACACTCCAGCAGCAAGCCCAACAATCAAAACTGGTAGTGCTCCCTTCATCACGTCGAGTACAAAGCAAATGATTCCCAGTTTTTTGCCAAGAACTCTTCCAACGTTTGTCGCCCCAATATTTTTTGAGCCGTGCTCTCTGATATTCACGTCCTTCGTTTTTGCTATAAGTACTCCAAATGGAATACCTCCTGCGAAGTACGTGCACACTATAGAAATTGCCCAACCAATACCTGTCATAGTGACCATGCTAACAGGAGTACAAGAAGCGGTCGCACATCTACACTTGTCCTCAGCGACTTTTGCATGAGTAATGGGACGGGGAATAAAAGTAGAAACAGCCAACCAACGGGCATTTGAAGACTACATGCTGCAAGAAGGTAGAGCGAACCAGCAATACACCATACAACGACTCTGCTGTACCTTGAGGCTATTGTGTGGCACCCAGAGGCAACGTCGTATTCATAATCAACAAGATCGCAGATAAGCGCATCCGCACTGCACAGCAATATAAATACACCAAGCGTCCAAACAACATTTGAGCAATCATTGAGCACCCAAGCAAACGATGCGATTGCAGCACCAACTGCAAAGGGTTTTACATAAAGATAATTGCGCAAAGGCTTTGTTACTAGTTCTTTGCCGTAGATAAGTACTCCGGCAACTGAGGTGAACACAAGCAACACTTGTAGCGGTTCTATTATTGCCAACAATACCGTTGCCAGAATAAAAAGCACGCCTGAAATAAGGAGTAATTTTTTTTTATGGCGCAACGAAAGAAGATGGCGGTGTTGCATTTGTTCTACAGACTCAATAGAAGCTCTATGAAATATATAGATTGCGGAAGTCAACAAACCAACTCCGAATAACAAAAGAGGGTTCTGTGGGCTCTTGTTCAGAAAAAACATCAATGCTGTGATACTCACCACATACACCGCCGCCGGAATCCCAAGTACGCTCAACCACGCCATCCACCCATTCTAATGAGGACAGTCCCCTTGGGACTGTCCTCCTAATAAACATCAGTGGCGTCACACTATAGGGGTCAGACCCCAGAGATTGCGGTACAATGTACGTATGGACGAGCACGCTAGATATCAGTCACCATTGTCGGGGCGGTATGCGTCCCCACAGATGCAAGAAATATGGTCTTCAAGACGAAAAATAGGCACTTGGCGTCGCTTATGGCTTGCCTTGGCCGAATCTGAGCAAGAACTTGGTCTTGATATTACAGACGAGCAAATCGATGAACTGCGAGTCCATCTTGACGACATCGATTTTGACGCGGCAGCTAATTACGAAAAAGAACTTCGCCACGATGTCATGGCACATATCCACACACTTGGCGATGCCGCACCAACGGCACGGCCTATCATCCACCTTGGCGCAACAAGTCAATACGTAAACTGTAATACAGAGATGTTGCAACTTCGTGATGCGTCCAAACTCATCGCAACCAAAGTCGCAAACGTCATCTGCAATCTAGGTGACTTTGCAACACAATACCGAGACCTCCCCACCCTTGGTTTTACGCATTACCAACCTGCGCAACCAACAACGGTTGGGAAACGAGCAACGCTCTGGGCGCAAGATCTGGCCCTCACGCTAGAAGACCTTGAGTTTCGTATCGAATCAATGCGCTTTCGAGGTATCCGTGGTGCAACAGGCACGCAGGCTTCATTCCTCGATTTGTTTGACGGTAATCACGACAAAGTAATGCAACTTGACATCTTGGTCACTAAAAAAATGGGTTGGCCACCAGAAAAGCGCCTCTCCGTCACTGGGCAAACGTACCCACGAATCGTCGATGCACAAATCCTTTCCTCTCTGGCAGCAGTCGCAGCGGTTGCACATAAATTCGCAACCGACCTTCGGCTACTCGCTAACCGCGGTGAACTTGAAGAGCCATTTGAGAAAAAACAAATTGGATCTTCCGCGATGGCATACAAACGAAATCCAATGCGGTGCGAACGAGTATGCGCCCTTGCTCGGTTCGTCATGAATATGCCACCCAATGCTTTTCAAACTGCAGCAGCCCAGTGGATGGAGCGAACCCTAGACGATTCCGCGAATCGTCGACTTACACTGCCTGAATCTTTTCTAGCCCTTGATGGCCTTTTAGATGTCCTTGGGAATATCACTGATGGCCTTATCGTGCACCAGGCTAGAGTTGCCTCCAATCTGAAGAGTGAAATGCCATTCCTTGCTACGGAACGCCTCATGATGGAAGCCGTCAAAAATGGTGCCGATCGCCAAGACGCGCATGAAGTCGTTCGAGGGCATGCTATCGAAGTCGCTCGCCTCATAAAAGAAAAGGGTATTGAAAATGACCTACTCCAACGGCTCTCTCGTGAACCAGTATTCGATGGCGTTGACCTCTCTATGGCAACCGAACCAAGCGGTTTCGTAGGGCGTTCAGCCGAGCAAGTAGATGCTTTTTGTGCCGATGTCGTTGTGCCGATTCGCAAAAACTACAGCACCCAAAACCTCGAAATTGCCAAACTTCGAGTATAATTCTTCAATTTTTACCAAACAAAACCCTAATTATTACCATTTTTATGCAATTAAGGGGTTGCAAAGCCCTCTTAGCCGATAAACAATGCAATGAAATGCTATTAAGGGCTTTTGTGAGCCCGCTCAAATCAACCCCTCTAGGAACAAACCTAGTACAACGCTTTGGAGGCACTTGAAA
Organism: Phycisphaerales bacterium; assembly: GCA_014238785.1. Lineage (GTDB taxonomy): Bacteria > Planctomycetota > Phycisphaerae > Phycisphaerales > SM1A02. The sequence goes on along the minus strand of JABAAL010000047.1, from coordinate 69,144 downwards.
TGGAATCATACGACCGACTAGTTCAACTCGTACAAAATGTTACAGACGATATGGCAAAATGCGAAGGTGGCAATAAAGCCGCAGGCACTCGCGTACGAAAAGCAATGCAAGAAATAAAATCAGCCGCACAAGATGTTCGCAAGGATGTTTTGAACCTTCGTACCGACGGGTAATCGAACAAGCAAATATAAATCTAATGGGCTCAAGCAATGCTTGAGCCCATTTCTTTGTTACCCTGCTCACCTATGGCTTTAGAACCTATTATTGACATCTCAACCCTAGATCTCTCACAAGTCGTGATCTCTAAAGAAGAGGTAGGCAAAATTAATCCACAGTCTGGCGATATGCGCCAACTCGATTACATTTCGTGGGTAAGCGAGGACAAACAAACCGCTGTTGGTATTAAAGAAGTCAAAGATGACGAATTTTGGATCGCTGGACACATTCCAGGTCGCCCTATTTATCCAGGCGTGTTAATGATTGAAGCCGCGGCACAAATCAGCAGCATCCTGTATCACTTAAACGCCGAAGTCGACCACTTCATGGGCTTTACAAGGTGCGATGAGTGTTCCTTTCGTGGTCAAGTTCTTCCTGGATGCACACTCGTTCTCTCTTCTAAAATTCGCAAGTTCCAGCGTCGCAGATTTGTTTGTGACGCGCAAGGTTTTGTCGATGGTCAATTTGTCTTTGAAGCCAAGATCACTGGCATGATGATGTGATGGAACCGTACCCACTTACGTTTGAGCCAATTTTGAAAGAAAAAGTCTGGGGCGGGCGTACGCTTGAACGGTTCGGCAAAAAACTTCCCGATAGCATCTCAATTGGCGAGTCATGGGAACTTGCTGATTTACCTGCGTCGATTCAAGATGGACGAAGCGTGATCTCCAATGGCCCTCTTGCTGGAAATACGCTAGAGGGAAATTTTCCATTGCTTATTAAGTTCCTTGATGCCTGCGATAACCTCTCGGTACAAGTGCACCCAAGTGTTGCATACGCAAAATCGCACCAAGAAGCACATCTCAAAAGCGAAGCTTGGATTATTCTTGACACAACCCCAGAAGGGCGTATCTATGTGGGATTGAGAGAAGGCACAACAGAAGAAACTCTTCGCACTTCATTAGCAAACGATACTGTTCCCGAATTGCTCAACGCAATAGATGTAAAAAAAGGTGAATGTTATTACCTGCCAAGTGGTACGTGCCACGCCCTTGGGGCTGGCGTGCTTGTTGCCGAAGTACAAACACCAAGTGACACCACGTTTCGAGTGTGGGATTGGGGACGAATCGGCCGAGAGATGCATGTCAACCAAGCGATGGAATGTATCGACTTCGATGCACCCTCATTAACGTTCACCCAACCCGAATCATTACAAAGCGGTGACTTTCTGACAACACATTTTGTCGACACGCCGTTCTTTTCTATTGAGCGCGTCGAAGCGAGAGTAGACACCGAACTTGAACTAGTCATTGATGAAACACCAGTTGTACTTATGGTCGTTGAAGGCCACGCGAAGATTACACACGCTGTTCCACTTGATGCGCCTGTTGGCACAACAATCTTACTTCCAACGGGTGTCACAAACGCAATAATGAGTATGCCAAAAGGCACCGCTGTTTTACGTTTTGATGTACCCGACAAACTACGACTTGCACACTAGTTTTTGTTGCATCAGAAACGCCACCGAGTCACAGAGAAATACTGGAATTGTCTCCTTCAAAAAAACGACCCGCGTGATTGTTTTCAGCACTTTTGCCAGTCTCGTCACAAGTTAAACCTGAATATCTAGATGTTGTCCAGTTGCAATTCGTGTCGCCGCTTCGATGCAATCTGCCGTGCGCGTATACAGTTGAAGCGGTTGCGAGTTCGAAACATCAACGCCAATACCATCGAAGTGCACCTTACCCGAAACTTGCCCAGCAACGAGTTGTTGAACAGATTGTGCAACAACTGCCTTGGCAACATGTGTTGCTCGCTGTGCTCCATACGCTTGTGCGAAGGAAAATGGAATTGATCCTGCAATGTTCATACTATTAGATTACCTCACACTTCAAAACTAGCAACCCCCCCCAAGAAAAAACGATTATTGCTCTTCCAGCAACAACCGAGTTTTTCGTGGACCGCCGCCCACCATTGGCGGTTAGTAGACATCGGTCGCCCCCAAGCTACTGCTTGAGCCGATAATGTTTTTTAAAAAGAATTCGTAAAAAGTGCCGTTTATTACGAATTAGTGCTTACAGTTGCAAAATAAGAAAATGACTCTAGACCCCCGCCAACTGGCCGTTGGCATTGGGTAGTAAGTCCAGAATGCATCTGCGGTTGATTACAGCATGCATAATAACCCTCTTTACAGGGAACGCTACAGGGTGTCCGATTGTCGCCATCTCGGTAATTTTTGTTCTATTTTGCTTGCTTCAAGTAATTACCAACAGCCAATATTTCTCCCCCCGAAGCTCTTATCAAGAAAAGACTCGATTAGTAAGATTTAGCCCACAGAACACGTTGTTTTGAGGGTTTGCCCGTAAAGATACACGTACCCTCTTCGTCGTGCCCAACAAGTGGAATGCAACGGAGCGTCACCTTCAAGTCACTTTTAATCTGTTCTTCAATGGGAGGGTCGCCACAAAAATGCGCATATACAAAACCAGCCCCGTCTCCTTGGAAGTGGTCATAAAAACCTTCTTTGGTATCAATAACTTTCGTTGCTTCTTCGCGGCGAGCAAGCGCTCGGTCAAATAATCCTTGTTGCATTTCATCAAGGATGTCCGTTACCGTAGCGATGAACTCTTCGCGCGGAACGCCTTGTTTATCTTTTGGACCTTTGTCGCGACGTGCCATAAAAACTGAATCGTTTTCCATGTCTCGAGGACCAACTTCCAACCGAATTGGAATCCCCTTTTTAATCCAACTCCAAGTTTTTTCTCCGCCTCGAATATCGCGGTTATCAATTTCAACAGTCACGCTTCGTCCGTGGTAATTCAAAACGCCTACATCGTCTGCGAGTTTGTGGCAGTAATTCAATATTGCTTCTGGATCGTCTGCTTTAAATGTAATCGGAATAATAACAATGTGCGATGGTGCAAGACGTGGAGGAATTACCATACCGTCGTCATCAGCATGCGTCATGATGAGGCCACCAATTAGCCTTGTAGAAACACCCCAACTCGTTGTCCATGCAAACTCAACCTCTTTGTTGTCGTTTTGGAATGATATATCTTGCGCTTTTGAAAAGTTTTGTCCAAGAAAATGCGACGTCCCCGACTGCAATGCTTTGCCGTCTTGCATCATTGCTTCAATGGAATATGTATCAACCGCGCCCGGAAAGCGTTCGCCATCACTTTTAGCACCAGTGATCACCGGCATTGCCATCGTGCTTTCTGCAAAGTCCTTATAGATGTCGAGCATCATCAATGTCTCTTCAACTGCTTCTTCTTCAGTGGCATGCGCCGTGTGTCCTTCTTGCCAAAGAAATTCGGCTGTGCGCAAAAATAATCTTGTTCGCATCTCCCAACGAACAACGTTTGCCCATTGGTTTATTAAAAGTGGCAAGTCGCGATACGATTCAATCCACTTACTAAACATTTCGCCAATAATTGTTTCCGATGTTGGTCGAACAATTAAGGGTTCTTCAAGTTCACCCGCTGGTTGCAACTTCCCATCGGCATCTGGTTCAAGTCGGTGGTGCGTCACAACAGCACATTCTTTTGCAAAACCTTCGACGTGATCTGCCTCTCGCTGCAAGAAACTCAGCGGTATAAAGAGGGGAAAATAAGCATTCTTATGCCCCGTTGCTTTGAAGCGTCTATCAAGATTCTGCTGGATATTCTCCCAGAGACCATACCCCCACGGCTTGATCACCATACAACCACGAACCGGTGATGCTTCTGCAAGGTCCGCCGCCTTAATTACCTCTTGGTACCACTGCGGATAATCTTCACTTCTTGTAGGAACAATTGCTGTTTTTGGCGCTGCCATGGTCTGGAGATTCTATCATGCTTGAGGTATGCCATCTGCAATAACGAAACTCCTCGCCGATATCAAGATTGCCCACACTATCTTCGCCATGCCATTTGCAATTCTTGGTGGGTTTATAGCTGCAACAAACGAGGGCAACATGCAGTGGAGCACGTTTTTATGGCAACTTCTACTCGTTGTAGGTTGCATGTTCTTTGCTCGAAATGTAGCAATGCTTGCAAACCGTATCTTCGATAAGGACATCGATTCCCAAAACCCTCGGACAAATCAACGCGTTATTGCTTCTGGCGAAGTCTCAATCAAAATTGCTGTTGTCTATGCGTTTGTTAATGCCATTCTCTTTGTTGCTTTATCCGGTCTCTTTACACTCTGGGATAACCAATGGCCCCTCAACTTATCCGTTCCTGTTCTCTTGTGTCTCGTTACCTATCCACACCTTAAGCGTTTTACATGGCTCTGCCATATATATCTAGGTGCTTCACTTGCACTAAGCCCACTTGCTGCAGCAATTGCCATTGAGCCCGAAACACTTTTGCACTTACCGATTTGGCTCCTTTCTGGAGCGGTACTTTGCTGGGTCGCGGGCTTTGACATTATTTACGCTTTGCAAGATGTGGAGTGTGACAAGCGTGACAACCTCAAGAGTATGCCAGCGTCCCTTGGCGTGAAACCTGCAATGCTCATCAGTCAGTTTTTGCACTGTCTATGCGTTGCCCTGCTGTTTGGTGTTGCCACCACCGAACCCAAACTTGGTTGGTTCTTTTTGAGTGCAGTATTTGTCATCGCCGGACTTTTAACCTACGAGCATTTCACGGTTAAAAAATGGGGAACGACAAAAATCGCACTCACCTTTTTTACACTCAACGGCGTTGTAAGTTTGGTACTAGGCGGAGCAGGCGTAGTAGATTTACTTTGCTAAGGAGCCCATTGGGTCCCAAGGTGAAAGTACCGTTGGGTCCTCGCTCCAAGCGGAAAGCAATTCGGGCGACAAGTATTTCTTTTCAATTGCGACTTCAAACATATACTCATCAAACCACGAGTCGTTCATCGTTTGAAATCCTTTTACGCCGACTTCATCGTCGCCCCACGAATTTTCAATGCGCCACTTTACTGCAACACCATCGTGCACATCTACGCCTGTAAACAACATAGCGTGCGTCATGAGCGTTTGATGGTACGTAAGTCTTTGAGCCTTGTCTAAACCTAGGTCTGTTCCGTAGACACTTTCAAAGTCAAAGAGGTCAGCGTCCCAAATGCCAATATCTCGTCTAAACATTTTTCCCACATCACACCCCATCCAAACAGGCTTGTTGTCTTCAAGCATTTGTTGCGTAAGGGACTTCATCTGGGCTGTGTCGATGTTTAGATACTTCACCAAATCCCCACCAACAACATTACCAAGACATTCAACTGTGTAGGTTGCCATCAAGGGTGAACTTTCCCGCGGATCATTAACAACGCAAACATATTCATCGAGCGGTGTTTCAATATATTCACTGGCAAACTCCAGCGGCGTCATTTCGCCTTTGCGGTGGAACTTATTATCCTTATCTTGCCACTGCCACATAAACTTTGTAGGTGGCGTGCCAAGGTGAATACAAAGTATGCGCCAAATACCCGAAAGTATTTCTTGCCTTGTCGATTCCATATCAGCACCGCTTGTGCGAATTTGTTCAGCGCCATCTCGAAGTTTCCATTTGAGAATCATATTCATCTTCATTGTGCAAGAGGAACTCTCCGTTTCGGGCATTGCTGATTTTGGGACAAGACCGTGTTTCTTTACGACATTGACAAACATATTCCATTGACCACCGTCACCAATTGGATCGCTCAATAAAAACGCAACAGTACGATCATCGGCATCCCTATCCGCTGTTTCGATGATGTGTTGTAAAAACCAGTTGGCCCGTTCAAATTTGTCCCAGAACATCGCCCAGTTTTGACTAAATTCAAACTCTTTGACGTGCATCTTTTTCATCGCAGGTACCCGAAGCATATTGAGGGCCGCAAAGAGCCAACATCGTCCAGACTTTCTTTGGTTTGTTACTTTCCAATCATCGAGATGCGTCGAGAACGAAAAATCTGTTCCCTGCACAATGTCGCGGACCATCGCAACGTCGTCAATAGTTGTTTGCGTTACTGCATTTTGCGATGATTTTGCAGATAAATCCTGTTCAAAAGCATCTCGAAACGACTGAATAGTCGCAGACGAAATCGGTGTAGTTTTTACTGTTAATTCGGAGGTTGTCATCCACATATTGTAGGAGAATTAACTGGTCCTGGGCGAATTAATTCTCTCGCGAATCGATGCTAGTTGCTCAATAAACAACTTTTCCGCTTTGGCGTGCTCAAAGGTTGACCAATCATCGCCAGCGTTTTCATCAGCGTTGTCGCTGATATATTTAAAGCAGCGAAATTGAACTCCCAAGTTTCGACACACTTTCGCAATTGCGTATGCCTCCATATCAACTATATGAACTCCTGCACCGGGAAGTTCGCCAGCATCTGTCATAAAATTATCGCCAGAGCCGCATACTATTTCAGACGAGCCAATCAAATGATGCTCCTCTTCATACGGGGTTACATATTTATCAAAACCAAGAGGTGAACAATCCATGTCCCGTTGGATAAAGCCAGTGCATTCGACTAACCCTTGTCCATGCTCACGAGAAATTGATCCTGCTGTGCCAAAATTTACCACTAAATTTGGTGTATGTTCCAAGATCAATTTCGTCGCTTGCAACGTGGCATTGACTTTACCAAGCCCCGTCACAAAAACGCGGTCTTCCCTGTGTAGGGTAGGAATTTCTTCTTGAAGTGCAGTGAGAATAAGCATCGACTGACATTCTACACCTGTTACCATCTTCAGCATGTACAACTATATATGTAATGGCATTTGTATTGGCGGGATCACGCTTGGCTCCTTAATGGTAGTTGCGGGTTTCTTGCACCTTATTCCAAGGCTAGGCGCACCGGGCAAGGCATTCTCGCAATGGCTGTGTGTCGCTCCTGGCTTGGATATCGTTGTTGGCTACTTCACCGCGTTGCCTCTTATTCTTGGCCCTGTGTTTGGCGGCTGGATTGGTCTGGGCGCTTCAGTGCTTGCGCAGGTACTTGCAGTCATGATATGGACAACGCTCCACGGGCTTGCACATCCACAGGCACGAAAAGGACCACGCATTGTCAAATTCTTGAATGCACTCGTTGGACCTTGGAGAAACTTTCTCGCTGTGTGGATTACAGCATTTGCTGTACCAGTCTTTATCTGTGTACGCGCCGCCGAATTACTCGTCTATCCGTTTTTGGTTTGGCTTATTCGGTTTCCAAAATATAAACAGTCTGAATGGGTTCGCGTTGGACGGTATAAGTTTGAAAACTTAGTTGGTCACGATTTGATTTGGTGTCTGTATTGCGACTGGATGACGGGCGTGTGGTCGCTTGGATCAGAAATGCTACGTAACGTTGAATCATTCTGGTGCCCAATCCGTTTTGATAACAAGAAGAAGTGCTCAAACTGCAGTGTCGATTTTCCTGATGTTTTTAATGGGTGGGCAAATGCAGAGGGGTCTATGGAAGAAGTTGTAGATATTCTCAAGGATCAGTACGGCGAGGCAGATATCAACTCCTGGTTCGGGCACCCTGCACGGCTTACCGTGGAAGGCGAAGAAACTAAAGATCATTAATTATCCTTGTGATATTTAAACACCAATAGAGACAGAGCCCCTCTTGCGAGGAGCTCTGCGAGGAACCAAAAAATGATTCCGAGGGAGGGAGGCAGGGTTTACGAATTAATCTTCGTTAACTTCGTACTCAGCGTCGATGACATCGTCGCCATTGTTGCAACAGTCTTCGCCATCGCCACCACAACATTCGCCATCACTAGCTTCGCCGGTTCCGGGAGTTCCGGTGGTTTCAGTTGCCTTTGCTGCCGTTGCTTCGTACACAGCCTTGCCAAGTTCTTCGGCAACGCCAGCAAGTGCTGTTAGTGCTGCTTCGATTGCTTCTTTGTCGTCACCCTTGAGTTTTTCTTCAAGGTTGGAGAGCGCTGATTCAATCGAACCACGAGCTTCTTGCGAAATCTTATCACCATGTTCATCCATGGATTTCTTGGTCTCATGCATCATCATTTCAGCTTTGTTTTTCGTTTCAACAAGTTCGCGCCGAGCCTTGTCATCTTCAGCATGTGCTTCTGCATCTAGCTTCATCTTTTCAATTTCGTCTTCGTTCAAACCAGAGGAACCCTTGATTTCGATCTGTTGGGTTTTACCTGTTGCTTTGTCCGTTGCTGAAACATTCAAAATGCCGTTTGCATCGATTGCAAATTCAACTTCAATCTGTGGAGTACCGCGAGGTGCTGGTGGAATATCCGTAAGGTCAAAGCGACCAAGCGAACGGTTATCCGCAGCAAACTCTCGTTCGCCTTGAAGAACATGAATCGTTACTGAAGACTGGCTGTCTGCAGCGGTCGAGAATGTTTCCTTCTTTGAAGTTGGGATTGTCGTGTTACGTTCAATCAAGCTAGTCATCACACTGCCGAGTGTTTCAACACCAAGTGAGAGCGGTGTAACGTCCAAGAGAAGAACGTCTTTTACGTCGCCAGAAAGTACGCCGCCTTGAATTGCTGCACCAACTGCAACCACTTCGTCTGGGTTAATCGACTTATCAAGTTCCGCAGTTTGAAAAATCTCTTTTGTGATTTCCTGTACCTTTGGAATTCGAGTCGATCCGCCAACCATCACGATGTCCGATACGCCAGAAGCATCAAGACCAGCATCTTTAAGTGCTGACAAGCATGGCTTACGGAGTCGGTCAAACAAATCGCTGCAAATGGATTCAAACGTTGCACGAGTAATAGTGGCCTGCAAGTGCTTTGGACCATTTTGGTCCGCAGTAATGAATGGCAGGTTCACCGAAGTTTCTTTTTGTTGTGAAAGTTCACACTTCGCTTTTTCAGCAGCTTCTTTCAAACGTTGTAATGCCATTGGATCTGTGCGAAGATCCATTGATTCTTGCTTCTTGAATTCATCGGCGATGTAATCAATAAGTCGTTGATCAAAATCATCACCACCAAGGTGGGTGTCGCCATTTGTTGCAAGCACTTCAAAAACGCCATCGCCAATATCGAGGATGGAAACGTCAAACGTGCCACCGCCCAAGTCAAAGACAGCTATCTTTGAATTTGTTTTCTTTTCAAGACCATACGCAAGTGCTGCTGCAGTTGGCTCGTTGATGATTCGTTCAACAGTCAATCCAGCAATTTCGCCAGCATCTTTTGTTGCTTGGCGTTGCGCATCGTTAAAGTATGCCGGTACAGTAATAACTGCACGGTCAACTTTTTCGCCAAGATAATCTTCGGCTACTTTCTTCAGTTCACCAAGAATCATTGCTGCGATTTCCGATGGTGTGTATTCTTTATCGCGCACTCCAATCTTTACAAGATCGTCTGCGCCACCAAGGACGCCGTAAGGCACCATTGTTTCTTCAGATTGTACTTCGTTGTGTAGCCTGCCCATGAACCGCTTCACCGAGAAGACGGTGTTGGTGGGGTTTGTCACTTGTTGGTGACGTGCTGGCTGTCCAACAAGGCGTTCATCCTTGTCGGTAAACCCAACAACGGATGGTGTAGTTCGGTTACCCGAACTGTTAATGAGAACTTTAGGTTGGTCACCTTCCATGATGGCAACTACCGAGTTCGTTGTTCCTAGGTCAATACCTATAATTTTTGACATGATAATATCTCCTTCTGCTTGGGCATTCCTCGATGGGATGATGCCATTGCTACCTACTAATACGCAACTACGATGCCAATTGTGCCCACGAAAGTTCGGAAAATAATGCCAGTTTTTTATGTTTAAAGATGGTTTTTCAGTGACGAATATGCCAGAATGGCACAAATGCAAATTGGTTCTGTCAAACTTGAGTCCCCTGTCTTCCTTGCGCCAATGGCGGGGATTGCCGATTTGCCATTTCGACTTCTCTGCCGTGAACTCGGCGGTGTTGGATTAGCTGGTTCAGAACTATTAAATTCAAGAGCGATTGCACGGCGGATTCCAGCTGTTTGCGAAAAAGCAAAACTACACCCAGACGACAGACCCCTTTCCGTGCAGGTCTATGGCAATGTCGAAGATCCACTTCCCCAGGCTGGAGCATGGGCTGTTGAACAAGGTGCAACGCTAATTGACATCAATATGGGATGTCCCATTGATAAGGTTTGCAAAAAAAACGGAGGATCGTTGTTGCTGAAGACTCCCGGAAGAACCGCAAACCTTGCAAAGCAAATTATCGATGCATGCGACGGAGTTCCTGTAACAGCAAAAGTTCGACTCGGCTGGGGAGAAAATGAACTCACCGCGCCTGACCTTGCAAAACGTTTAGAAGATTCTGGTATCCAAGCAATCACCGTGCACGGTCGAACAACGAGCCAAAAGTTTTCTGGAAGATCATGCCTTGACGGTATCGCGAAAGTCGTCGAAGCAGTATCCATTCCTGTGATTGGTAACGGTGACATCAATTCGCCAGAAAGTGCGCAACGTATGTTTGAATACACAAATTGCGACGGCGTGATGGTTGGACGACACTCGATGAAAGAGCCGTGGATTTTTGATGATATTTCAAAATCACTCCGTGGCGAAACCCCGATTTTTCGAGATCGCAACATGAAAATCAAAATCATTCTTCGCCATCTCGAGTTGATTTTAGAACATCGTGGCGAACGATCTGCGTTGCACTGCATCACGAATCGCATTGCGTTATACGGCAGAACGCTTGGTCATATTAAACCACTTAAAGAACGTGTTCGTCTTGCGAAAAGCGCGGATGAAATCCGTGAAGCGCTTGAGGCGTGGTTGACTTTGGAACTAGTACATTAGAATTCTTGTCTTGCGACGAGACTGTCCCCCCAATAGTTTGTTCACAAATTGTTTTGTGTGCGTTACTAACAAGTAATTGCAATTCCAAAAGCAACTTAAATGAGATTCTGTCCCGAGCAAGGCCGTCTTACCCTCCAGAAATGACCTTGGACATGCTGAAAATTGGGAGTAACATTGCAATCGCAACGCCACCAACAACACCGCCCATAACGAGAATCATAAGTGGTTCAATGAGTGCACTCACACTTTTTACGCGTGACTCAAGTTCTTCATCTGTAAAACTCGCAACCCGATCCATCACTGCTGGAAGTCTACCTGAACGTTCACCCGAAGCCATCATCGATGCAACATATGAGGGAACATATGGCGAATCAAATACTGCATCGCTTAGCGCATAACCATTGCGAACATTGTTTTCCATGTCCGTCCAAAGTCGATCAAACTGCACGTTATTTGTTACATCTCGGCATATACCAATTGCATCAAGCACACCAACTCCCGCTGCAAGCAACGTTGAAAGCGTTCGCGAAGCGCGTGTTGTGTAGAGTTGGCTAAACATGGGACCAACAACTGGGGTTCTTAGTTTTAACCAATCAAAGAAATTTCTTCCACTTGATGTTTTATACCAAAAAACAGCAGCAACAAGTATCGCAATTAGCGCAGGAATCCAGTACATCCACGTACCTAGCAAACCGTCGCTGATGCCCATGAGAATCTTGGTAGGCATAGGCAGTGTTGCGGAACGCATCTCGTATATTTTTGCAAAGCGTGGCAGCACGAAAGTCACGATGAGCGATGTTACCGCTACTGCTGTGAAACCCATAATCATCGGATATGTCATCGCACCTTTTACTTCTCGAATCGTTTTACGCTCTCGTGACAAATAACTTGCAACACGTTCGAGCATCATTGGGAGGGTACCGGACAACTCTGAGGCACGAACCAGACTTACAACAATTCGTGGGAAAACTCGTCTACGGCGAGCAAGCGCTGTCGACAGCGCGTCGCCGCCACACACATCAGCGTACACACTGTTAAGTACATCTCTAAACTCTTTTTGTTTCGTTTGCGTTGCAAGTGCTTCAAGTGACTCCGAAAGTGAAACACCCGTTTCAAGCATTACTGCAAGCTGCTGACAAAATGCAATGACGTCATCTTGCTTTACGCGACGTTGCGCGATGGTAGTCATTATGACATCCTTGCCCGATTCGACATCGCCCCGAAGCAGCGGCTCTGGATCAATCGCAGTAATAAATAACCCCTGCGTCCGAAGGACATTTGCTACTTCATCTTCATTTGAGGCAACTTGCGATCCGGTCATTTCGCGGCCATGAATATCACGCGCTTTCCAGGCGAATGTTTCTTTTGCTAGTAATGCGGTCACGAGCTGATACTCCTTGTTGCGCAAAGCACTTCTTCAGGTGTCGTTAGACCTTTAGCAACTTTTTCAAGTCCATCAACGCGAAGCGTTGCGTGCGAAGTAAGTGTTCGCAATTCCTGGAGCGAGGCTCCCCTGCCAATTGCCTCAAGTATTTCATTGCTTGGAATAAGTAATTCAAATATGCCAATTCGCCCAGCAAATCCAGTACCTCGGCAACGATTGCAACCAGCGCCTATGTAATATTCACCGCCACCGCATGCACTACGTACCGCGTCTTCACCGTTCCAGGCGGTTTTACAGTGTGGGCAAATTTTACGCACGAGTCGTTGCGCAAGGACGCCACGAACCGTTGCAGCAACAAGATAGGGCTCAATGCCAAGATTGACTAGCCTAGTAACTGCAGATATCGAATCGTTAGTGTGCAGCGTCGAGAAGACAAGGTGTCCTGTCAATGCGGCTTGGGAAACGATTGCAGCAGTATCCGAATCACGAACTTCGCCAACCATCAATACATCTGGATCTTGACGAAGCATTGAACGCAAGGCAGTCGAGAAAGTAAAGCCAGCGCGTTCGTTAATTTGTGATTGGTTGATCCCACGGATTTGTGCTTCGATTGGATCTTCAATCGTTGCTACGTTAATTTCATCAGTATCAAATTGTGACAAAACCGAGTACAGCGTGGTTGATTTACCTGAACCCGTTGGTCCCGTTACAAGTACAACGCCGTTTGGTTGCTCAACGATACTCTTCCAATCGATTAGCATTTGTTCATTAAAGCCCAAACTATCAAGCGATAGGCGATTATTTTTGCTGTCAATAATTCTCATAACAACGATTTCGCCATACTTGCTTGGCATGGTTGAAACTCGCAAGTCGATTGGACGACCATCCATCATGACATTGAAGTCGCCATCTTGCGGAAGACGACGTTCTGAAATATCGAGGTTTGCCATAATTTTGATTCGGCTCGCAATTGCTTGCTGCATTTTGTAAGGCGGTTGTATTTTTTCGTAGAGTTTGCCGTCAACACGATACCGAACGCGAAGCATGCGGTCATCTGGTTCAATATGAATGTCCGAAGCACCTTCTTGCACTGCAGAATAAATTAAGAAGTTAACGAGTTTTACTACTGGACCATGACCCGCATCTTCTTCAAGGTCTGCAAGTTCAGTAGCATCTTGTTCGATTACCGCAAAGTCATGTTCATCAATGTCTTCATATATTTCGTCGATGACAAAAACATTTGCCGCAGGAAGATATGATTGATGCGCGGATTCTATATCATCCGAAGTTGCAGCTACAATTTGCGTTGTATATCCAGTTCGTCTTTCTATTTCTTCCAATAGATACAGATTCGCTGGTTCGCTTACTGCAACGGTGAGAACATCACGCACAAGGAACATTGGCAAGACGCCATGCTCTTGAAGAAATTCGCGTGGCAAGACTTCAATTACTTTTGGATCGGCAAGACGCGCGGTATCAGAAGCAAAAGGGATGCCGTACGCTTGGGCAAGTGTTTCAAGTACGGTGCGATTGTCAGCTAAGCCCATTTCAACAAGAACTTCTCCGATTAACTTCCGTTCATCACAATTTTTTTGTTGTTCAAGTGCTCTGTCAAGTTGATCCTGGGACAAAACACCTTTACCCAATAACAACTGTCCAAGCGGTGCTTGTGCCGTTAAAGATGATGTCGAATTGTCTGGTAAAGGCTTCATACTTACTTATGCAAAACTCCGCGCTGCTTGTTCTACCGATTCGTGGACGCTAAATACACGATTCAATCGTGTTAATTCAAACACTCGCTCAATCGTTGTTGGAACGAACGCAAAACGAAGCTTATTCCCCGCTCTATTAAGTTCATCGGACAACCAGAGAAGCGACTCAAGCCCAACAGAATCAATTAAACCAAGTCCCGAACAATCGATGATTACGTTGGATCTAAAATGTTCGTTAGTTTCCCGAACATCGCGTTGAAAGCAATCCGTATCATCCGCGGTTAAGTCGCCTTTAATGCAGATAACGGTTGCTGCTAGATGTGATTCAGAGGTAATATTCATGCTGCGTTCCTTTGGTTAGTTATAGGACGACCTACATGGTGCTCAATCATCAATTGTTCCCACTTTGAAAAATCAAGTGCGAAGAATAGTTCTGCGAGTTCTGGATCAAACTGGGAGCCAACAACTCGTTTCATTTCGTCTAGAACCGAATTCCTGTTCATTGCGTTGCGGTAGGTCCTACTCGATGACATCGCGTCAAACGTATCGGCAAGTGAAATCATCCGAGCAACAAGCGGAATGTCATTTCCTGAAATTCCATGTGGATAACCACCCCCACCAAATTTCTCATGATGGTGCAAAACGCCACCAAGAATGTCTTCCATCTGAGGGATATCTTTTAGGATCTTCGCTCCAATTTCAGGATGCTTTTGAATCTCAGCAAACTCCCCGCTCGTCAAGCCACCCTTTTTAGCAAGGACATGTTCTGGAACGCCTATCTTTCCAATGTCATGCACTAAGCCAGCAATGCGATATCGATCGACCTGCTCTGCATCAAGACCAGCTTCTTCAGCAAGTTGTGCGGTTAATAATGCCACCCGTAGAGAATGGCCACTGGTGTACTTATCTTTCGCATCAATTGAGGCAGTTAATGCTTCGAGTGTTCCGAGGAATGTAGCGCTTAAATCTTCGTATAAAAGGGCATTTTCAAGGAAAATAGCGATTTGTGCCGCTGTAGCGGACAATAATTTAATATCAACCGAGGATGCTTCCGAATCATTTCCTTGTTTATTTGCCGCAACGAGAACACCAATAACATCACCATCACTCAAAATTGGCTCGATGATCGTTGCCTTTCCAAGACGATTTGAAACAAGGTCATCACCGTTCGAGATTATTGGCGTATTTCCAATATCGTTTGTAATAGAGCAAACGTACTCAGAAACTTCTGCTGGTGCATTGCCTGCAAAAACAAGCTCACTACCAATTCGTGGAAGGCGGTCGCCTATACGAAATTGTACTCCAATCCATTCGTACGGAAGTGTTTGAAGAAGTTCGTTGCATGCAAGTTCAATAAATCGCTTTGGATTTTTCACTGAATTCATGCTACCTGTAATTGTGTAAAGCAAATTAATCTCTTCATATGAGTCAGCAAGCTCTTGGCCGATTGACTCCATAGTGGACTGATTCAAATCACTCGCTGATTGAGCATTCCATGCAAATTGAAACATGGAGGCAATTCTTTTAACATCGTGTGACGCTACAGGCGACAAAGAAAGCAACATGTCTTTAATTACTGTGGTATCAGCACCGCTAGCTTGGCAAAGGGCATGGATATACTCGCTCGTGCAAAGTGCATCCGTCACAATTACGCCGATTACAAAACCACCATCGCGACGACTGTTTGTTTTTCGTGCCGGCACAAGCCAAACACCTTGAAAAGCTTCAGATATTTGCAAAATATCTTGTGTATTCCATGTCGCACAGTTTGTTGTGATCGCAAGGCGCACAAGGGGCGATGCGCTTAATAGATCAATAAGCCAATCGCTCTGTTCGCTTGAAACAAGTCTTCCCTTTGAATCGCAGTGCAACATAACCATCCCAGCATCTCGCATCAATGTTGTAAATTTTGAAGGAACAGTATTCGTAGGTGATGTAAAGTTAGTTACGTTCATGCAGCATCTCGCTTTTCTGAAGCACGGATTGGTACATTTGCAAGCAGTTGTTCGCATAATTCGGCAATCCCCCGAGGACTGAATGGCTTACTTAACACCTTCCGTACGTTCGGTATATCCGTATCACTAGTTTCGAGCGTATGACCTCTTGCTGTTAGCACTACAACAGGAATGTGTGCAGTCTTGCTATCTTTTGATAATTCATGGGCAAATTCGAGCCCATTCATATAGGGCATTTGCACATCTGTAATAATAAGGTCTGGTAAGCACGTCTTTACTTGATACAACGCATCTTCTCCATCAACTGCAGTCGTAATGGAATATCCACAATTGCGTAATTTCAGAGAAAGCACTTGCAAAATATGCGCTTCGTCATCAACAATTAAAATGGTATGCGCTTTTGTCATGCTGCCTTTCGTTGACCTCGTTCTGATGGAATAGAGAACCAAAATTTAGAACCCATGCCCAGAGTTGATTCCAGGCCAATTTGTCCACTGTGTAATGTTTCTACTATATGCCTGCAAAGGTTTAGTCCAAGACCCGTGCCCTGTGCAACGTGTCGATAATTTTCTACACGATAAAACTTATCAAATACTTTGTCCGTTTGATCTGGAGCAATACCAAGACCCGTATCAGATACACTGAAATGTAAACTTCTAGTCAGGTTGTCGGTATCTGCAGCAACAGTAATACGACCACCTTCAGGCGTGTATTTAATTGCATTCGAAAGAAGGTTAACAATAACCTGATAGAGCATGTCGCCATCTCCAACAATCGACAAATCAACCTCTGCGATTTGAGAATGAATTTCCAGATTTTTCTCTTGTGCTTGCGGTTTCATATTTGTAACGGCGCGCTCAACAAGTTCTTGAAAGTCCACCCGTATTCGATCAATATGCATCAGCCCAGCTTCGATTTGACTGATGTTCAGCAAGTTATTTATCATTCGCTGAAGACGTTGTGTTTCCGTTGTAATTACACCGTAAAACTCCTGTCGCGTTTCTTCGTTTTGTGCATCTCCATCAACAAGCATTTCAATATATGCTGAGATGGACGAAAGAGGAGTCCTAAGTTCATGACTTGCCTTAGAAACAAAATCACTCTTGAGACGGGCAATTTCTCTCTCACGTGACAAGTCGCGAAGCACTGTTACAACTGCATGCATCGCTTCATCCTGATGCCCCACCGATTGCAGATGAACCTCGTATGCCACCGTTTCTTCGTCATTCTTTATTTCTTGTTCGTACTGCCGGCCTTCTTTTGGCAGCCCACTTCGAGCATCAGATATAGTCGAAGCAAGTTGGTGATCCACAACGACTTCAGTAATCGGTTTTCCAGTTGCAGATTCTATTGACACGTTTAGTAATCCTGATGCAATTTCATTGACGTGCAAAACTTCCCCATGTGCATCAATAACAATTACAGCATCACGAAGAACATTAAAAACGGATTCAACTTGTCGCCTATGAGTGCGATCAATACAAGCATGAATTTTTGCGGAGTCAAGAGCGTAACACGCTTCTTCTGCATCCTGTTTCGCAATTTGCATCGCAACAACCGCTGCCGATTCGCGCGCTTTCAATTTCAATGCAACAATAATCGACATCGCTGCTAAGAGCAGTGTTACGGTAAAGAGTAGGATTGAAATTGGGTCAGTAAACACGTGGCGCCTTGCTTGGGTTGTTCATGCCCAAGTCGACGATCACGTCTAGGGGGCAAGAGGGTAATCTTGAGCAACACCCACAATTGGCAAGTTTTTCTCAACCTGCGCAACTGGATGTCCAAGAGCACCTTCGACTAAATTTGCCCTCATATTCGGTGTAATTGGCGTTTGTACACTTAATTTTGTTGATTTTCTATAACATTGAAGCAAGGAATCAATGCCATTAAAGGTGTTATCGGACTGTGCTTGCGCGAGTAATTTCATCCCATTATTCACGTCCCCTTCATGCAAAGCAGCGATGCCTTCAAACAACGGCCCCTCTGCATAATCGGGTTCAAGCTCACTAATTTTCTTGCCACATCTCGCCACTCTCTTGTAATCACCCATTTCCCAAGCGATGAAGCCAAGATCCACCCAAGCACCAGCGTCGTCGGGTGTTTGCTTTGTTACCTTCAGGCAAATATCTCTGCCTTGAATTTGGCGACCTGTTGCCGCTAAACACTTGCCTCGAAAACGTTGAAAAGTGTAAGACAGTTCAAAAAATTGCTCCAACTGCACAAGAGTTGATAAACACTGAGCATATTCACCTGCATTGTATTGAGCTGTTGCAAGCAGGGTTAATACTTCCGTGTCATCATTGCCAAGTAATCGTGAATTAGATAAAAACTTCGATGCTTCTTTCGGGTTGCCATTTCGCAAATGAATGTGACCAATTAAAGCCATCACCGACGGTTGATGTTGAAATTCTTTTCCTGAATTATCTAAAAGAGCAATTGCTTCTTCCATTTGCCCAAGGGCAACGTAAGATTCTGCTGCAGCAAGTAAAAATTGTGGGTGTGTCTCATTACATTCCATTGCTTTTTTGTAAGAAGCTAATGCAGAGGCATCATCAGACCATCGTTGATATAAAATTCCTATAAAATAGTGTGGTTCTGCATTCGTTGGATCTAATTCTATAGAGCGGATAAGTGCTTTATTTGCAGCATCTAATTTATGCTGTTCTAATAAAATTCTTCCTCGAAGGAGGTGGTACTCGGCATTTGCTTCGAAGCGTTCAATTGCAGCGTCTATGGTTTCAATTGCTGCTTTTAGCTGTCCTACTTCGAATTGTTGCATTGCTTGTTGTGCCGCAAGATTTGCATTCACGACATCCATTCTGCTATGCGCTTTGATTCTTGCCTCTTTGCCTGACTTTGTAGGTCCAGCGCATCCTGTCAAAATCACAACACCAATAATTGCAACTAATCGATTCATTGCTGTGCCTCCAAATCTGCTTGCGCGAGTTCTTTTTCCCGCTGCAAAAGATTTTGAAGTAAATCACGTTCCCAAACAGATTCTTTTTCGTTTGTAATTTTTTCTCGCAAGCGAATCATTTCTGGTTGTTCTGTCGTATTGCGCAGAGATAAATTTGACCAATACAACGCATTATCTAATTCACCAACACGGTAGGCATTTAATGCGTCGCGATTGTAATTTGCAGTAATTTGCTCACTGCTAAATGGAAGTAACCCCGCGCGAGCTCCAACACGCACTGACTCAACTATTTCGAGCGAATCCTTACCCGCTTCCCAAAGTCGTTCGTCAGGAATAATTGTCGGAGTTAAAAGAAAAATAATTTCTTCTTTTTCAATTGCGTCGTCTTGTCCGCGGAACGCGAGGCCAATGATTGGAATATCTCCAAGAAACGGGACTTGATTCCGCTGAATTTGCGTTGACTCTCTAAACAATCCACCTAAGATAATTGTTTCGCCATTCCTGCAACGAACGTTTGTCATTACTTGTTGTGTAATTTCGTCTGGGATGCTCTGCCCAGCATCCGTGCGTAATTGTGAAAATGAAACATTAGGATGAATCTCCATTCTAATCATGCCCTCGGGTGAAATAAATGGCCTAAATACGAGCTGAATACCTGTATCAAGAAACTCCACTGTTTGTATGGTGCTTGTTTCGGTTTGTGTAGATGATAAATATCCAACGCGTTTACCAATGAGCACTTCAGCTCGCTGCCTATTCAAACATGTGATTCTTGGACGAGCCATTACAGTAGTATCAACGACTGAATCAAGCACTTTCAAAAAAGCGCCGACATGATCCTTGATAATTCCTGCTTTAAGTCCCCCTGCAATAGGTAGCTCCGTATTTCCGACTGTAGAAGTAACTACTTCCGTCCTTTTACCTCTGACCTCATCAAGGCCGAGAATAACGGACTCTGCTGCCAGTAAAGGAAGTGCAACTTGTCCGATTGCTATGTTTGACAAAGCAGTGAAGTCAACTCCAAATTCGTTATCCTCTGTTACTTTTGTTTGCACGACAGTACATTCAACCACTACTTGTGTAGGCGCAGTGTCGAGATCGGCTAACAATGTCGCGATAATTTTAAGATGTTCAGGATAATCGTTTATTACAAGTTTACTTGCCCATGCATAACTATCTCCACCACCATCTGTTAATGTTGGCTTGTACCCGGCTTTGACATCACCGCGAAATGCTGCCTTGCCTTCATCAGATAATAGTGGTTTGACAAACTCATCTGCGTCTGCAGCAGATAAATATTGAAGTTCAAAAATTCTGCTTTCAGTCTTACGCCTAGCTTTTTCAATTGTATCGAGTTCTTCAATTGTGTACACATAAACAAAGTTTCCCTCTTCAATATACCCAAATCCATTAACTCGAAGAACCGCATCAAGCGCTTCATTAAAGGTCACGTCGTAGAGATTCGCCGATACTGCACCAGTCACACTATTAGAGGCAATGATATTTTTGCGACTTTGGATTGCAAGCATTTCAAGAACTTGCGTTACTTCTGTTTCATTAACAACGAGGTCAACGGTTCCAAATTCGTCTATCACTACTTCTTCCGTTGCTTCTTGTGCAGTCGACAGTGGCGCTAGAAAAAGTAATGAGAACAATAGAGTGTAGAGTGAGTATTTCACGGGTGCGTCTCCATGCAGGCACCCATACCATCAGCGGCGAGGGGGCACTATTGTTAGTTCATATCGTCGATTTCCAGCTGAAATGATAACTGAACGCCCCGATAATTCGACTAATCGAAGGGGATCTGGAATATTCTGCACAAACACAACCTCGCCTTGCTGAATCACTCGACCGTTGATCATTGCCATTTTGCCCATAATAGCTTCAAGAGTAAGGCCATCTACAATGTCCTGCTCTGCTTTTACGCCTACATTGGTAGATTGCATTGAAGTATTATCGGTCGTCGTATTCTGAGAAGGAAACGATGCATCATCGATTAAAAATGGATTCTTTGCTGGATGCGTTTCGAATACAACTGGTATTGAAATGTGCTTTGTCGCTACCAAAGTTGCTACGGATGCTTCAACCATTGGTTCAGCAACTGCTGTTCGGGACGGCCTTGCGATAACAATTATTCTTGCCCAAAGAAGTAACCCAACAAACAATAACATACAAAATAAACCAAATCGTCTTCGATCCGCTATCAATCGTTGCCATATTAATCTCATTTTCTTATTCATTTCAAACCTCCAACATTGTCATACATAGCATGCAATCCAATTGCAGCATCTAGTATTGGTACTTCGCCATCCTTTTCAACATCTTTCGCGGCAATCCGCAATGAAGATACTCGTATGAGACGGTTCATCGATTCTACATTTTCTATAACTGAAAATATTGAATCAAAATCAGCATGCAGAGTGACTGCAAGTGGCTGAACTGAAAATCCACCGTCTTCTTGAAGCTTTGCAGATGATGTTCCAGTAGTAAAACTCTGGTCAAGAACATATTGACCATCCACTTCTAAAGATAGCGCTTTCACTATTTGTGCCGTATCGGGTGAAGTTGGAACAAATTTGCACTCCGACTGGATCTTATTTTTTATTGCAACAAAATCTTGATGCATTTTTTCAACTTCAACTTGGCGCCGTTCTAATTGTTCAATTCGGAGCTCTAACTCTATCGCACCTGCAGATGCAAAGGTTGCATTTTGATAGTTTGGAACTATAAAAAAACAAACAAAAAGAACCGTTAATATAAATGCGCCAAATAACATCCAGCGTTCACGTGATGCTGTCATTCTACACCTCCAACAACAACCAATCTTGAAACTTCCCAGTCACTTTCAAGGTCAATTAAAAAACTTACTCTAAACTCACGAGCCCTCTGCCCTCGAATAGTTCGAGATTTACTGTAGTCCATGCTTACAAATGCAAACGGATCCTGCGATTGTAATGCGGAGACAAGAGAGGCTATAGTTTCATCTGTTGCAGCAAAACCAGCAAGACGCCCACTAATTGCCTCCCCCTTTTCGGTTTGCACTATATCCAGTGAAATATCTTCTAGTGTGAAAGAGTCTGGAAGCATGTTTGTGATAGTTGCAACGATGTCTCCCATTGCAAACACTGTTTTTTCGTTGTTGTACCGATTGATAAACGTTTCCAAGCGCGCCTTCTTTAATTCTAAGGATGTTGCATCAACTTCAAGTTCAAGAGCACTGTTCGCGCGAGATTGCGAAATTGCAAGATGTTCTACCGAGGAGTTCATCAAAATACGTGAATGGGTTGCGACTGCTGCAACTGCGCAAAGTGTCATAATTATTGCAATAGAAACTCGGTTACTTCTCGCTTTGTTTTTGCTTCGCTCAACATACTGTTCCGGCAATAAATTCATGCTGCATCCTTTACTGTGGCGTCGCTACCACGACGTTGTCTTTGACTGTTTACGCTTGACAAACTTGCTCCAAGAGCGATATGCCAGCCACTTGAAGATAGCATATCGCTCGGCAATGCCTGAATATGCTGAATATCCCTGTCTGATATAACTTCCTGGCTGCACGATGTTTCAAGTACATTTGCAAGATGGGCATTCCAACCCGAACTTCCAGTCACAATCAGATGAGTAGAAACTGGACCACGGTTTGTTACACCGTAATGCCGCATGCATTTCATCGCATCTGTGGTAATCGACTCGTGTGTAGATCGTGTGGCATCTCGAACTGCTTTGCTTATGTCTGCATCTTCTTCTCCTTCTTGAGAAGACGTAATCATACGTTCGGCTTGGTCAAAGGTAACATCCGTATTGGATGCTATCGCTTCAATCAATTGCATTCCGTTGTGATCGAGATGTTTATAGAAAACCAATGAGTCACCAGCAATAACCATAAATGCAGAATCATGCATTCCAAAATCTAGAACTGACTGGACAACTGAGAGATCACTTTGCCTTCTGTGCAACATACTCAAAGTTCGAACCACAGAAATACATTGGGGCTCAATTGCAGTGGGCCTAAGACCTGCTGCATACAGTGGGTCAAGTAAACCCGACAATACTTGTTGATCGATTGCAATTGCAAGAACATCACCACCGGCACCTACCGGAATCGCATCAAGTTGAAGCGTTGACCGTTCAACACCAAGGCGATCTACCATTTCCCAAGCTGCTGCCTCTTTGACTTCCTGTTCACTCATGTTTGGTAGTCGAAGTACTTGGTGATGTGCGATTGAAGGCGGTAAAGAAAGTACACAGTCCGTACCAGTGATGCCTGCTTGGTTGATACACGTTTGCCAACTTTCAGAAGTAAGATCACGAGGATTTTGATTAATCCGCGCAGCTATTGGATGCACATACCTGCCTTGATTCCAAGAGCATTGACTAATAGTCACGCCACCATCATGGAATGCGATTCCTATTTGACCTTTTGTATTATTTTTCGATAAAAACATTACAAGCTACCAACTTTTGAAACTGTCACTTTTCCAGTTAACGGAGCGAGTAGAACTTGCCAAGCGTGGTCACCGCTTTTTACTTCGAAACTCCCACCTGTACTTGGTGAACCATCCGGTGCAATAACACCTCCGGTTTGATCAAAAATGATACTGGTGTTTGCCCCATCAAAAAGAGGAGATGAAATTGATACATTCGTGAAACGAGTATCTTGATTAAAGTCAATAACGGATTTTTGATTGTGACCTTGTGACTCATATACGTCATCAGCATATTCCGCAGTCGCGGCGTTATACGGAGTATTGAGTTGGTTGCTTTGAAGCACCTCTACACACCAGCCACTTCCATCTACGAAAAATGCGATACGGCGGAATTCTTGAAGTGCAACAGCATCCATTTGCGCAGCAAGTATCTCTGTCACGGCAAGTCGTGTTGCTGATTGACCAGATGCTGATGCACCAGAACTCGCTTGTGGCCCAACAAACAAAGTAGCAATAGCCATTATCATAATAGTGACGAGCAATTCAATAAACGTCCATCCTCGACGGCGAACAGGTAGTAATGTATTGGTGTAGTTCTTCATTATTCTTATCACAAAACAGGAGCAGGTCACTGACTTGCATCGGGCAATTCACTACCCAACACAAGCGCAGCAATGAAATTCTCGCTCAGAGAATTTCCCCACTAGAGTTATAGGACGTTGTCGAGCCTAACTCCCTGCTATCACATCAAATACATTGGTTCAGATTCTAATATGGATGGAGCCAAATAAACAGCGGGGCAGACGACCTCCATCATCTGCCCCGCTGAGGGAATCTGTCTTCCCGAGGTGAGAAGGCTTATCTCATTATTTATTCACTAAAAAGGAATGTGGCCTCAGAGTTATCTCCAGCGTAGAGAGCTAAAGTCCCGTTGCCTTTATCTTTCCAAATCCAAGCCACATCTTCTGCTGCAGCTGCTGCAATTGTTGAGGTACCTGTTAATGGGTTCATCGGAGCACCCATGAGGTAGTCACCAGTGACCAATTGAGCCCATTGATCAGCAACTAAAGTTGGATTTGATGGTGTGTTTTGTGCACGATAAAGTTCAATTTGCCCTCGAAGTGTTTGCAACTGGCTGCGTACAGCAGCATCATTTGCATCATCGGCAGCATCGGTAAATTGCGGCACCACTATGGCGGCTAAAATACCAAGAATGACAACGACAATCAGGATTTCAATCAGCGTAAATCCGCGTCGGATAATGTTAGTGTTAGTTGTTGTGAGTGTGCTCATACGGTAAATCCCTTTTAAAGCAATCAAACATGGATTGCGGGGCTGGGGTGACTTGATCAAGATCACGGCGATCTCGAACCTAGGGTTCCTGCTGCCATCCTAGCGGCGGGATTGCAACTTCATATTCCTGGGCCATGCTCTTCCTGATGGCCAAGAATTAGGTAGCTGCTTCTCAATCATCGGGGCAAGAAGGCCTTTGGATGAGTTATATTTCTGCAGCGATAAAGAGAAGCAGGCATAACCCTTTTTCCTTTCCTATTTTCTCAATTGAGTACAATTTCCATATGCCAACCCTTCGAATAAGACCATTTCAAGCTATTCATCCCACTACTTCTGATGCAACCCGAGTCGCATCAGTACCCTATGACGTCGTAAACCGAGAAGAAGCTGCTGCGATTGGTCTACAGAATGAAAACAGTTTCATGCATATTGTTCGCGCTGAAATTGATCTTGACCCAGAAATATCGCCATACGACACATCCGTTTATGCCAAAGCAAAGGAAAATTACAAACGGCTTCTTGATATCGGCGTCCTTATAAAAGATAAGGAACCTTCACTCTACTTATATAGACAATGCATGGGGGACCACCATCAAGTTGGTATTGTTGCCTGTTGTCATGTAGATGACTACAACGATAATCTCATTCGCAAGCATGAAAAAACCCGCCCAGTCAAAGAGGACGATAGAACAAACCACGTCTTGGGCATCAATGCCAACTCGGGACCAGTCTTCCTTACCTATAGAGGAAAGTGTGCAATTGACTCCATTGTTAGTGACGAGATGAATAAACGGCCCCTTTTCCACTTTGTTGCTGATGATGGCGTCATGCACACAGGTTGGAGAGTTCAAGATAAGGACGCGCTAGTAGTGGCGTGTGAACAAATCGATATCGCCTATGTTGCAGATGGTCACCATCGGAGTGCGAGCGCCGCTCGCGCGGCAGTAGAACTGCAAAGTAAAAATATAAATCACAATGGAAGTGAAGAATACAACTGGTTTCTCACTGTTCTGTTTCCTTCATCGCAACTTGACATTCTTCCATATAATCGTGTTGTATTCGATCTTCACGGGAATACTCCAGAAGAACTACTAAACCAACTGAAAGAAGTAGGAACACTTTCAGAAACCTCCAATCCAAATCCATCTTCATCTGGCTCTTGTTGTATCTATTTAGGAAAAGAACATGGTTGGTTCCAGTTTGATTTCAAAAACATTGACACCACTAATCCAATCGCATCACTTGACGTGGATTTACTTCAGCAACAAATACTTGCGCCGCTACTTGGCGTCGGCGATCCAAGAAGCAATACACGGATTGATTTCGTTGGGGGCATACGAGGCACCGACGCACTAGAACAACGCGTGGACAATGGGGATGCCGCAATCGCATTCTCAATGTTTCATACAACAATTGAACAACTACTTGATGTTGCAGATGCAAACCTCATTATGCCGCCAAAGTCTACTTGGTTTGAACCAAAACTTCGAAGCGGTTTATTTATTCACGACTTAAGTTAATGAGCAGCAGCGAAGGTTTTTAAGAATTCAGCAAACCGTTCACAACCTTCTACTGGAAATGCGTTATAAACAGATGCGCGCAAACCACCAAGGTCACGATGGCCCTTTAAGCCAGACATTCCCTGCGTAGCTGATTCTTCAAGAAATAGAGCATCAAACTCTGGCGCCTTAGTTTTGAACGATATATTCATTCGGGAACGGCAACAATCCCTCGCAAAAGTCGTATAGAAGTCACTATTCGAATCAAGAGCGTGATAAATAATATCAGCCTTATGTTCATTTCGTGCTTCTATTTCCTGCAGCCCCCCCTCTTCTAAAATCCATTTAAAGACTTGACCCATCAAATAGATTCCAAACGTGGGCGGGGTATTTAAACGAGAACCTTTAGCCGCAATTGCACTGTAATTCAATGTAACTGGCAACGTGTCGGGGCATTTTTCTAACATCGACTTACGAATAATGACGAGCACAGTGCCCGAAGGGCCAAGATTTTTTTGTGCACCCGCATAGACCATATCGAATTTTGACCAATCTATTGCGCGTGAAAAAATATCGGAACTCATATCACAAATGATTGGGGCATTGCTTGAAGGGACATTTACAAAACGCGTGCCATAAATTGTGTTATTTGTGCAGTAGTGCAGATAAGAAGCGTCATCAACAAGATGTATTTCATCGTCAGCGGGACAATGATCAAAGTTACATGCTGACCCTTCAAAAGCAATGTTAACGTTCCCTATTTTTTTCGCTTCTTTGATTGACTTCGTTGTCCACACCCCTGTGTTAAGGTAGTTGGCAACTTCACCCTCACCAAGAAAGTTCATGGCGAGCATTGCAAACTGGAGCGTTGCGCCACCTTGCAAAAATAGGATTTCGAAATCATCTGGAATAGTACCAACTGCTCTACAATCAGCAACCGCCTCTTTAAGTACGTTGTCAAACACGGGACCACGATGACTGTGTTCGCAAATACCAATACCGCTGTTTGCAATATTCCAAAGGTCACTTTGCGCTTGGCGAAGAACCGGCTCTGGCAATGTTGCTGGCCCTGCTGAAAAATTAAGAATACGATCAGTTGTTGTAGTTGTCATAGTGTCACTTTATGATTTAATGGATGAAACGGTAACAGACAACACATTGTCGTTGCCACGAATTTTTTCGATTTGTTCTTGGGCAGGCATTTCCCCAAGTTGTATTCTTGCGCACGCTGCTTCTGCTCCTTCGTAGATAATGTTTTCCATTTCTTCTACGTTCACACCAGCGTGGCTTATCGATTCAAATACATAGGCGAGCACTCCTGGCAAATTTAAATGTCTTACCGAAAGCATTGCTTTTGCTGGTGTTGATTTCGCGCGATTGATACAGTTTGGAACTATTCCACTTTTAATATATGTATCAATAATACGAACTGCTTCCATTGCTATGGCATCCTGTGCTTGCTCTGTTGATGCACCGACGTGATGCGTGCCATATACCAAATATTGATTAATGATTTCAGGTGTAAATTCAGATTCGCCAGTTGTTGGTTCATTCTGGTAAACGTCAAGGCCAACAACGATTTTTTTTTCTTGCAATACTTTTACTAACGCTTGTTCATCAATCACTTTTCCGCGGCTTGTGTTAACAAGTGTTGCACCATCTTTCATGGCGCGTAGAAAATCTTCGTCTATGATGTGCTCCGTTTCTGATGTTGCAGAGAGATGAACAGTAATTACGTCGGACATATTTGCTACATCGAGCAAACTATCGCATTTGGTAATTCCTAACTCTTTCGCAACATTGTCCGTTAGAGAACGCGACCAAGCAACTATTTCCATACCAAACGCTTTGCCACGACGAATAACTTCTTTACCAATTTCACCAAGTCCAACAACACCAAGAGTTCGTCCGTAAAGTCCCTTTGCTTTGGAGTATTCTTTTTTATTCCAGATTCCATTCCGTAAATCAATGACTTGGTCTGGAATCTTACGATCACATGTCAAAATAAGAGACCAAGCAAGTTCCGCAACAGCTACAGAGTTTTTGCTCGGGCAATTTGCTACAAATATTCCGCGCTTTGAGGCAGCCGCAACATCAATCGTGTCATATCCCGCTCCCGCACGAACGATAACGCTTAAATTTTCAGAAGCATCAAGCATTTTTGCGGTTACCTTCGTAGAACGAACAACAAGGATATCTGGATTGGTCGCTGAAATTGCTTCTTCTAGTGCAGCTTCTTTTAAAGAAGGGTTAAGTACAACCTCGCAGCCGCACTTGCCTAATGCTTCTAAACCTTGCTTGCGAAATGAATCTGCTAATAAAATTACAGCAGAAGGCTTACTACCTGTTGAATCACATGTTGAACATTCCAGTGTTTGATTTGACATCCCCTCATTTTACCAATTTAATCGCAAAGTTTCAGTGCTAATTTCGTAGTAGCTTCATGGATAAGCCGAACGACATTTTCAAACCCATCTTCTCCACCGTAATAGGGGTCTGGCACTTCATCTAGCGTCTCATGGTGTATAAAAGGTAATAACAATTTTGTTGTATCAGCATTTGCACCCATTCCTAGCAAATCATCGAGATTGTCTCTGTCCATACAAAATATCCAGTCAAACTTCGAAAAGTCCTCAACTGCAACTTGCCTTGCACTTCCTTCGATGATTAGCCCCTGTTTTTTTGCGGCTGCTCGCATTCTTCTGTCTGGCTTTGCCCCAACATGCCAACCGCCAGTTCCTGCCGACTTTATTTCAAATAAGGGTGCATTCTTTCTATTTTTAAGCGCTTCTCTAAAAAAACATTCTGCAGCTGGTGACCTACAAATATTCCCCAAACATACAAACAATACTTTTGTCATATAACTACTCACGCTTTCTCATGCCGTCTAGCTGCATGTAACGCAATCAAACTTATCCCACCAAAAATAATTACTGCAACCAAATAAATTACCCAAGCACGAATTGTCGAGGCAGTATGCGCGTACGCAAGAGCGACGCCTAACAAGCAGAATATAAACGAAACACCATAGAGTGAAAGAACGGTCAGTTTTACATTTTGAAATTTTCGATTGATAATATGATGTATATGATTTGAGTCTGGATCTGAGATTGCTTTACCGGCAAGCTTCCTTCTAATAATCGCAAGAAGTGTATCGAGTATTGGTAGCGCAAACACGATCAATCCAGCAATTACAAAATACGTTTGCCCTCGTTCGCCCAGCATTAAGACCATAACAATGCATAAATATCCTAGAAGCAAACTGCCTGCATCACCAAGAAAAATAGTTGCAGGATTAAAGTTGTAAATTAAAAATCCAAGAACTGCTCCAAGAACAGAAAGCCCTAAAATAATATTGGCACTAACAAGCGTAATAGAGTTACCTCGAATCGACAAAAATACATTCTTTGGAAGTCGATCTGCAATATTTACAAGATCGTCTTGTGACATGTTCATTGCAATCAAAACACTAATTGTAATCAAACCAATGCAAGTAATTGCTACTGTTCCAGAAAGCAATCCGTCTAATCCATCAAGCAAATTCGCTGCGTTACATGCTCCAAGAATAAAGATAACAATAATGATGACCCCCGTTATCATCGTTAATGTAACCGGGTCAGGAAAAAGAGTGCCCGATCCAATGAGTTCATAATTACACACTGTTTCAGAGATACCTAACACACCGCGCATAAACCCTTCGGCAACATGTGTGCCTATTCCCTGTTGCGCCATTGCGGCAGCCGCAACAAGTTGTCCAGCAATCTTCCACCATGGATCAAAATATTCAAATATATCATCTGCTAAACCAGTTAGTCCAATTGCACACATGCCCAGTAAAACTACGATTGGGAAGGGTTGAAAAATCGGTGGGATGCTCATAAAAAAGTAACTTGAAATGATGCCCAAAAAAACTGCTATAAATACAGCCACGCCGCCAAGATAGGCGATGGGTTTTTTATGCATTTTTCTAGATTCGTCTGGATGATCAACCACCCCAGTTTTTCTTGCGACAAAGCGAGTTATCGGCGTTGCAATCACCGAAGATAAAAATGCTACGCATAGCACAGGCCAATACCTTAGTAAAAAAGAAGCCCACCCGATTTGAATAAACGGCTCTGAGGTATCAGTTGGAATCATATATATTATTCGTCGTTGTCATCCTGTTCAGAGTAGGAAATCATCGCGAGATAATTTTTACGGAAATAACCGCCAACTGTACCCACTGCTGCATTTAGCATGACGCCTAAAACTTCTGCACGACTCTGGCCGAGTTCTCGAAGTACACGTGCAACAAGACCTCGTTCGTCTTTATCGCTATGAACTACAAGTGTAATTGCGTCAACTAAATTCGCAAGTAATACAGCGTCACCTGCAACAATCGAAGGTGGTGCATCGATAATAACTAAGTCATATTTGTCCCGAAGCTGCGCTAAAATGCTCCTCATTTTTTCACTTCCAAGCCGTTGAAAGAGGCGGTTTGCCGGTGTTCCTGCAGAAATTACATCCACCCCTGATTTGGTGTGAATAATAACTTCATCTAATCCTGCGCCATCGGCCAGCAAATCCGCAACTCCTAAACGTCCATCATCTTTGTCAAACATTGAGGCTAGACATGGTCGACGGAAATTACAGTCAACAACAATCGTTCGTGTCCCCGAGGATTGTGCCGCAACTGCAAAATTACCGATTACTGTTGTTGTTCCTGCTTCAGGTGCAGCCGAAAGCACCAAGAGAGTCTGGTGCGCCGATTGTTGGAGTGATCGGTTTATGCCAGCCCAAGCTTGTCGACATGATTCTGAAAACACGCTGTCGGGGCTGGTTAACAATGCTAATTCTGCGTCTTCTAATCCTGATGGATCTTCATCAACATCTGGCAATACGCCGGCGACTCTTGCACCAGGAATAATTAATACATCACTTGCACTTCTTATTTTCTGATCAGTCAATTCTCTAAGGAAAATAATTCCAACGAAGGCACCAATACTAAGAACTATGCCGACAGGAATCATAATTTCAATTTTAGGAAAAGATTTTTCACGTGGCTCAAGCGCAGGGGTTAACCTACGAACCCGGCTAGCATCCGCCCGAAGTTGCATAAGTTTCAAACTAGAAGTAAGTCGCTGATTCTCATCCAATTGCATTTCTAAACGCTTACGTTTTGATTCCATACCTTCAAACACCGACTGATTTGAAGCAAGGTCACGTAATGAGGCGTCTTTGATTTCAATTTCAACCTCTGTCCGTTCAAGCGATGCCTCAGTTCTTTGAATCAAAGAATCTGTTTCTCTTAACTCAGCCGTCAAGTTTCTTCTAATAATGATGAGAATTTTTGATTCAATTTGATCTTTGGTTGCCCTGACTGTAATTTCTGATTCTTTAATTTGCGGATGCGATGCTCCGAGCCTTTCGCGTAACGCTCGTAAGTTTGCTTGCAAAGATTCAAGGATCTGCTCTTGACGTATAACAATATTGTCGTTCTCTGCTCGAAGCCTATCTTCCATCGTCGGCTCCATTGTGCCGTCTAGCTTTGCTGCAATCTGCAAGTACGTTTGCTTCAGCCCCATCAACCCTTGCCTCGACAGGGTTGCTTGCTCTGTTAATTGTTGTATTTCAAACATCGCGGCAGAAAACCGTGCATCATCTAGCGTTGTAATACCCTTTTGCTGAATAAATGCACCAAGGTCATCATTCAAATCTTGGAGCAAAAAACCAATTCGACGCCCTTGATCCTCAAAGAGTTCCATGTTTGACCTGAAACCCTGATCGTCTAATTCTTTTGTTCGACGCATGTATGAATCTGAAATAGCATTCAACATAATAGGAATGTCTGCTGGAACATGCCCCGACCAAGCCACGCCATAGAGTTGTGTTCCCTTTTTGATGACTGTCCCGACCTCTTCTATAAGTTGATCCACCGCTTCATCTATTAGGACAGTATTTGTTGCGGGATCAATAAATTGCTCAATCCAAACTGTTTCTCGTATCGTTCTATTTGTGACCGCCTCAGTTAGAATCGATCGTTCTTTTATCAAATACACTTGCGTTGCAGCAACACGCTCAACCATTTTATCGCTGATAGTGTCAGTCGTAGCAATATCTGTTGCCTCTCCAAGACCAGGGCGAACTTCAAACATCACCTCACCTGAGTAAAGAGGGTACACCCTGGCAAACAAAAAGAATGCACCGGTTCCGATGAGTGCACCAACGATGCCCCAGACTGGAATCCCCTTCCAATATCTCCGCAAAACACGGACAGGGTCAAGGGCACGGCCTTTAGGCATTGGGCGGTTTGGTGAACCTACATTTCTAGGTGGTGGTGTGGGCATAACGTTACTTTCCTTAACTACTCAGGGACAGTTGTCTGAATGTTGCGAATATCGTCCCGAAGGGCTGATATTCTTTTCTTAGAATACGTATCATCCGCTAATTCTTGGGCCATTCTTAAATGCCCAAGGGCATCTTCAAACTTGTCCCTATTCATAACTACCTGCGCTAAATGGATATACGCATCCATTGTCTCTCCTTGTCTCAATGATCTTACTAATAAATCTTCTGCTTGCTCTTCTCGCCCCGTCTGATAATAACTCCACCCAAGTGCATCCAATACTTCGGGCAATCGAGGCGTTAAAGTTCGAGCACGCTGAGCAAACACAAGCCCGCGTTCTGGCTGGTTTAGTTTTTCAGCGTACAGAATCGCAAGCTTTGCCATTGCCTTTGTATTCGTGGGGTCAACTTGTATTAGATAGTCAAATATTTCTGCTGCTTTCTCATAGTCACCGGTTCGCCCATACAGCACAGCCACAGTATCAAGAGCAGAAGGGTTCCTTGGCGCTTGAAGCACAGCTTCTTTTGCCAGCCGAAGACCCTCTTGAGGATTATCCATATATACACCGACGACGTACGCATAGTTATTCAATACAAGTGGAGATTTTTCTTCTTCAACAAGTTGTTTATATACAGACTTGCTTTCTTCAAACCTGCCTGCTTCAACTAAATAGCCGCCAAGAAGATTGAGTAACTGCGAGCGGAATTGCTTTGGTAGGGTTGGGTCAGCTGCCTCATGAGCAATGAGATCAATAGCTTTATCAATAAACTCGTTTCCAAACAGCTTGTAGTACATTGCTAAACCAAAATATTGCTCGTGTGTAAAATTTCCATTCGCAAGACGAAGCGCAAACGCCTCTCCCTCTTCAGGCACATCCTTAAATAATTCATGAAGATCGATAAACCACTCTGTAATTGATAGGGGTGGAATCCAACTATTTTCAATAGCTTCATGATAGGCCTGCCAGGCTTTTTCCATCGCTAACAAACCATCTCGCCTGCGCTCCAAATTCGCTAACGATTTTGCCTCGATCACCCCTGCTACTGGATGTAATTTTGAATAATCGCTCTGTGCCATAGTAAGCAAATCATGATCCGGCAGCTTTTTATTGGTCCGTGTCATTAAGTTAATTTGCTGTAGCAATCGTACTGAAGGCTCGTGCTCAATTGCAGAAATGTACGCTTTAATCGCTTCGTACACATTATCATTAGCGCGCATCTGTAAATTACCTAATCGCTGAAGCCAAAGACTATCCGCTGGAAATTGTTCGATACCTTCTTCTACCGTTAAAATCGCCCGCGAAATTTTATCCAAATCCAAATAGGTTTCCATCAATCGATGCCTTGCTCCATTCGCTTTTGGATTATTTTCTACATACATAGCTAGTCTATCTGCAGCACGAGCCAATTGACCATCTGCCTGTAATACGTCTGCACGAATCACTGCAAATTGCTCAGATTCTTCACCAGTCTTTTCACCTTTATCTATAACTTGAAGCGCTTCCTCAAGAAGTTCTTTTTGTTGCGTTAAACTATATTCGCTTAGGAGACTCCTACAGAGAAGAAAATATGGAGTTAGATTTAAGGGGTCTGCTTCGATTCCTGCTTGAAGTGCGTTTCTATAAAGCTTGACAGCGGCGCTGCCCTTATCAATATCTCCTTGTGCAAGAAGTTGTTCTGATTTTACTCTAAACATCGTCGCCTGCAACATTGCTGTCCCATACGCAGGATTTGTGGTCGCAAATTCTAAAAGGAGTTTTTCTGCTTTTTCAAATTGCCCAGAGAAAATCAATGCTTCTATCATCCGAGCATGCAGTATTGGGTTTTTAGTTGCTTCGACGTACTTTTTAAACGCTTCGGCAGCTTCCTCAAACTTAAATTGCGTAAAAAACACATCCCCAAGCGCACCGTCAATAGCAAAGGTGTCTCCCTGAACCGCCCTTGCGCTTTTAAGTAACAACTCTGCTTGTATAAATCGTTCACTCTTCACTAAAAAGTCTGCTGCAGTGATTACAGCATCTTCATATTCTTCAGTACCTTCTCGGCTCTCTATAAAGCGATCCCATACCGACGAAGCCTCAGAAAGAAGACCTTTATCTCTGAGGGCTATCGTATGCAGAACGCATGTACGAACATCTGGATCTATGTCGTCAGAAAGTTCAGCAAGGATATCGTTTGAACGAGATGCCCAAACAGTTCTTGCTGTACGTAGTACTGTTTCCTTTTTCGCAATGGGCATTTTGTCCCAAGCACGAGCGGTAACCGATTGAGATCCATCAGCGCTGAGTAAGTACTTATGCTCTGGAGAATAATTAATGTAAAACTGTGCTAGCTTGATAGCATTCATTCGATCGCTTGGTGTTACAAGATAACGCTCTTCTCGATATGCAAGCACCACTTCTGGATTGCCATACAACTCTTCAATTTCAAGCCAGACAGCAATTAAGTCTTTGTCCTTAGGGTACTGTTTCCTGGCAATATGAATGATACTAAGTGCACGCTGCGCATTTTTCCCATCTGAAAGTAATGCCCCAAGATACGTTCTAATATTAGTTTTCGATTTAGGCGAGATGTGATACGCCTTCTCATTTGCATCCAGCGCGTCTGATCCATTTCCTTGGGTAGAATAAACAAGTCCTAACATCCTCCACGATTTATCTGAAGATGGTGCCTCTTCCGTCGAAGATTTCGCTGTATCTAAAGCAATTTGCATGTGCTTTGTATAGGCTGCCAAATCTCCATTATCTTTCGCTATTCTTGCTTGAACTAATTCAAGGCTGACTTGCATGCCATGCATTTGCACTGTATCCACGGATGACAATTCGTCAATTTTCTCGAGCAATTCTTTTGCTTTACGCGTATCTTTTTCAGCTAGTGCCTCATTAATAGAAAGAACTAGAATTTGAGAGAGGTCGCCGCCAAGTTCCTCTGCAATCCGTTGGTATTTATTGCTTTCAATAACTGCTTTTTCAGAAAGTTCTTTAGCCGACGTATAATCAACATGGTTTCCTACTCTATTCCATCGTTTTGATTCCTCACGTAAATCAGCTCCTATATAGGCTAGCGTGACTGCTAACTTTGTTGCTTCCTCAGCTGCAGTCATGCCCTTAGATTTTATTATTGCGATAACAGAATCCACCTGATTACTATTCTCAATTAAAAGCAACTGATTTTTAAGTCCTGGTATATCTTCTCCCACCTCTATTGCCTTTTTAAGCCAGAGAATTGCCTCCTCCGTATTAGCCGCCTCCGTGTATACATTCGACATCGCTAATAAAAGGCGCCAATCTTCGCTATTTGTTTTGTCAATTTCAATCATCAGCCCCGCAACTGCTACTTCGGTTTCACCTCGTGAAGATAATTTCTCCGACGCAGCAATGACAGCTAGAATAGGATCGGTGAACATAGTAGCTTCAGAAGAGGGGTCACCCATCGAGATGTGGTCAAGTAGAGCTGCAACTTCCGGCAACTGCCGCGCAGTAGGAGAAAGGACAGCTAGGGTATTTCTCGCTGCTTTATAATCCGAGATACTTAATTCCAACCGAGCTTTCAAAATATAATTCATCAGTCTGGAGGGCTCCTTTTGAAGTGCACCGCCGAGTCGTTCAATGGCCAAACCAACTGAACCTGTTTCTCTAAGTGCACTTGCCGCGTACCGTAATTGTTGGGCAGTTGCATTTTGATTTTTGCTAATAACCTCTTCAAGTAAACGCGCCGCGACCAGATACCTTTTTTCAGCAAGTGCAATAAGGCCATCTGCGTACACTAACAATTGGTTGGCGCTATTATTTGAGACAAGCTCTGCTAATATTTCACGATATGTCTCTGCCTTTGCTAGATACGCACTCCGTTCTAATTCGTCATCAGAATCCAGGGCCTGCAGCACGGCTAATTCGACTAAAAATTGTGCAGCTTGTGGCCTATATTGGAACATCTCTAACGCTTCGAGTGACACCGTAAGCTGTGGCGATTCGACAACCAACAATGCTGAAGCTTCTGCTTCTTCAAATTTGCCAAGTTGCTTTAAAATATTCGCTTGATAATAATGCCTTCCAAAATCTTTTGGGTATTGCTCTAAGTGTTTTTCTAGCAGCCTGTTTGCTGCTTCCGCTCCCTCTTGTGTGGATACCAATTTCGAAATGACCTCAACTATACGCATGCTATGTTCGGATGGGTTGTATGCTTGAATCAATTTTTCCTGCGCAATTGCTACTTCTTTTTTGAAAGCATCCAACTCTTCCTGGGTAGCCGGATTGCCCTCTGCAAATCGTTTAGCAAATATTGCATTTTGAAGTGCCGCCTCTTTGAAGAATACTATGAGTACGCCAAAACTGTCTCCAGCCACTTCCATTGCTGACTGCAAAGTTTCATCGAACAACCTACGATTTTTTTGCGCTTGTTTTGTTTGCCCTTCTTGATCTAAATTATAAAAGACAGCCAGACGACCATGCGCGAGTGCAGCCCATGCCACTTCATTGCCTGGATCTATTTCAAGGACCCGCTCAATTTCATCTTCTCCAGGAAAACGAATATTGCCCTCATCATCGTAAACGTCTGTCATTGAAGCGTTTTCTAGTTTCAGTGATGAAAGCCCAACATACAACAGCAATTCATGCCGTCTCGGATCGTCTGGAGATATATTTTCATACCCACTCTCCGCAGCAGCCTGTAACCTTCTCCAATAAAAAGTAATGTCTGTCAGATGAGCCGCTTTATACAATTCTTCAGCAACTTCAAGGTGAAAATCTATATTAGAAGGCGCATATCTTGATTTATGCACTAAAGCCGTAAGATAACTATCGTAAAATGCCGCTGCTTCATCAGAAGTAACTGGGATAATGTTATGCAATGTGTCTTCAAGCTTGCCAATATAAACGAGGTTTGCAGGTTCTTTGCTTACCGCTCGACCATACGTTTTATATGCCTTTCTATACTCGCCAACTGCAAAAAACTCGTCTCCATTCTGAGCATTTTTCTCAGCACTTCGAAGATTAACGTACAGCAATCCACCTAAGACACCGCCAATTATTATTGCTGCGGCTATTACGATAGTAATAAGCTTTTTATTCGCCTTTGCGGCTTTACGTTTTCGTTTTACACTTCTATTTTTTGATTTGCTTTTCTTTTTCGCCATTGAGTTCGAGGCTCCTAGTTATCAATTGAATCAGTATCGTGTACTGACTTTGTTACTTCTGCCCAATCAGGGAGGCACTTCATAATTTCTGGTAATAAACTTTCTGTAAAATCTGAAGCTATAGCATTAAATTGCTCTATATCAAACTGCCTGTTACCCTGCATAGTAAACTGAATTTTGCAGTAATACGCGTATTTTGCAGATCGATCAAATGCCAGCAATCTAATTCGTTCTGGATAGGCTGTTGTATTACCGTTTGCTATGAAAAAATATCCCGCGAATACGTGTTCGTCCCCAAGATTCGGATGGCTAAATTCAGTGATTCGGAGTTCAAAATCCCCTATCGGGAGTCGAATTATTTCAGATTCCCCATACTGTGAATTCATCTGTTCTACAATTCGATATGGTCTTCCATTTAAATCTGTTAGCGCGCCTTCGCTCCAAGTTGAGGTGTCAATCAACATTGGCATAGTTATGGGTTCTGCCGTTAAGGGAACATACCCTCCAGCGACCATACACCGGTCTGGAATGTGTGGCACTGCATCAACTTGCCCTGTGTAATAGGCTATATGCAATTGCATGGGCTGATGAACCAGTTTTCTATTGATATATCCCCTACTTAAATACAACTCTGTTCCCAACGCCTCAACTCCAGCCGCATCGAACCGAAGATCTTCACCAATCCGCTTCCAATCACCAATTGAATGTGGCAAAACAGCAAAATCTTCTCTTGGGAGTACAGGCGCTTTTTTAAGATATACATTGAGAGCGTTTACACCAACCTGAAGCCCAACTGCAGACGAGGAAAGAAGGAGGACTGCGATGACAAAACCTACCGTTGCAGAACTCGAAAAACGAATTGTTGAAATTAGAGGCTCCTCTTCATCCTCATCCTCATCGTCATCTTCGATGACTAGATTTTTTAGAATCCACACAATTCCAAGGTAAATCAAAAAGGCAGGAATTAACCAGACCGTTCCCACGAAGGTGTGAAAGTCCCCAGCGGCAAACCCGCTGTCTGCAATACTAAGTAAGCCAAGCGTCATAACGCGAAGAATATTTACAAACACTGCCGTGGGTAACGCTAACACGACTAACGTTATTTGCTGCCAATGATATTTCAGTCCCGTAAATGCCATTGCAACGCCAAGAGCTAAGAAGGCCATGAGCATTCTCATTCCGGAGCAAGCTTCTGCAATGTTCAGCGGATAGGTTTCATTGTTATAAAATATATCAATAGTGTTGCCCGCTCTAGTAACATCAAGCCCTAAAAAAGATAAACCATAGTACGATCCAACCGAAGCGATGTCTTGCAATTTAAACGTAACAATTTCCATAAATCGGTCAGAAATTGTTTGACCAAAAACAAACAAATACAACAATGGGAACCATAAATATAGCATGGGTCGCCACCCAAATAAGAATAAACATATTCCGAATGTTGTAGACGCAACGCCCAATCCCATTAAGTTGTGATGGTGCATCACGGTTGGGCCAAGTGCACAAAGCGTATACCAACCAAGACCGAGAAACAGAAAGAACAACCCTGTCCACGATCTTTTAAATGGTTCGCTCAAAATTTTCCCGCGGGATAGCCAAACGAAATAACCGGCGATACAAGGAATGACCAACGTGTGTCCCCAGTCGGCTTGCTGTTGAATTGCAAACCAAAATTGCCGTTGTATAAAATCCCAAAAAATCCATCCGAATGCAATAAGAATTGCAACAGACCAAAACAAAAGTTTTTGTGGCGTTACTTCATGCGCAGTTTCATGTTCAAGGCTACTCGTCATCGCTCTATATCAGAAGCAGAGCGCCTTAGACGCTCTGATTCAACTCCAGAAGTACGAGGCAAGCCCATACCGTGTTCACAGAAAACACAATTTCATCCATATGCAACATTACGGTGGCCGTCCGAATACATCATTGCCAAAATTTCGATCAAGAAGAAATCCAAATCCATAGGTAGTTCTAAATCCGTTTCTAATAATGGCCGTGGGCGTAGCACCCCAACTCGTGCCAATACTAATAAGATCGTTTGGTTTAAGGAAAATATCGGGCTCTGTTCGCTGAATAATCGCAGCGTAATTAAGTGTTATAGTTGCTTGTGTGCTATCGCTCAAACGGCGAGTTAAACTAACTTTTTCCGCCACTGCAATAGGACCAAGATCGCCAGCAGAGGTGATGAATTCCGAAAGGGTAATTTTTTCGCCAGTCCTTGGATAATCAAATACTCCTGGTCTTCCTATTTCACCGCGAATATACAAATGCCCCAATGGCGCACCCTTCACATAAATTCGATCCTCTGGACGGATAACGATATTATAAGAACTATCACCTTGCTTAAGCGGCAGCCATTCAACTTCAATAACTCGTTCAAGCATTTTGGAATCATTTTTCTTCGACGACAATTGCGCTTTGTTAGAACCACCTCTCTTTGGAGATTCTGCATGGACTTCCAGCCAGGTGTCGCTCTCTGGAACATACACAAATGCTGCGTCTTTTGTTTTTACAGGCGCCTGAGGTAGCAGCGCATCAATGTCTACAGGAACACGCTTTTGGGTTGAAGCCGTCTTGCGAACAGGAACAACATCGTCAATGTCAATTAACTCGTGCTTGCCAGTTTGAATAATCCCAGGCGATACTGAATGTTCAACCGTATCATCGTTGTCACCTATATCCAAGTTTTGAATAAGTGACTCAATGTTCGGTGTGGATTCATCTTTTGGTTCGGGCGTAGGTATGGGATTGAGTTTAGGCGAAACAGTATTATTTTTGCCAACATCTAATTGATTTATGAGGTCTTCAATATTTATGGCAGGTGCCGATTCCTCTGTGTTTGTAGGAGATTGTTTTAGCAATTCAGCTTTAGCATCATCGCCGGTATTTTTTCTGTCCCAACTTGGAAGAACAGAATCACTTAGTGGTAAATCGCGAATAACATAAATGAATCTCGTTGATTGCGGGACACCGCCTGCAAGTGCAAGAACATCGATAAGTCGTAGGTCAGGATTTCGAAGGGTAAATTTCCCCCACCTTGCAAGATCTCCGTACACTGTATACGTGAAGCCGGTGTGATCAAGAACTTCCAACTGTACGCTTGGGTGCGTCATAACCTTCTTGCCCAATTCACTCGAAATTAAATCTTGTGCGGCTTGTGCGGTCAACCCAGCAATCAATACGTCACCAACTTCTGGAATTCGCAAATACCCGCCTTCATCTACACGCCTTGTTACCGGGTACTGCTGATTGGTTGCGTAGAGGCCATATATTTTCAAATCAACTGTATCTCCAGGATGAACCTTGTAGGTTAAATCTGAAGGCATCAAATCAGCGTGTGTCACTTTTGAATATTGTGGTATCGCAACAGAATCTTCGATAATATCAATTCGATCCAAAATTGGAATTGTTGTTGGAGTTGGCTTGTAATACCCTTGGCCACCGGGATCTGCCATCCAAGAGTTAGCGTTACAGCCAACTAAAAAAAGCCCGAGCGCCAATGCCAAGAACATTCGTTGCACATGCAACGGACATACGAGTAACGATGTTTTCTTCCAGTCAATCAAGGGTAGCCCTTTGTGCATCAATAATCCAACATACAGCCCCCGCACATTCAATATGCAGGATGGTATCGGACTTCATCGACTAATGGCGGGCGCTTAGATTAGGGATAATCACGCTCTGTCTGATAGAATATATTGCTCGTGACAAAACCTTCGCCTACATCAAGACATCCAAAACCACTTGGTGGTGATACGGCCCGCAGAACCAGAAGTTCTGTAACATTTGATTTAAGTAGTCAAGTCCTCAACAATGATGACGGTTCACAAAAATTATTGATGCAAAGAAAGCCCTCATGGATTCGTGCCCGAATTCCAAGTGGTGAGGCCTATCTCGCCATGCGCGAGAACATACAAAAACATGATCTACACACCGTTTGCCAAGAGGCCTCGTGCCCGAATATTGGAGATTGCTGGACAAGGGGCACTGCAACAATCATGATACTTGGTGATATTTGCACTCGGTCTTGTGGCTTCTGTAATGTGCGAACGGGTAAACCCAGCGCGCCAGACTACGATGAACCAGCAAATGTTGGAAAATCTATCGCTCTCATGGGCTTGAAACACATAGTCATCACCTGTGTTGACCGAGATGACCTTACAGATGGTGGGGCTGATATTTGGGCTCAAACAATTGAGCAAGTTCGCAAACAGGCACCAAATACCTCCGTCGAAGCTTTAATTGGGGATTTACGAGGCGATGCCCAAGATTTGGCAACCATTATCGCCGCAAAACCAGACATCCTCTCGCACAATTTAGAAACTGTTCCCCGTATGCATAGCGCAGTACGTCCCCAGGCAAAATACGACCGTTCCATGCAGGTATTAGAGCGTATCTCCAATGCCGGGCTTGTATGCAAAACAGGCATTATGGTTGGTATTGGTGAAACTGATGATGAAATTCTCGAGATGCTTGCTGATATTCGGACAAAATCAAAAGCCGAGATTATCACGATTGGGCAGTATTTACAACCTAGCCGAAATCATCTTCCAATTGATCGGTGGGTACATCCAGATCAATTCGAGATGTACAAGAAAGAAGGGTTACGATTGGGCTTTCGGGTCGTAGAATCTGGCCCACTGGTACGTAGTTCCTATCATGCTGAAGAACAAGTACGCGAATACAACGCTCAAAATGCTGATACATAAGTAATTCTTTTACAACATGTTAAGTCGGCGACAAAAGCGACCGACCTTGGGAATATGATCCATGACCCAAGTATTACATCTGAACTTACCTCAGCTAACCAAAACCGCCGCGATCGTACTCGTACAGAGTATCAAGGCGAAGCCGTTCTTCGGTGGAGTCACGATTTTGATACCCCAGTCCGGTATCGAGTTGTTGATCGAAGCGAAGGTGGCATGCGTATTATTTCGCAATTTCCCCTATCTGAGGGGATGACGGGGGTAATTACTCGTTATTTGCCCGAAGGCACCACTGTACACCAACCAATGATGGTTGCGTGGAGCAGCACTACTCCCGACGATGATGGCTACCACTGCGGCATTTGGTTCTTCGGTTCCTAATCCTGACAAGTTTCGCAGCGTAACTAAGAGGCCACAATTCCTCACCTAGGGCTA
Organism: Phycisphaerales bacterium; assembly: GCA_014238785.1. GTDB lineage: Bacteria > Planctomycetota > Phycisphaerae > Phycisphaerales > SM1A02. The sequence goes on along the minus strand of JABAAL010000047.1, from coordinate 26,517 downwards.
TATTTGGAACTTTCACCCTCTTCAAAAAAAATTCCTCCGAGGAATATTTTTATTTTTGGATTGATTGGTTCCAAAGTCTAATAAACCTCGTTTATAGGCTAAAAACGCCGCGAGCCCACGCTTTTGGCGTAGGCTCGCAGAGGAAAGGAGGAAGAAAGAGAGAGGAGTTTAAGTAAGGTGGCTTCCGTGCCACCAAGAGAGACAATCGCTTTTCTAACCTTTCTTTTCACTTTTCTTTGCTGTATTCCATTTATTTTTTTCTGAATGAAATTGAAGTGTTGCGTGCTTATCTCAATGAGCCAGCGGAGTGCTGGCTTCTCAACAAGACAGGAAGTCGCCCATGATCGCCGACACATCTCCACTTGGACATATTGGTCCACCATCGTTACCAACGAACAACACAATACCATTTCGGCTCCAAACCGATCAATACGATGATCGACTCGGCACGTTCTTTTCAAATCTGTCGTGGACCGATAGGCAAGTTCTTGCGCTCCATTTTGCAGAACGTCTTTCCCCATGGGAAATCCATGTTGTCCTCAACATGTCAATGAGCGATGTACTTTGCAGAGTTCAACGATTACGAAAGATTGCTCGCGAATCAATGCAAGCATCTCAACGTGGCAGTTCGTCACAACTATCTTTGAAATAACTCTTCGCAAGAGATACATATATCGAACAAGTACAAATGCGTTTCGATATGGCATACGCAATCAACGCCCCTGCTAGCATTGGCATCGTTGCGTGTACCGAGTCTGTCATTTCAACCATAATCACAACAGCGGTCACGGGACTTTGCACAACGGCTGAAAAAAAACATGCCATTGCAATCATCATGATGATTTTGGAATCGACGCTTGCTGTCCACTCAAAACTCTGCGCCAAACTTGTAAACCACTGACCAAATCCTGCGCCTGCAGACAACGACGGATCAAACAATCCACCGGGGATTCCACTGAGTAACGTGAGTGCTGTTGCAAGCAGTCGAAGCGGCGCGTAATACCAATCCATTTCATTTCCATGAATGAGCATGCCCTTTGCTTCAAGAAAACCAGTGCCAAGCGTCTGACCAGAAGACAACCATCCTAGGAATCCTATTGCTAGTCCAATGCACAACGGAACAATAATAGGCCGTTTAAGCATACCCTTCATTACCTTCGGGAAAATGCAAACTATGGCATGGGAAAAAAATCCACCAAGGAGTCCCATCCCAATTGAAATAACTGGAACCATGAGCCACTCTGCATGGGTCACTTCAAACAACTGAACCTCACCATAAAACCAATACTCGCCAAAGAAACCAACACATACCGCACAAGCAACGATGACAACTGAAAGTAATACACTTACGTTTCGCTTATCAAATGATCTTCCTATTTCTTCAATCGAAAAAACAATGCCTGCAACTGGTGCGTTAAACGCGGCGGCAATTCCAGCTGCTCCACCAGCTACAATCAAGCCTTTTTGGGCCAAGTGCTGAGGCACATGTAGAATTCTTTTGCAGTAATACATGATGCAAGCGCCTGCTTGAACTGTTGGGCCTTCTCGACCCATAGATGCCCCGCTACATAAACCAAGGGTGGTCAAAATTATTTTTCCAAACAAAATTTTCGGTGATAATAATTTTTGTCGCTCTCCCTCGTCTTCAAATTGCAACGCAGCAATCGTTTGCGGAATGCCTGTACCTTCGGTACCGCGAAAAAAACGAACTCTCAACAGGGTAATGGTAACCAAGCCAATAGCAGGCAAGAGATAGACTGCCCAAGATTGGTTTTGCATTAACCATTCTCGAAGATGTTCTGACTGCTTCCCCGCAAAAGCAAAATAATAGGCAACTAATCCTGTTAACCCAGCAGCAAATAAAACAACAACCCAAGCAAGCGGTGATAGTCTTTTTACTGGTTCACGTGTCATCAATCAATGTGCTGGCGCGTGACTAAAAAACCAACCCAACGACAATAGATAGGAACCACTTAGTAAAAAATTAATCCCAAGAAACAACCCAATAATTTCATACGAACTTGGCCACATTGCCAACATAATCACACCGAGCATGACCCCAATGAGGCCACTAAAGAATGCCAAGCCCCAGTGATTTGCATGCCCACCAGAAGATCGCAACGCCATCGAAGATGAAATTTCAGCAAATCCTGTCATCAAAAAGAAGATTGCAAGTACGACTGTAATAGTTGCGAGTGCAGGCGAGGGCATCAATAAAAAAATCAATCCAAAAATAACTGCAAAGAGTCCTCCTGCAAGTGAGACGGGTGCCCGCGGTCCCGATTGCGATGTTACACCACCCAAAATTGCAAAACCGCCCACAAAGAGTAAAAGCCAACCTATAAACATGACAATCGCTTCTGCTGCAATGCCGGGGCTTGCGATAGCCAAAATACCCAGTACAAAGAGGACTGCGCCTTCAACAATAAACCATTTCCAATTAATCATATATTCATAGTACCCAGAAATCGTTGGCTCTGTCTACAATCAAATGTATGACAAACAAACCAATTGACTTACGGAGTGATACCGTAACCCAACCGACACTTGCAATGCGAAATGCAATGATGGAAGCCCCACTTGGTGATGACGTTTGGGGAGATGACCCGACTGTCAATGCATTGCAAGAACGCTGTGCCGCTTTATTTGGGAAGAAAGATGCATGCTTTGTCCCTTCTGGCACGATGGCAAACCAACTTGCGATTCGGTCACAAACTCAGCCGGGTGATGAAATTATTATTCACGGAGAAAGCCACATCGTGCGGTATGAAGCGGGTGGCGCTGCGGCATTAAGTGGGTGCAGCTTTGCTATTGTCGAAGGGGCTCGTGGGTTTTTTACTCCAGATGACGTCAAAGAACTTTTTCGCCCAGATGATTTCCATTTCGGACGAAGCAGCCTTGTATCGCTCGAAAACACGCACAACAGAGGAGGAGGTTCGATTTGGCCCATCCAACAACTCAGAGATGTCTGTGAGGTCTCCCATTCCCTCGGACTACACACGCATCTTGATGGTGCAAGAATTTGGCATGCAATTATTGAATCCGAACTCGATGCAGCTACTTGGGGTGCGCCGTTTGATACTATTTCTGCGTGCTTCTCAAAAGGGCTCGGCTGCCCTGCAGGATCCATAGTCGTTGGGAACAAGGAAACTATCCACGCAGTTCGTCGATTTAGAAAGATGTTCGGTGGAACTATGCGCCAATCCGGTATTCTCGCCGGCGCGGCAAATTTTGCCCTAGATAACCATCTAGAGCGACTAAAAACTGATCATATCCACGCAAAAACTCTCGCAAGAGGCCTTCATGCCATTGATGGTGTCGCCTGTGATGCCGAAACCACCGATACGAACCTTGTATTCTTCGATATTGATAAAATGCTTGGAGATGGGGCTTCTTTTTGCCGAAAATTATGGGAGAACGGAGTACTCGCTGAAGCCCTTGATTCGCAAAGAATTCGATTCGTAACGCACTTGGATGTTACAGAACCAGAAATCGAAAGAGCGATTCAAATCACAGCCGATATCTGCAAACATGTTTCGAAGTAACACTATCATTGTTGGACTCGCACTTGCCGCTACCCACGGCACAACTTTTGCGATGTCCAGAACCACCTTTGTTTGGGAAGATATAAACACACGGAAAGTGCTACGTTGGGAAGGCGATGTCGCCGTTGTTCAGCAAGGAAGTTCCATGCAGGAGCTAGAGTGTAAAGTTACTATAAATCCTACAGACGTCGAATATGCAATTAGTTCATTTGGCGTTCCAAAAGTGTGGACTACATTTACGTACTCTGACGAAAACGACCTTGCCAAAAAACAAAAACAACTGAAAGCCAAATCGGCAAATCATGGGATTCTCATGCTCGAAGACGGGAACCGTTTCAGCGTCGATTACGACTGGGTAATACATCAAAGCAATCGTTCGATAACCGATATTGCAAAACGAATAAGAAGCACTGCAAGGCGAAAGGGATACCGTTCTAGAAGAGATCTCATCGGTGCATTTGCATCGTTTGTCCAATCGCTTGAGTACCGCGTGCCACCAGATCATCGGGTAAATGAAGAGGGCGAAAAAATACTCACAGCTGGCGCAATGATGCCTCTTGAAACGCTATCGCTAGGTTGGGGAGATTGCGATTCCAAAAGTTTGCTTTTTGCCGCGCTAGTTCAAAGTATCAATCTAGCTGAAGTATGTTTCATTGTTATGGACGAACATTTGTTTGCCGGTGTCCAATTGAGTCCAAACCAAGACGACCAAACTATTCTCCACAAAGGCAAAGATTGGATTTTGATAGAGCTCACTGATTTATGGCCAATTGGTCGTGTCCCGCAAGATCGTCTTCATGGTGTAGTGGATAAGCGATATAAAATTGTTGATCTTTAACTAATTGATTCAATCTGCATGACCCTAAAAAAACTCGAATCAATTGCAAGAAAACTGCCCCCTTGGGCAACTCGATTTGGAAAACGAATCACTGTCCCGATGCGAGGCCGGAATCAACTCAAGGCGTGCAAAAAAGGATTTAAAGAATTCGGCACTCGATATCCACAGCCAATTCTTTTCATAGCAGGACTACCAAAAAGTGGTTCGACCTGGATCGAAAAAATGGTCGCAAGTTATGCTGGCTATCACGAGTATTTACTGCCTGCAATTGCAAAACACGAATTAGCAACCGGAGGCAGTCATGATTTTGAGATGCCGGTTGGTATGTTTGACAACATGAAAGAGATGCTGGTTTTAACTAAAATGCACTGTCATGGCTCAGTGAACAATGTCAAAATACTTGAAGATGCAAAAATCAATTACGTGCTATTGCACCGTGACCTTCGGGACGTAGCAGTGAGTTACCATTTCTACGTACACAATACTCCATGGCATCCCGAACACAAAAGACACCACAATAAAAGTGTTCAAGAAGGTTTATCTGTTTTTGCCATCCGAATGCTTCCTGCATATATTAAATGGGTGCATTCGTGGAAGAAAAATGCAAATCCTAAACACTCAATTCAACTTCGTTACGAAGACATGCTTTTGGATCCTATTGCGGGGATGACTAACGTTGCCACGCTCTTTGAGCTAGACAATTCCATTGAAACAATAACTGCCCTTGTAGAAAAACACAGTTTCAAAAATATGAGTGGAGGTAGAAGTATCGGCGAATCCTCAAATACTTCTTTTGCAAGGAAGGGTGTTGCTGGGGATTGGAAAAACCACTTCACTCCCGAACTTCGTGATCAATACGGAAGATTACTTTCCGACTTTCTCATTGAAAATGAGTATGAAACAAATGATTCCTGGATTACCAAAGAAAGCAAATAGAATCAATGAAACTAGTACACTATTTCCCAACAACACGTTTTACCGAAGGCGGAACAGTCCGAGCCGCAATTGATTTCTGTACGGTCCTAGCTCGTCGAGGCCACGAAGTGACATGGCTTACTTGTGACGACGCAGATGCTCCTCAATCGTGGAAAGATGGTGAACCAAATACGCCAACAATTAAACTTCTTGGACCACTTCAAAAAACAGGGAAGCGATTAACAAAACAACAAATTGCAATTGCTGCTGAAGTCGCAAAAGACGCCGACGTCACACATATCCACGCGATGTGGATGCCATCAAATCCACAAATGGCAAAAGCATGCGATTCTGTTGGGACGCCTTGGGTACTTAGCACGCATGGCATGCTCGACGATTGGTGCATGGAACAACGCGGGTTAAAAAAGAAGTTTTATCTAGCAACCGCAGGAAGGATTTTAATTCGAGGCGCAAATACTTTTCTCACAACTGCAGAAGCTGAGAAAAGTCAATCTGAAAAATGGCTCAAGCACTCGAACATTGCGGTCATTCCATACATTGTCGATTTAGAGCCGTACAATGAAATACCTAGCCCGCAGGAAGCCATCGACAAATACGGACTTGCAGAGGAGCCAACAATACTTTTTCTAAGTAGAGTTCATGAAAAGAAATCTATTGAAACGTTGATCGATGCAACTGCAATTCTCAAACAAAGGGGATGCCCCACTCGGGTGTTCATCGCCGGCACCGGCGAGGACGCATACATCAAATCTCTTCAAAAACGCGCCGAAGTCGCAGGTGTTAGTGACAACGTTACCTTTCTAGGAATGGTCGTTGGATCCTTAAAACTCTCTCTCTACGCAATGGCTGATATCTTTGCGCTTCCAACTCAACAAGAAAACTTTGGTCTTGTGTATCCAGAAGCTATGCTTTGCGAAACGCCTGCGATAGGAACTAAGGGCACTGATATCTGGAAAGAACTTGAAGAAGGTGGAGCAGTAATAGCGGACAGAACGGCAGAAGCATTCGCTGATGCCATCCTAACGCTCACATCAGACAAAACGTTGTTAAAAACAAAGGGCGAGGAAGGGCGAAAGCATATTCTTGAATGGCTCGATACAAACAGCGTTGCGGAGCGATACGAAGAAATGTACTTAGCCGCTGCTAGCGGACACTAATCGAAAAATGAACAACTCGAGTCGGTGTGGTGTTTTCTTCCCAAGGTCTTTGATACGAAAACGTTAGTTTCGCGTTTCCTTTGTCCTTCGTTACCAATTTCCAAGTCGTTTCGCCACCAACCCCAACACGTCCGCTTGGATGAGCCTCATAGTTGCTATCTTTTACTGAGACTATATTTGGGTTATCGATTGCCACCACCCATGTAAATCCTGTTGTTGGATTACTTGGCAACATAACTTTAAACTGATGGTTTTGAGAATAAACCACTTTTCGTTCAGTATCAACGGCTGTTAATGGCTTAAAATGAACCAGTCCTTCATCTTTAGAAAAAATAGAGCAAGAGGCAAGGAGGAAGAAACAAATGAGTACGAAAATAGTTTTCATGCAATCAGCATACCACCTTCTTCATCATTCGTCACCAGGAACTCTACTCCCATGTGGATCTTCCTTTGCATCTCCAAGTGAAGAATACATCGATGGAGTTGTTACATGCTCTAAGCGCTCAGCAGATTGATGTAACTGATGACTATCTTGAGGAAAATGTTTATCGAGATAGATTTCCCACAGTCGATGTGCACGGACTAGCTTTGTGGCACGAATTCTTCCACGCTCAGTCAAGGACCAATGCGCATCTTCTCTTGCGATTGAATCTTTTTTTTGTAATCCCCTTAGTGCAACTAGAACCATCCAACGAGTTGCGCCGATTGCCTCTGAAAGTTGAAGTGCATCCAACTGTTGTTGCCCTCTTTCCTCAAGTCTCCACAACACTCCAAGGATATCCTCTCGAATTACACGCAAACGCATTGAAGCTCTGTGCCACAATTTTGCGAGAACCCCTTGGCTGGGCGAAGCAACCCACGCACAAATAAATAAGAAACCAGTAGCAACAGCCATTGCACCAGCCGTGCTTGTGCCCGAAAATCCAAACCACGTCGGAACAGTGATTGCAGACACATGACCCAGTGCCGCTGCAAGTATGGATAACCCAATTGCAAGTATAAACATCATTCCGTATCTGTTGGTAAGCAAATACGCCGTTGCTGGTGGAACTATGAACATCGCAACAACAAGGATGGAGCCAACCGTTTCAAACGCTGCAACAGCTGTCGCCGCGGTCATCGTCATAAGGAGATAGTGCATAAACGAGGGATGGATACCTTGCGACTTTGCAAGCGCTGGATCAAACGATGTAATTTTAAACTCCTTGTAAAAAAGAAGCATGACAATAAGATTTGCAAGCAACATGACACCATTAACAATTGCCCCGCGAGGTATTCCAAGGCCATCAGGATCCTGGTCAAACCAAGCCAACTCAATGGAACCGTACAACACGCAGTCAGGATCAATATCAACATGATCCACCGCCTGTCGCATTAACACAAGACCAAACGCAAACAGCACCGTAAATACAATCCCCATGGATGCACCAACTTCTACCTTGCCTAGTGATTGAATTGCTTGCACTAAAAAAGCTGTAAGCAATCCAACAACAACTGCCCCGATTAACATGGCCATTGGATCTCGACTTCCAGTTACCAAAAAAGCAATTGCAATACCTGGAAGCACTGTGTGGCTAATTGCATCGCCCATTAAACTCATTCGCCGCAAGACCAAAATGGTTCCTGGAATTGCACAACCAGCTGCACAGAGCGCACCGATAACAATAATCCACGTGTCAATTTCTGACCACATCATTCGCTTGCTCCAATCGGATGTGGGCTCAATGGAATCGTTTTCGAATCTAGAAGTGCCTCAAGTTTTTGAACAAGATCTCTACCAAGCACATGTTCAATCATGTCAGCATCTCGATCAACATGTGTAGGCGCAATGTCAGCGTACGTAATCAAGTAGACTTCCCATAGGCGATGGTTTCGGACAACTCTCGAAGCTTCAGCTTTTCCCTTTTCGGTTAATCGCCAAGCATTCGTTGGCAGACTCGTTACATAATTTTTTTTTGCACAATATCGCAACAACTTCAAGACCGTTCTTTTATTCCACGACCGAACGTGCACAATGCTTTCAAGTGCAAATTCGGATTTATTGTTGTCTTCACACACTTCCCACATGGATCTAAGAATATGTTGCAGTGCAATACGTCGATTCAATCGGACTCTAGAAACTTGCCGAATAAGAAGCCCCTCATTTGGGCCAACGATGAAACTGAACACGAACCAAAAACCGCAAATCAAAACAATAACTGGTCCTGTTGGCATGCGTGGAATGAGTGCACTCCCGACTGCTCCAAGCCAACCACTCATACATCCAATCAGCGCGGAGGCGATTAACATACTTGTAATTTTTGTTGTCCAGTACCTTGCGGATGCTGCTGGAATAATCAACATGGCAACAGCAAGCACAAGCCCAACAGATTGCAACGCAATAACAGTGACAGTCGCTACAAGCACCATAAGTACAACATCAAGCCAAAGCACTGGCCATCCCTGTACCTCGCCAAATTTTTCGTCAAAACAGAGAAGCGTCCATTCTTTGCGAAGGACTGCCGTCACAATTGCAGTTCCAAGTGCGACCATCCCCATCGTCATTGCATCACTTGCGACCATCGAAGCTGCTTTGCCAAAAATAAAACCGCTCAAACCTGCCGCAGAACCATTAGGAAGTTCCGTTGCAATACGAAGTAAACAAAGACCAAGCCCAAATAAAACGCTCAACACAATACCAATTGCTGCGTCATCTTTTAGCCGAGTTGTATGACGTATGCCCAATATCGCCAGAACACCAACGCAACCAAAAACAAAAGCGCCTAACAGTAATCCAACGAGCGTCTTGCCATCACCACCAAAACTAACCATCACCATAAACGCAATTGCTATTCCAGGGAGTGTTGCGTGACTTAATGCGTCTGCTGTAAGTGCTCTTTTTCTAAGAAGCAAAAAAGTGCCGACTAAACCTGCGGCAGTCCCAAGTGCCATCACGCCAAGCACTACTACTCGCGTATTGTATTCTTCAAGTGTCAAGACTCGAACGAGTTCATCCCACGAAGGAATTGACCTTCTCGCATCTGAAATGGAGTGACTTACACTCAATGGCGAGCCAATCGATCCGCCGCTTCAGAGAGCAGCGTCAATCGACCACCGTATGTTTTCTTCAGGTTTGCATCTGTAAAAACTTCGTCAACAGGTCCATGCGCAACAACGCGCATATTTAACAAGATGACGTGATCGAAATATTCGCGAACAGTTTGCAAATCATGGTGCACCACAACGACTGTCTTGCCAGACGAGCGCAGGTCACGGAGCACTTTAACAATCGCCTTTTCCGTCGCTGCATCAACACTAGCAAAGGGCTCATCCATAAAATAAATAGTCGAATCTTGCGCAAGCGCCCGAGCCAAAAAAACACGTTGCTGTTGCCCGCCAGAGAGTTGGCTAATTTGCCTGTGTGCATAATCAGTCATACCAACCCGATCCAACGCCTCCATCGCCGCTTGAGTATCGCGTTTGCGTACAGACTTACACCAACCAATTTTGTTATACCGACCCATCACAACAACGCCAAGCGCATCGATAGGGAAATCCCAATCGACTGATTCTCGCTGAGGAACGTATGCCACTAATTTTCGTTGTTTTTTAAATGATTTTCCGTAAATCATCACTTTACCCGATGCTTTTGGCACAAGATCCATGACCGCTTTTATGAGCGTACTCTTCCCTGCTCCATTTGGGCCAACGATAGCAATAAGTTTTCCCTCTGGAATATCGAGGTCAACATCCCAGAGAACGGGCTTGCGATGATAGGCAACCGTAAGATCGTGAATTGAAACCGGTGATGTTGGAGAGTGACCCGCTTCAATTTTCATCACTCTTTTACTTTCTCAACTATGTCTGTTCCCGCATACCCAGTCGAAGGTGCCTCTCCGCCTAAACCAATCGCGATTGTGGTGATGTTATGATCGAGCATTCCAATGTACGTCCCTTCGTACGTGCCGCGCTTGCCCATCGCATCAGAATAAAGTCGACCACCAATTGTTACAGAGTGCCCTTTTGCTTTTGCCCCTTCAATGAGTGCATTTACATTTCTATCTGAAACACTTGACTCTACAAAGACTGCAGTAATCCCTTTATCAACGAGCATATTCACAAGTCGATTCACATCTTCGATGCCCGCTTCGGATTCGGTAGAAAGACCTTGAATTCCAACAACCTCGATACCGTACGCACGTCCAAAATAATTAAAAGCGTCGTGCGCTGTAATCAAAACGCGTTGCTCTTTTGGAATAGATGCAATTGATTTAATTGCGTATGCATGCAAGCCCTCTAATTGCTTGTTGTACGCCTTTGCGTTGTCTTTGTATTGTTGACAATGCACTGGATCTTGCTCACAAAGCGCGGTTGCAACTGCGTCAACCGCGTGTCCCCATGCCGAGACATCCATCCAAACATGAGGATCCCAGTGTCCTTCAAATTCTGGAGGCTCGAGCAAATAGGCCTCTTCAATAAGTTCGGTCACAGGAAAGACTACTTTGCCTAATCGGGCGGCTTTCAAAAAAGTATCCGTCATTCTCCCCTCAAGAAGCAAGCCGCTATAAAAAATCATCTCAGCATTCAAAATTTTGCGGGCATCAGCAGCTGTCGGTTTGTAGAGGTGAGGATCTACTCCTTCGCCCATAAGCGCATCCACGGTACCGTGTTCGCCAACAACACGACGCGTGATATCTGCAACCATTCCCGTTGTCGCGATAATATTCAACTCAGCAGATGCGGCAATTGTGATTCCAAGTGTAATAATAGTTGTTTTTAATAGCATAAAAGATTCTTTTTGATTAGTCAAAAGTTTAATCTATGATATGCTACAAGTCAAGCCATGCTCTCAAGTACTGTTGAAAATTATCTCAAAGAGCTCTTTTTACTTGATCAATACGGTAATAAAGAGATTGCTACCGGCGAAATTGCAAAATCGCTCGATGTGACGCCTGGCTCAGCAACGTCAATGATTAAAACGCTTGCCCAAGCGGGGCTCGTTGAGCACCGCCCCCACTATGGCGTAAAACTCACAAAGCAAGGACGTACCCTCGCGGTGCATGTTGTGAGAAGGCACCGAATTGTAGAATTGTTCCTCGTCAAGGTCCTCGGCATGGACTGGAGCAAAGTCCACGAAGAAGCAGAGCAACTCGAACATGTTGTTTCTGATGAAATCATTTCAAGAATGGACGATTTACTTGGTCACCCAAGTCATGATCCCCATGGCGACCCAATTCCAACAACAGATGGAACGTTGCCAGAACGACCATTGCAACTTCTTTCATTTTGCGACAGAGGCGACTCTGTTTCCATAGCTAGAATCGGGAATCAAAACGCTAACTTTTTACAGTTTGCTCAAGATAACGGTCTTCTCCTTGGCGCAAGGATTGAGGTTACAAATCGTAATGACATCGCTGACTCTATGACGATTCATGCCAAAGGGAAAGATGTTGTTCTTGGGCTTGCTGCAGCTGGACGAATTGAGGTTGAATATGCGTAACTGTTGCATTGTTGCATTATGTATTGTTTTCTATGGTTGCAGCTCCTCGCAAAACTCGCCCGAGTCATCTATTACTGCAAATCAAATCCTGCAAGATGTTTCATGGCTTGCCTCTGACGAAATGCAAGGAAGACATTACCGTTCGATAGAAGCGCGTAAGGCAGCAAAATACATTGCCGACAAATGGAAACTTGCTGGGCTTACTCCATTGCCAACAAAAACTTCCATGTACCTCCCAACGGGCGATTCTAGAGATTCTCCCAACGTTGCTGCCATGTATAAAGGAACGGGCGACACCTTCGTATTGATTACAGCGCATTACGACCACCTAAAACCACGTCGCAGCGGCAAAGACAAAATTTATAACGGTGCTGATGACAATGCGTCTGGAACTGCTGCGCTTCTGGCCATTGCCCACGCATTGTCCAAACTACAAACACCGATACAAAGTTCCATTGTTCTTGTTGCTTTCACTGGCGAAGAAGCTGGCCTTGTTGGCTCTAAATATTTTGCAAACAATTCGCCGATTCCACTAGCCAAAATCCGCGGGCTCATGAATCTTGACATGATAAGTCGAGGCGAACCGAATACTATTTTTCTAGAAGGTGCGCCAGATGCTCCACGAATCAACATGGCAATCGTGCGCGCAAACAAACAAGTTTCGCTCAACATCATTCGCAATGCGCATACTGATTGGCTTCATCGGAGTGACCAAGCTCCCTTCCTAGAAAAAAATGTTCCCTGCATTTTTCTTAGTGTCGAAGACCATGAGGATTACCACCAAGTCACTGACCATACAGATAAAATTATCCCAGAACTAGCAGCAAAAACTGCGCGACTTGCATTCTTAGCTGCAATTGATCTTGCTCATCCTGTACCATAGTGCGACATGAAATGGCTTACAATATTTTTGTTCACGCTCTTCCTAATCGGGTGCAGCGATCCGGAGCAACAACAAGAAGTAACACCTAGCGTTCCAAAACAAACCGGCAAGGAAATATACTTGATGTATTGCGCGCAATGCCACGGTGCAACGGGTGATGGCAAGGGAACCCTTATGCTCGACCGACCAGCAAGGAGTTTTATTGACGGCGGTTTTTCTTTCGGCAACACTGTACACGCTATTTCTAAAACGACTGCCTCTGGCATTCCGGGCACACCAATGCCACCCTTTGTTGATGTTCTAAGTACAGAACAAATCAAATTAGTTTCCAAGTACATTCGCAATTTTGCGCCAACACTCAAAGAGGCGACTGCAAAAGAAACTGAAATGATAGTTATGGATACACCGCTCGTTGCTCGGGGCATGATTCCGCCAATAAAAGATGGCCTACCCTTACACCCTCGCGGGCTTGTCATTGGGAATCCTGATGGCTTTAGTTATGAGTACCGCGTTGATGACGTTCGGCTACTTGCAATTCGCCAAGGCAGGTTTGTTGAACGTGCCGACTGGGGAGAACGTGGAGGCGCGCCCCTAACACTTCTTGGCAAAATTTCTGTGCTTGTAGAATATGGAAACCCAAAGGCTATCTTTAGAACACTCGAGGGTGAGCCACTTCGAGCAAAACTCGCCTGGACAAATACTCTTGGGAAATATGGTGTTATCGCGTATACGTTGCTTGGCAAAGACGGTACTGAATTTGCAACCGTGAAAGAACTATGCAAGCCAACAACTGGCGCCCGTGCGCTTATCGAACAACAATTTACAATCCATGCAACAAAGCCTGTTCAGATTCTCATTCTCGATGGCACGGTCATGAGTGATCCCACTCTAGTACCCGCCGGGGAATCGGTGCATACGCTCATACATGCTACGAGGGGAAGTGCCAAATGATTCCGCTTCTTTTCGTACTCACATTTGCGCAAGCGCAACAATCGCAAAACGAATTCTGGACTGTTGATTATCTCGCACCACCAGAGGGAGAAGTCTTAGAAGTCGGTGGCATTGGGTTTATGTCCGACGGAGATCTTGTTGCAAGCACGCGCCGTGGTCAAGTTTGGCGAGTTGAAAATCCAAATGCGAAGGACCCTGAAGATGCAACGTTTACTTTAATTTGCGAAGGACTTCATGAAGGTCTCGGCCTTTGCGTTGTCAACGATGAAGTCTTCGTCATGCAACGCGGTGAAATTTCTAAACTCGTGGACCTTGACGGCGACACAATTATCGATGAGGTTCACACTATTACCCAAGATTGGGGCTTGAGTGGGAACTATCACGAATTTGGATTTGGACTACCTGTCGACCAAGATGGCAATATGTATTTTTCGTTAAATGTTGGTTTTTGGAATCCCCATTGGTGGCATGGTAAATCACGCGCACCTTATCGCGGTTGGGTGCTACAACTTTCACCCGATGGAACTGTCACGCCGATTGCGGGCGGGCTTCGTTCGCCTGCTGGCTTGGGACTTTTGGACGACGGTACCCTGCTCGTTACGGATAACCAAGGTGACTGGATGGCTGTTTGCCCCGTATTTGCAATTAAAGAAGGTGCGTTCTACGGGCATCCTGCATCGCTGCAATGGTACGAAGATCAACCCAACGTGGAGCCAAGCGACACCCAACCTACAAAAGTAACGAGAGAACATCCTGTTTTATGGCTTCCGTACCAATGGTCTCGCTCAACTGGAAATATAATTAAAGACAATTCAGATGGTCCCTTCCAAGGACAATATCTCATCGCTGAACTTACAAACGGACAAATACTTCGCGCTCAGTTTGAAGAAATTGATGGAGTGTTACAAGGTGCATGTTGGCTCGCACACAAACGGGTCGGTTCTGCGTACCACATTGAATATGGCCCCGATGGAACGCTCTATGCAGGCATGACAAATCGTGGTTGGGGCGGGCTCGCACCAGGCAGCGGAATTGCGAGAGTCAAATACAATGGCAATCTACCACTTGAAATGAGAAGTGCGCATCTTGTTGAAGATGGATTTGAACTTACGTTTACAAAACCACTTGCAACTACGCCAACTGTTTCCGGAACTAAATACGACTACAACTACTGGTGGGAATATGGTTCACCGCAACAACACGTTGAAGATTTATCGGTCTCTAACGTCACTCTTTCCAAAGACGGGCTCTCGGCAAAGGTAACTATTGACAACCTTGAATCTGGCAAGTGCGTCATGATCAAACTCGATAATGCAACAAGTGGTAATGGCGAGCAACTCCTACACAACGAAATGTCGTACACAATCAACAAACTTCCAGGCGGCGAGCTTGTGTACGTTGCAAAACAAGTCGAACCACCAATAGAACGCGGTGAAGAAGTCGAGGGCTGGCTTTATCTTACGTGGGCAGATGCTACTGATGTTTGGAATAACAACGGCATTGAACTCTGTAATGCTGAACTCGACACAAAAAATCCGACAGAATTTGTTATGAGCGAAGGCATGGGCGCACTCGTTGCCAGCAAGGGCGAATCCATGTCAACAAAGTTCAACCTTGTCGAAGGCGAGTTGCTAATTTCATATATGTTTGCCAGCGAAAGCGAAGCGGAAATAAAGCTTCCGATTGGGATGTCGCTCATTCTCTCTGATGACCAAGGCGGCGGATACTTAGGCGCAGGCATCTGGCATAAAGCACGCATAAAGTTCCAAGCAAATCCACCAAAAATAACATCTCTAGAAATTAACAGTGTCAATACCGAAGTGAACACCGTTACAAACAGCGGACTTATCAAGCCGTCGCCGCTTGAAATCAAATGCATCAAAGGAAACTTTGCGTTTGGTGATGTTCGGTTTAAGACTTCATTAAAAGAACTCGATGACAACAAATGGGAACCAGTTCAACCAGAAGGCGGCTCTGCCACGCTTGAGGGCACAAGCACCCAAACAATTCCACTCTCACAATCAGATTTTTCAGCAATTCGTTTTGATACAAAAATCTCTGGTTCTGGACACGCGGTCATCGTAATCGGCGACGTAGAAGTAAGTATTGCAACGCATGGTGACAATAAAACTGGCTCCATCGCTGGGCATCCAATCAAGGCAAACCTCATCGACCAGAACGAATGGTGTACGATTGAAATCAATCAAGAAAACGGAACTGTCGTGTCCATCAACGATATCCCAATCCTACATGTTGACAATGTGCCATCTATGAAGACCAATGAAATTATCATCGATGTCTATGATGCGGAACTTTCGTTGCGAAGGACGTATATTAGGACTGTCCCATAAATCCAATCTGTTGATGCGGGATTGCCTTACACAGCAAGACACACAGTATCCAGCATGCCAGAAAAATCAACTTCAAGAATTTTCCCGTGGCTACGGAGTACTGCTTCGACTATTTCTTGATTACTGCCGTGACCCCGCATGATGAGCAAGTCTTATAAGTTGGAACATCCTATTTCTCCTTTTGGTTGTACCACGGCAATGCAAAAGAGCTCCATACTCAAGATATAAGCACCCTTTTTGTTCCCAAGAGTGAGTAGTATGTATCCCATGCTTACCCAATTCATCACTACTGCGTTATTCCTCGCCCAATCTTCTTCTTGGTCACCACTCTTTAATGGCGAAAACCTTGATGGATGGACTATTGTCAATGGAGACAAAACAACGTGGGTAGCGCAGGACAACATGATTGTTACAACTGGTAAACCAACCGGCGTCATGCGAACAAACAAGATGTACGAAAACTTTGTACTTGAACTTGACTGGCGTCACCTTGTTGCAAATGGCAACGCTGGTCTTTTCGTTTGGTCCGATCCAGTTCCAGCAGTCGGTGTTCCATTCACTCGTTCTATCGAAGTGCAAATCATGGATGGAAAAGAACTCGACTGGTACACAACCCACGGCGACATCTTTTCCATTTGGGGCGCAAAGATGACCCCTGACGACCCTCACCCGATGGGCGACCATATCGAACGCTGTCTTCCTAGTGAACGTCGTTCAAAACCAGCGCCCGAGTGGAACCATTACATAGTTACGTGTATTGATGGTCAAATTAATTTGTCCGTCAATGGTGCCTTTGTTTCAGGCGCAACTGATGTCACGCCACGCAAGGGATACATCTGCCTTGAAGCAGAAGGCACGCCCGCGCAATTCAAGAATTTTCGCATTATGGAACTCCCACCTTCAGCGCCCAAGACGACGGACGTTGCACATGAAGATATCGGATTTGTCACGCTGTTTACTGGTCTTGACGTAACTGGTTGGACAACGGGGAATGCCTCTGCATGGACAGTTGGCGACAATGTGCTGCATTGCAAACAGGAGAGTGAAACACTCACGACATCAAAAACCTATGGATCCTATGAACTCATTGTTGATTACAAACTCCAAGATGAGAATTCCACTGCTTATATAGTCGTCGATGGCAAAAAAACGGAACTCCCTAAGACAAAGGCAGGATCTTGGACTCGCTCTACGCACAAGGGCATGGGCGGAAGTATTGGGATTGGTGGTAGTAACGCAAATTTCACAAACATCTTCGCCCGCCCTCTACAGAATGAGTCGGTTTTTGGTTCCAAATAACTCCTCTGAGACTTTTGCCGCTTTTTTGTGATCAAACACCAAGACCCCGAATCAAACATATTTTTATGAAAAGATTGGATTTCTACCTGCTTGTCACAGAAGCATGTCCCTGATTCCTGTTTCCACCACAACAAATGATGTATTCGCCCTCAGGGATGAAATTGCTTCGTTACGGGCACAATTAAACATTGCTCAAGAGGAAGCAATGGAAGCCGAAATTGCTTTGCTTATGGTTGATGCAGCGCAAGAAAACGGCGATCCGCCACCATCAAGAATGGCGATGATTGCAGGACTTGCGAAACTAGCTGAGTCAAGGGACGACGATACCGGCACCCATCTCGCAAGAATTCGCCACTACACAACAATCATCGCAAGCGCCTACTCCAAAGCAAACCCAACATTGCTCCCTCTTGGCGAAGTTTCCATCATCGGTGCCTCGTCAATCTTGCATGACATTGGCAAAGTCGGTATCTCTGATGATGTATTGCTGCACCCTGGACAGTTTTCTAAAGATCAATTTGAACGCATGAAACACCATACAAACATAGGTGCAGATATTCTTTTTGCGCTTTCTGAAGAACTTGGGAGAGACCCTTGGATTGACACCTCTATCCAAATAGCAATCGCACACCACGAAAAATGGGACGGCAGCGGCTACCCGTTTGGTTTGAAAAACAAAGAGATAAATCTACCTGCTCGTATTGTTGCCGTTGCAGACGTCTACGATGCGCTCACCTCAAAGAGAGCATACAAAGAAGCGATGGACCACAACAAAGCAGTAGAAATAATACTCAATGGCAAGGGCATACATTTTGACCCAAAAGTCGTTGATGCATTTTTAGCACAAGTTGATTCGATCAAATCAGTAAAGAACCGTATACAAAATCAAGACTGATTTTTCGAGTCCGCATAGCACAACAAACACCAACCCAGAAGAAACGCAAGCCATAGACCATTTGTGATGAGAATCGTGAGCATGGTGGAAATTATACACAATACTTCTCCTGTTGCGAAATATGAGAGTATGATAAATGCATGGTAAAGCGAAATACGTTGCGAAAAATTGAAGGCAAGTGGGGAATTATCATTCCACTCCTCCTTGTTATATCTCTCATAGCGAATGTGCTTGGACTCATCCTTCCATTCTTAGAGATTGATGAGCTCCTCCACGCTAAAGTGATTTACAGTTTGCCCCACTCGGTCCATCTTATGTGGCAACACCACCTACATTTCATTGCAATATTAATCCTTACATTCTCAATCATATTCCCATTCGTGAAACTTTTTTCATTGATGGCCATTTGGTTTTTGCCTTGGCAATCAAAAAATCGAGAGAGGTATCTGCACGCCATCGAGCTGCTCGGCAAATGGTCCTATATGGATATTTTTGTAGTCATCTTGCTACTCAGCCTCACAAGTCATCAAACAAACATATCTTCTACCGTTCATATTGGGGTCTACTTCTTTATTAGCGCGATAACGTTGAGCATGATTACTTCGGAAATCATTATGACACTTGCACGAAAACAGTGCAAAGACGAACTCCCCCCCAGACAATATTCGACAAAACTGCGTTGGATGCTTTTTAACAATATCTACCTAGGTTGGACTGTGCCAGTTCTTGTGCTTGCTTCTGCCGCGGCACTCATCAACTCATTGAATGCAACTTTCTTACAAATCAATCAAGCCTTTCTTGTCTCACGCTCCTACAGTATTCACGAAATGTGCACCGTCTTGCAAGACCAAAAAAGCTGGGTACTGCTTATTATTTTAGTTGGGACATTATTTGTAGCGCCACTACTTCGACTCGCACTCTTGCTTGGTGCGTGGGTTACGCCGATGCGTGAAATATACCTCGTTAAAACAAAACAAGTTATCGATGTCCTTTCACGGTGGTGCATGCTTGATGTGTTCGGTCTTGCGCTCTTCCTCATCGCAACTGAGGGAAAAGAACTTGTAGAAACAAGAATTCAACCTGGGCTCTATGTCGTTGTTGCTGCAATTGGATTAAGTTATGGATTAGGGGTCATTGCAGTTTTCCTTAACAAATTAATGCTTAAGAAATCTAATCGCGCACAGCAAGCGTCTTAAGATACGCAACTACATCACGAATTTCTCGCTTTGTGAGCAGGGTCCCCATGGGCGGCATTGCTGAGTAGTCACCAAATCCATCGGCTACTTCATTATTGGGGGAAAGCAACGCTCCAAGCAGTTCCCCTACACCTAATCTCGTGCCAACACCATCAAGCGAAGGCCCTGCGATACCACCTCTGTCATGTATTTTGTGACAGCGCAAACATTCGCTTCGTGAATTTTCAAAGACTATTTTTTCCCCTAGAGAAGGGTTGCCACCGTGTGTCAGCCAACCGTCTTCCACTTTTTCATTGGACATCTCGGCATACTCTAACTTTAGTTCTTTTCGTATTTCGACACCCACTAACTCCGCCTCATACTTTCTCTCTGAAGAAAGTGATTGTATTGCAGCCTGTGCTTCGAACACCTCGCCAACCTTCACCACGTGAAGTAACTCTTGCACAGCCGTTGCATGTTGTTGGCGAAGAAGAACATCTCTTGCTGTAGACCGAAGTTGCCAGCGGTCACTTTGCAAAGCGATATCCAGCAATGCCTCCGTTGGATCTTTTTGCAATGCATACGTACGAATTTCAATAGGAAGTGTAGTATCGAGCACCAACTTCTCTGCATATCCTTTTGGAAGCGCCATGGAATGCTTATTTGCAAAACGAAGTGTTTCGAGTAATAACTCCCCATCGGCATGTTGCAATAATGCATCCATCTGCAGTTGGACATCTCCGATGCACACAGTATCACGATGTCGCTTTGGAATAACTCGACCTTCAATAATATCTCGATTAACTTGTCTCGAGATACTTGCATCCCAATCCATGAGTGATTGCATTGCAAGTAATCGCGTTTCTGCTGGTTTTGACTCATCCGAAGCAAAGTCTGCAACACGAATACTCTCATCGCAGAGGTGCTTCATTTTATTTGCACTAATTGCCCTTTTTTGCCATGGAATAGTTCTTGCAAACGGCAGCGACTCCGACAATGCGTGCATTGCATTTTGTATTCGACCGTCGTGAATTGCGCGAGCCGCCTCGGTTGCAACAAGATCATCTGAATCTTCTAAAAAATCTGAAACAAAATGAGATTCCATTCTTCGAAGCACGAGCACCGCAGCAAGGCGAACTGCGCGGCTTGGATGTGTTTGCAAGTTTGCCATAGTCGCCGCATACTGGGTCTTTGTAAGTGCAACAACACCCGCGTGACGAAGATACACATCTTCATCATTATTTCGCACAAGCATCGCGATGATTGCGTCTTTTGCATAACCAAGATACCCCGTTGCTATTGTTGCGAAGTATGAAACACGTGGATTGGGGTCGACTATTAGAGAAACCACCTTAGAGAATGCTTTTGTGTAATGCGCTTCACCTAAAATACGACACGCTTGTGCTCGAATCTCAGGATCGTCATCTTCAAGCAACGGCAAAATGCTATCCATGTGGTTCATATCGCCATCACGTTGAATCATTGCAATCCCCCACATCGAATGAATACGCTCAAGTTGGTTTGTAGATTGCAAAACGCCAACAAGTGCCTCTATATCTTTTCTTCTTGCTAGTTCATACTGTGCACGAATACGAACTCGGCGATCTATGTGCGATAACATAGAAATTAACTCGTCTGCACTTCGCACTCGAAAACCAGTTGCAAAAATAGAAGACACGTCGCCCTCTGCAATATGTCGCTCGTCCCATACCGAGTACAAGCGGCCTTCGTAATTCCCTGTCCACCCTTCGCCCCAATCACTAATCACCATTTTCCCGTCGTATCCAAAGTCAACGTCCGTGCACAAAACTTTTTCTACGAATTGATGAAGATCAATCAGAGTAAAAGATGCGCCTTCTGGTTCCACAGCAAAGGACAACACATTTGAATGCGATGCACCGCCACGAAAATCGCAGAGAAAAAAGTGGTCGTCGTATCTTTTTGCTAATCCAGCACCCGGATATGCAACCAAGCCGGAGGGTCCTGAACCAAGAATGTCGATAGCAGGAAGAATCCACGCTGGCCTCTCCTTTGCATGTGGATCCCAGCCGTTTTCCTGTACCCAAGGGCCTCGTTCGTTTGTGCCTCCAAGTGTCTGGTATTCCATTCGCCACCCCGTCTCGCCACCTTCCACGCAATACACGAGGCGGGCTTTATCTATGGAGTCTGAATTGTTATCCCCGGTAAATAAATTTCCATACTTGTCAAACGCAAGCTCTTGTGGATTTCGCAAGCCGTGGTGAAATACTTCCAAATCTGTTCCATCAAATTCGCTTCGGAAAACTGCCCCTTCGCCCGGACTGTGTAACTCTGTTCCGTCTTCAAGTTCTATGTGATATCCACGGTCACCAATAGACCAATACAACCGCCCATCTAAACCAAGTGCAAGCCCATGCATATCGTGTCCGCGTAATGCGATTCGCACTCCAAAACCGTCACCAAAGAGTGATTTCTTTTGCTTATTAGTTTGTATCTCCCAAAGATGTGGAATACATGTGTACCAAACTGTGTCCTCCATTGCAAGCAATCCAGACCCAGTTCCATCAAGGGGATCGTTAAAACCATCTGCAAAAATCGTTGCCGTTTCAAATACACCGTCACCATCAACATCTTTCAGGAGTCGAATTCTATCCTCGTACTCTGTGTAATAGTCCATCCCATTTTTGCGTTGGTCTGCATAGTATTGATACATCCGCAGCCGATCCTCAACAGAGAGCAAACCAATATCCCGGTTAAGCCAAAACGAACTCGAGCGATTGTCTTCGACACCTTGCTCTTGCCGAAATGATTCTGCAACGAGAATGTTTCCTTTGTCATCAAAACAAAACGCAACTGGATCCATGATTTGTGGTTCAGTTGCTATTAACTGTTTTGTAAAACCTTCTGGAACTTGCATCAATTCAAATGCCGATTCAGGAGATCCCGTTAGCAGGATGGCTACGATGAAACTTAACACCACGAAAGACCTTCTGGAAGTGAGTTGAAATTCTCACAACCGCTTTTGGTTACAAGTACCATGTCCTCAATCCGTACTCCACCAAGTGCGTGGCAGTACAAACCGGGTTCTATTGTTACAACATCCCCAGCAAGCAGTACTACTCCATTTCGATCTAAAAGTGGGGGTTCGTGCACATCGAGTCCAATGCCATGACCTGTGCCGTGAGGCATCGAACAGAATGTTGCTGGGTCGCTTTCTTTTGGAAGCCCCTCCTCGTAACCATGTTCTTGGAGTACACGAATCGTTTCAAGATACACATACTCACCCGTTGCACCTGCTTTTGTTGCAAGAGTTGCAACTGCTTTGGCAGCAACAACAGCGTCGTGCATTTTTTGAACCTCTTCTGGGATGTCGCCATGTACAACCGTACGAGTGCAATCACCGTTGTACATCGAACTCTTATCGAGTGGAAAAATATCGATAATCACCGGCTGTCCAGTTCGCAGGGGTCCGCTACCAAGTTCATGGCAATCGCCCCCATCACTTCCGCCGGCAACGATGCAAGGTGGATTAAAAAAGTTTCGTTCAAGCAAGAAAGTGTCGATCATCGTGCGAAGTCGTTCACTTGTAAGAACCTCATCGCCAACGTGCAACACACCTGCGCTATCGGGTGTTGCAGCGGAAACTGTTTCGCATGCCATCCGCATAACTTCCTCAGTTATTTTTTGAGCTTGTGTAAGACTTGCAATTTCTTCGCTATCCTTGACGCGACGATCCGTGACGCCCATCTCTTCATCAAGTTCGACGGTGATTCCTATCGCTTGCATTTCATCAACATACAAAAGCGGTAATGTGCGGTCGCCAATAACGTTGGTGATTCCATTTCTTCGTAGACACTCCGCCGTAGCTTGCGCAGCAGCAATATCGCGATCTCCCGACATCCCACTTCCGGGCGTGAAGTCACTGTATCCATAGACACGGTCGGCACGTGCGTGCTTTTTTGCTCGATCCATTTCAATTTCGCGAAGAATGAGGGCTCGAGTGCCATCAGGTAAATCAATTGCGATCATCGCATCGTGCACCATAAATCGAACCGCTCGATAAAGCGATTTGTTCGTTGATGGATTCCCCGCCATAACTCTTGCCGTTTTTGATTCCATAACTCTAGTGTACTCGGGGTCAGACTCCATTGGGTATAAGTGGGTTCAGACCCCACGAGGCCTGAACCTAATTGCAGAGTCACGGCGAGGCTGAGGCATGGATCAACGCCTACTTCGATCAGGGTCAGGCAATAGTGCATTGCCTCGCAATGCTTATGCCAGACCCGTTGTAAATAAAGTGGAGCCAATCGGGCTCGAACCGACGACCTCTTGCATGCCATGCAAGCGCTCTCCCAACTGAGCTATGGCCCCAAAGAAATTCCCCGCATGCATCACATTGCAGAATCAATCGCACTTGCAAGTTCATCTTTTGGTGAGATGCCAACAAACTTGTTGACAACTTCTCCATTCTTAAAAATGATAATGCTAGGGATTGATTGAATACCGTACTGCACAGCGGCGTCACGATTATTATCAATATCTATCTTGCCAACTTTTGCTTTGCCCTCGTACTCGCCAGCAAGTTCATCAATGACGGGACCAAGCATTTTGCAAGGTCCGCACCATTCTGCCCAAAAATCTACAAGGACTGGTTGATCTGCGTTAAGAACTTCATCTTGAAAATTTGCGTCTGTAAATTCTAGTGCCACGAGTCTATCTCCTAATTACGTGGTTTGGGGATTACGAATGAGATTGGGATTGTAGCACTCGAACGTGGTCTAAAACATTGTGCACACGAAAAATCTGCGCTCCTAACTCGGCTGCTTCTTTTGCGACTTCAGCAGAAGGTCCATCTCGCATACTTGGGTCTTCTATTCCAAAAGTTGCCCCAATAAAACTTTTTCGACTTGCGCCAATGAATACTGGATACCCCGATGCCGTAATGCGGTCTGTTTGTTTAATAATGTGCCAATTTTGCTCAACGCTTTTTCCAAACCCCAAACCTGGATCAATAGCAATGGTGTTTTTTTGTACTCCTTGCGCTATTGCCACCTTCACCCGTGCCAATAACCCTTCAATAATATCGAAAACAATATCTTCCGATTCGGGGTCCTCATCGTACCCATCGCTATATCGATCGAGTTCTGGGGGCAAACGGCGATGCATCAATACCAAACCAGCACCAGTTTCACCTGCAACTGAAAACATCGCATCATCATCTTGTCCTGCTGAGACATCATTGATAATTGAAGCACCCGCATCTATCGCAGCAGCAGCAACTTGTGACATTGTTGTGTCAATCGAAATCAGTACATTACTTCGATTCTGAATACCTTCAATGACTGGCAACACTCTGTGCAATTGTTCTTGTATTGAAACTCGTTTAGCCCCGGGTCGTGTTGACTCGCCACCAACATCAATAATAGCCGCACCTTCCGATTCCATTTCGAGTGCCCTACCGATTGCATCGTTCAAACCTGAAAATTTCCCCCCATCGCTAAAACTATCAGGTGTTACATTTAAAATGCCTACAATTATTGGTATATCTAACGATACTATGTGTTTTCCACACTGCCAAGTTGATGCGTGAGTATCCATACAGGAAGTAGAATAATCGATGCAAGACCTTCTTATCAACAGCCCAGTACAACATGCTTTGTTACTTTTTATACCACTGGTGTTTGCATTCATTCTAAAACAGACCAAAATTCGTGGTTGGGCGATGCTCGGAGGCGTGATTGGCGGCATATTGCTTGGTCCAGCTATTTTTGGCTCTGTTGCACCTACATACTGGGAGGGGTTATTTCAGGGTGGTACCGTGACACACGAAAAAGTTATACGGCTCCAGCGGCAACAAGAGGCTGATATCCTTGCAGCAACGACGCTTGGAGTTGATGAAACGAGCATTTTGCATTTACGCGCAAATCACCATTATGACTTGACGGTGCTGCAAGAAACGTGGAAAGTGGCACAATGGGAGGATCAACGAACGATCCGTTATTATCTCATGTTACTCGTTATTGTGATTCTTCTTAGTGGAAGTATGCGCTGCAAAGCAAAGGGAACTGCTCCTGCGGCTATGTCGCTCTCCGTTGGTGTTTGGGCCGCTCTCATCCCAAGCGGGATCACAACACTTTTCTTGTTTTGGGTTACGAGTATGGAATTACCGGCAATAATTGCACTGGGCGCGTGCCTTGGTGCTGGTCCTTGGACACTCGCTTCGTGGGAGCGAACTGCTGCTGATGCTGCAGAACCAAGCGGTGCGCTGCTCATGCTACGCTGTGGCAGAATTGCATGGCTCATCGCTGGAGCAATTGCAATGTACGCCGTGTGGCAAACGCAAGGCGCCATGACTCTTGTGTGGTTGCTTCCCCTGCTAGTACTTCCATTCCTTTGGCTTATTCCATCTCGAGATTGGCATTGGCTCCGAATCTTTACCGACTACTGTGCAATCCCAAGCGTGATGGCAGCATCTCTTGTGCTCATCAACCCTCTTGAGCATCTTCAATTCTGGCCCATTCTCTTTGTGATTCTATTTTGTGCTGATGCTCGTTGGCTTGGTGGCATTATTGGCCTTGGACTTCTTGGAGGCAGGAAGAGTATTGATTCAATGCGTCTTGCCATTCCCCTTGTAGATGCAGGAGTCTCCCAGCTTTGCATGGCGGCTTTGCTCATCGGCGCGGGCGCGCTTCCTCCCTCCTTTTCAATTGCCGCCCTCATCGGTGCCATCTTCCTCGAGTACACCGCCCCGATCCGCCTCAGAATGTCAATACACAATTCCTCAGAGTAAAGAAAACTCGCTGGATTGTTTATTAGCGCGTAAACCAGCGGTATCTAAAGAGATACATTAACCCAAGGGTAAGTAAAGCCCCCGTTGGAAATTACTCTACCGTGACTGAATGCGTACCAAAGGTGGTTTTTGAGGCATTCTTGTCATTCACTATTATTCTAAAAACCAAGAACTTACTGTTGGATAGGAAATCGAGTAATACGACCGTGAAATATGAGGATTTTGCTCTGAAACTAATT
>JABAAL010000044.1 GCA_014238785.1 Phycisphaerales bacterium | reverse complement strand
TTGCGGTCGTGTCCGAATCGTCATGCTGAATATTTTGATAACGTTTTCCGATTTCACTTGGAAGCGGCAACTTGCCATCGTTCGTTGTCGAGTACAACAGCATCGAAGAATACACGCCTTTGGCTTGTGTTTTGTCTTCTGCCGAACGTGCGGATCGAAATGCGCTGCCTAGAGATGGGGTCAAAATAGAGACGAGAATAACAATAATTGCGATAACAACGAGGAGTTCGATAAGGGTAAAACCACGAGAAGTACGAATGACCATTTTGTTAAAGTAATGCATACCAAAGGATACGCCATAGCAGCAAAAATGGAAAGGGGATAAAGAGGGACAGTCCGCCTGAGCATGCCCCCCCAACTTAAAGGCGTAATTGACCTTTACTCCAATAATCGCATTTTATTCTACTGTACTAGCTAAGCTGTCCCCCCAGCCTGTCTTCTTCGAATCTGCTCCCACTACGTACAAAGCCAAAGCAACGATTTTATAGTTTAGATCGAGTACGGATTATTACCGCTGGATTTCCAGAGTAAATAGTCCATGGGTCAATATCTCGCATGGCGACTGCACGGGCGCCAAGGACCGCCCCCTCGCCAATGGTGACATTCGGTCCAACAAAGGAGTCAGCCGCTAGCCACGCATCGTCTTCAACCGTAATTGGAGGTCGAAGGAGTGGCATTTCTGCATGGTTGTAATCGTGCGTGCCGGCGCAAAGGTGCGCATGTTGAGAAATTGAAACGCGGTCGCCAATCGTCACTTTCCCAAGACAGTACACAATCACTCCATCTCCAAGGCAACTATTATGCCCCATCTTCAAATTCCATGGGCACTCAACTTTGATGCTGCGTCGAATCATGCAACTTGCGTTAATCTTTGCGCCGTAGGAATTGAGCAAAAATATTCTCCAGCCATTCCACGTATGAAACGAATAACGAAAGAGTGTCGCTTGCACGACTGCCCAAAGCATTCGCCAAATTTTTTCTTGCAAAGAAAAGGGGCTGACATGTCTATCTTCAGTTGCCATCAGAGATTTCCTCTTGTTGTAGTTCAACTGTTTTAAGCGAAATAAGTAATTCGTATGAAGAAATAAATAAACAAAAACGCAGTCCATTTATCCCATCAAGAAAACCGAGACGTAACAAGTACATCCAAAAAAACCGGAAGAGCCACCTTGCTGGAAGGCGTGGGTAGATATGCCTTTTTATCCACCTTCGTCTTTGTTGTGCAGAGCCAAACAACTTCGCATCAATAGTTTCGTCTTTTGTTGTTACTTGCTGCAAAATTTCTATTGCTTCAAGTGTCGAGTAATGATTGTGTTTCGCCATGTAAAGTTCTAAACCGCGCCGGTCATAGTGCTCCATGTGCCCTTTCAAGTAACTCGTTTTACCATCAACCACCATATGCTCGTGAACTTCGCGTTCTTCATACTCTGCTTTACCTCGTTTAAAAAATCGAACGTTCCAACTAGGGTAATACCCACAGTGTCGAATACGCTTTCCTAGAAAAATGAAGTATCTGTTAATGTTAAATGCAGATTCGTTGACTTTGTCAACATCTTTGGAAGCTATCGCAAGAAGTTCATCCCGAAGCTCTGGAAGAATTGCTTCGTCTGCATCTAAAAAGAAAATCCAATCCGCTTTTAAATCCAGCGTATCAAGTGCCCAATTTTTTTGCTTTGCATATCCAAGCCACGGTTTAACAACGAGTTCTGCTCCCGCATTTTTTGCAATTTCACAGGTTTTATCTGTGGATTCGCTATCAATCACCCAAACACGATCTGCCCATTCTTGCACACTCGCAAGAGCGAAAGGAAGATTAATCTCTTCGTTTTTTACTGGGATGATGACTTCAATATTCGACATTAGTTTTGTCCGTACAGCACTCGGGGAGTCCGGGGTGCTGCTGGTTCTCCAGTACAAATTGTCCAATTTGGAAGTCGGCCATCAACCATAGCCCTCGCTCCAACAACAACGCCAGACTCAATGTGTGAACCCGGCATAACAAGCGCATCGGTCGCAATCCAAACGTCGTCTTCAATCGTAATAGCTGCTCTACGTTTTGTGTTTCCTAAAGTTTGACTATCGCCAACAACTGTAACAAGCATCGCATTCTGACTAATCACGCAACGCTTCCCGATTTCAATTGGCTCGCCAGCACGAACTATTGCATTGTCGCCAAAAACAACTAAGTCATCTGCCGTCACATTCCAAGGTTCGTCGAATGTAACTCCTTTACGAACACGAACTCTAGTTCCACATTTCATGCCAAACAACTTCAAAATATTTGTACGTAGTGGATATGCAAGATGCGGAATCGTCATAAACAGAGGTGATCCGAAAAACTTCCACATATTATTTCGAAATGAATTCACTCGATGACTCTCGCTGGGTTTCCCTGTAATGCACAATTGCCATCAACATTACGGTAGACGCTTGCTCTTGGATGCACAATTGTGTTTGGTCCAATTGCAACATCTGGCGCGATGTACGCATCAATTCCAATGAAGGAGTCGGCACCAATTGAGATTGGCGGACGAGTTAGTGGAAACGTCGTATCCCGCATATCGTGACTTCCCGCGCATAAGTGCGCCTTGGAATCCACTCTAACATTATCGCCAAGCGTAATTGTGCCAAGCGTGTATAAAATCACTCTCTCTGAAATATGACAATTATTGCCTAGAACCAAATTCCATGGAATAATTATCTCGACTGTTCTGGCGAACGTGCATCCGCGGCCAATTTTTGCCCCAAACATTCGTAACACCGAAGATCGCGCAGAAGGAAGACATATCCAAATTATTTTTCCTAGTGTGCCCCAGACAACGCGGACCAATTTCTGTTTTAGTGTCCAAACAGTGCGCCTTTGCGGGGGCGCTTCTTCCATCGCAGATTTTTGGTGTTCTGCGATATGTTCGGTCTTGTGTTGCGTCTCTATTTCCATAGCAATCTCAGGGTACTTCTATCGGAATAATTGGGGTGAACAAACACACATTCACGGCAGCATTCGTATGATGCGTAACCCATATTGGGTCGATGAATGACTCTTAAGCCTATTACTACTTAGAAACGCATTCATGAGTTCGCAAAACAGTACAACAACCCAAGAAATGACTGATCGGCTTCGTATCCTATTCGTGACCGAAGACGACCCACTCTACGTTATTCAGTTCTTTAAGGTCTTTTTTTCTGAATATCCAAGAGATAAACTTGATATTATCGGAACTACCGTTGTCGACGCCTTCCATGAATCAATCTGGAAAACAGCCTGGCGAATGTTCCGATTTTATGGACTTATTGATTTTATTCGACTAAGTCTACGATTTGTCGGCGCCAAACTAAGAAAAGAGTCTATCAGCGCGCTTGCTCAAGAAAGCGGCATAAAAGTCGTTCCAGCAAAATCTGTCAATGATGCTCAATATCTTCAAACCGCAGAGGTACTTGCTCCAGATGTCATAGTTTCCGTTGCCGCACCTGAGATTTTCCGCCAAGGAATTCTCGATCTTCCTCGAATCAAGTGCATCAACATTCACAGCGGAAGGCTTCCTGTTTACAGAGGCATGATGCCAAACTTTTGGCAATTACTTCATGGGGAATCGCATGCAACAATTACGGTGCATGAGATGGCAGAAAAACTTGATGCTGGCGGCATAATCAAAACAAAAGAGTTTCCACTTCTTGACCACGATTCACTTGACCGTGTCATTGTTGGTACGAAGCAAGAAGGTGCTCGACTTATGATTGATGTTCTTTGTGATATCCAATGTGGTATCCTTGATGCAACGCCACTTGATATGAGTAACGCCTCATATTTTTCATTTCCTCAACCGAAGGATGTTCGCGCGCTTCGCAAGCGTGGGCACAACATGTTATGAGTTGGAAAGAAAAACAAACAACACCAGCAGCCATGTCTATTGATGTGGAAGATTGGTTCCAGGTACAGAACCTCGGCATCGATCCAACGCTATGGGAATCGAACGAACAGCGCGTGGAACAAAACGTCAATCGGATGTTGGAATTGCTTAATGAAAATAATGTGACGTGTACTTGTTTTATCCTAGGTTGGATTGCAGAGCGTCACCCAGAAACAATTAAAAATATTGCAACTGCTGGGCACGAAATCGCGAGCCACGGATACAACCACGAACTTGCCTATGATTTAAGCCACGACCAATTTAGAAAAGATGTGAGAGACGCAAAGAGCATCCTTGAAGACTTAACGGGAAAGCGGGTTGTTGGATATCGCGCGCCTTGTTTTTCGATTACAGATTGGACCATCGACATACTTAAAGAAGAAGGCTACACGTACGACTCTTCATCGTTTGCAACTATTGGCCATGATCGCTATGGAAGTTTGAGTGATTTAGAGAGCGGCATTGTTGTCCAAGAAATTCGTGAGGGATTCCATGAAGTTTGTGTTTCCTGTCTTGATGTCATGGGCAAACAATTACCATGGGCAGGCGGAGGGTATTTTCGCTTACTTCCCTACAATATTTTTCGCGCTGGGGTGAAACGAATACTTAATAAAAAACAGCCATACGTGTTCTATATTCATCCTTGGGAAATAGATGGCGCACAACCACGCGTGCAGGGAATCAGTAAACAACACACGTTCAGGCATTACCTAAATCTGAAAAAATGCGACAAGCGGTGGTCGCGCCTGCTTGGTGACTTTAAGTGGATGACGGTCGCAGAACTACTCGCCCACGAAATTAATTAGCACCGTTCTACTTTATTTTTTTACAATTTCTTTTGGCGGTTGGTGCCACTGGGAAGATTGGTCTTTGCCGCCAGCCAAATACCATTGTGCAGTACGGTCGATTCCCTCGCGGACACTTGCTTCTGCTTTAAATCCAGTATTAAGTATTTTTTGGGCTTCAAATTTCGTTTGATCGACAAAAAGTTTCTTTACTCGAGCAGTTGAAACTGGTAAATTTTTCCCAGTTACTTTTATGAAGAGATCAAATGGTTTCGCACCAAGGAGCAACAGCCACGTTGGCGGTCGCCATCTTGGGAGTTTCTTTCCAATGGAGGCGTAGCACGTTTCTGCAATTTCAACGCTCGTAAGGTCAGGTTTGTCAATGTAGTTGAAAATCTCGAATTGCTCTAGCCCATCTTTGTTCATCAAGAACAATGTAGCATCAACGATATTTTCAATATACGACAAGCTCTTGATGTTACTTGAACCGCTTGCAAAGAAAAACTTGCCGCTATCTATTTGGCGAAGCAACGAGTACATGTTCGCAAAGTTTTCTCGCCCAAACGTTACGGTTGGACGGATGACCAAGCACTTCCGTCTTTCACCTTCAGCAATCCATTGTTCAAGAACTTTTTCACCAGCTAATTTTGATTTGCCGTAGAACGATTCTGGTTCTGGCCTTGTTTCCTCTGTCAGGGGTGGTGGAGCGCCTCCATAGACCGCAACAGTCGAATAGAAAACGATATCTTTGATGCCAAGTTCATCCATCACACAGGTCATGACTTTAAGCCCGCCCTCGTTCACGGTGTAATACGTTTCCTCTTCAATACCAAAATCGTGGTGCGCTGCTGCAAGGTGAATAATACTATCGCAGCCCTCAAAAGCATCGCGAACAGCGGATGCATCTCGAATGTCACCATGGACAAACCGGTCGCAAGGGCTTATTTCTGATGGCTCGACTAAATCGAGGATCACCACTTCATCACCACGCTTTTTAAGCAAGCGGCAAAAATATGCCCCAATAAAGCCAGAACCGCCAGTAATTACAATTTTTTTCTTTGTTGGTGCCATAACGAATATTCAGGAACTCCAATTACGGTCATTTGGAGTTTGAACTTGAATCATATACGAATAATCACTTGCTTCTGCCAAGTGCCCAATGTAATTCGGGGCGTTTCATCAATACGCTTCCAATGCTAAAGATACACACACCGCTCCCAACCGCAATTGCTAATGGAATAATCGCTTGGTGCCACTGACCTCCTACTTGCCAAAGTTGATCAACAACAAACCAAACAACTCCACCCATAATCAGCGTGAGAATTGAGGTCGCTATCCAAGATCGGATAACCTGAGTAGTAACGGGCACTGCTACATGTTTACGAATAACAAGAAGCAATATGCACGCTTGAATAACGCCACAAATCGCGGTTGACCAAGCGAGCCCAGAGGCTTTGAGTGGTGTCCATATAAGAAGTACATTTAATATGAAATTTAAGCAAACACAAAACATGGCTATTTTTACTGGGGTCATAGCATCATCTTTTGCGTAAAAACCCTTTGTCAACACTTGTGACATTGAGTACGCCCAAACCGCAGTTGCATACCCGAGCAAAATTGTCGCGACTTGCAATACATCGCCACTCGTAAATTTTTCGCCCTGAAATACTACTGCTACGAGTGGTTCGCGAACAATAATCAATCCTACGCTTGCCGGTAAACCAACAAAGATAACCAGTCGCAACCCACGTTGAATTGTCGATGCAAAAGAATCCTGGTCTTTCGATTGTTTTGCAAGGAGTGGATAAATAGCCGTGGCCACTGCAATCCCAAACACACCAAGAGGAAACTGATATAAACGCTGCGCCCATGTAATTGAAGCCAATGCTCCTTCGCCAAGGGGGTACTCAAGTCCAAAGAAAAACGACTTGCCAAATAAGCCTGTCCAGTTTGCAACAAAACCATCGAACAGTGTATTAATTTGCAGCGTTCCGAGCCCAACAATCATCGGTAACATTCGCCGCATCATTATCTTAACTTCTCCTCGAGCAACTTCGGTTTCGCTCGTAAACCAACCGTACTTGCGAAGTGCGAGCAATGACCATGCGACTTGTACTATTCCAGCAAGTACAACCGAAACGCCAATGAGTGCCATGTGATTGAACGGGTTGTCAAAGATGCCGACGAGACCAAACGCAGCTGCAATCATGAATCCATTAAGAATGATTGGCGCAGCCGCCGTTGGTCCAAACCTGTCGTGCACATGTAGCATTGCGCCAAAAATCGCGACGAGACAAACGAGAGGCATGTATGGCAACATCACCATCGTTAATTGAAGAGAAGCGCTTGGATTTTGTTGCACAGAAACGATTACCCAAAGTATCAGCTCGCCAATAATCGTTAACGCACCAAGGAGTGTGACGAGTTTTGAAATAGTAAGTGTTGCGAATGCTTTTGCAAGTTGCGGATCTTTCGATTGTAGTTTTGTATAGCTTGGAAGGAAGGCAGCGGCGAGTGCCCCTTCCCCAAAGAGACGGCGAAATAAATTAGGAATCAAAAAAGCAAAGTAAAACGCTGACGCAAATGCGCCAGCTCCAAAGAGTCGCGATAGTGCGCCATCACGTACAAGACCCGCGCACCTACTAATAAATGTAAACGCGCTTGTAGTTCTGGTATTCCGTTCGAGATTATCGATGTTGGTCATGTCGCACGATTCCAAGCAATACGCGAACCAATTACGAGTATCGCCATCGTGGCTACCCAGGGATCAAATGTTGTATACGAAATAAAAGTACCAGCCATCGTTGCAAAAACAATCGTCAAAGACAGGGGCAAAACCATATTTTTTGTAATTCGCCGCACTTCCTGCATCAATGCACCCTTTAATACTATAAACCAAAGGACGCAGGCACTCGCAACTAAAAAGGACACAAAGAAAGCCAGAGGTGTGTATTGTTCGCCCGTGAATGCTTTAAATGAAAACCAAAGGGCGGCTAACACAACAAGCCCAACTCCAAAAGCAATGAATCCGATCCAGAACCAGTTCTTCCTAGCGGAGAGAATTTCATTGACTGTTTCGCGGATATGTCTCGTTGGTTCTTGGGATAGCGCGCCAAACCAAAGCATAAACGCCGCAATGCCAAGTTCACCGGCGACCAAATCTGCGAAACTAAATACGCGGTTGATTGGTAGAACGTGTTGCGTTGCTTCATCAACAATTGCCCACAGTGCAACAATCGCCCAACATGTATAAGGACTTGTTACCCAGCGAGTTTGAGAAAATAGAAACGCGAGCATTCCAAAACAAACAAAGTGCAGCAACTTGTCGGGTGATTCGAAAACAGGATTATTGCTCGGCGTTGCTTGGGGTAGATGGGTTGCCACCGCGAGCCAAATAAACCAAAAAATAAACGCTTCCCGCCAGTGGTGAACCGTTAACTCACGCGTGTTCATTGACAACTTCGACATCGACAACCCGATGCACGGCAATAACGCTCTCGGCAAGTTTTGCGTAATCTTTTGCGCCCGCACAGTCTGGTTCATAATCAAAAATAGTTTGTCCAAAACTCGGTGCTTCCGCAAGTTTTACGCAGCGTCTAATTGGTGGATCGAAAATAACACAATTTTTCCATGGCACATTGCTTTCCCTTGAAGAATCAAAGAATCCTTGTAAATCATCGACGACTTCACGAGCAAGCTTCGTGTTCTTTTCATGCATACACAAAACAATGCCTGTGACCTCAAGTTGGGGATTCAATCCCCCTGCTAATGCTTGTACAGTTTCAAACAAACGACTCACGCCTTGGAGGGCAAGGAAGTGCGTTTGCATTGGGACGATAAGTTCTTTAGATGCCGCAAGTGCATTGATTGTGAGTAATCCCAAACTTGGTGGACAGTCAATCAAGATGTATTCGTACGAATCAAGAATCGGCGCAATCTTTTTCGAGAGTAAGTCATGCCGATCCGTCTTTGAAGCAAGTTCCGATTCAGCGGCCGCGAGGTCAACTTCGCTCGTAATCAAATCGATATTTTTTCGCGCCTTAACAATCGTATCTTTCGCAGTGACGGATTCATCCATCAACAAGTCGTACACTGATGCTCCCGTGGTATCGGTACCAAAATGCAATCCAAGGTGTGTTTGTGGATCGAGGTCAATGACGAGGACTTTGTTGAATTTCCCAGAATCATTTTTCTCCGCAGCAATTGCTGCAGCAAGATTCACCGTCGTTGTCGTCTTGCCAACGCCCCCTTTCTGATTCAACAATGAAATTATTCGAGTCACACTGGTAAGTATAAACGACCCGCGGGATTGTTTTTTGCTGAATTAAGAATAAACGACCCGCTGGATTGTTTATTTGAGGAAAATTCGGGGGTTAGTGATTCCACATCCAGCGCATAGCGGCAGTGTCTTTCCCAATAATGTCGCGAAGGTAATGTGCAAGTAATCTATTAGCACGGCGGAGTGTTTCTGGTTCGGTTGACTGCATCGAACTATCCTCTTCTAACATTCGTAGTACGTTTACCGTTTCCTTGCGAACTCGTACCCGATCTATTTCGCCTGTGTCTTCAACAACACCGCCTGTATTTGAACTGAATGCGACAACTGTTTCATTCTCGCAAACTGTTTCTAGAGTGGGTTTGTATCCTGTCTCAACAAGTAACGCCCATTGAAAACGTAGAAGCGGCCAATCAATATCGTGTCCACTGTCCATGCGATTTAGCGCTTCAAGCAATATGCCATACACGTTTGTGTGCGGATCTTGGTCAGTTAACATCCGTCCAACCAAGTCAACCATATAAATTGCGCCTCGATTCACGTCAAGATTATTTCGCGTTGTCCACCAAACATGTTCAAGTTGCCACTCTGTTAATGTTGCAAGATCATTATTTGTTTTTATCCTTGCAACGATACTTCCGCAAGTCAACGGATCAAACCCACCAGAAAATGTGCCGGTATCTCTTTTGGAACCCTTGGCAATGCCCCGAACCATGCCGTGTTCCTTTGTAAGCAAACTGACAGTTTGACTCGTCTCTGAAAAATCCCAGCAACGTAAGCAAATAGCTTTGTCGGAGAGTATTGCCATCTTAATCGTGCTTTGTCGATATTTCGAATATAGGATCCCACGGAAAAGCTTCAGCGACTTCTTGCAGATTTTTAATTGTTAATGATTCAATTGCTTCAAGTTCTTCCTCAAGCGAAACATACTGTCCGCTCGTTATCAACATGCTTCCAAGTCGTTGCATTCTTCCTGCGGGCCGTTCACTTGCTACAGCTGCTGCTGTTCCTGCTTTTGCTACTACTTTTGCAATATCATCACTTGTTAACGTATCAACAACATTCGACATTTCACTTCGCATGATGTCGGCAACTTTTTCGGCATTCTTTGGTTCGCACACCGCATACGCCAACTGTTCGCCATATTCATCATTTGTATCCACGGATGCTGCAGCGGCTTCAGCAAGTCCAGTATCAACAAGTGCCCAATGTAACCGCGAACCATCGCCGCCCCCTAAAATTGCCGCAAGAGCAGAAGCCGCATATTTTCTTTCATCTTGAAATGAAACACTTGGCATCATCATCAAGTGATAATGTTGCTGTAAATCTGGAATATATTTTTCAAACACGCCTTTGTTACGAATGACTTCGGCATAGTTTCGAGTTGCTCCTGTACGTTGCCATGAACCGCATAGCTTTTCTATTTTTTCTACCATCAAGTCGAAATCAAGGTTTCCAGCAAGCACAACAATAGTGTTGTCCGCACTGTATCGATCTTCAAAATAACTCGACAATTCATCACGTTGCATATGGTCAATTGTTTCCGGAGTTCCTAAAACTCGGTGACCAAGGGGGCTCTTCCCGTAATATTGTTCCATAGCACTTTCGTACAACACCCAAAAGGCTTGGTCGTCATACATTGCAATTTCTTCAACTATGACTTTTTTCTCATCATCGAAATCTTGTTGCCGAAGGGATGGACGCAAAATATCCGCCAGCGTATTGTGGATATCACTTAGAACCTCTGGTAAACCCGCTCCCCAGAATGCAGTCATTTCACCTGAAGTAAAGGCATTGTGTTCAGCGCCGATCGAATCAAATGCAAGGTCTACTTCTTCTGCTGTTAATGTTTCTGTACCCTTGAACATCATGTGTTCAAGAAAATGGCTTACGCCCATGAGTTTGGATGCTTCATCTCTTGCACCAGTTTTTACAAAAAAACCAATCGCAGCCGTGACCGCATCACTAGAATGTTCCGCTGCAATTCGCATTCCATTTTCTAACGTTGTTTCGGAATATGTATAACTCAATTGTGAATCATTCTATCTTCAGTGCCAAGGGCAGCTTCGTGAATTGACTCAGCCATTGTTGGGTGCGCATGCATAGTTGAAACAATGTCTTCAATTGTTGCCTCTAATCGAATGGCCAATCCTACTTCTGCGATGAGTTCACTCGCATCATGTCCAATTATATGAGCGCCGAGTATTTCGCCATATGGTTTACTCGCAAGAATTTTTACAATCCCTTCAACTGCGCCAACTGCGATCGCTTTCCCATGCGACTTCAATGAGTATTCGCCCTTGATGTAATCTATTCCTGCGTCTTTCAACTGTTGCTCCGTCATACCAATCGACGCAATTTGCGGATTGGTATAGGTACAACCTGGAATTGATTTGTAATCAACACCAAATGTGTGGTGGCCCGCCATACGTTCAACACAGGTCACTCCTTCTTCTGAAGCAACGTGTGCTAGAAGTGGCGGCCCAATGATATCGCCGATTGCATAAATCCCCGCAACACTTGTTTTGTATGTTGGTTCATCAACATCTTTTGCGTCTGTTTTTATAAAACCTCGATCTAGTTCTATACCGAGGGAATCGGCAAAAAGGCCATCACAGCGTGGTCCAACGCCAATTGCAACAAGAACTTTATCGCCCGTAACGCTTTCTACTTTTGTGTCATCGTTTACGTTTGCAAAGGTTACGGTTACACCATTATCGCCAACTTCTACAGACTTAACTGCGGCACCAGTATGAATTTTCATGCCCTGTTTTTTAAATGCTCGACCTGCAAGTTTACTAATTTCTTCATCTTCGACCGGTAGAATTCGATCAAGCATTTCGATGATTGTTACATTTGTTCCAAATGCGTTATACACATACGCAAACTCCATACCGATTGCACCAGAACCAATAATAACAAGCGACTCTGGTCGTTCTTCTAATGTCATTGCATGAGAAGAATTAATAATTGTATTTCCATCACATGGGGCAAAGGGCAAATCGCGTGGCTTTGCGCCCGTTGCAATGAGCACGCGATCCGCTGTAACCGTTTCCAAAACGTCACCACCATCGCCGTTGTAATAATCTCCGGTAGCCTTTCTAACTTCCACTGAGCAGGGCGTAACACCGTTGTTGCCCGAAATAATGTTCGCATGGCCTTCTAGGTGTTCGATATTATTTTTCTTAAACAGATACGCAACACCGCCATTGAGTTGCTCTGTAATTTTTCGACTACGACCAATGAACGCGCCCCAGTCAACTGTTACTTCACCAACGTTAATCCCCCACTCTTTCCCGTGTGTTATCGCTTCGTCATACAACTCAGCACCATGCAACAATGCCTTGGAAGGAATACAACCCCAATTTAAACAAACACCACCGAGTTTATCGCGATCAATACAAGCAACCTTGAACCCCAATTGTGCTGCTCGAATCGCACCCACATAACCGCCTGGTCCAGAGCCAATTACAATTAAATCAAAATGCCGCTGTGTAGTCAAAATACGAACCTTCCTAAGAGGAGTGAATACTGTACGAAAAATGGTATTTTATCGTGCGATACAGATGCTGAAAGAATGGCGCTAAACCACTGTAGTTACGTATGTTACGCTTTTGTATCAGCTTGCCGCTTTTCCCCTTTGCTGGTCACCGCTCAAACAGCCTCCGTCTGGGGTATCATTCCCGATTCCACAGGAAAGAGAACCCACAGTGAGAACAGCATTAATTAGCGACATTCATGGCAATCTTGAGGCACTTACCAAAGTGCTTGAGGATATTGGTGAACGCACAATTGATCGTATTGTCTGCCTAGGTGACACCCTTGGGTATGGACCCAACCCTGCTGAATGTGTCGATATGATTGCTGATGTCTGTGAGTGGTGCCTTCTTGGCAATCACGACTACGGAGCGTTGTACGAACCAACCAATTTTAATGCCGCCGCTGAACAGGCTGCTTATTGGACAAGGGCGCAATTTGATGCTGAACAAGACAAAGAAGTTGCTGCAAAGCGGTGGGAATTTCTTGGTGGATTACGAGTTAGAACACAAATGGAAGATTTTCTTGCTGTCCACGGAACGCCTAGAAGGCCAATCAACGAATATCTTTTTCCAGATGATGCTATTAATTCACCTGTGAAAATGAAACAAATTTTTGATCGAATCCCCAAACACGCTATGTCTGGGCATACACATGTGCCGGGGATTTTTACAAGTGAACCCGATTTTTATCCACCAGAAGATATCGATGATACGTTTAATTACGAGAACGAAGAACACATTATTGTTAATCCAGGATCCGTTGGGCAACCCCGCGATCTGGATCCACGAAGCAGTTATGCAATACTTGATGACGAAGCAAAGAAAGTTGACTTTATTCGACTTGATTACGACATCGACGCTGTTCGTGACAAAATTTATGCAATTCCCGATCTCAGCAACTGGCTTGGCGATCGACTTCGCGAAGGTCGGTAAGACCTTTATGGAAAGTAGAAAAATATGACACCACAGGCGCGCCGGCGGTTGATTCCAATCATTGTTCTTTTTTTAGCAGGCAGTATTTTGTCTGTGCTTATCTTTGGACCAAAAAAACCAAGCAATCCAAAAAACCAGCCTATTGCTGAATCGCCCAAAGAAGTTGTTGAGCAACAACCAGAAACTGAAACTACCACACCAGAAAAAACGCCTGCTCTCAAAGCATCAACACCAGAAACATTTACTCCCAAAGAAACTGTTAACGAAAACTTAAAACCTTTTGAAGTGCTTTCACTTGCAACATTCAATGAGGATCCCTTACCGGTCACACTTGGCTCATTAACCGATTATGAAAACTGGAAAATGGAAGTTGTCTTCACCCAAACTGGGGCAAGTATTTCTTCTATCCGTTTTTCGAATATTTACGAAACGGTCGACGGAAAACTTGCTTGGAACAAATATCGAAAAGATGGTGGTGAACAACCCTCCCTAGATGAACTATATCTTCTCGCAAACACGTTCACTTTTAATGATTTTTCCGCTCCTGTCTTGAGCGCATATCAAATTGTCATTAACGAACAAAAGCTATTGCTCACTTCTGCAAACGTCTGGAAGCGAATAGCTTCGACTGAAAATAGTGTGTCGTACGAAGCGACAGTCGTTGACAGCGAAGAAAAAGCCATTGCTACCATTTACAGAACTTGGACTTTAAATAATGGGTATGGGTTGCATGTCTCGCAAGGTGTTAAAAACCTAACGGGGCAAGAATTTACTGTGCAATGGCTGCAATACGGCCCATCAAGTTTAACGGTTGACCGTTCGCGTTACATGGATCGCCGCCGTTTCCGTTTTGGCTGGGAA
This sequence comes from Phycisphaerales bacterium, assembly GCA_014238785.1. Taxonomy (GTDB): domain Bacteria; phylum Planctomycetota; class Phycisphaerae; order Phycisphaerales; family SM1A02. The sequence continues at coordinate 4,769 of JABAAL010000044.1, read as the reverse complement.
CTTAGCGACGAGTTTGATCCAAACCACGCAGCGCCAATTCAATCAAATGATTTTCTTTATGAATTTACTGATACTACAAAAGACATAGAAACAACATTATGGCCAACAGATGAAACCGTCGATGATGGGTTTAAACTTTCCTGGTTCGCTTCAACGAATCGCTACTTCTCCCTTGCAGTCATGCCAAACATGAATGATAAGGGTGAAGGAAGCAGGATAATTACTGATAAAATAGCGTCCGTTAGATGCCGAGTTTGGGGTGAGGGGCCAACAGAATTTGTAACCAGTGGACTTTATAGTCCTGAAACAAAAGTGTCCGGTGGTGAAATGTACGACATCACAATGAATGTCTATGCGGGCCCACTGCAGCGCTCTGTGCTTGACAATAACCAACCGTACATTGCACTCAACATGCGTGACATGGTGCTCTATCAAATGTCATCGATGTGCGCAATTTGTACGTTTCAATGGCTTGCCGATTTTCTTGGAGTCGTTCTTACGACACTCGACCAATACGTCGTCTTTGATTGGGGTTTAGCAATTATCCTTCTCGTTCTAATCGTTCGAAGTATTTTGCATCCAATCACAAAGAAGTCGCAAATTAATATGCAGCGCTTTGGCAAGGTGATGCAAACGCTAAAACCAGAAATTGACAAACTAAAACAAAAGTATCCAAACGAACCAAAGCGTGTTCAATCTGAACAAATGAAGTTGATGCAGAAATATGGTGTCAACCCATTCCAAATGCTTGGGTGCTTGCCAATGTTTCTGCAAATGCCCATTTGGATTGCCTTGTACGCCCTGCTCTACTTCATGTTTGACATTCGTCAAGAATCAGCATTCTTCGGAATTTTCCAGATGATTGGGGAATGGCCATTCCTTGCTGATCTTAGTTCGGCGGATCACTTCTTTGGTAAATTTGATGAACCAAAAGTTTTCTTTCTGTGGAATATAACTGGGATAAACTTACTACCAATAATGATGGGTTTCATTTTCTTTATTCAACAAAAGTACATGTCGCCGCAGTCAATGGCAACAACACCCGAACAAGCGTCGCAACAAAAAATCATGCGCGTCATGATGGTTGTACTTTTCCCCATCATGCTCTACTCAGCACCCTCTGGGTTGACACTCTACATTTTGACGTCGAGTGCGGTTGGTATTCTTGAAAGCCGTCGCATTCGTAAACACATTGACGAGATGCCTCTTGAACCATTACCAACTGACCCCGCCGTTGGTAAATCAAAAAAATCGAAAGACAAGCAAGGTCGCGCATGGACTGACGCCATGGATGCTCGTCGTAAAAAAGTCCAGAACAAGGCTCAGAAACGTAACTTTAAGAAACGAGACTAAGAAGCAACATCGATGGATTTTGAAACAACCATCGTTGCTATTAGTTCTCCAAGTGGGAAGTCATCGCATGCACTTATTAGGGCAAGCGGCTCGCAAGCTTGGTGCGGAGCAGAAAAACTTGGGCTCAGCATTGAATCAAGAAAACTTGTAAGTGGAAGAATTACAATTAGCGAATCATCGATTCCAGTTTTAGTTAGTGCATTCCCTGCAAATAATTCATTCACTGGCCAGGATACTGTAGAAATCTGTTTGACTAATAATGCATGCCTCATCGATTCAGTACTCCGTGCACTCGTGCTTGTAACCAACGGACGTCTTGCAGAGGCGGGTGAATTTACTGCTAGAGCTTTTTTACACGGAAACATTTCACTCTCTGCAGCTGAAGGTGTCTGTGCAACAATTTCTGCAAATAATGATGCAGAACTTCAGGGCGCCTCCCTTCTTCGTTGCGGAGCACTCGCAGGCGCAACCGAACCTATAGCCAAACAAATTACCCAAACGCTTGCACTTGTTGAAGCAGGAATAGATTTTACAGCTGAAGAAGATGTCGTTGCTATCTCTGAAAATGATTTGTTACGCATCATTCAACAGTGCATTACATCCATTAATGCTATTCTTGATGGGAAAATTTCGATGGAAACACTACGTCATTTACCAACCGTTGTTCTTACCGGAAAACCAAACGCAGGAAAGTCCACGCTCTTTAACGCGCTTTTAGGTAAACGAAGGGCCGTGATATCAAGTGTCTCTGGAACAACTCGTGATGCCATTGCAGAGCCTGTTTATTTTGGTGATAAAGAAGCGCTTCTGATTGATGTTGCAGGATGTGATGTTTCAAACGATGCGCTTACTTTGTCTATGCAAGAAACTGCCCAGCGTGCAATTGAATCAGCAGACATCGTCTTACTGTGCATTGCGCCAAATTGCGAAGTCGCCACACCGCGGCCACACACGATTGTTGTACACACAAAGGGCGATCTGCAGGGCGCGAAGGCGCATGCAATTTCCGCTACAGTGGGGAAAGGTGTTGAAGAATTAAAGCAACTTATTTCTTTACAACTTTCAACGTCGCCAACACCTAGACTCGACGCGCTTGCATTATTACCGAGACACGAAAGTAGTTTACAAAAAACACTACATTCTCTTACCCATGCAATTGATCAAGTACAAACTCCAGAATTAGTTGCCGCTTCATTACGAGAGTCTCTCAACGCAATTGGAACAATTACTGGTCAAGTAACGCCGGATGAAATCATTGGCGAAGTATTCTCAACGTTTTGTATCGGCAAATAGTTTTGTGTATTACTAGCGTGATATTCGTACGCGAATTTGCTTAAGCGTACCACTGCACTGTTCTTGTAGTTTGCATAACAAGCCAGCTCGTATCAATTGGTTTAGTTGATACGAAGTAGAAGAATCCCTTACGGAAACTTCTAAGACGCCGGCTCGCAACGATGTTGGAATTGCGTTTTGAGATAATTGTTGTGGCACTTCGTTGTCCCACGCTTCCATTATTTGAGTAAGTTGTTTGTTACTTTTTTTGAGCGATTTCCGAAATTCAATAAGCGATGATTCAATACTTGTGTCCCTAATCTTTCGTTTACGCCACTCCCGTAACTGATCTACCTTTGCATGCAATTTGGCCATTGTATATATCCTACAATGAAGTTACGAAAGTCAAAGATAAACTTTCTAAAAGATGCTCACATCAAGAGACGAGTGCTGTTATTGTTTCGACTTATGACTTCGATACACCTCAGAGGATTAACTAAAAATTTTGGCGAAACCACCGCAGTAAATGCTATTGATTTAGATATAGAGGATGGTGACCTCTTTTTTCTCCTGGGTCCATCTGGTTGCGGCAAAACCACCCTTCTTCGAATGCTTGCTGGTTTTATAGAACCAACAGCGGGATCCGTCCGCTTTGGTGAACTGGAGGTGACACATACGCCGCCAAATAAAAGAAATACTGGAATGGTATTTCAAAGCTATGCACTCTGGCCTCATATGAGTGTGGTTGAAAATGTAGCTTATGGACTAAAAATACGCAAAATACCTGCTGTTGAACGTCAAAAACAAGCTCTACAGGCACTTGAGGTTGTTCAAATGGGCCACCTTTCAAATCGCAAGCCAAATGAACTATCGGGTGGCCAACAACAACGAGTTGCTTTGGCGCGAGCGATTGTTGTAGAGCCAGATGTTCTTTTGCTTGATGAACCACTCTCAAACTTGGACGCAAAATTACGACTGGAGATGCGCTGTGAGATTCGTAGAATATGCTCTACTCTAGGTATTACAACAGTTTATGTTACGCACGATCAAAAAGAAGCGCTCTCAATCGCTGACAAAATGGCTATCCTCAAGGATGGAGAAGTCCACCAGGTAGGCACGCCAAGCGAGATATACAGAAGTCCCAATTCAACGTTCGTGGCTGAATTTATTGGTGAGACAAATTTTGTTACTGCAAGCACCCGTGATAATAGGCTTGAAACTTCGCTTGGATTGCTCGAATGTATTTCTAAGCCAAGCACCACTACATCTATATGCTCAATCCGCCCAGAGGCAATTATTGTGCAGAGCTCCCCTGCCTCTACAAATGGATTTTCAGGAACATGTGTAGAAACCATTTACTTAGGCGAAGTCGCGCAACATCAAGTTAAAATAACTGATGATATTGTTCTACGCGTAACGGAAGTAAACCCGAGTCACGTTGGAAAAATTGGGGATGTGATGCATTTATTCGTAGACCCCAAAGACGTCGTCCCCCTGTCCAAATAATTAACTTTTCTTAACTTACGTGAACGTGTGCTATTCTTACGTTAACTTTCACTATTTGTCTTATTGTGTTACTTCTTAGCTAAATATTTATAGACACAATTGGTTATCGGACGGTCTGATTATTCTTCGTCTCTATGTCTCCTGGGGGTTGACGTTACGCGTGGGATATGAGATAACATGTACAGCGAAAAAACAACGTTCCATGTGGAACATATTTTTATACTTTAATTGGTTAAAGGAATGACCATTATGGCTGCACCGGCAAAAAAGAAGAAGCGGCGTCTGGGCAAGGGGCTTGAAAGTTTATTGGCTAGGCCTGTGGAGGTTTCGGCTACCCAGCCAAAAGGAATGGATTCCTCTGAAGTGTCTAAGCCTGAGCAAGCGCCCGCTGCTGGTTCAAGTACCGAAGTGCTTGAGGACTCTGTCGAAGGAATGCATTATCTTTCAGTTGATGCAATTACTCCAAATCCAAGGCAGCCAAGACAGGTATTTGATGATGATGGCCTAATGGCATTAGCCGACTCAATAAAGACAGCTGGGCTCATGCAGCCAATAGTTGTTCGAGCATCGGCAAAGAAGGGGATGTACGAACTCGTTGCTGGTGAACGACGGTGGAGGGCCGCACAAATTGCTGGTCT
>JABAAL010000045.1 GCA_014238785.1 Phycisphaerales bacterium | reverse complement strand
TGACTTACTTACGGATAAACGAATTGCAAATCATTGCGCAACAATAACAAATGAAGCAACGGATATAGATGCAAGTGCAATTCCGCGTTACGCTTCGACGGTCTATCTTGCAACAGGCGACGAGCATGGTATGCAGTGTTCGTTTATCCGTAAGTAAGTCACCGCAATCGCCAGAAATATCAGGGTCTGCTACGAATGCGTGCGCGTCGGCAAAGGCTCGTTTCATCGCTTCGATTTGAACATGCAATACTTCGGGGTCGTCGCAATTTGTTACGTCAATCCCAGTTGCTTGCACAATCTTCATCGCAATTAACGCAGCAATTCCCTGCCCATTTGGTGGCAACTCGTAACACGTTGAATCACCAACATTCGTCGAGAGTGGTTCTACCCATTTGCAGGCGTGCGCTTCCAAATCCGCTTTGCGAAGAAACCCACCTCCAGCAATTGCAGCGTCTTCCATTAATTGTGCCAGGTTACCTCGATAAAACGATTCGCCCCGCGATTGAGCAATCTCTTCAAGTGTATTGGCGTGATCAGGTAATGTAATCATCTGACCTATTTCTGGGGGCATTCCATCAAAGAGAAACGTGTCACACCACGCCTTCTCCCCTCGAAATCGGTTGGTGCCGTTCTTCCAGCGCGTTGCTGTCTGCGGTGAGACCAAAAAACCGTCCCTCGCAGACGAAATTGCTGGTGAAAATAGTTGATCAAGGGTCAATTTGCCGAATCGTTCGTGGAGCATCATCCACGTTGCAACGGCTCCAGGCACCGTTACGGGCAACCAGCCAACCGATGGGATTTCCCCATCAATGGAAGTTGGCATCAGCGCAGGGGACTTTCCAGAGCCATTGATGCCATACATTTTTTTGCCATCGTGCACAATGGCAAACGCGTCACTCCCAATACCATTTGCACAAGGTTCGACGACTGTACTGATAATTGCAGCAGCAAGCGCTGCATCGACTGCGTTCCCGCCCTGCCGAATCATCTCAATACCTGCTTGCGATGCGAGTGGATGCGAGCACGCGACAACATTTTTTCCAAGCACTGCTTCACGGTTCGATGCATACGGAAGCGACCAGTCCATCATGAAACTTGCTCAATCCATCCACCGCAAACAACTCTTGTATCTTGGTAACACACCACTGCCTGTCCCGGTGCACCGCCGCGCTGAGGTTCGTCAAATTGCACTTCAATACTTTGGCCAACCGCTCGAACCTTTCCAAGTGCAGGTGGTGTGTTGTATCGAATCTTTGCAGAGCAAGGAATCCATTCGTTACTTTCGTCAACGAGCCAGTTTGTGTCCTTGGCAATAACGCCGTTTGTATCAAGCAATGCTTCGCCGCCGATAGTTACTGTGTTAAGTACTGGGTCTTTATCAACAACGTATACGGGTTTACTCAAGGCAATCCCAAGACCGCGCCGTTGCCCAATTGTGTATTTTTGTTGCCCCTCGTGCTTTCCGATGACGTTGCCATCTGCGTCGAGCACATCACCCTGCTGCATACTTCCAGGAGTTTTCTTTGCGATCAAATTTGCATAATTATCGTCCGGAACAAAACAAATTTCTTGTGAATCTGGTTTGCCAAAGACAGGTAAATCAAATTCTTTCGCCAAATCGCGTACTTCGCTTTTTTGCAAGTGCCCAATTGGCAACATCATTTCTCCAATACGATCTCGGCTTGCACCAAACAACACATAACTTTGATCTTTGCCATCGTCTGCGCCCATATGCAATTGTGCACCATCGTCACCCTGCAAAATCTGTGCATGGTGTCCTGATGCTACAAATTCAGCGCCAATTGAGTTTGCATAGTCGTGCAACTTCCCAAACTTTAACCAATCGTTACAACGAACGCATGGGTTTGGTGTTCTTCCTGCGTTGTATTCATCCACGAAATAATCGATGATACGTCCAAAATCTTCTTTGAAATCAAGCGCATAGAATGTCATGCCAAGTTTTGCGCTCACATGACGTGCATCATGTGCGTCATTTATTGAGCAGCAACCCTTGTGGCCAATTTTTGTTTCTTCGTCCAAGTCGTCTCCGACGGTACCAAGGCGCATAAAACAACCAATAACTTCATGCCCTTGCTGCGTTAATAATGCTGCGGCAACTGAAGAATCGACCCCGCCTGACATAGCCATAAGTATCTTTGCCATACGAGTCTATTATACACGGACAACTTTCTTATTTCATTTTCCCACAGAAGCAATGAGACACCGTGGCCTCTCTGATCAGAATAACTTTAGGTATGATGAATTGATGCTCGTGTACGCAGGAATTGATGAGGCAGGCTATGGACCAATGTTCGGCCCACTCTGCGTAGGAGCATCTGTCCTTGTTCTTGAAGAATACGATCCAGCAGATGGCGAACCGGAGATGTGGTCGATTCTTAAACACTGTATTTGCAAAACAAGACGGGATGCAAAGAAAAGAATCGCTGTGAATGACTCGAAAAAACTAAAGTCTGGTTCGACAAAAAAAGGAATACTTCATCTTGAACGAGGCGTCCTTGCGTTTTTAGCAACTATGCAAGAGTGCAACAATTTTGAGAGTGATGACCAACTCTTTGAAGCAATTCATTGTGCAAAATCTGGAGAACCTTGCTGCGCTGAATCGACACCACTACCCTACTCGGTTAATGAACAAATTCTAAAAATTGATGCAGCCATTCTTCGACGCGGACTTGCTCAAGCAAATGTTCGCTGTGCACTTTTCGAATGTACTTCGGTAGATGCCGCCAACTATAACAAACGCACCGAGCACGCCTCAAAAGCTGCGTTGAACTTTTCGCTTGCAATGCAACACGTCGAGACTATTACCAAACGGTGGAAAAATGATCATCCAAGAATTATGATTGACCGCCACGGCGGTCGCATTCAGTATCGGAATGATCTCCAACTCTGCTGGCCACACGCACACATCCAAGTACTTGCTGAAACTGCCGAGATGAGTCGGTACCGCCTTGAGATTGACGGAGCTTTTTCAACCATTACTTTTGCTTCAAAAAGCGATGAGCGACACATGCCAGTGGCACTTGCATCGATGATTGCAAAGTACACAAGAGAGTTAATGATGATTCGCTTCAATAAGTATTTTGTTGACCAATTGCCCGAATTAAAGCCAACTGCTGGGTATGTCCAAGATGGGCGCAGATTTTTAAAGGAAATCGAGCCTTTTTTAGCTAAAAAAGGCATAAAACGTGGACTCCTTGTTCGTTCTTCGTAAAAAAGTATTGACTAACGTTTTTTTTTGTATAAAATGATGGGCTTGCCACTCTTTTTGCGAATGTTGCAACTAGCAGATGGCGTTACGTGGCCCCAGTCATAGCGATACTATGGCGCAGCGGAAGGAGATTCCCGTTGCAAGAAGATGATGAAGACGAGGCCCGACTGCACTGATTGATCCCAAATGGATAGCTCAGGAATGTCTGGGCTATAAAGTGTTAATTAGTTACAAATAAATTCGATTATATTACCCACCACGCGTGTGTTGGGTATTCGGGTATCAAAGACAGGACCGTTAGGTCTGATTGGCAAAAAATTATGGCTAGAGATTTAACTTACGTACGAAACATTGGAATCTGCGCACACATCGATGCGGGTAAAACTACCGTTACAGAACGTGTCCTTTACTACACAGGCAGGAGTTATAAAATTGGCGAAGTGCACGAAGGTACTGCAACGATGGACTTCCTTGAGGAAGAACAAGAACGCGGCATCACCATTCAGTCCGCTGCGACAACTTGTCCCTGGGAATTCAATGGAAATGAATATACCGTCAACTTAATTGATACCCCCGGACACGTTGACTTCACTATCGAAGTTGAACGATCAATGCGTGTACTTGATGGTGCTGTTGCCGTGTTTGATGGTAAGGAAGGTGTTGAAGCACAATCCGAAACTGTCTGGCGACAAGCAGATCGTTATAACGTTCCAAGGCTTTGCCTTATCAACAAGATGGACAAAATTGGTGCTGACTTTGAGTTTAGTTATGGCACACTCCGAGAGCGTCTTGGTGCTAACGCAATCGCTGTACAACTTCCAATTGGTGCTGGCGATACATTTGAAGGCATTATTGATCTTATTGAAATGAAAGCGTACTACTTCGATAGCGGCGACATGGGATCCGTTGTTGAGCAACGTGAAATCCCCGAAGATATGCAAGAAATGGCTGAAATTTGGCGGCATGATATCATCGAGCGAATCGCTGAACTTGATGACGAGTTAACTGAACTCTATCTTGAAGATGAATCAGCAATTACTGAAGCGCAGCTTAAAGCTGCCCTTCGCAGAGCAACTATTGATTTGAGAGCCTTCCCAACTTACTGTGGATCTGCTCTCAAAAACATTGGTGTTCAGCGCGTCTTGAATGGAGTTATCGAATATCTTCCAAATCCAACGGAAGTTCCAGAAGTTGAAGGCACAAACCCTAGAGATGAAAATGAAAAATTAACTCGTCCTAATAGTGAAGACGCACCATTCTCTGGCTTAGTCTTTAAGGTTGTAAGCGATTCACATGGCGACTTGACCTACGTTCGTGTGTACTCGGGTCGGCTTGAAAAAGGAAGTCGGGTATTGAACCCAGGCAATGGTCGCAAAGAAAATGTCTCACGCATTTATGAAATGCATGCCAAAGATCGTGAAGCTCTAGATTTTGCAGGCGCAGGTACGATTGTTGCCGTTATTGGTTTGAAAAGCTCCGTAACAGGCGACACGCTCTGCGATACAAACAACCCAATTATTCTTGAACGAATGCACTTCCCTGATCCTGTAATTTCAATGTCAATTGAACCAATCACGAACGATGATAAGAAGAAACTTGGAGAAGCACTCACTACAATTCGTCGCGAAGACCCTTCATTCCATGCGAATTACAACGATGAAACAGGCGAAACTATTATTTCCGGCATGGGTGAACTTCACCTTGAAATCGTGAAAAATAAACTTACACGTGATCTTAAAATTGGCGTGAATGTTGGTACACCTCGCGTTTCCTACCGCGAAACAATTACCGGTGCAGCTGAAAATGTACGCGGTAGGTTTGTAAAACAATCAGGTGGTCGTGGTCAGTTTGGTGACGTTATCATGAATGTTCGGCCAATGACTGCCGCAGAAGCGGAAGAAAAAGAGCTCGTCATGAAGAACGGCATTGTCTTTGTTGACAATGTTACACACGGTTCAATTCCTCGTGAATATATTCCATCCGTACAACACGGCGTTCGAAATGCATCCTCATCGGGTATCCTCGGCGGCTACCCAATGGTCAATGTCTGTTGTGAACTCATTGATGGTTCCTACCATGAAGTTGACTCAAGCCAAGTTGCATTTGAACAAGCAGGGGCTCTTGGATTCCGAGAAGCATGTACGAAAGCTGGTCTTGCACTGCTCGAGCCAATTATGAAAGTTATTATTACAACTCCAGACGAGTTCTTTGGTCCAGTAAGCGGCGACCTCTCAAGCCGTCGTGGTCAGATCAATGACTCTGAACTTCGTGGTATTGTTCGGATTATCACTGCAGAAGTGCCTCTTTCAGAGATGTTCGGGTACACCACTGTGCTTCGTGGCATGACCCAAGGTCGCGCTTCAAGCACTATGGAACCATGTGAGTATCGATTAATGCCTGAAAACCTCAAGAAAGAAGTTCTCAAGGCGTAACACTACGTTACCAACCCTTTAAGGAAGCCTTATGGTCTCACCATAAGGCTTCCTTTTTTTGTACTCTGCACATCCTATGATCACCGAAATTGATATTTCGTTCTTACACCGAGCAGTGCGGCTTGCCGTAAAGGGGCACGGAACCGTTGAACCAAACCCGATGGTTGGTTGCATCATTACAAACAAAGAGGGCGAGATTGTCGGTGAGGGCTTTCATGAAAAATTTGGTGAGGCACACGCCGAAGTCAATGCGCTAACAATGGCTGGTGAATCGGCGTGCGGCGGGACTGCATACGTCACATTGGAGCCCTGCAGCCACCATGGCAAAACGCCGCCGTGTTCACAAGCATTACTCGATTCGGGCATAGCACGTGTAGTGATTGGCGCGGTTGATCCACACAAAGAAGCAAACGGCGGCGCTGTCATATTGAGAGACCACGGAATTGATGTTGAAATTGTAAACGATGCAGTGTGCAGCGATATCATCGCTCCATTTTTGCAAAAAAATAATACTGGTCTCCCTTGGATTACATGTAAGTGGGCTCAAACGAGTGATGGAAATATTGAAACATCTAAAGGAGATTCGCCATGGATAAGTTGCAAGGAGAGCCAACAACTTGTGCACGAAGAGCGTGGTTGTGTCGATGCTATTGTTGTCGGAGTCGGAACGGTTATTGCTGACAACCCAACCCTTACCGTGCGAGGTGCAACGAAGTACCGAACACCGGTCCGTGTTGTGATTGATCCCGCACTCCGGACTCCCCTTCATTCAAATGTTCTCAATGGGGATGCGCCAACACTTATTGCACATGTCGAAGGAGCAGACACCACTGCGTTTTGTGGCCACGAGGTATTTGCTCTACCAATCAATAATGGCGTTATGAATCTCAAGCCACTATTTCGACATCTTTCAAAAGCTTACAACGCAACCAACGTCCTTGCTGAAGGTGGCGCAACCCTTTTTGAACATATTTTTTCACAGAATCTCGCAAACGAACTCTGGATATTTACCGCTGCTCACCGATCAATCCTACCACCAAGAGTCAACATGAACACACTTGTTGACTCCCTTACCACTACCCTCATTGATGAACAACCCAGTGGCGTTGATAGCGTGACACGCCTCTTAGTAACTCCATTGATACCGTAACAACTTGATACAGAGGAACTCGTATCCCGTTTACACAATTTGATTCCTCCGAGGAATTTTTTTGTTTTAGGATTTATTCTAAATCGTGCTACACCCTCTTCTTGGACTATCGCAAACCGAGACAATTACTGTGGCTCAGAGCCACATTAATGTTGGAAGGAAGCGAAGGCTTCACCAGACTCAGAAGGATGGAGGCGAAGCACATTATCGCCATTTTCCAGAATCCATTGACCAGATTCATCGAGTGCAATTCTGACAGTATCAAGGGGAAGGGAGTCATAGCCAACGAGCGTAATTGTTGCAACTTCTTGGTCCCTAGGGTACGGCGCAATCGCTACCGAAAGCGGATTCGTTTCCAATATCCAACGAAGCAACGATTCAATCGCTGCGCCATCCGCTTGAATGCCCTGCACATCAACCCAACGCTCAATTTTTCGAGAAAATTTTGTCTCGCGATCATCAATTCGAATAATTACCTGCTTCACGTCAAACTTTGAAACAGCACTCCCCATCGATTCAACAAACATTTCTGGCACAGGAAAAAGTTGAGAGAGTGCGTCCATCGTCATCCTGAAAACAACTGGTTTTCCAGCAAGCATTACATATCTATCTTGAGAACCAGCAGAAACTCGCCCACCAATCCAAAGCGCATGCACATTACCTTTGCGGTCTGTCGTCGAAAAAGTTGCCGTAGGAGTATCTAATCCAAACATTGCAAGATCATCTGGTTCATCAACAACATATCTACCAACACGTGCTGCAGCTAGAGTCCCCACCCACTCCGTCAACATTGTTTGATTTACTCTAGCCGAAACAGGGTCGCGCATTTTCCAACGACCATCGATCCTTTCAATAAGCAAACGGTCACCATTAGCATTTCTTTCGATTCGTTCGCCATCAATTGCAAAATCAGGAAACAAACGAATGTCTCTCCACAGTCTGTAATCCATATCAATCGCTCTCCGATGCAACGATTGACCAATAAGAACAGGTACACCACCATTTATCTTCGCGTATGCTCTACCACCAAGGGTTTTGCGACCTAAAATGACTCGAACGGTACGCGTGCCATCTGATAATTCAATAAAGTTTGCACCCTCTGCGACCCCAATCACTTCATCCGATGGTTCTTCTGATAACGCGCCAATAATTTGCAACCCCTGAACACTTTCAATAAGAGCACGCATAGAGGTGGGATCCATCCTCAATCGGAACGGAGCCACTTGCATCCATGCACCATCTTTTTTTTCAAACTCCAATAGCATCGAATCTCTTTGAATAGAAATAGACTTGATCGCATCAAAATGTAATAAAGAGTCATCGACCAGTGCTACTACTTCATTTCCATTTGTTTGAACTGTCGTTGTTTGAACACTTATCGCAAGAACGAGTGAGGCCACAGTAATAACAAACAACACAATACGGTCGCGCAGTTGAATCATCCTCTTCCCCTCCGAACAGAAGTTGATGCGGTTGCAAAAAGGAGGAAAGACGGAATACCTAAAATGAGAATCGCAGACCAAACCAAGTACATCGAATCAGACAAATCCTGAACCCTAGTAGATTGTTTTCCAATAGGCCCCGCCGCTATCCACGCATCAAGTCCAGACAACCACTCAACAGACGCCAACAACAATTCACTGTTCCCTGGATTAATCATTGCAACTTGATCCCCGCCAAGTGACAACGCTCGATCTGCTGCCCATGTCAACATCCAACCACCTGATCCAATCACAATTGCTCTCGCTCCACCGTGATGTTCAACAGCAGCAGCAACTTGTACTTTTTCATCGAGCGCTTTTTTCCCAGAATTGTTCAACAATTCAATTTCCCACTGCGACTCCATCCATCTATCTTCTGATGGCTCGATTGAAATGAGGGCTTCACCGCCAGTAAGCTGCATTGGAAAAGGTAAAAAGATTTGTCTACCCTGTACAGCACGTGAAATTAGATGCTCACTGTGCATATCGTTAATCATTTGCGATTTCTGGACGTCCAATTGATTCGGTCCAACAGCAATTTGTTCTACAACTACTTTTTCAGTATCCACTGTAATCCCAATGGTCTTAGCCAACTCTGCCCAGGGATCATTCTGTCCATACCTAGGCAACAAACTTGGTTGAAGATTAAGCATCACTGGTTCATTCCCCGCAAGAAGTCCAGCAGCCGCATCAAGAAGTGATTGCTCTCTTGGTGAAGGAGTAAGTCCCGCACGACTAGAGGGAGGAATTACAACCCAAACAACAGGTCCATTTCCAACATCTGGCCTCGAACCATCAAAAGGAACCCACTGCAATACTCTAAATCTACTCGTCTCTAACAAACCTCTCGCTGCCCAAAGGTCGACATTATTTGGGCGTTGCCTCAGCAGCGATTCCTCTTCGCTGTGCACAAAAACAACCGTCGGCTGCAAAGGTGATTGCAGTGAACGCATCGCAGAGGAAATAATATGCTCACCACGAAAACGTTGATCGGCAGCAATAGTGTTCTGATTCACGATACCCGTTGGAAAAATCATATTCGCTGGAATCATCAACGCACGCGTTGGTGACATGATTATGGCACCTTCGCCACTTGCTAACTGCATCGCGAGTTGTCCAAGTTCTAATTTGCCAAGCCGACGCAATCGGTCATCCGCACTCGCTAATTTCTTTGCCATATTTTCAAAAGATTCAACTTTCGATGCACAAGTCGAAGAAATCACGTTACTTCTTCCCTTTGAAAGCCACCACGCAACTTCTGCTAATTCCTGAGACCATTGCCCGTTTGCTGCAACAAGAATATCTCGAGCACGTGCGATTTGCGGTAAGGGTTGTCCCGAATCAACCTTCATCGCCTTCTCAACTTCTTTCAAGATAAGCCCTCCGTCATTACCTATCAGCGCAAGTGAACTAGCAAGTGTATGAAGTGTTTCTTGCTCTTTCGGAGTCGAAGAAATAGTTGCTGCAGACTCGGCCCAAGTTGAGACACTCGAAGCAAATAACATCAATTCTTTAAATGAAGAAATGCCATTTTGAATAGCTATTTCTGCTCTCGTTAACTCGTCGCCATAAAGAGTAATTAAATCACGAAGCACTTCGTCATACTGTTCTATCGAATCTGGACTTGCTGGATTGATTCTCTGAACACGAAGTAAATCCGTGCCATCTTGATATCTTCGAAGTACCTCATCAATCTGCCGCAACACTGACCTCGATACTTTGGATTCATCTAATAAAACAACTATTTTCCAAGGGCTTTCTAATGTCGAAAGTAGATTTTTGGATTGGTCACTCAGCGTATACGCCCTGCTTCCCGTTGCATCAATTCGCCACCGGACATTTGAGTTCATTGCAAACACATTAATTGATATAAGTGACACAAACAATAAAATTGTGCAATATGAAAGCTGAACCATTGAAACTGAACATCGCTTTGTCCTGTTAATAGCGATAATTGTCACCCACCCCATCAATAACATAATGGAGAAAAAATATACAATATTTGCAGTATCAATTATTCCAATTGCAAACTCACCCGCTCGCAAATCTGGGTCGATTGCAAAAATAATGTCAGCAAAACGCGTTGGCACGTAACTGGGCAAAACTTTTGTGGCCAAAGACAACGTTAACCATATAAAAGCTGTAACGAGGTAAGCAACTGTTTGTGAAGTTGTCGATGCTGAAACAACTAATCCTGTTCCAATCACTGCGCCGCTAAGTAGTAAAAGACCTAGGTACCCACTTGCCACAGCACCGTAATCAACTTCCGCGTAGAGTTCCAAAACAAATACAAGTGGAAATGTCGTAGCAAGAACTACACCCATAAATGCAAATGCTGCAAGGAATTTCCCTTTATTTATCTCGAATGACGATGCAGGTGAAGAAAGTAACAACTCCCAAGTTCCAACACGACGTTCTTCTGCAATAAGTCGCATTGTGATTGCCGGGCAAAGAAACAAAATAAGCCAAGCAGCAAAATCAAAGACTGGCCGCATTGTCGCAATACTTCCAGGGTGCAGAACTTGTGCTACAAACACAATGCTGCACGTTAATGCAAACAAGGATGCAACAATTGCGCCAGTTGGAACGATCATCAAGGACCATATATCCTTGAGAAAGATAGTCTTTATATAGTTCATGAAATCGTCTCCGATTCACGAATAATTCGGAGGTAATTTGATTCAAGTGATTCTGTTGTTGGATGTATGAGACGGATTTTTCCGCCAAGACTAGCAACTTGCGAAACAATTTTTTCCCCATCAGTGGTATTCAACGTGCACCTCGACCATGTATCATCAATGTGATCAATAAGCACCCCTGAAAGTTGTTCCGCTATCGAGTGCGGAGAAACTTCAACAAGTAAAGCAACTTCATTCGAACGAAGTGATTGAAAACTACCATCAAAAATAAGTTTCCCGTGATTAATAATTGAGACTACATCACAAGTAGCTTCAACTTCTGCAAGATGGTGTGATGAATAAATAACCGCTGCGTCTTTAGAAACTTCTTTCAATAATTCTCGGAATGATGCATTCTGGGCGGGGTCAAGACCCGTCGAAGGTTCATCAAGAACTATCAATTTAGGACCGTGCACAAGGGCCGCCGCAAGTGCAACACGTTGCCGAAAGCCGCGAGACAACGCTCCAATTGGTTTGCGAATGACAGTTGTAATATCACATCGCTCTGCCCAGTAACCAATTGCACTAAGGCAATCATTACCAACAAGACCGTACATCGAGGCGCTGTACTTCAAATATTCAATCGGAAGTAATTCCAACGGAAGTGGTGCCCCTTCTGGAACATAACCAAGTAGTTGCTTTGCAGCCTTTGGAGTTGATGAAATGTTCGAACCGCCGATGGTGACAAATCCTGAATTGGGTGCCAACACTCCACAAATCATTCGTATTGCTGTTGATTTTCCTGCACCATTTGGGCCTAATAATCCCCGAATTTCACCTACAGAAACACCAAGGTCGAGTTTCTCAACCGCAACCGTGGTACCAAAAGACTTGTGTAAAGAATGTGTTTGAAGCATAGAAAGAGAGGAATCGTACAAAATTGAGCGCAAAAAGCGAGAATTTTTACCAAATTACTCTCATTGTAAAGCGAAAAAGGCTAATTCTCCGATGCAATCGTGATTGCATCCCTTAAAAATGGGGGTACCCTAAGAGTATAGGAATTATATGGCACACCTGCGTCAACGCCTTTGTATCTCATTTGACGCCTCAATCTCCACCGAGATTAAGGCTGCTTTATCTGAACATTTTGAAATTGTTCCCTCCAATGGTAAAAACGACCTCGTCCTTTCCGGTGGTGGTGAGATGCAAACGAAAATTAATGCCATCTGTGATGCTGGTATTGAGCTTACTCAAATTGATGCCTCGACGGTAAAATCTCTCAATGTTGCAGAGCGGTTACGGCTCATGGAAGAAAAAGTGGTTCGGTATGTCCATGAACTTTTGGATATGGATAACTTTGAAATTCGTCTTCTTGATCCTAGATCTGGAAATCTTGAACTTGTTATCGCAGAAAACCTTTCACCTTTAAAAATCGGTGAGGTCATACGAGCAGAAGAACTGGAAAATGGAATTTGCGGAAATGTTGCTGCAACCGGAAAGAGTTATATTTGTCCAGACGTTTCACAAGAGCCACTCTATAAACAAGGTTTAGATTCTGCCGCATCCACTGTCACAGTTCCACTTTGGCTCAATGACAAAATCATTGGCGTATTTAACGCCGAGTCAAATAATCTAGACGCCTTCGATGAGAATGACCGGCGCATGGCTGAAATTTTTGGTCGGTACATTGCCAGTGCAATGCATACGCTAGACTTACTTGTCATTGAGCGTTACACAACAAATGAACAAGTTGCTAAAACAATTCTTGATGAACTTGCAGCACCACTCAAAGAAATAGATGTTATCGCAGTTGAAGTCCTTCAACATGATGAAAAACTAGGGCAAAAATTACTTGATGCTACTAAGTCAGTACAGAAACGTCTTGAGGCATGCACCGCAGGTCAACAAACGATTATTGATGCCGATCGTGCTAACTTTATTAAGCAAGATCCAACCATGAAAGGTCGAAATATACTTGTTGCGGATGATGAAGAGGTGGTTCGCGAGGGAGTCGAGGCAGTTCTACTAAAACTAGGCTGTAACGTGACTGTTTGTATTGATGGAACCCAAACTATCGAAGAATTAAAAGAATCACAAAGGCTTGGCACTCAATTTGACTTGATTATTTCTGATATTCGAATGCCTGGTTGCAATGGATATGAGGTTTTCACCGCTGCAACCGAGATGTGGTCAAATCAACCTGTTGTACTTATGACTGGATTTGGTTATGACCCCCACCACTCAATTATGCGAGCAAGCCAAGAGGGAATGCACACCGTTCTCTTTAAGCCCTTCAGAACAGAACAATTAATCGAAACAGTGAAAAAAGCTTGCCTAAAAAAAGCAGGTTGTTAGTCAACTCACCAAAAACCAATCTACAATTCACGTGTGCCACACGCAGATACAGAACAATGGACTACGCTAGAACTTCTCGAGTGGATGACTGATTGTTTTAAGAAGAACGAAATCGAGTCCCCTCGGCTCATTTCTGAAATGCTTCTTACGCATCTCTTTGGAGGTCCTCGAATTGATTTGTACGCTAATGTAAACCGCATTGCAACCAATGCTGAACGCGAAACTCTACGCTCTTATGTAAAGCGCACCCTCGAACATGAACCAGTTCAGTTCATTGTCGGTAAAACTTGGTTTAATGGAATGGAGTTTCTAGTAGATGATTCAACGCTCATTCCTCGAACTTGTACTGAAACAATCGTAGAACAAGCAATCCACTTCGCTCAACAAACTGACTCATCCCCAGTGCGTATTGCGGATATTGGAACTGGCACAGGATGCATTGCCATAACGATTGCGGTACATCTCAAGGACGTCGAAATGATCGCAACTGATATATCTTCCCAAGCATTATCTCTGGCGGAGAAGAATGCAAAGAGACAAGGGGTTCAACATCAAATCACCTTTAGAGAAGGCGATGGCTTGGGGCCGATTACATCGCTTCCGCCGTTTGACATCATCTGCTCAAACCCTCCATACATTCCAGACGAAGAAATGAAATCTCTAGATCCAAATGTCGCCATGTGGGAACCAAAACTTGCGCTCTCAGGTGGCAGGGATGGCCTCGATATCATTCGCCCACTTCTTGAACAATCTGGAGATTGTCTCGCCCAAAGTGGTGTTTTACTGGTTGAAATAGCAAGCAGCATCAGGAACAAGGTTTTAGAATTAGCTACTGCTAATCCAGCCTTCAAAGAAGCCAAAATCCTTCGGGACCGATACGGCGACGATCGTTTTTTAAGAGCAATAAAGTGCTAACGAGATGGGCTCCACTTCGATAGAATGCACGACCTATGGCATTCTTCAAACGAAAAAACACCCCTGCTCAATCTGTACCATCTGAGGTAAACATACATAGTGTTTTTGATGAGGCGACTGAGCAACGTATCCTAGAAATTGGATCCAAACTTCTCGACCACGCAAGAGCAAAAAAACAATCATGGCTTTCAACCGCTTTTTGGTCTGACAAGCTTATGGATTGGGCAATGGAAGACGAAGAATTTAAAATTCAATTGTTTCGTTTTGTAGACACATTTCCAATGCTCGTCACACCCGAGCAAGTACATGAACATCTTGTTGATTATTTAACACAACCAAATGTCAAATTGCCTCCAGGTCTCAGCATCGGATTGAAAGCGGGCGGCCTTGCACAAGGAACGATGACAAAGACCGTTACAAGTCAAATTACAAAAATGGCGAAACGTTTCATCGCCGGAACTGATGCAGCCTCAGCACTTCCTGAACTTCAAACAATTTGGAAAGAAGGCGTCGCATTCTCCGTTGACTTGCTAGGTGAAGCATGTGTAAGTGATAACGAAGCTGAAGCGTATCGGCAACGGTATCTGGATTTACTTATAAATTTACCCGAAACTGTTTCTTCGTGGGAAGAAAACAGCACGCTTGAAAACGATCATCTTGGACCAATTCCACGAACAAATATATCAATTAAAATTAGCTCTCTTTTTGCTAATACCGATCCTATCGCACATGATGCATCGGTAAATGGATTATTCGAAGCACTTCGTCCCATTCTTGAAGAAGCTGAAAAGAATGGCACCCTCATCAACTTTGACATGGAGCAGTTCGAGTACAAAGATCTAACTCTTAATCTATTCATGAAGTGTTGTGATGAAATTAACTTTACTGCAGGGCTCGCGATGCAGGCGTACTTGCGAAGCGGCGACGAAGATGCAAAGAAAATTATTGAGTGGTCAAAACGCACCGGCAGAGTTGTCACTGTTAGACTTGTAAAAGGCGCGTATTGGGATTATGAAACAATTCATGCGGAAGAAATGGGTTGGCCAGTACCGGTCTGGAGTAGAAAAGTTGACACTGACGCATGCTTCGAACGTATGACCGCACTCTTTATTGAATCAACTCCAAAATCCCAGGGAGTAGGTGGAGTAAAGCTCGCACTTGGTTCACATAACATTCGATCAATCGCAACTGCACTTGCTCTATTAGAAAAATATGAACTTCCGATTGAAGCGCTCGAATTGCAGATGCTTCGTGGTATGGCAGATCAGTTAAAAGCTGCTGTACTCGAGGAGGGATTACGGCTTAGAGAATATGTTCCTGTTGGCGAAATGATTCCGGGTATGGCGTATCTAGTGCGCCGTCTTCTTGAAAATACTTCGAATGAATCTTGGTTACGTAGTAGCTTTGTAGATGACGCAGACACTTCCATACTTCTCGCCTCTCCGCATATTCAACACACTAACATAGACCCCGGCATACAGCGCATCGAAGATGCGCCAGAACGCCATCATTTATCTCCTGCTGTTGAGGGCCTTGGCGATGGTCGCCCATTCTTCACCGAAGCATACCGCGACTTTTCGATGTTAGAGGATCGCGAAAATTTTGCTGCAGCAATCGATGCCTCAACTGTTCCAAAGGTCACGCTTCTTGCTACGAAAGAAGATGCTTAATCTGTTATCGCAAGAGCACACGATGCATTCCCCGATTGGCGAAATGAAGACCCGCTTGTTCGCTCCGAAATTCTCGTGAAAGCCGCGGAACTCATGCGCCAAAGGCGTGATGAAATGTGTGGTATCGTCATGCGAGAAGCTGGTAAAACGTGGAGAGAAGCAGACTCAGAGGTTTGCGAAGCAATTGATTTTTGTGATTATTACGCAAGGATGGCACCGCAGCTCTTTGAATACGAACGGCTCGGCGAGTTCATTGGTGAACTTGATCAACAGTTCTACCAACCACGAGGTGTATGTGCGGTAATCAGTCCGTGGAATTTTCCAAGTGCCATTTGTTGCGGAATGACCGTTGCAGCGTTTGTTACTGGAAACACCGTTCTTGTCAAACCTGCTGGGCAAACAACTGGTATCGCAAAACTCATGTGCGAGATGCTCTGGGAAGCTGGCGCACCAAAAGATGTGCTCCAATTTGTTGCAGGCCCTGGCTCCATTATTGGTTCGGCGATGGTGCGAGACCCTAGAGTTGCAATTATTGCATTTACAGGCTCTAAAGGCGTTGGATTAGACATCCTTGGAGCTGCTGGGCAAGTTCCTGAAAACCAACCCTTCGTAAAGAAAGTCATTTGCGAAATGGGTGGTAAGAATGCAATCATTATTGATGCTTCTGCAGATCTCGATGAAGCTGTTCTTGGTGTAAGACAAAGTGCTTTTGGATATCAAGGGCAAAAATGTTCTGCGTGCAGCCGAGTGATTATTGTTGATTCTGCACATGATTTATTCCTTGAGCGCTTAATCGAATCGACACGCACCCTTATTATTGGTGATGTAATGGACCCAGCCACAGACTTCGGTCCAGTCATCGACGCAAAAGCTGCAACCGAAATCAATCGGTATATCGAGATAGGTAAAAAAGAAGGCAAACTAGAACTAGCCCAACCAATTCCTGAAGGACTTGCAGAAAAAACCGGTCGTGACTATATCGCACCTCATATCTTTTCTGGTATCACTCGAGACCATATCATCGCCCAAGAAGAAATCTTTGGCCCTGTCCTTGCAGTCATGCGAGTAAAAGACTTTGACGAGGCGCTCGAGGTTGCAAATGCCACCGAATACAAACTCACTGGTGCCGTTTATAGTCGAAAACCATCAAACCTTGACAAAGCACGAAGAGAGTTCCGTGTCGGCAATCTATACCTCAATCGTGGCAGTACTGGCGCACTTGTTGGTCGGCAACCATTTGGAGGTTTCGGCATGTCGGGCGTTGGTTCAAAGGCGGGTGGCTGCGATTATCTATTGCAATTTGTCGAGCCAAGAGCTATTTGCGAAAACACGATGCGGCGCGGATTCGCTCCGGGACTATAAGCCAATTTGTTGCAGAGATTCTTTAGAAATTGAATTTCCAACACATTGCTCTTCATCGACCACAATATCTGCTCCTGCTTCTTTTAAATGTATCGCATGAATTGAATACCTCGCTCTTGCAATAACTGGAATCGAAGGTACAACCGCGCGTACTTGATGTATCGATAGTGCTGAAGTTCGATGATCTGGAAGCGTGCATACCAACAACTTTGCCGTATTAATTCCAGCGTGTTCTAACACTTCACGTCGTTGTGCATTACCCAAAATAGAAAGTGCGCCAACTTCTCTCGCTTGTTGGACACCAATTGGTCCCATATCAATGACAATAACTTGTTGACCAGATTCGATTAAATCTTGAACAACAACCTTTCCTGCAACACCATATCCAATAACAACAACGTGGTCATGTATCGATTCTGTTCCTTCGGCAGGCTCAACTGGGCCATATCCACCTAGCACTACATCTAGTACCTTGGCTATTGGACGCGCCTTTGCAATCAAAAGTGGAGATATTAATAATGTAATCAATGATGAACTCATCATCAATTGAAACAACTCATCATTGAGTAATCCAGCACCTAAAGCTTCAGCACCAATAACGAAACTGAACTCACCAATTTGAGCAAGACACAATCCAGCCGCGATTGATACACGGCGAGGTTGTTTCCATACCATCGCAATCAGCCAAACAATTATTGATTTACCCAAAACAATGCCAACAACTACTCCAACAGTCCAAAGCCAATGGTTGCCCTCTAGTAGCCACTGTAAATCTGCAAGCATTCCTGTACATGCAAAAAACAATGTTAAAAATATGTATCGCAACGGGGCCATATCGCCACGTATCTGTGAAGCAAAAGGGGTTCCTGCTAAAATTAATCCCGCAATAAATGCTCCCAGTGCTGGCGACATGTTCAGTTCCTCAGCAAGCCACATAGATGACAGTGCTGTAACTATACCTAGAATGACAGGAAACTCTGAAGAGCGTCGAATAAGTGCTGCACCAAAAAATCTCGGAAGAATTAAAAGACCTATAAGAAAAATTACGACAAAAAGTGCGACAAATTTTGCGCCTGCAATTCCCACCTGAGCAACGAGTGTCGATTCCTCTGGAGATTCTTGTAGGAATACTACGAGGAGCATTAAGGGGACAATCGCTAAATCTTGTACAAGTAAGACCCCAAATGTTAGACGGCCATGTGCTGCATCAAGTTCACTTCGATTTTGTAGAACACGAGAGACTACTGCAGTTGAGCT
Source organism: Phycisphaerales bacterium (assembly GCA_014238785.1). GTDB lineage: Bacteria > Planctomycetota > Phycisphaerae > Phycisphaerales > SM1A02. Next base: position 13,279 of record JABAAL010000045.1, on the reverse strand, counting down.
TAGTGCCACCATAGCGCCAACGATAAAGGCTGCCGATGTTGGGGCACCAAACAACTTCGCGACTGCATACCCAAGACCTCCAGTTACGACAACTTGAAATATGCCAATTGGCATACTCCTGCCTAGCAATTGCTTCAAACGCTTACCGTTCACTTCAAGACCTATTGTGAAGAGCAATAAAGCAACCCCTATTTCTGCAATTGAGACAATTGTGCTTTCATCAGAGGAAACCCACTTCAGCATTGATGGGCCGACAATTGTGCCTGCAATGAGATACCCAACAATACCGCTAAAGCCAAACTTTTCGGCAATTATCCCAAGTAAAACAGCGGCACTTAAAAGAACCGTAATGTCACCAACTATATGCCAAAATTCCATCCCACCATCATAACGTTGCATTTGTCTTGCGGAGAACTTGGCTCAAAACAACCATTGAGGGTACGATACGAACGATGGAGTTTCTTTTATGTATTGGGCTTGGTTTAGTAGCCGGCATGCTTGGGGGATTGCTTGGAATTGGCGGGTCGGTAATCATTATTCCAGCCCTACTCTTTTTTATGCCCAATATGACAATTCACCTTGCTCAAGCAATTGCCATGACAGTAAACCCCGCTGTTGCTATTTCTTCAGCGGCTAAACATCATAAAAATAACAATGTTTCTTGGAATGTTGTCTGGAAGGTTCTACCACTTTCACTCATTTGCATTGCCTTAGCTGCATGGTTTAGTAACTCGATTAAAGGTGAATGGCTTGAGCTAGCATTCGCAACCTTTTTAATTTGGGTGCTGTGGGATCAGTTATATTCCATTTTCGGAACGTCAAAAAGTACAACATCATCCAAGGAATCGACCCTCTTGCGGTTTGGCGCTACTGGAGGTGTCACGGGTATCATGGCTGGGCTCTTAGGTATTGGTGGGGGCTTAATTCAAGTCCCTCTCCTTAACCGCCTTTGCAAACTCCCTATTAAACAAGCAATTGGTACGTCATCAGCAATAATGTTTGTTACAGCAATTCTTGGCGCTACTGTGAAGGATGCTTCACTTCAAAAAGTTGACCACAACGCAATGAGTGCTGTAATGCAGGCAGCACAAATTATTCCAGGAGCATTAATTGGTGGTTGGATTGGCGCAAAACTAACAAACGTACTACCAAGCCGGGTAATAAGGATTGTGTTCGCTTTGCTAGTTCTTATCGCTTCATATAAGTTATTTGCGGGTTCAATTCCGATTCTATTTTGAGCGTAATGCAATACTCCTTCGACATTGAACCATAAGTGATTCCACTTTTGATCGCACATATTCTGTCCCCACTTCTTCCCCCATTTCGAGCAAATATTCCGCATCAATCGCTTTGCCCGCTGCGGCTTCAATCCAACCACGTAGTTTTGGCTTGGAACCCATTGGATATACTTCATATGCACCATCAATGCCAATGGGCAATACTGGTGCTTTGCTTTTTTTTACGAGTAACCACAAACCTCGTTGAAATTTTCCAATCTCTCCTGTTTGCGTCCTTGTGCCCTCTGGATAAATCATTACACAGCGTCCCGCCGCGAGTTCCTTTAACGCCATTCGAATCGCAACCATATCACTCTCGCCACGCTTTATAGCGATTACACCAAACGCGCTAATGTATGCACCAAGAACTTTTGAATCAAAAAGCGTGTCTCTTGCAATCCCAAGAGATGGCCTGTCGTACATCACTGTTCCGACAATCGGCGGGTCGAAATTCGATTGGTGGTTTGCAACAATAATAATTGGCCCTGTTCTTGGAACAAATTCGCTTCCACTGCATTTATATCTGTAAAAAATACGGAGAAGTATTCTCATTACACCAATCATGAACGTCCACCAAAATAAAATGCGATACGCGCTGAGACCCGGTGCCCTACGACGAAGTTGAAATGTTGAAAATGTCATGTCGGCAACGCTGTTCGAACAGATTGCTCCATACTGTCGACAACTTCCATCATTGTTTTATCCGAAGTATCGATGACGATTGCACCTTCTGGGCAAGTAAGCGGACCATCAGTCCTTGTCGAATCTATCTTGTCTCGCTCTGAAATATCTTGAAGCACTTGAGAATTTTCAACATTTTTACCCGACTCGCGAAGTTGTTTCACTCGCCTCTTAGTCCGTTCGTCCATTTTTGCTTCTAAGAAAAATCGAACTTCAGCATCAGGAAAAACAATTGAACCTTGATCTCTGCCCTCGGTGACAAGCAGAGGATGCTCTTCACCAATCCTTCGTTGTTGCTCGACTAATACCTTACGAACCTCAGGCTGTTTTGCAACAATTGAAACAACTCCGCTCACATCAAGGTCGCGTATTCGGCTCGAAACATCTACACCACCAAGTAGAATTGATGCAGGTTCGTGATTCCAATCGAATCTAATGCCTAACTCTTGAATTAACTTCGCTAGCGCAACCCCATCATCTGGAGCGATTCCCTGGTCAACCGAAAGGACAGCAATTGCACGGTACATCGCTCCGGTATCAAGACAATCGGTACCCAGCCTTCTTGCCAATTCTTGTGCGACAGATGTTTTGCCAGTGCCAGCAGCACCGTCTATCGTTACTACAAACCGTGGCATGGAAGTCATAATTATTTCTCGTCCTCAAGATACTTCCGCATTTTTTTTGTAACCTTACTAATCTCTTTTAAGGCATCACCCTTTCCAAGGTAATTGATTGCAACAGTATTTGAATAGCCAACCTCCCGAACTGCTCGCAACCCTTCGACGGGGTCAATACTTTTTTTACCCCTACCTGTTGGAAAATCTGCAACGATTCCGCCAGCATATGGAGCAAGTTTCCTCAATGCTTCCAATCCAGTACCAGTTGCGGCTGCGGCAGAAAAAGTAGGGAGCGCGCCAATACGGAATCCACCAATTTGTTTAATTATTTCGATGAGTTCATCTGGATTACTTGACAGGCCTTCGCAGGGTTGCAAAAGTAAATTTAATTCAAGCCGTTCGACTCCAGCCATTGCTTCACGAAGTTGTTCTATGATTGCGTTAACTGCATCCTGTTCGGAAGGAAACACTGGTGTAATAGAAATTGCATTGCACCCCAAACGATTCGCAGCAACTGAAAGCCGCTGAATCCTTTCCCTCGATGTTTCTTGGGAACCAATCAGGTCCATGGAAGTGTTATCTCGAACAAGGAGGCAAGGTGATTTCGCTTTGTCCCCATTGTTCCTAAAACTATCATACGACTCCTGTCCCCAACCAGAAAGATGCTTTGCATCGATCATCACACCCCCAAGGTCAAGGGTATCAGATGCGACCCCTGGCACGTCAAAAATATCTTGACTTCCCTTTTCAATTAATGGGTTAAGGGATTGGATTGCTAAAGTGAGAAGTAGAGTCATAAAAAAATTGGTAAACACCAGAATTAGGATTAATAGTTATTGTAGAAGCGGTACTATACCCTCCCTTTCAACACCCAAGGAGGTTTTACCTAATGTCTAGTCCAACTGAATGCCGTTTTTCTGATTCACACGAATGGTTCCTTCTTGACGGAGATGTGGTCACCATTGGAATTAGTCAATTTGCGGCAAATGAACTCACCGATATTACCTATGTAGAAATGCAGCCAGTGGGAACATCCATCGCAGCCGGCGATTCCGCTGGAGAAGTTGAGTCCGTTAAAACAACCAGCGATATAATCTCTTCCTATCCCGGTGAGATAATCGAAATTAACGAGGCTGTTTCTGACGACCCTTCATTGCTAAACAGTGACCCATTTGGTTCCGGTTGGCTAATTAAGATTCGTATTGAGGACACATCGAATGCCGAATCTTTGATGGATCAATCAACATACGATGAAAAGTACCCTGTGTAATTAAACATGTTCGAACTGGTAAGCGAGTTTGAACCAAGGGGAGATCAGCCACAAGCTATTGATCAAATTTCAACTTGGATTCAAGACGGGGAAAGGTACCGGACATTATTAGGCGCTACAGGCACTGGCAAGACATTCACTATGGCGAATGTCATTGCAAAAACAAATAAGCCAACATTAATTTTAAGCCACAACAAAACGCTTGCAGCACAACTCTTTGAGGAAATGAGGCTACTTTTTCCTAATAATGCAGTTTCATATTTTGTCAGTTATTACGACTACTATCAGCCCGAAGCGTATATTCCTCAACGAGATATCTATATTGAAAAAGATGCTGCGAGAAATGATGACCTTGATCGACTTCGATTAAAAGCCACAAGCAGTCTCATTTCTCGTGACGATGTCATTATCGTTTCCTCCGTGAGTTGTATATATGGTTTGGGCTCACCCGACTCCTACCGAAATCGTATTGTGGCAATTTCAATAGGCCAAACGATAAATAGACGCGAATTGCTGCTTGAATTGACAGAGATGCAGTACAAACGAAATGACATCGAATTTGGCCGTGGCAGCTTCAGGGTTCGCGGTGATGTACTAGAACTATTCCCTGCATATGAGAAATATGCTATTCGGTTTGAATTTTTTGGCGATGAAGTCGAACGTATAGAATTGATTCACCCTACTTCCGGTGAAACGCTCGCGCAAGAAACCGATGTTTTTATTTTTCCTGCGGTGCATTACGTGATGCCAGAAGCCGGACTAATGCGAGCGTGCACTGCTATTCGTGAAGAATTAAAGATGCACGTAATTCGATTAAAAAACGAAGGTAAACTTCTCGAAGCCCAACGAATTATGGCTAGAACAAGATACGACTTGGAGATGATTGAAGAAATTGGATATTGCGGCGGGATTGAAAATTACGCAAGACACCTTGAAGACCGTCCCCAAGGAAGTAGACCATTTTGTCTACTCGACTATTTTAGGCACATTCCAAACAGGGACCCAAATGATTGGTTGCTATTCATTGATGAATCGCACGTTACGCTCCCGCAAGTTCGGGCAATGTATAACGGAGACCAAGCACGGAAACGGACGCTTATTGAGCACGGCTTTCGTCTGCCAAGTACATTAGACAATAGGCCTTTAAAGTTTGATGAGTTTGAAGAGTTGGTTCCGCAGACTGTGTATGTGTCTGCAACACCTAGCGCGTACGAACTTGAACAATCGGAAGGTATCGTTGCACAGCAAATCATCCGGCCAACTGGATTACTCGACCCCATTATCGAAGTTCGTCCAGCAGCAACACAAGTCAAAGACCTCATGGAAGAGGCAAAAAAATGTGTTGAACGAGGCGAAAGAGTCATTGTCACTGTTCTAACGAAGAAAATGGCAGAGGATCTTTCTGAATATATTTCTAAAAGGAAGTTACGAAGCAAATACCTCCACAGCGATATCAAAACCCTCGAACGCATCGAGATCCTACGCGAACTTCGAGAAGGGAAATTCGATTTACTTATTGGTGTAAATTTATTACGAGAGGGATTGGATTTACCCGAGGTATCTCTCGTTTGTATCCTTGACGCTGACAAGGCAGGGTTCCTTCGTAGTGAAACCAGTTTAATTCAAACAATTGGCCGTGCGGCAAGGCATGAGAATGCAAAAGTGATTTTGTACGGTGATAAAATCACTTCCCAAATGCAAGTTGCAATCGATGAAACGGCGCGAAGACGTACTATTCAAAAACAATACAACGATGCACATGGAATCACACCCGAATCTATTAAAAAATCTATACGAAAAGGTATAGAAGACGAACTTTCCGCGCGGCAAACCGCTAGAGAAGCATTCCATGCTGATGGCAGCAAAGAAGATTTTGATATTGAAGAGCGAATCGAAGTATTAGAAAACGAAATGCTCGATGCCGCAGACAGTTTAGAATTTGAACGAGCAGCAATGTTGCGTGATGAGATCACTGCTCTTCAAAGTAAAGAGTAATCTTCCGTTGATGATGAGGAATTTGCCGCCGCATAAAAAATATTGGACGTTGTTCGTGTAGCTCACGCTTGAGCAACGCCCACCCTGCTACCTATATCTCGCCGCCAAAACGCACCGTCAAAATGAATTTTTTCGCATGCAGCATTAGCCATTTTTCGGGTTTTCTCTAAATCACTTGCAATCGCTGTTACGCCAAGGACTCTTCCTCCAGATGTAACGATTTTACCTGAAGTGCACTTGGTACCGGCTTGAAAAACAAGAATATCATTTTCCAACTCCGCATCTGCAATTCCTGAAATGACGAACCCTTTTTTATACGAATCGGGATAGCCCTCACTACACATAACAACACAATTTGCAACATTTTCATCAAACTCGATTTCGGCACCATCTAATTCGCCAGCCGCAGTTCGCCAAAGAATATCAACAAGATCCCCTTTCAAACGAGCCATGAGTGGTTGAGTTTCAGGATCTCCAAATCGGCAATTAAATTCAAGCACTTTCGGGCCTGCCGGGGTCAACATAATTCCAGCATACAGTACTCCACGATATTCCACCCCATCTCTACGCATTGCATCGACTGCAGGAACTAAAATTTCTCGCTCAATAAATGAAGTTATATCTTCTGTCAAAAGAGGTGTGGGGCAATACGCCCCCATACCTCCAGTGTTTGGTCCAACATCCCCTTCCCCAACTTGTTTGTGGTCTTGGCAATGGTCGAGCACCCAAATCGTTCCCCCATCAACAAGGGCAAGAACACTTACTTCCTGGCCTGCCATAAACTCTTCAATCAAGATAGTTCCACCCGCATCGCCAAATGCCCGGTCTTCCATAATTAACTCGACTGCTGAAAGTGACTCTGCAATGGTCTTACAAACAATAACACCCTTGCCCGCTGCTAGACCACTTGCTTTCACCACACATGGTTCTTCACGAGTATCAAGAAATTCGATTAACTCATCAGTAAAAACAAATTGTTCTTTCTTATCGCGTAACTCGCACCATTCCATAAAACTGCTAACTTCTTCCGCAAATTCTTTTTTGTTTTCAGCTTCAAACTCTCGATCAAGTCCACGAAGAAGGTAACTTCTTGCTGCATCAATCTCTGAAAAAGATCTTGAATCTGCTGTTGGAATAGAAGCCTGACGCATCAATTCTTTTGCGTAACATTTATCGCCTTCAATTTTTGCTGCTGCTCGGCTTGGTCCAAAAACAAGGCGTTTCTCAGTTGCAAGGTCATCAGCAATACCCTCTGCAAGAGGCACCTCTGGGCCAACAACAATTAAATCAATATTGTGTTTATCGCACCATCGACCAAAAAAAAACGTTTGAGCTGGAGTCCACTGTTTCTCGCACGGCTCTGCTAATGACGCAATTCCGCCATTTGAACAATGGGTCGCATATAGTTTTCCCAACTTTGGCGATTGGGACATTTTCCAAGCAAGGGCATGTTCGCGACCCCCACCACCGATGAGAAGCACGTTGCATTTTTCTGGACAGGGTCTTGACATCCATACATTGTAACGACGCTCGTTACTCTTCAGCAGTTAGAGGTACGACGATTTTACAAACAAGTCCATCTTCTTCATATTGCAACTCAATTGTGCCGTGCATTTCGTGGTCAACTAACCCTTCAAGTAGAGAGGTGCCGGTGCCTGCTTTGCATGCTTCAGTTATTCTTGGACCGTCTATTTCCGTCCAAACTAACTGCAATGTATCGTTGTCAAGATGAGTAGACTTAATGAGTACCGAGCCAAGCTCATTTGATAGTGAACCGTATTTAACTGCATTTGTCGCAAGTTCGTGAATGATCATGCACATAGGCCTAGCGAGCAAGCCCTGAAGTTCGACATCTGGCCCCTCAAAAATAATCCGCTCCGTTGAGCCAGACATATAGGGCTGCAATGTTAATAATAAAATGTCCCTCATCCAAGCGCCGCTCCAATGTGATTTAGCAAGCGTCGAGTGGGCAACTGCAAGAGCATGAAGACGACCATCAAGCGTTTTAGCGAAATCGTCTATTGTTTTTGCGCCTTGTTGCGATAGTGAAACCAGCGACATCACCGCAGCAATATTGTTTTTTACGCGGTGATCAAGTTCGCTCATCATTATTGTCTGTTGTTGCTCTAGTTTATTTCGCCTTGTAATATCAACCGCGACCCCAGAAATCCCAACTACCATTCGCTCTTCATCCCAAACCGGTGTAAACCACACTTCGAAACAATGTTCACCTATATGCGTCAGTCCATGTGATTCTGCGCCAGCAAGTGCTGCATTTACCTGGACTAACACATCGGGATAGTTCCGGTAGACCTGATACACACTTTTTCCCACAACCTCTCCAGCGCCAGCTCCCATACTTTCAAGCCCTATGCCCTCACTAAGCGTAAAAAATCCTTCTGAATCAATACCAAACAAAATCACAGGCGAGTGTGAGGTGAGTTGGCGATATTTTTCTTCTGAACGTCGAAGGTTAAATTCTGCTGCAATTTGGTTTCGATCATCAATTCTTCGCTCTACTGAACGTGAATAGCCATTGAGAACGTACTTTGCTTCTTCAATCTCTAGTGTGAGCCACTCGCGTTCTTCAGAAACTTCAAAACATACAAAACCTTCAATCTCGCCATAAATGCTAGCAGGAACTGCCATCACTGCTCCAGCTTCGCATTCCTTGATAATTGCAGCAACCTGTTCAGGCAATTCATGCGTATCGCAATTGTTTATTACAACCGAATCACTTATTGCCAGTTGCTCTTGCCACCACAGTTTTGCTTCTTCAGGAAGTTCGTGCGGTAATACAATTTTTGTTATGTGCTTGCTACGCACCCATTCATGTGTAATAAATGCGCAACCATCTTTTCTAAAACGAATAAGCCGAACGCTGTCTACTACCATCGCTTCTCCAAGTATTTGAAGAAACTTGGAAATTGAATCGTTTAAATCAGCAGATTCAAGAAATGTAGAAAGTGCGTTTCTTCCAGCGAGATGAATTCTTTCTGTGTATTGTTGGATTTTATGTTGTGTAGTATCTCTAATGAATCCAACTAGAGTGCCGTCATCCATTTGTTTGCATGAATATCCAAGCCAACGATATCCATTCTTTCCCTCTCTGATTCGATACGAAATATCAACCTCAACCCCTTCTTGAACAAGATCCAATGCTGCTCGCACAGCATCAACATCTGATGGGTGAATTCTGCCTATCCACAAATCAGATTGTTCGAGTAATAACGTAGCACTAACTCCAATGATACGGCACGCACTCTCAGAGGCATAGACCGTCCGCCATGCTCCATCAAATCGAAGGCAATGTATGCCTGAAGATAGATCCGTAAGAGCAAACGATTTGTACTTGTCGGTTGTCACTCCCTACACGATACACGCAAGAATACGCCTGCGCAAAGAGATTTACACACCACTCTTTACTGTTTTTATGCTTCTTTATCATCTCGTTGACAAATTATTAGCATAACTCGGGCAAACGCTACCCACATGAGATGGTCTACCGCATGGATGCACTCGTTTCGTTTGAAAACACAATACCTACTTCGTGAAACTTTTTTATGACGTTTTCAACTGAGTGCTCCTGCAATGTAAATTCGATTGCTCGGGGCATAAATCTTGCATAATCGGTGCTCGCTGGCATCGATACCCTTTGGAGAGTACGCTATACCGATGTCAATAAAATATACAAGGGTACATAGACTTCTCGAAATTATTTCGCTTGTTCAAGGTCAAACTGGGTGGACAGCAAAATCACTTGCTGAAAAATGCAACATAACCGAACGTAATATCTATCGAGATATAAACCAGATAAAAGAGGCTGGGATCCCGATTGAAAGCACAAAAGAACATGGGTACCGAATAAACGGGACCTTCTTCATGCCACCTGTCCGTCTTACATTTGAGGAAGCGCTCGCTGTTTCTGCTTTATGCGAAGCAATGGCTGACAAAGGAGCAATCCCCTTCATTCGCCCTGCTTCTATGGCGATGAATAAAATTCTTGCGCAGTTGCCCTTTGATGCTAGAGAAGAACTCACCGAACGCTTGCGAACTATGCAGTTGCGCACGACCGCAACAATGGATGGTGAAGGATACGAAGATGTATACGACACGGTTCAGAACGCACTTTTGAAGAAAACTATTCTCAAATGCAAATACGAAAGTACTTCGACTCAAACTACGGATGAAACCTTCATATTTCATCCGTATGCATTGTTCTTTGGTACCCGCGCGTGGTATGTCGTTGGGTACCATGAAAAGCGAGATGCAATCCGAACCTTAAAGTTGAGCCGGTTTCTTGCAATAGAACCCACTACATTAGTGTACGAAATTCCTACTTCCTTTAATTTAGATACGCACCTTGGAAATGCTTGGAATATGATTCCCGGCGACACCGACTATCAAGTTGAATTGCTGTTTGAAACACCCTTTTCTCAAACTGTCAGCGACACTCGATGGCACGCAACACAAGAAATCCAATGGCATGATGATGATTCATGCACATTTACATGCACTGTTTCTGGGTTAGATGAAATTGTTTGGTGGGTTTTATCGATGGGTCCACATTGCAAGGTTATAAAACCAGAGGCTTTAGCGAACCAAGTTGCTTCCTTAGCGAAAAATACAGCAGAAATGTATAAGAAGATATCGCTCTAAGACTTTCGTTGTATACAGGCAATAAAAAAACCCGTTGTTGTTTCGTCAGGAATAATTCGCATTGCTAAGCTAAGGTCCTGTGTTACTTTCTTACCACTCCAATGCTCAATTGGAGCGATTGCAGAGGGTGGCCTCAAACTTTTTGGAACACGAACAACTTGCGCATCAATCGTTTTTTTTCGCAATACCTTTTCAAGTACAAATTCATTTTCTTCTGGCGCAAATGTACATGTCGAATACACGACTAGGCCACCAATCCGAACACATCGAAGTGCTGCAATAAGTAATTGTTCTTGTAATTTTGCAAGCCCGCGAATTTCTTGCATATTCCATCGTGATAATCGAACCGGTCGATCCATGCGAAACCGCCCTTCGCCGCTACAGGGTGCATCCACTAAAACACGATCGAAGCAATCCGCATGCGTTTGACCTAGGCGTTCGCCGGGGCCGCAAAGAATTTCCACATTTGTTGCTCCCTGTCTTTGCAATATTTCACGTAATCGGTAGATCCTTTTTCTACTACGATCGTTCGCAACGAGCATTCCACGGTTTTTCATCAACGCTGCAATTTGAGAAGTTTTACTACCGGGCGCGGCACACATATCGAGAACTCGCATTTCTGGTTCCACTTGCAGCGCGTGCGCTGCAAGCATACTTGAAGCTGCTTGGATATAGATTCCATCTGTTTCTGAACATTGTAAAGCTTGAAGTTGACGAATCGAACCATCAAGAAGTTGATGACAGAGTGGACACCACGGTACCGGCTTTGTATGCATCCCAGAGTTATTTACTTCGGCGAGTATTTCTTGCTCGAGTGCTCGGAGTGTATTTGTGCGAAACGTCAACGGCTTCGAATTGCTAAAACTTTGCACCGAAGCAAGGTAATCTACTTGAGAAAGTTGCAAAGAAAGGCGCTCTAAAAACAGGTCTGGGAGTGCCTTTTCTGCCTCAGTTATTACTTCGTTTGCTCCTTCATGTTCCTTTTCCATACACCCCTAGTGTACGAAGATACGGTGTACCTTGTCTTAGGACCTGTCATGCGACAATATCAAGAAAGTCGAGAATCGTGATATCCTCGTCTAGGTTCCCTGTTAAAAGCTCTGTATCAATATCAATTTTTTGTGCTCGAACCAGTTCTGAAGTACGAGCAATATTCATGCGTCGCAATTGGCGCCGTTCATTTAAAAGAGCGCTCGAACGCATCGACGTTGTGCCCCACCTCTCCGCTTCACCTAACGCGCCACGCTTCCCACGAGGTGATGCTTGATCTTGACCAGTGTGAGACCCCTTGAACGATAAAGACCCACTACAGGGCATATTTCCTTGAATTCGCATTACCATTTGTCTACTCCTTTTTTGAGTGCTTCTATTGAGTTCCGCCGTCAAAGACCACCCACCACAGGGGTCCTCATTGGCACAGGAGTAGTATCGCCTACGCCACTGACGACATATGGTCACCCGTTTGATAGGTTTTTGTTAGGTTCCCCCTTTTTTGTAACGCAGTGTTAATAAATGCCCTGTGCAGGGCTCGAACCTGCGACCCGCTGATTAAGAGTCAGCTGCTCTGCCAACTGAGCTAACAGGGCTACTTAAGGAGTGTACCAAGTCTTGGTTTTTCGAGCTTAAACCGCTTTCGCATTCTTGGAGGCCACTTTCGAATTGGGCAAATGACCCAAAAGTGGTAAGCAAGTGTTGTAACTTTTGCTGTAACTCCAAGTGGTGAGTTTAGTGCCGCAAGGCAAAGACGAAGCAAGTCTTATGAAGACTTGTGTGGAGCAAAAGATGGAAAGTGTGTACAAACGAAATGGAAATAAGATAAATAACCATGTTCCGCACCGCACTCATCTCGATGTTCCTAACAAGTACAGCACTTGCTACCACGTGGACTGTCGATGATGACGGCAAGGCAGACTTTGAAAACATTCAAGCAGCGGGAGATGCTGCAGATAGGCACGGTATGCAGCAGAGTTCAAGTAGGGGTGGTCCGTGGAGTAAAAATCATAATTTTTACCTTCGTTATTCCACCCAAAAGAAGTCACCATCAACCATCCCCAAGTTCCGAAATTAATCATATAATTGATATTTTGCTCTAAAAAATATTTTTTAAAGGATTTTATGTATGTTATTTTACAAAATATGTTCGAACACTATTCTTTTCTTCACAAGTTTATGTTTGATCCCCTTCATCTCGGTCGGCTGTACATCAATTAATACATGCTGTAAAACTGGAAGTGGTTCTGCAATTTTATGCCCGCCTACAGCAGAGGATATAGTTGGGGTTCGTGCTGCGAGCGATGCGTTTTATTCGGCACTGAACGAAATGTTCGTTGGAAATATCACGTCAATGTATAACGTATGGTCGCATGAGGATGATGTTACTCAACTTGGACCTATGGGAGGAAGGCTAGTTGGATGGGATTCAGTCGGAGCCGAGTGGCGACGAGAAGCATCGCTTAAATTAGGCGGGACAGTTTCCGCAGAACATGTTGAGGTTGTAGCTGGTCCCTGCATGGGTTTTACAGTTACTGATGAAGTAGGTCAAAATATGACTGCAGATGGAAAGCCAATAGAAGTACGATTTCGTGCGACTAATATTTTTCGCAAAGAAGCAGGAGGGTGGAAGATGGTTCACCATCACACTGATGTATCTGCAAATCTAATTAACGCTGTTGGAGAAGTGAAATAGTAACGTTTTGGAAGCGTGGAATTAATCTTCCACCAAGAAAATCTAAGAGCCCATTTCATATGCGTTCGTCGCTGTGAGTACCCCCGTGGTCCCC
>JABAAL010000005.1 GCA_014238785.1 Phycisphaerales bacterium | reverse complement strand
TGGCAAGTGGGAAGAAATACAGTTCAGCATCTGGTACCAAGCCAAGGACGCCAAAGTTATTTTCGAGTCTTGTGTTAATATCGACGCCTGGTGCAGAGTTTGGTCCCCATTGCGCACCGATAACACCAAGAACAGCGGTACCGTGATCTGCAGAATATGCAGCGAGTGGTCCAGTCAAATTTTCATCAAAGACTAATTCAATTTCATCGTGACCGGTTGCCTCTCCTTCAAGGATGACATGTGTTAGCTCCTCGTGGATGCCACCAAGATCAAGACCCGCGTCATTGGTTTGTTCTTGTAGATGCGCAGACCAATCTAACACAGCAATCTTGACGTTATTTCCATATGCACCGTTGGTGCCAAGTCCTCGATCTTCAAAGGATTGAGCATACCCATAGGCGCCTCTGTAGGCATTGTGGTCACCAAAACTACCCGGATTGCTTTTATCGGGAAATAGGTTTAAGCCTTCTCCGCCCCAACTCACTCCAGAAGCAATTGGTGCTTTGACAGGTGGTGCGTAATTGAATTGCCCAAGGCCAAGTGCTCCGCCCATTGGCCAAGGAAGAAGTTGATAGAGTTGGGTTATCTCTGGATTGGTTAAATTGGTTTCAGCACTTGGATAGGCAAGGATTTGGGTTTCCGGTACAGGGATAGTTTCTTCCGTCATCCACGTCAGGAGTCCTATGTCCGCAAAGTTGGGAGTGCCGTTGGATGGATTTGGCCGTACTCTAGTTATAGAAGGCAGACCAAGGGGTGAGGCGCAACGACCACTTAAATCATTGCTATTGATGAAGACGGCATTGAGTTCAAGCGTGCTCGTAATCGATGTTAATGCTAAAGAACCAAGGTATGTCGAAGGGTATTCACAGGAAGCAAGGGCATCTTCACAGTTTTGTGGTGGCGAAGGTGTATCTTCACAGCAACCTGCCCATGCGCAACACTCAGCGACGACATTGACACCAAAGCTCTGCGCCGTTGTTTCGATCCACGTTGCTAGGTTGCTTATGTTGTCGCCAAGGAGTGTTGTTTGAATTGTTCCGTCAAAATATAAACTCAAGTATGGGTCGTTATAGGGATCGCGGACGATTTCTAGTTGGAAATTTGAAATCGGACCAGCGTTCACCAACGTGACATCAATGAGGGTGCCTGTGTTTGAAGTGATCACAAGCGGTTGCCGAATCGCACCTTGCACTGGTCCAAATGCGCTCAGGCATGCATTTGGATTTGGGGAATTGTCTCGTACTCGAAGACAACCCTCTCCTGAGAGCGCATAAGCGTTTGCATACGAGGCGCACTGCGCATTCCAATTATTCTCAGCGCAATATGGCACATTGGTCATAATTGTTTCGCAGCAGGTTTGTTCTGCAAAGACAGTATTTGTACCCCCTGTTGGTGCTCCTGTTCGCACTACAAAGTTTCCGTTTATGAGTTCAGCGGGCGTGTCGAGACACCCAAGAGAGTTTGGATTACGGTTGTCTTGTGGGTAAGCGGTTTGGTCGATGTAACAGTCCCCAGAAAAATAGGAGATGTAATTGTCATACTCGCCGCAAAGATTGTAGTCCTCGAAAAATGGACCAATATCGACTGGGCAAGGGTCAAACTCTCCATCTTCTCCACACGGACCGAAGTCAGGGTCCTCTGGAGCGGTCATGTATACACCGTTGTAGTTTAAGCACGTGTCTTCGTCAGTGTCAATACAACCTGGGCCGATATCACCACCATCGGTGAACGTTGCTTCATAGAGGCAGCAGATAGCATCACCATCTCCTGGCTCCGGTGGGTCAATTGGATCGCATATTGTTTGATCAAATCCCGTAGTTGTGCATGGAGTATTGCGAAGGTGGCTAACTCGTTCGTTTTCTGCTGTTGAAAGCATTGCTGCGAACTGCTCAGTTGTGAATTGGGTAGGGCATGGGTCTGGAGCATAACTCATGATGTTAGTAACAGGCGGGGTGTACGGCATGCCACTTCCACATTGATCAAGCATTGTTCCTGTGTATGTGCAAAAATTACCCATGTTTCCCTGCAAGCCTAGGTTTGGATCTGCTGCAGTATCACAAAAACCATCACCAGCGAAGGAGCAGTTTGTGCGTTCCACGCACTCGACACCACCTGCTGTTTCGTGCGTGTGATAGAGACCAAAATAGTGTCCGACTTCATGCATAAATGTTACATTTCCGCCGGCTGCTAGCGTAGTGCAACCATTGAAAACGACGATGCCCTGCGGTGAGCCGCCCCCTGGAAATGTTGAAATACCGCAAATTCCTGGTTCTCCAAGTGCTGGAGTATTTTCAGGAACAAAGTAAATGTTGAGGGTATTTGGAACGGATTCAATAGCTCGTAACTCGATGGTCTCGGCAATATCGCACCCAGCGTATTCGTCGCAGTCGTAGTACATTGTCAATCCCTCTTGACAAAACACGAGGTTAGTGCTTGGAGTCATGAGATCGTTAAGATCAGTAAAGCATTGGGTAATGATGTTTTCGTCAATGCCATCAGAGCCATCGGAGTTGCGAACAATATGGATTGTGACTTTTACGTACTGGGTTCCGCCCCGAAGATTGTTTAGATTACGGAGTCGGTATCGATCCCATGTACCATCGGCGACCATTTGGGCACGGTATTCTTGTACCTCTGGTGTTACAGCAGCACCGCACCATCCTTGTGATTGCGGGACATTGAACTGCCGCGCTGTGTTTGCACGTTGCTTTGTGTTGCAGATGGAGTCGACGCCTAAAAAGGAACCACCAAAATCTTCGCAGTCTTTCTTCGATAGATCGCCATCGCAATCATCAGCAGAGAACCAGCATGCGCCATAGACAGGTTTTTGCTGTGTTAATGGAGCTGGCCGAGTTTGAGGTTTTGGTGTAAGAAGTTGCGCAGCGTCATCGGACGTCGTGTTCGAATCGTCTCCAGTTGGTCGCACAAGGTATGGTTTATAGATGACCCAATCAACCTCATCCATGGTGTAGAGGATTTGCGCGGCATAATCGACAGAGGTTTGGTCGCCTTCAATCCAATAGATGCCCGCAAGGTCGGGTTGTTGTTTATTGCTATAGAGTTCTGCTCTTGAAGTGAGTTTTGCAATAGTTTCAAGTGATGCAGAATGGACTGGGACAAGTGTAACGTTCAAGCTATTTACGAGCGCTGAGATTGCCGTGTCGATCTGTCCAGAAAGTGAGTATGGGTTGTCGTTGCTGTCGAGTCGAATTTTAATGTTGTCTGAAAACTTGACTTTCACGCGGCTATTCGCCAATTTTACTGGAGGTATTTTAGCACTTCGGGTACGAGGTTCAAGTTGTTGGCTTGTGACCTTTGCAGGAGTGAACCCTTGGCGGTATGCAGAGGCTCTTGAAATGAGTTGCCAAGCATCGGGTGAGAGCAAGGGTGCAAGGTCACGTTCTTTTGCAACGACGTCCATCGTTAACAAACAGGTAAAAAGAAAAACTGGAATTATCGTAAAGCGGGTAAGGATACGTGATTGCATCTTTGTGAACTCCTCTGGGGCCTGTCGGAAAACGAGCATGTGCTTTGCCTCTCTCAAGGCAGGTGTTAGACGTGATATGCCTGACATACAAGTAGGGCATACACCCCTATTCTACGACTAAAAAGGATGGAAGCATGCAAATAGTCCGAAAAAAACCTAAAAAAAAGGGGATTCTGACTTCTAAGTTGGTAACGAGCAGCGGGATCCTTTTTTTATCTCTCACGAAGCCGCTCAAAATTGGAGAAAGTAAAAAAAACACCTGCAGCACCGGAGGGTGTTGTAGGTGTTTTTGAGTTAAAAACAATGAGTTACTCTATGCACGAGATTTTACCTCCGAGTTTTACCCCGCTTCAATAGGTGCATTTGCGCTTGGTACTTGGACCGTAGGGCTTGTAGAACTACCATCAGATTGAGCACCAAGTGCCTCTGCACGCTGCGTCACGCGGGAGAGCATGCTATCTTCGTCGTCCTCATCCGCAGGAAGTGGATCGACCAAGTACTTGACTCGCATAGACTGGTATGGGTCAAAGCCAGTACCAGCAGGGACCAAGTGGCCCAAGAGGACGTTTTCTTTGAGCCCTTTGAGCTCATCGGAAGCGCCTCTAAGTGCTGATTCTGTAAGGACTTTTGTGGTTTCTTGGAATGAAGCACCAGAGAGGAACGATTCAGATTGCAACGCAGCTTTGGTAATACCAAGGAGTAATGGCTTACCAGTGGCTTTGCGAGGACGAGTCGTCTTCGCTGGCGCCTTGCCTTCGGCTTGTGCAATTGCATTCGCTTCCTTGATAGTTTCCTTTTCGACAAGTTCGCCAACAGCAAACTCGGTATCACCTGATTCTTTAATAAGAAGGCGACCATCAAGTGCTTTGTTGCATGCTCGGAATTTGTACCGTTCGACAAAGTCCATCGGGAGCAAATGGGTATCGCCCGCTTTTTGGACTTGGATTTTACTAAGCATTCGTGACAGAATGACTTCGATGTGCTTGTCCGAAACAGGTACGCCCTGTGCACGGTAGACATTTTGCACTTCAGAAATCATATAGTTGTACAACGCTTCTTCACCATTAATGTCAAGAATATTGTTTGGGTCGCGTGGGCCTTCCGTAAGTTGGCTACCAGCGACAACGTTATCACCCGTATGCACAAGTAAATGTTTTCCCTGTGGAACGAGGTGTTCAACTGGATCGGCACCCTCTGGAATAATATGGATGACCATCTTGCCGCGCTTTCGCTCAGCTTTAAGATCTATTCGACCAGAGACTTGGGCAAGAATTGCTGGTTCTTTAGGAGTTCGTGCTTCAAAAATTTCTGTAACACGAGGCAAACCACCAACGATGTCCGCCGTACCCTTTACTTCACGAGGTCGACGAGCAAGCATTTGTCCAGTAACAACTGTCTCGCCATTTGTAACTTCTAGGCGTGCTTTTGCTGGGAGATGGTGGAAGTCAAGTGTTTGGTCACCCTTTTGGATAAGGACTTGAGGGTGAAGGTCGCCGGTGTGCTCGGTGATGATGTTTTCTGTGACACCTTTGGTGTCTTCTTCCCGCATCGTTATTCCAATTTCGATGTCCTTGAATACAACGGTGCCGGATTTTTCAGCAAGGATTGGCATTACGTGGGGATCCCATTCAACGAGGATGTTCCCTTTCTTCACTTTTGTGCCAGATGTAACTCGTAATGTTGCACCGTAAGGAACACGGAACGCTTTATCAAGTTCGCGACCCTTGTCATCAACGATCACGAGTTCGCCAGTTTGTTTAAGGGTAATGAAGTGCCCAGATTTGGTGCCGGGAAGTGGTACTTCGTTACAGTCACGAAGTATCATGGTGCCAGAGTGCGCCGCTTTGTAATTAGTCTCTACAAATTCACGAGACGCCACACCACCGGTGTGGAACGTACGCATCGTAAGTTGGGTGCCGGGTTCACCAATGGATTGCGCAGCGATTGTTCCAACAGCCATGCCTTCTTCAACAAGAATGCTTGTTGAAAGATCAAAGCCGTAACAGAGTGCACAGCAGCCGGAAGCCGATTCGCAGGTTAATGGACTGCGTACTTGCACTGCGTCGATGTTCAATCGATTAAGCTCATCAGCAATAGTATCATCGATGATTTGTTTGTTTGCGACAATTACCTTGTCCGTGACAGGGTTAATAATTGTTTGCATGCTCGTGCGACCAATAATCAATTCGCGCAAGTGCACGTGAATTTCATCGCCTTTATACACGGCTCGCTTTGTAATTCCACGTTTAGTAGTGCATTCAAATTCGTTGATTACAACTGGTTGCGCAACGTCGTAGAGTTTACGAGTCAAGTACCCCGAGTCAGCAGTTTTTAACGCGGTATCAGCAAGACCTTTACGAGCACCGTGTGTTGACGAGAAGTATTCAAGAACATTCAAGCCTTCACGGAAGTTCGCACGAATTGGTGTTTCAATAATTTCGCCACTTGGTTTTGTCATCAAACCACGCATGCCTGCAAGTTGTTGCATCTGGCTGATATTGCCACGAGCGCCAGAAGTTGACATGAGATACACAGGGTTTAAGTATCGAATACCTTCTTTTGAGTCAATTGGCAAGTCGGAGTTGTCTTCAGGGTTGCGGCGATCGTGTTCAAGTGTGTTGACGAGTTCGCCGGTGAGTGACTCACGGCAATGAGACCAAAGGTCGAGCAACTGGTTGTGGCGTTCTTGGTTTGTAATCGCGCCTGCACTAGTTGCAGATTCAACTCGATCTACTTTTTTCTGTGTCTCTTCGATAAGCGCGTGCTTCGTGGAAGGAATACGCATATCGGTAATTGCAATAGAAAGACCCGACCATGTCGAAGCACGGAAGCCGGTTTCTTTCATGTCATCCAAGAGAGTTAATGTGTCGGCACGTCCCCTAATTTCATACGTGTCATCAATGACGCGGCTGCACCCTTTCTTTGTAAGTGTGCAGTTGTAAAACGGCATGCCTTGCGCAAGAATTTCGCAGAACAATACTCGTCCAACAGTCGTGATGATTCTGCCATTTTCCGGAATTGGTTCGATCTTGCCTTTTTCATCGGAAACGATGGTTGGGTATCGTGGAAGGCGAATTTGAATTCGTTCTTGCAATGAAATGCGTTTGAAGTCATACGCAAGAATTGCTTCGTGAGCGTTTCTGAATTTCATTAGGTCTTCTTCAGATCGCGTATCGTTGAGATCCATGTGCGTTAAGAAGAAGACACCCATGACAATATCTTGACTTGGTGAAACAAGTGGATTGCCATGCGCTGGGGAGAAAATGTTATGCGTTGAGAGCATAAGCACTTGTGCTTCGGCTTGCGCTTCAACGGAGAGCGGTAAGTGGACGGCCATTTGATCGCCGTCAAAGTCAGCGTTGAATCCTGTGCAAACAAGCGGATGCAATGTGATGGCCTTGCCTTCGACGAGTACAGGCTCAAATGCTTGAATACCCATCCTGTGAAGGGTAGGAGCACGGTTAAGAAGGACAGGATGTTGATGAATAACTTGCTCAAGAATATCCCAAACTTCTTCATCTCGTCTTTCAAGCAGACGTTTTGCGGACTTAATGGTGTCAGCGAGACCTTGCTCTTTCAGACGACGAATAATAAATGGTTGGTAGAGTTCAAGTGCGATTTTCTTTGGAAGACCACATTGGTTTAGTTTTAAGTTTGGCCCAACCACGATGACGGAACGCGCTGAATAATCAACACGTTTTCCGAGCAAGTTTTCGCGGAAGCGCCCTTGCTTACCTTTAATCATGTCAGTAATTGACTTGAGTGGACGGTTAGAACTACCAAGGACTGGGCGACGACAACGCCCGTTATCGAAGAGTGCATCGACAGCTTGTTGTAACATTCGTTTTTCATTTCGAATGATTACTTCAGGCGCGTTTAAGTCCATCAGTTTTTTCAGTCGGTTGTTACGGTTGATAATGCGGCGGTACAGGTCATTCAAATCGCTCGTTGCGAAGTTGCCCGATTCAAGCATCACAAGTGGCCGTAATTCAGGTGGAATAACTGGAACAACATCAAGAATCATCCACGAAGGGTCGTTGTGACTACCCTTAAGTTGTTCAACGAGTTTAAGTCGTTTTGCAAGATCCGCAGTTTTTTGCTTTGAGCGTGTGTTTGCTAATGCCTCGCGAATTTCAGCGATAACTTCGTGCAAGTCGAGTGCTTCGATGAGTTCTCGGATAGCGCCAGCGCCCATTTCAGCACGAAAATCGCCGTATCCGCCGCGACTTTTGATTTCGCGGTATTGATCTTCGACGATAACTTGTTTGTACTCAACGGGGGTTCCGTCAATGTCAGCATCGCCGGCTTCGAGAACGACGTAATCTTGGAAGTAAATAATTTTTTCCAGATCAGAGGTTTTCATCGCAAGTAAATTGCCTAAGCGACTTGGAAGTGCTTTGAAAAACCAAATATGTACGGTGGGTGCTGCAAGGTTAATGTGTCCCATGCGCTTTCGACGAACCCTAGAGTGTGTCACCTTGACGCCACAGCGGTCACAAATAATACCTTTAAATTTTGTACCTTTATATTTACCGCAACCACATTCGTAATCACGTTCAGGGCCAAAAATTCGTTCGCAGAAAAGACCGTCTTTTTCAGGACGATACGTTCGGTAGTTAATTGTTTCTGGCTTTTTAACTTCGCCAAAACTCCAACTGCGAATATCGCTTGGGCTCGCTAGACCAATGCGCGCGGATTTGAAATCATTAACTTTATCGAAGACTTGTTCAGACATACTTCTGTTTCCTATCTACTTATGCGGTGAAGATTGTTGGGAATAAAACCATTGGGATCAAAAAGCGAATCAAAGGAGACTTCCAGTTTCTTCTTGATCCTTCTCCAATTCAATGTTCATACATAGACCTCTAATTTCGTGACAAAGGACATCAAAGACGACAGGCATGCCTGCTTCTAAGACATTCTTACCTTTGACGATGGAATCATAAATTTTGGTTCGGCCTTCTACATCGTCGCTCTTGACGGTGAGAAGTTCTTGCAACATGTACGCTGCGCCGTATCCTTCTAACGCCCAAACTTCCATTTCACCAAAGCGCTGTCCACCCGTTCGAGCTTTGCCGCCGAGTGGTTGTTGGGTGATCAGGCTGTATGGGCCAGTTGAACGTGCGTGAATTTTGTCATCAATCAAGTGATGCAACTTCAGCATGTACATGACGCCAACCGAGCTTGGTTGGTGGAACGGTTCGCCGGTTCTACCGTCGTGTAGTTGGACTTTTCCAGCGAAGGGAACTTCAGACAAGATTTCTCTTGAATCACCAGGGTTTTCGCCGGTTTCTTCAAACGCTAATCGTTTTGCCAGTACGGAATCATTCGCTTCTTGAATTGCACCAAGTACTTCATCTTCAGTTGCACCGTCAAACACAGGTGTTACTGCTTGGAAGCCAAGAACTTTTGCTGCCCAGCCAAGGTGTAACTCCAATAACTGACCAACATTCATCCGTGAAGGAACACCTAGTGGGTTGAGCAAAATGTCAACGGGCGTCCCGTCGTCCATGAAAGGCATATCTTGTTCGGGAACAATACGGGCAATAACACCCTTGTTGCCGTGACGACCAGCCATCTTGTCACCGACCGAAATCGATCGTTTGTTTGCAAGATAAATAACAACTTTTTCAAGTACGCCCGATGGTAATTCGTCGCCACGTTTCATGTGTTCGAGTTTACGATTGCGTTCTTTGTAGATGGCATTTATTCTTGGCCAGAATTGTTCATGGATTGAGAGTGCTTGTGTTTTGGTGTCTTTTGAGCCTTTGATCCACTTTTCAGTGAAGCCATCGATTTGTTCAAGAATAACTTCAGGAATATCAGAGATGCCTACACGTTGACGAGTTGCAGGGTCAACCATTTCAGTCCCAAGAATTTTGTTCATCTCATCAACCATCTCACGGAAGAGAGCAATTGCTTTGCCGTTCATTTCTTCTTCGTACGCTTCCATTTTCCGCTTAATCAATTTCTTTTGATCAGCGTCAAGGTGCATGCGTCGACTGAAGTGATTTGCGCCAATAACAACGCCACTGCTTCCAGCAGGAACATTGAGCGATTCATTTTTAACATCTTCGCCAGCACGACCAAAGATCGCATGGAGAAGTTTTTCTTCTGGTGTAAGTTCGTTCTTGCTTTTTGGAACAACTTTTCCAACAAGAATGTCGCCAGGACCTACTCGAGCTCCAAGCCGAATGATGCCTTCTTCATTGAGGTTCATCAATTGGCGTTCAGAGACGTTAGGAATGTCGCACGTAAATTCTTCCTTGCCGAGTTTCGTGTCGCGGACCTCAACTTCGTGTGAGTCAATATGAATTGAAGTGAATACGTCATCTTTAACAAGACGTTGTGAAATCACAATCGCATCTTCAAAGTTGTATCCATCAAATGTATTGAAGGCAACGAGAACGTTTTTGCCTATTGCGAGTTCGCCATTCACAGTGGAAGCACCGTCAGCGATGATTTGGCCAGCGGTTACCATTTCGCCATGTTTGACAATTGGTTTCTGGCTTTGACAAGTTCGTTCATTGAGACGGCGGAAGGTTTTGAGAATATATTCGTCTGAATTATCAATCAAAATACGACGAGCATCAACGAAGGTTACTTTGCCTGCACGCCTTGCTTTTACAAGCATGCCGGAATAACTGCCGACGATTTTTTCCATTCCTGTTGCGACGATTGGCGGGTCAGGAATAATCAATGGAACGGCTTGCCGTTGCATGTTTGAACCCATCAAGGCACGGTTCGCATCATCGTGTTCAAGGAATGGAATTAATGAGGCGGAAATGCCGACCAATTGTTTTGGTGAAATATCCACATAGCTAACTTCAGAAGGATCAACTTGGGTTAAATCGCCGCTTCGCCTTGCAATAACATGTTCATTATCAATTACACCCTTGTCATTTAGAATTTCGGTAGGTGCAAGCACGGTGTTCATCTCTTCGTCAGCGCGAAGGTAAAGGATTTCGTCGCTAACTTTTTTACGACTCACGGTGCGGTACGGTGTTTGAATAAAACCGTATTCGTCAATTTTTGCATAAATACCCAGGGAAGCAATCAAGCCGATGTTCGTGCCTTCTGGTGTTTCAATTGGACAAATTCGTCCATAGTGAGAGATGTGAACATCGCGAACTTCAAAGCCCGCGCGCTTACGGTTCAAACCGCCAGGGCCAAGTGCAGAAAGCCGACGTTCGTGCACAAGCATTGAAAGTGGATTTGTTTGGTCAACAACCTGAGAAAGTTCACTGCGACCAAAGAAGAAATCTATAGCAGAACTCACTGCCTTTGAGTTCACAAGGTCCGCAACTTTGTTCAGTTCTTCCATGTCCTTCACACTCATTCGTTCTTGCACAGTGCGGCGGAGCTTAAGGAAACCTTTGCGCATTTCTTCAACGGCGAGTTCGTCGAGAGTTCGCAAACGACGGTTGCCTAGATGGTCAATATCATCGATATGCGCTGAGTCTTTTCTTGCGCGAAGATCGAGCATGTATTCGATTACAGCAATGAAATCATCTGGTCGAAGATGCATTATATCTTCTGGTACATCTCGGTCAAATTTTCGGTTGATACGGAAACGGCCAACTTTACCTAAACGGTACCTATTGTCGTCAAAGAATTTATCAGCGAATAATGTGCGCGCTTTGTCAACTTGTGGCGGGTTGCCTGGACGTAGGCGGCCATAAATCTTCAAGAGAGCAGCTTCGTGTTCGGTTGCGTCAGCAAGAAAGTCAAGTTTTTCGACGGCGAGTGTATTAAGAATAATTGGGTCGGCAGGATCGGCAATGACTGAAATTTTCTTGATGGCTGAAGCCATAATAGCGTCGTATGCGTCGCCGATTTGTGCACCAACTTTGCAAAGTTCTTCGCCAGTTTCAGCATCAATGATTAGTTCTGCAGAGTAATATTCTGGCTTAATCTTATTTACGGACATTTCTTGAACGTCGTAAAACTTGTCGAGAATTTTTTCAGTTGAACTAAAGTCTTCATCAAGTGCACGAAGGAAGGTTGTCGCAGCGATTTTTGCTGATTGATCAATCTTCATCGCTAAGATATCTTTCTTAGTGACTTCGATTTCAATCCACGACCCACGTTCAGGAATAATTCGTGCTTTGTGGAGTTGGCGATCGCCAGTGTCATCTTGAATTGAGAAGTCAACACCGGGTGATCGGTGAAGTTGATTTACGATGCAACGTTCGGAACCGTTGATAATAAATTCGCCTCCACCTATAAGTGTTGGAATTTCTCCGATATAAATTTCTTCTTCAAGTACTTCTGCAATACCATCTCGAATGAAACGAACACCTATTTTGAAAGGGCGTCCGTATGTAAGCCGAAGCTCTTTGCATTCGTCTACTGTGTATCGCTCTTCTTCAAGTTTGTAGTATAAATACTCGACTCGCATTGAACCGTCATACGCTTCAATTGGAAATACTTCTCGAAGGAGTCCTTCGATTCCGATTGCATCTCGTTTTAGTGGTTCAATGGTTGATTGAACAAGTCGTTCATAGGCTTCGCCTTGAACTTGAGTAAGAGGTGGTACAGGTATTGCATCTCCGCGTTTTGAAAAATCGCGCACCGTTTTCGTCGCCATAAATTAACCTCATAACTGAACATACCTGCTGATAAAAAGCAGTTTGTCTGTCTTAAAGTATGTTTTCTTAATTGCTTCCAAGTTGCCGCGACCGCCGCTGCCGAGCAACGTAGAGTATCCGAAACGCAGTTTTTCGACAAGGGATGGCACTCAAAACTTGAGTTTTTTTATAAAAAATAATATTTTTTTAAAACAATCCTTCTTGGCGCCAAATTTAGTGGATTTCCACTTTTTTCAGAATGCGATTAGACGCTAAGGGGTGTGACCCTATTTAAATTTAGTATATTTTTAGGATAGCCTCAGAGTGCGGTTACCAAAATAAGTGCATATTATCCTTATTATTTGGATAGAAACGCTGTTTTGCGTAGAAAGGCTCAGCGTGACTAACCTCTGAGGTGCATTAAAAAACGGCCAGCGGGGGACCGCTAGCCGTTTTAAGTTGTTGTGCAGAAATAGGTTACTTGATTACAACGCTTGCGCCAGCTTCTTCAAGAGTCGCCTTGACTTCGTTTGCCTCGTCTTCAGTGCATTTCTCTTTGACTGCTTTTGGTGATTCATCAACAAGTGCCTTGGCTTCTTTGAGCCCAAGACCAGTGATTTCACGTACTGCTTTGATGACTGCAATTTTCTTATCGCCAACAGATTCGAGGATTACATCGAACTCCGTTTGTTCTTCTGCATCACCACCATCACCGCCTGCTGGACCAGCCATCATGACTGCGCCGCCGGCTGCGGGTTCAATATTGTATGTATCCTTCATGTAATCAGCTAAATCGACTGCTTGAGTCAATGTCAAACTAGCGATTTCATCGCCAATTTTACTAATTGCTTTATCAAACTCTTTTGTTGCTGTTGCTTCTTCGCTCATAATTCTAAACCTTTACTAAAAGTGTGTCATGCGTGGGAGAGGAGCCACCCTGTGCGACTTTTAACCCAAACGGGCCAGTCCCAAACGCGATGTCGTATAAATCCTCGTTTCGATTAGGCGATCTTTTCGATCGTGTTTCCTTCCTCGAGACGAGTCCTGATTTCTTTGATAATTCCAAGCAAATTGCTGCCTGGACTTGTCACTGCTTTGACCAAATTGCCCGCGGGTGATAGTACCAACTGGACAACGGTTGCCTGTGCTTCTTCCTTCGTTGGATAGTTGCTTAAGCGCTTTACGCCATCCGCCCCGTTAAAAAGTTCGCCATCAAGTACAGCGGCTTTCAACTCGAGTTCTTTTATCTTTTTGGCCCAATCAACAAGGTTTCTAGCGACATCGACTACCGAATCGCCACCAATCACGAGGGCTGATGGTCCAGAAAGTGTCTCAGTGAGCGATTCGAGCCCTGTGCCTTCAAAAGCAGTTTTTGCCAAACTGTTCTTTAGAACTGTGATGTGAATGTCTTTGCCCTGTAAATCGACTCTGAGCTCATTGTTATCATTTGCTTCAATACCACGAATATCGATGATTAAAGCATTCTCAATGTCACCAAATCGTCGTTTATATTCGGTGACAATCATATCTTTGATAGGTTTACTCATTGTGTAGTTCCTTTACTGACAGCAGTTTAAAGTGCAATCTTTACGCTAGGGGTCATAGTTGCACTAATCACACAGTTTTTGATGTAGTCGCCTTTTATGGCAGCTGGCCGTGCTTTACTAATCATATTAATGAAGAAGTTAAGGTTTTCGTTGAGGTCTTCATCTGAAAAGCTCATTTTGCCCACGATACAATGGATATTTCCTCCATCGTCGTTTCGATATTCAACTTTACCAGCGGCGAATTCAGCAACTGCAGTTTCGATATCTTTTGTCACGGTTCCCGCTTTTGGCGATGGCATAAGTCCTTTTGGTCCCAATTGACGACCTAATTTTCCGACAAATCGCATCATATCAGGGCTTGCCACAGCGACATCGAAGTCGAGCCAGCCGCCTTCAATTTTCTTGACGAGGTCCTCAGCGCCTGCTTCAATAGCACCAGCTGCTAGAGCTGCTTCAACTTTGTCAGAAGGGCAAAAACAAGCTACTTTTGCGGATTTTCCGACGCCTTTAGGCATGGAAACTGAGCCGCGGAGTTGTTGATCTGCTTGGCGGGGGTCAATGGAAAGATGCATCACAATTTCGATTGTTTGATCGAACTTGCGTTTTGGGTACGTTTTTAGCAACGCAATGGCATCTTGAACGCTATGTGGTTCCTTGCCTTTTTCTGCGATTTCTTTACTTGCCTTTTGGGCTCTTGTTAGTTTTGTCATGACTTATGCGCCCTCCACAGTAACGCCCATGGATCTGGCGGTACCTTCAATAATTCGCATGGCTGACTCGATGCATGCAGCATTGAGGTCTTCCATTTTTTCTTCTGCGATTGCTTTTACTTGTTCTCTAGTTACGGATCCCACTTTCTCTTTGTGTGGGACGCCGGAACCTTTTTCAATTCCAGCTGCTGCACACAGTAGGACTGCTGCAGGCGATGATTTGATCTCAATTTCGAATGATCGATCTGAAAAGAGCGTGATGATGCAACCGACTACTTTGCCGTTTAGTTCACGCGTACGATCATTAAATAATTGTATAAATTGACCTGGATTGACGCCATTGGCGCCTAACACAGGTCCTAGAGGGGGTGCTGGGGTCGCTTGTCCACCGGGTGCTAGCACCTTGAACTGCTTTTCTATTTTTTTGGCCATGGTTGTCTCCTGCCTTCCACCGTCATCATTTGTACACGCTGGCCAGCGATGCACGATGCAGTGGTGTAACGGTTTTAATTGTGAACAACACACTGTACCAAACATGTAGCAACTCATCAACCGACTTTGTTCCATTGGTGTCAGATCCCATGGAGTTTGCTTTAATTTGGCTCAGAGCTAAATTAATTCCTCCGAGCAATTAATTTAGTAGCGAATCTGGCGTACTCTATAGATGTGGCAACTGAATCAGCACTCGTAGTCGAAACGCTCCATGGGCCAGAGAACGTAACTTTGGAACTCAAGGGCGATGTACCCCTAACGATAGGGAGGGGGCAGGAAAATGATCTTATCCTTGCTTCGGGAAAAACAGTATCAAGGAACCATGCTGTATTTACATCAAATGGTGAGGTATGGAAACTACAGGACACCGAGTCTCTCCATGGGACATTTTTGAACGGCATTAAACTGAAACAGTGCAGAGCAGTGCGTATTCGAGCGGGCGACTTAGTCACGATAGAACCATTCACTTTTGAAATTGTCAATCCTCTTGATGATAAGCGCTTTACACAGACGTTTGATGATGCCAATACACTTGGTGGTACCGCCATTGTGCAACTTGACCAATCGGACAATGAGGTTGCAATGGCACAAGAGCGCCTCGCCGCTCTCTTGAACTGTTCCCAATCGATTCACGCAGCAACAAGCGAAGAAAAAATTGCCGAAGTTCTTGCAGTAGCTGCAAAATTAGGCACAACGTTTGGCAATATTGCAGTCGTCCGCCCCGCAAGTGGCGGGCGAGTAGAAATTCTTGCAGCACTTGGCCAAATTGCTTTGGATGGAAAACTAAATTTAAGTCGTTCGTTGCTTGATGCAGCACTTGAAGGCGAGCCAGTTCGATATCAAAAAGCACAAATTATTGATGAACAAGCGCAAAGCATTATGCATCACAACATTGATGAAGCGGTATGTATCCCAATCAAGTTAAGCAGCACCGTCGTTGGTTGTATTTACATTGATAACCGTGATGGGCAAAAGAACGGAACATCTTCCGAAGAAGATATAGAATTTTGTAAGGCGCTTGCTGAAATTGCATCCCTTGCTATTTCAAATCTAAAACGCTTAGACATCGAACTTAGGCACTCTGAAGAACGGCATACTTTTTTATTGGGTACCGTCTCGGCACTGGTGTCAGCAATTGATGCAAAGGACACGTACACCTGTGGACATTCTGAACGCGTGGCTTGGCTCTCGAAAGAACTTGCCAAAAAACTCGAACTTGATGCAATTGCTGTTGAGCAAATTCATATTTGCGGTTTAGTGCATGACATTGGGAAGATAGGAATTCCCGAATCGATACTCCGCAAGCCGGGCAAATTGACCGATGAAGAGTTCGAGCAAATACGTGCGCACCCAGTGATAGGCGAGGACATTCTTAAAGATGTTGCGCAACTAAAGCCAGTACTTCCGGGTGTTCGTTCTCATCATGAGCGATGGGATGGAAAAGGCTATCCAGATGGTACGAAAGGGGAAGATATACCGCTATTTGGTAGGATTATTGGTGTTGCCGATGCGTTCGATGCAATGTGTTCTTCTCGCGCCTATCGACAGAAATTAAACCGTGATGAAGTCCTCGATGAAATTACCGCATGCTCAGGGGCACAGTTTGACCCGAACATCGCAAAACTATTTTTAACAATTGACTTTATTCATTACGACGTGATGATTGACTTCCATGTTTCACAGTCAGCGCTTTAATGTTGTTTGTAATGCAAGCGAGCAAAACATTTTTACGCCAGTTCTAATTGCATCATCATTAAAATCAAATGTAGGTTGGTGAAGGGCAGGCATTTCACTCAGTTCATGTTGCAATAGGCCAAGTGCAAAAAAGCAAGAGGGGACTTCTTGGCAGTAATAAGAAAAATCTTCACCTCCCATAACTGGGTTTTCAAATAGCGATACATGCTCTTCAGGAATTGTTTCTTTTGCAATTGCAAAAAAAGTTTCAACGGCTTTTTCGTCATTTCGGGTGACGGGGTACCCGTCGCGCAGGTCAATGGTCGCGCTGCAACCATGCGCTGCTGCCACTGATGTGACAATTTCTCGAAATCGTTTCTTTGCCATTTCGCCAGTTTCTTTTTCTAAGTATCGAATCGTGCCAACTAATGTAACTTCTTCGGGGATTACATTGTGTGCTGTGCCGCTATGGAACTTTGTAATAGAAACGACAAGTGCATCAAGAGGATCTGTATTTCTTGAAACGAGTTGTTGCAATGAAGTTATAACGTTTGCCGCACATAGAATTGGATCACAACAGAATTGCGGAAATGCTGCGTGGCCTCCAGTGCCTCGAATGGTCACGGAAACGCCAATGTCTGCTGCAAGCATAGGTCCCGGCTTTGTGGCAACGTGGTGGAGAGGAAGTTGGGGCCAGCCGTGCAAGCCAAACATCATGCCAACATTTGGGCCCAGCACTGTGCCATCGAGACAGCCGTCAAGCACCATCTGTTGTCCACCGCCACCGCCTTCTTCTGCGGGTTGGAAGACAAATGAAACTGGGTTGGGTAAGGTTTGTTCTTTGGCAAGTTGTGCAAGAACTTTTGCAGCGCCAAGCAATATTGTTGTGTGTCCATCGTGCCCACATGCGTGCATGCATCCTTGGTGCGTCGACTTCCAGTCGAAGGTATTTTCTTCAACTATTGGAAGAGCGTCGATATCGGCACGAAGTCCAATCGCAGTTTTGCTTTTTCCACTGAGATGCGCAAGCACACCAGTTCCTTTTGCCAATCCTGCTTTAAATGGAATGTTTTGTTGCTCAAGAAAATCTTGAATAACTTTACTTGTTCTATTTTCCTTGTAGCCAAGTTCAGGGTGTGCGTGTAAATCGTGGCGGATTTCGATGAGTTCGTCAATGATTTCGTCAATGTGCGAATCTACAGTTTCAATGGTGGTTGTGTTTGTAATCATGTCTTAAGGGTAGAAAGTCCACGATCCTTTCGTGCATCGTTGAGCCACTTTAATGCGGCGTTGTCATGCGCAATAATTTTCACTAATTGCGTTGCGGAAATTTCTAAGGTAGTTGCTGCAATGCTCATTTCAAAGTCAGATGCAAGGATAACGTCGAGTGTTTCGGCGAGTATGCATGGATAGTCACGGTGCTTAGGGTTTATGGCTAATTGATCACCTGAACGTCTTTTTTCCCAGAGCGTGGAAGTAGTATACATCTCTAGATTTAATTCTCTTCGGAGTTGAATTGCGAGCATCCTTCGTAAACGATTTATCGCCATTTTTCGATTTTCGCTTTGCCTTCTTCGTTCGGTTGCTTCTCCACAGACGTCAGTTGGCATGTGTGTAGCCGTGCAGGCAGTTGCTTTTCGATTTCGATGTTGACCGCCCGGTCCACTGGATCGACCAAAGTCGAAGATGACACTCTTTAATAACGTTTCGTCATCGAGCATAGCAGGGTGATCTCCAGCAATCATTCGATGACCTGTTGGTTCAAACGCAGAAAGCGGGGGAAGCAACTCATTTGAACGTGCCGATTTTTTATTTTTGTGAGTTTTCATGGTCTGAAGTAGGTTTAAGACGCAATACCTTTAGGTGAAGCTGTAACATTGAGTTGGTCACGGTGACCATTTTTAAACAAGTGGTATCCGAGCCCTGCAATCATCGCTGCGTTGTCAACGCAATACTCGAAATCAGGAAGGTGGATTTGAATGTTATACCTTGAAGCTAATGTTTCAAGTTGTTTTCGCAGGAGAGAATTGGCGAGAACGCCGCCGCCTGCTACAACACATCTTACAACATTATGTTCGAGTGCGTGTTGAATGCCGTTCATGATTGAATCAACAGCAGCATGTTGGAATGATGCTGCCCAGTTACAAATGTCTTTGGTTTCTAAATCCGAAACGGTTTTAGGAAAAACAATTTTCCCGTCTTTGCGAAAAGGATTGCCTCGAACCCCATAAAGTAGCGCGGTCTTGAGGCCACTGAACGAAAAGTCAGGTCTATCACCTTTTGTTTTTGGTCTTGGCAATCGGTACACCGGCGAACCACTTGCAGCAGCTTTATCAATCAACGCACCGCCGGGCCAACCCAGCCCAAGAATGGAGGCCGCTTTATCAAACGCTTCTCCAGCGGCATCGTCAATAGTTTTTCCTAAACAAGTAACAGTATTTGCGTCGTGTAATAGGAGAAGCGATGTGTGTCCGCCTGACACAACGACTCCAAGGGCGGGGTATTCAACTTCGCAGCCGCTGAGAAATGGAGCCCAAAGATGAGCGATTACATGGTCAACAGTAATGAGCGGCTTTTCAAGTGACCATGCCAATGTTTTTGCTGCAGCTACTCCAACAAGCAGTGAGCCAATAAGACCCGGTCTATTTCCTACAGCGATTGCGTCAATGTCTTTAAGATCTATATTTGCTTTTTCGATTGATTGTGAAACAACAGGCAGGATGCGTTCAAGGTGTGCACGGCTTGCGATTTCAGGAACAACTCCGCCGTACTCAATATGCAATGCATCTTGCGATGCAACAATGTTTGAGTGAACAATGCGACCATTTTCAACAACGGATGCTGCCGTCTCGTCGCAACTTGATTCGATTCCAAGTATGAGGGTCATGCGTATGTATCCTGCTTAAGCGTTACTCTTCCGTTTCAATGTTATCTTCAGTAATAGATTCGAGGCGCAGGGAATCCAGTGCGGATTCAATATTGCCGCTTTCAATTCGCCACGACCCAACGACATTGCCTTCCTCGTCAGTAAGCGTCACAACAGCGTTATCTAAATTAGCGTCAGCTGGGATGAGGGCTGCTTCTTCTTCATCAAGTTCGGTTTGAAGATCAACCAGTCGTCTATCTACTTTAATGAGTTCTTTGAGTATGTCGATTCGTTCTTTAGCAAGTACTATTACTGCCTCGCTAATTCCCGCGGTAACTGGATCCTCATCGGTAAGAATGGGCCATGCATCTGTTGCAATCTTTTTTCGAATCGCAAGAAGAGCTTGCGCGAGTTGGTGATCGTTTAATGTTTCTTCGATCCAGTTCACATCGCCGCATGCGTAATCTTCGGGTTCATCATCTGTAATGATGGTGTATGGTTCGCGACTTTTTTGCCGCTGGGTAACTTCTTTACGAGTTTCAGTGATGACAAGTCCTGGAGTTGGATCTACGCCCCACATGCCTGTATCTTCAGAAAGTTTTTTGTCGATAGTTCTGCCATTTGAGAGGTCGTATCGTGCTGTTGTAAACTTAAGCATGCCACCAGAAGTCAGTTCTAGCACTTCCTGTACCGAGCCCTTTCCAAAAGTTCGCATGCCTAAAATTGCAACTCGATCATTTGCTTGTAAACTTCCAGCGACAATTTCTGATGCAGAAGCAGAATGGTTATTCACAAGAACAAGGATGGGGACTCCATCGAGCATGTGTTCTGGTTTCGCATCCCACGAACGCTTTGGATCAGCCCGTCCAGTGACAGTGACAATAGTGCCTTTACTAAGAAACATATTTGAAATTGCTATCGCGGCAGAAAGTGAACCACCAGGATTATCGCGTAAGTCGATAACAAGCCCCTTGATTTTTCTTTGTTGGTCTGCTTTTTGAATTGCTTCGAAAAGTTCGACTGGCGTCGTGTCATTAAACTGTTTTATGCGAATGTACACGATGTCTTGTTCATCGTCTAAGTGCCAAGACCATTCTTTGTTTCGACGCACAATCCCAGCAATGCTCTGTGATTTTATATGACCACGTGTGATTGTAAGTTCTTCTTTTGTTTCATCCTTGTGCCGAACATTCACGACAACATTTGTTCCAACCGGACCCGTTAATCGTTCAATTAATTTATCAATAGTTGTATCATTTGCAGGTTCTCCATCAATGAGCTCGACAACATCGCCCGCCTTGACGCCAGCTTTGAGTGCGGGAGAATGTTCCATTGGTGAAATGATGATAAGTTCATTATCAATCATTCGAACCTCAGCGCCAATGCCAGCGTAATCGCCTTCAAGGTCTTTGATAAACGATTCCTCTTTTTCGTCAGGAATAAAGAGGGCGTATGGATCATCAAGTGATTCAACCATTGCTTCGATGGCGGATTCTTGCATGGCTTCTTCATCAGGAAGATTTAGATGACGGTCGACAAGAACGCCGCGTACGTCAATCAAGGGATCGAACCACTCATAACTTGGCGATGAACTTGTTATGGCTATTGATAATTGCACAATCGCTAACGTTGTGAGTAATATCAACATAATGGGCATGAGTCGTGATTTTTGTGACATGCTCGAAGTTCCTTGCCCCCAGTAGTAAATTTAGACAAAGTTTGTGTTTGGTTATTCTTTCTGCACACTACAATACCACGAGTGAAAGAAAACTGCGAGTAGCATGGGAACCGAACAAAGAGAAGATTTAAATGTAGTCGCGGAACGAGCAATTCTCGTTGCGTTAACCTTGCGAGGTGAACGAGTCTCCATTGATGATCGTTTCGCAGAGCTTAGTGCACTCACTGAGTCAGCTGGTGGCGTTGTCGTCGGGCACCTAACACAAAAAAGACGACTTCCTCATGGCAAAACATTTATTGGAAAAGGAAAAGTCGCCCAACTCAAAGAGCTTGCTGACTCGGTCAACGCCACAATTATTATTTTTGACCACGATATGTCACCGTCTCAAATACAAAATCTTGAAGAAGCAGTCGAACGAAAAATAATTGATCGAAGTGAATTGATTCTTGACATTTTTTCTAGCAGGGCTTCAACCGTGGAAGCAAAACTGCAGGTAGAAATCGCTCAACTTGAATATACCTATCCACGCCTTCGTGCGATGTGGGATCACCTTGGTCAAGTTACGGGCGGCGCACCTGTGGGAATAGGCACGCGCGGGCCGGGTGAACAGCAAATTGAAATCGATCGACGTCTTGTGCAGCGTCGGCTGAAACAATTGCGTCGTGAAATTGAGGAAGTTCAACAGCGATCCGTCCGTGAAGTCGAAAAACGAAATAATGATCATTTTACTGTTGGCCTCGTTGGATACACGAATGCAGGAAAGTCAACGTTATTCAATACGTTAACCTCAGGAGGTGCATGGGCACATAATCAATTGTTTGCAACGTTGTCGACTCGAATTGAACGTTGGGAACTAGGTGGCGGAACTGGAGTCATGTTATCTGATACGGTGGGTTTTATTCGTCGACTTCCGCACCACCTTATTGCAAGTTTTCGTTCAACTCTTGAAGAAACGGTGCATTGTCAATTATTATTGATTGTTCTTGATGCTTCGGATCCAAGCGCGATGTTGCAACTCGATACGGTTGAAAAAACATTGAAAGATATTGGTGCAGAACATCAACCACGACTATTGCTCTTGAACAAAATTGATCAAGTTGAGGATTCCTCTGACAAACTCGTTTGGGTTTCGAGATGCCCAGATGCGATACAAATTTCTGCAGTGACAAAGGAAGGGATTGAGGAATTTACGGAGGAGGTTCTTCTGGCGGTGATTGGTATTGTTCAAGAGGTGACGTTGTCATTGCCAATCCGTGCAAGCAAAGCCATAGATTTTTTAGAGAAACGTACTGCCGTCTTAGAAAGAGCGTGGGAAGATGATAGATCGATATACAAAGTTCGTATAGGACGAAATCAGATTGAACAAATTCTCTCTAGAGAGCGAGATGTGTTTATAGATGGCAAGCCTGCCGTTGAGCAAATCGAAAAATTATGGGCAATTCCAGAAGAAACTGGAGCATGTTGTCACCTTCCACCGCACCGCTTTGGAGGGTAAACTGTTTGTGCATGCGGAATGTAGGAGAGACCATTGACACCAAGTGACTTAGGGCTTGATAAGTTTGCACACGATTTGAACCCAGCAGTTGTTGGAATGATTCGTGCGTGGCAGGGAGATGCTGAGCTTGATACGTTGTACCACCGACTTCAAGCCCGAAAAAAACGCCGCGGTTTTTTAGATTCTTTTGCAGAAGCATTGGTTGCACTTCAAGCAAGAAAGCAGGGCTGTTCCATTTCGGTAGAAGTGCCTACGCCAGCGGGTAAATCCTGTGATTTACTACTCGAGCGAAATGGGGTGAAATTGTATGTGCACGTTAAGCGCCTCGCCGGGAGCCAACCAAGGACCCAACGTTTGAAAATATCTTCTCGATTAAGAATTCTTGAATGTATTCAAAAGCCATGGATTGTAAAAATTCGCTGGAATGAAGACCTTAGCGACGAATTAATGCAGGTATATGTTACCGCAGCAGCAGCGTTTATAGAAACGGCTCGGCTTGGCGATTTACATGTCGTTCGCGATGCTGATGGTAATGAAATTGGTGGCGTGAAAATTATGGCTCCTAATGACGAAAGGCGAGTGTCACTCGTTATCGGATTGCCAACGGGTTTTGTCGACAACTCGCCAAGGGTAGTGCGTTTGTTGCAGCGTGCTCAAAAGCAATTTATGCCGAAAGAAGCAAACTTGATTCTAGTCTGCACGCCGAACGCTGATGGTGCAAACGAGGTGAACAGCGCACTGTTGGGTTCCCATGTTGAGCGGTGGGACGAGCGACCGCCTAAAGGCAAGCGAGTAGCGCATGGAAGGGGAGATGATGGTTTTTGGCAAACAAATCACATGGCGGAATCTCAAATGGCGGGTTGGTTTTGGCTTGCACCTATGCACGGGGAATACCAGGGGAAACTATGGCTACGGGAAGGGTGCGGTTTACCTAAAGAAGTGGTGGAACTTGCGCAGGATATTTTTTCAAACGAGTAAAGTCCTTGCTATCATGTAGTGTTCTTTAAGAAAGGAACACAACAATGCTTGACCCACGATACACAAAACTAGCAGATTTACTTATTAATTACTCGACTTGCCTACAAGCAGGCGAACATATTTTAATTGAGGCATTTGATATGCCTCGCGAGATGGTCATTGCAATTATTAAGGCTGCAACTGCAGTAGGTGGGCACCCGCACGTTGCAATTCGTGATGCGCAAGTTATGCGAGCATTGCACGATGATGCACTAGACGACCAATTTGAAATTTGGTCAGAGTACGACCTTGAGCGCATGGCAAAGATGGATGCGTATCTTGGTTTGCGTGGCTCGCACAACGTAAGTGAAATGAGTGGTCTCGAATCAGATCGTCAACAAGCTTGGGGAAGAATTTATAGCACGCCTGTTCACATGAAACAACGCTTGAATCACACTCGCTGGTGCGTCCTGCGCTGGCCAACACCGGGCATGGCGCAGCTTGCAGGTATGAATACCGAAACGTTCGAAAACTTTTATTTTGATGTTTGTACGCTTGATTACAGTTTGATGGCCGGAGCGGCAGCTGCATTGGTTGATGTGATGAACGCGACGGATACTGTGCATATCCAAGGTCCTGGTGACACAGATCTCACCTTTTCTATCAAAGACATTCCAGCGATTCCTTGTTGTGGCAAGTTAAACATTCCTGATGGTGAAGTTTTTACAGCTCCAGTAAAAGATTCAATAAATGGTGTCATTCATTACAACACGCCATCTATTTATAGAGGGCATTCGTTCGAAAATATTCGCCTCGAATTTAAGGATGGCAAAATAGTTGGATGTTCAGCCGACCAAGGCGGTGAGTTTTTAGAAGACATCTTTAATTCAGACGTCGGTGCACGGTATGTAGGCGAATTCGCTATCGGTTTCAATCCATATATAAAGGAAGCGATGAAGGACATTTTATTCGACGAAAAAATTGCTGGCTCTTTGCACTTTACACCCGGCAATGCGTACGACGATGCGTGTAATGGAAATAAGTCTGAGGTGCACTGGGATCTTGTTTTGATTCAACGTCCAGAATACGGTGGAGGTACGATCTCGTTTGATGGCGAAGTCATCCGTCAAGATGGGATGTTTGTGAAAGAGGAATTGCTTGGTTTAAACCCTGAAAATCTCATCGAGCAGCCCTGCACCGTCTAAATTGAGACCTATAACACGAGTAGACGGTACAAACGGCACGGCTTTACGTCTCTAATTCGTGATAGCACGAACCTTTGTTGAGTTGGTGTCAGTGGGGGTCGATGTGTGCACCATGGAGCATTTAAACGCATGGAAAAATAGTCGAACCCTTCTCCTTGGAGAGGTTCTTGTTGAGCAGGGATTGCTCAGTGAACTCGATGTTCGTTCGATTTTAGAACAGCAACGAAAATCTGGAAGACCCTTTGGTGAGATAGCCGAGCGGCTTTGTAATGTTTCTATTGAGGCAATCGAAGAAGCTTGGTCGTATCAATATGCGTGTAATGCACCGACGATTGATCCGTTAACTTTTATGCCGCGCGCGGAAGCGAAAACGTTGATTACTCCGAGGCAAGCTTGGCAATTTCGATGTTTGCCAATGAATCTAGAGGGAAATACTCTTGTGCTTGCAACGAGCCAAAAGTATTTGCAACGAGCGTTGAAATTTGCTACTCGGGTACTCGATCGGCCAGCGTATTTTATGATGACAACGGAGGCTCGACTTGCAACTGCACTTTCTGAACATTATCCTCTGTTTGGTATGAACGCAGCAAATGCAACTAACGACACGATGAAGCGGCTGATTCACAAGATGCGATGCGACCGCCTCCGCGAAGCCGGTTAAGCACCCTGCAAGCGACAATCCCTTTTGAGCGTTTTATTCTAAAAAAATCCTAGAGGCGAGTATTACCCAAAAATTCCTCAGAGGAGTGGTTTGGGTGATGGAGACAGTTCAAAAAAGTCTCAAAAAGGGGACAGCTCCCTCAACTTGCAGAATAAATTTGTGTATCTGTTCGTGATGTACGTTTTTTTGGCATTAACGTCAACTGTTTGGAGACAGTTCCAGCGAATGGCGAAACCCGGACTTGAACCGGGGACACCTGCATTTTCAGTGCAGTGCTCTACCAACTGAGCTATTTCGCCGTAATTGGAATGGAAGCGTACCCGACAGAGCCTCCTGCATCAAGCGGTGATATGACGAACCTTGATGTTTCCGAGTAATTCTTTTTGTATATCGTCTAAAGCTTGAAACTCTTTTTTCCATTTGCGTGCTATTTCTGGGTCAATTGTTGCGCTTACGGTCGTGACGTCAGTTTCGCTTGCTTGCGCAATTACTTCTCCAAGGGGATCAATGGCTATCGAGAGGCCGCCCCATGTAGCCAGGTCGTCCTTGCCAACTCGGTTGCTTCCAACAACAAAGGCTTGGTTTTCGATTGCCCTTGCGATGAGGAGCGACCGCCAGTGATGAATTCTTGGGCGCGGCCAACTTGAGGAAACTGTAAAAACATCGACGCCTGCAAGCGCAGCATGTCGCCACAACTCTGG
Source organism: Phycisphaerales bacterium (assembly GCA_014238785.1). Taxonomy (GTDB): domain Bacteria; phylum Planctomycetota; class Phycisphaerae; order Phycisphaerales; family SM1A02. The sequence continues at coordinate 35,408 of JABAAL010000005.1, read as the reverse complement.
GAATCGAACGTCGTAACAAATCAATGGGCAAATAGTTACGTTGCCCAGATCTAGAATGATGAGTTCTTCGCCTCTTCCGTAGTATTTACCTTCGTTCAACGGATTGCACGTATGGATTTTCGTATATGTCGCAACCGCGTCGCCACTTGGCGAGCAAATGGTCACGCAGTTTTTTCCATTGCCATCTACGCAATCTGCCCAGCCAACTTGTATCCAAATACCAAATCGTGTTGCAACATCGCAAGCCCATGAAACGGTGCCGATTCCAGCAATTTCATTGAGTTTCATCGACCACCCCGTGTCGGTCATCTCTTGCAGGACAATAAAATCGCCATTGCTGGGGCTTGCTTGCTCAATTTGCTTTTCAATAGTTGCGCGGGTTGCTTTATACTCGTTTGGAACAACATCATATTGGAGTGCGTGGAATTGCATAGCGAGATTGTATCTTCTGGTATGGTATTTATATGAAGGTAAAAAAACGATTATTACTTATCGTAGGTGCCTATATTTGCACGCTTGCATTCTTTGTTGCCTTAAACGTCATTATCAATCTGTCTTTTGGTGATCCTATTTCGATTGCCTGGGATGTGTTGTTGATTACTGCAGCAATTATTGTCTCAACGCAGACTCTTTTCGTATTACCATTGGTTCGTCCTCCAAAAACAGCATTATATGGCAAGTCATTAACACTCAGTTTTATACTAGCAGCGGTCATTGCTTCACTTTGCTCAACAGCACTTATTGCATTTGTGTATTCGTTTGTAGTATCTATTTTTCTTGATGCTGCGCATAAGGATGACATCATTAGCAATATTTTTATAGTTTTGGTCAGTTGCTCTTGGGTTGTATGGTCAGCGTTCCTACTTCTATTTGTACGGCGCAAAGATAAAGATGCCCGAAAACTTGTTCGATGGACTGGCTGGCTTTTTGCAGGTTCGCTTGTAGAATTTCTTTTAACAATTCCACTGACCATCATGGTCGCTAGGCGATCCGATTGTTACTGTGAAACGGGGTCTTTCTTTTCCCTCATATTTTCTCTTATCGCTTCCGTCTGGCTTTTTGGCCCTTTTTTGGTAATTGTTCTTATCTGGCGTAAACGACCGTGGTCCAAAGATCACTGCGCCAAGTGTGGGTACCCAAGGCAAGTGAGGAATGCCGATGCTTGCAGTGAATGTGGTGCGGGATATTAGCCAAAGATACTAAAAAGGGCGACCGACGGGACTTGAACCCGCGACATCCAGGATCACAACCCGGTGCTCTACCAACTGAGCTACGATCGCCATAGGGGATAGGGCAGGGTATCCGCAACACGTGGTTTGGTCAATAACGCATGTTGTTTTGATTACTTTTCAGTTCAATAAAAAGCACCAATAATGTCGAGTGTGAGGTAGAATGTGCGGTTTCAGATTAACAAATGCTCGCCCCTTTACTCCATGAGAAATACCATGAAAACTGCAACAAAAAGCCTAGATTTTCCCGGTGTGAAAATTCACTCAAATCTTTCAACAGCAAAGTTAGTTGAAACATCACTCGCTCGCGGCGAAGGAGTTCTTGCGGCAAATGGCGCACTTTGCTGCGACACTGGCGAACGCACCGGCCGATCACCAAACGACAAGTTTGTTGAAGATACACAGGGAGTTCACGATGCGATTGCTTGGGGAAATACAAACCGACCAATCACTCCAGAAAACTTCGCAAAAATTGAAGCGATGGCAACGGAGTATCTCGGAAAGAAAAAAGAGCTCTATCGCTTCGATGGTTTTGCAGGCGCAGACGAACGGTACCGATTAAACGTCTCAGTTGTCACCGAAGAAGCATGGCATTGTTTGTTTGCATCAACGATGTTTATTCGTGGTGCAGATACGTCAAACTTTTCCCCTGACTGGACCATTATTAACGCTTGCAACTTAGTGATTGACGAGTACGAAAGTTGCGGACTCAATAGTGGCGTTTGCATTATTCAATCGATGGAGCAAAAGAAAGTTGTAATTTGCGGCACTCGCTACGCAGGCGAAATTAAAAAATCAATCTTTTATGCAATGAACTTTGACATGACCGAGGTGGATGTCTTCCCGATGCACTGTTCTGCAAACGTAGACAAAAACGATGAAACAAACGTCGCGCTCTTCTTTGGATTGAGCGGAACTGGAAAAACAACGCTTTCCGCTGACCCAAATCGTCCGCTTATTGGCGATGATGAACATGGTTGGAGTGACGATGGCATTTTTAACTTTGAAGGCGGATGCTATGCAAAGTGCATTAAATTGACAAAAGCAGGGGAACCCCAGATTTGGGACGCAATCAAGTTTGGTGCGGTCCTTGAAAATGTCGTTCTTGATGCTCAGAAGCGAATCCCAGATTATGACGATGTCTCTAAGACAGAAAATACACGGGTCGCATACCCAGTCGATTACATTCCAGACGCAATTATTCCAAGTGTTTGCGGACACCCAAAGAACGTTATTTTCTTAACGGCGGATGCATTTGGCGTTCTTCCTCCTGTAAGTAAACTCACATCAGAGCAAGCGATGTATTACTTTATTAACGGGTACACTTCGAAACTCGCAGGCACGGAAGCGGGCATCACAGAACCGCAACCTAACTTTAGTCCATGTTTTGGTGGTCCGTTTCTTCCGAGGCCTCCAATGGATTATGCGCATTGGTTGGCGAAGCGAGTAAAAGAGCAAGAGGCACACGTTTGGCTTCTCAATACTGGTTGGACAGGGGGGCCATACGGAACTGGACAGCGCTTTAACTTGGCTTGGACACGCGCCTTCGTGACAGCGATTCTTGATGGCTCACTGGCACAATCTGAATATGCCCAACACCCGATATTTGGTTTGCATATTCCAACAACCGCACCAAATGTGCCATCAGAAATCCTTGATCCACGAAAAACCTGGGCCGATGGTGCTGCATACGACACAATGGCGACGGAACTCGCGAACAAATTCAAAACCAATGACCAGAAGTACGATATGACAGATGTTGTAAGAGCTGCTGGTCCAACGGTTTAACAAACTACCCATATCCCCAATACCAACGTTATCGGTCGTGAAGATTGCAGAATCCTCATGACCGAGCGTTTTTTCAGCATAATCCTCGCCCTTGGAGTAAATCCACCACTTTGCATGGACGAAGCAAGTTTAGTCGTCAACCCGCGTGGAGACGCGGCGCAATTGAACCCTAATGAAAGGTGACTTGGATATGAACCCATTCGATAAAGATGTACTAACAACCGGTGAAGTAGCAAAAATTTGCAATGTGGCTGCCCGAACAGTCAGCAAATGGTTTGACTCTGGTCAAATTGATGGCTACCGAATTCCAGGATCAAAAGACCGCCGCATTCCTGTGCAAGCGTTGATGAATTTTATGCAAGAGCATGGCATTCCGCTTGATGGTTTGATGTCGGGCAACACTCGCGTATTGATTGTCGATAGCGACAAAGATGTTGTGAACACACTCGAACGCGTTTTTAGTGAACAAACCGAGTACGTTGTACATTCCTGTACGAATCCGTTTGCAGCAGGCGTCGAAAGTGAACGCTTCAGGCCACACGTCATGTTGTTTGATCTTTCTTTTTGTGGTGACGATTACACATCGTTCACAAAAGGTTTTAGAAACGGTGACGAAATGCAAGCGACAAAAATTATTGCAATGAGTGGAAGGTTGACGGATGGTCAAATTACCCAACTCACCTGCAGCGGCTTTGACGGCGTATTGCGCAAGCCATTTACCGTGCGGCAAGTGATCGATTCGATCGAAAACACAGTTGCCCTTGTGTATTAACCCTTAACTCCTTTCCTTTCTGGTTTCTCCGAACCAGTATGTGATGCACGAGCCCGCCTTTAGCGGGCTCGTGTTGTTTGGTACAATAGGTTTCTATGCAAATATGCATGCTTCAATTAAACCCGACAATTGGTACTATTACTGCCAATGTGAATCGCATCATCGATTCTGTGCAAGGGATTGATGCAGACATCATCGTGACGACAGAGATGTCCATTTGTGGGTATCCGCCAAGAGACTTGCTCTCCTGTACGGGTTTTGTACAAGCGTGCGAAGAAGCGGTTCTGCAAGTGGGGCAAGCATGTCCAAATGCAACAATTATTGTTGGCCATCCTCGGGTAGATGCGGGGAGTGGTCGCATTCGAAATAGCGCAACAGTCTTGCAACGTGGTGAAATCATTGCAATCTGTGACAAGCAACTCCTTCCAAGTTACGACGTCTTTGATGAAAAACGATACTTTGAATCGGGCGAAGCAGTTTGTGCTTTTGAACTTGATGGCGAAAAAATAGGCATTGCGATTTGTGAAGACTTTTGGCGAGGATTTGATGCAAGTGCTGCACCAACGTACGAATGTAATCCAGTTCGCGAATTGCTCGATGCAGGATGCACGACGATTATTTCACCGAGTGCTTCACCGTTTGTTGTTGGCAAGTACGAAGCACATCTTGAATATGCGCTCGATATTGCGAGTGAACACAACGTGACAATTGCAATGTGCAACCAAGTTGGAGGTAACGACGACCTCGTTTTTGATGGCGGCTCCTTTGTCGTTGCACCAAGTGGTGTGTTTGGGACATTGCCACTTTTTGAAACTGGCACGATAGTTGTCAATACGGACGACAAGCCAATCGATTTTTCCATTGCAACGTGCGTAGACGAAGAACGTTTTCGAGCGCTTGTACTTGGTACCAAAGATTACTTTCAAAAAACTGGACACGCCAAAGCTCTTCTTGGTCTTTCTGGCGGCATCGATTCCGCGATAGTTGCGACGCTTGCTGTTGCAGCGCTTGGCAAAGAAGCAGTGACCGGCGTTTTGATGCCCTCGAGATATTCATCGCTTGGTTCAGTTGAAGACGCAGAGCAACTTGCGAAAAACCTTGGTATTGAAACGGTAACCTTGCCCATCGAACATATGCATAGCGCCTTTGAACGCACTATCAGCGATAGCTGTTTAGAAGCAAAGGGACTAGCAGAAGAAAATGCGCAAGCACGTATTCGCGGTTTGTTATTGATGGCACTTGCAAACCAAAACGGCGCATTGCTACTCTCGACAGGAAACAAATCAGAACTCGCAGTCGGATACAGCACGTTGTACGGTGATATGTCTGGCGCAGTTTCGGTGATTGGTGATATCTATAAAACAGACGTCTGGTCGATGGCAACTTGGATGAACAATCATTTTGAAACGTGTGGTTTTGAATTTGCGCCTATTCCAAAGTCTTCAATAATGAAACCGCCATCAGCAGAATTACGTCCAGGCCAATTGGACCAAGATTCGTTGCCGGAGTATGCCGAGCTTGATTCGATTTTGCGTTTGCACATTGATCTAGATATGGGCGTGGATACCATCGAAGAGGAACTTGGTGCAGAGAGAGATTTCATTCAAAAAATTGTGCACATGGTTGACATCGCGCAATTTAAACGCGATCAAACTCCTGTTATTTTCAAAACATCCCCGCGCTCCTTTGGTCGGGGCCGAAGAATGCCAATCGTGATGAAGCGTTCTTGGACTACGGTTAGAGAAGTCACATGACGATTCAAAAATTGCAAACCCTACTTATCAATCAAATCGCTGCTGGCGAAGTGGTGGATCGTCCAGCGTCAATTGTGAAGGAACTTGTTGAAAACGCAATCGATGCTGGGAGTACGCGAATAGAAATACAACTAGAGCACGGTGGCAAAGATTTGATACGTGTGAGCGATAACGGAATTGGAATTTCGCCTAGTGAATTAGAACTCGCCGTAACGCCGCATGCGACAAGTAAAATTTCCGAAGAAGCGGATCTTGCTGCGATTGCTTCACTTGGTTTTCGCGGCGAAGCGCTTGCATCGATCGGGTCCATAAGTCATTTGATGCTAAAGAGCAGAAGAACCGATGACGAATCGGGCATGCAAATAGAAGTAGACGGTGGCGAGATGGCAAAAACAAAGCCAGTTGCTGCGAGTGTTGGCACAGCCGTTGAAGTGAAGCGACTATTTTTTAATACCCCCGCACGTAGGAAATTTTTAAAATCAGATGGCGCTGAAACGACGCGAGTTCGGGATGTTGTCCAACGACTCGCTGCTTCGCATCATGATATTGCATTTGTATTGCGCAGTGGTGATAAGACATTACTTGAGTTTCAGCAAGCAAATTCCAAAGAGCGCATTCTCTCCATTTTCGGGCAAGAGCTTGATGGCGAACTTATAGAAGTTGATGGGAACATCCAAGGTGTTACGCTTTGGGGTTTGGTCGGAAAGCCAAGCGTTGCTCGTCCAACTTCAAGACACATCCGCGTGCACGTTAATGGTCGTTCGATTGCGGATAGTTCAATTACCCATGCGCTCAAGGAAGCTTATCGCGGATTTATTGAGCCAAAGCGCTGGCCAACGGCGGCATTGTTTTTAGAGATGGAGCCAAGTCTTGTGGACGTCAACGTGCACCCGCAAAAGAGCGAAGTACGATTTAGTGATCGCGACAGCATTTGGCGACTGGTGAACAAAACAATTTCGGGCGCACTAGCAAAAGAAGATATTGTTCCTGCGTATGTACCAGGTGTGCATATGCCAAGTGTTGGCGGTCATGGTATGCAAGTGGAGTTTGGTTCGGGAAGTTCCCCTTCTTTTTCTGTTGAGCAAGCGCGGCGAGCAGTTGCCGGCATTGAACTTCCGACGCCATCAACGCCGCTGCCGACCATCATGGGTCCAGACGCGGTTATGCAAGTGCAGAAGTGCTTTTTGGTGACGCAAGATGAGCAGGGCATTTTGATTATTGATCAACATGCTTTACACGAGCGCATTATGTTCGAGGAATTTTCGAAGCGAATCGCAAAAGGCAATTTGGAGTCGCAGCGTATGCTCGTGCCCGATGCCTTCGAAGCGGACAGTGGTCAACTTGAATCACTTGAGACGCACGCGGCGTTGTTTGAAAAACTGGGCATAGATGCTTCGGCTTCTGGGCCTGCTTCGATTTCGGTCTATGCGTTGCCGACACTTTTAGTTTCGCGCAACGTAAAGGGCGGGAAATTTATACGTGAATTACTCGACAAGTTGGGTACCAGTGATTTTCCAAGCAGCGAAGAAGAAGCGCTCAGTGCAGTCCTTGACATGATGTCGTGTAAGGCTGCGATTAAAGCAGGCGATTATTTGAACCCACAAGAACTTGCGGACTTACTACAGAAGCGAAAAGAAATTGAGCGAAGCAGCAGTTGCCCACACGGCAGACCAACAACAATGCGATTGTCAATCGAAGAATTGGAAAAACGGTTTGGCAGGCGGTGAAATGAAATGCAAGGTTCTGTTTTTTGCAGCAGCAGCACAAGTTATGGAGTGCAGAGAAAAAGAAATCACGATGCCAATTGGTTCAAGTGTAGGGGAGGCGTTTGACTTGCTTGCGAGTGAACGTAATGCTCTTGCTGCGTTATCTTCTACGTGCGCACTTGCACTTGAAGGACAACTTGTCCAAAGAGAAATGCAATTGAGCGATGGTTGCACGATTGCAATTCTTCCTCCAGTGAGCGGCGGGTAATGGCTACGTTGCCTTCGTATTCTGAAGCACTTGCTGCAGCAGTGAAAATTGCGAAAAAAGTAAGTGCAGTTGAAACTACTCCACTTGCAAGAGCAGAGGGGAAAATCTTGGCAGAGGATATTCTTGCCGACCGCGATTTACCGCCTTACAACCGAAGCCAAATGGATGGGTACGCTGTACTTGCAAGTGAAGTTAAGAATGGCGTATCAATGCGAGTAGTTGGGCAAGTTCCCGCTGGCACGACGTTTGATGGTGACCATGAGCCAAACACATGTATTGCAATTGCAACGGGCGCACCAGTTCCCGATTGTTTTGATGCAGTGGTGCAACATGAGTTAACAGATAATGGCAGCGACGTCGTCGTCTTTCATTGCGGGGGTCTTAAGCAAGGGAAATCGATTCACCCCAAGGGAGTTGATGCAAAAGCGGGGGACGTGCTTGTTTCAAAACACACGAAACTTGCGCCTCAACATATTGGGATCACAGCAAGTGTTTGCACACATACAATAAAAGTTCTCTCCAAACCAAAAGTCATTGTTATTACAAGTGGCGATGAAGTTATTGAACCAGACAAAACTCCGCTGCCACATCAAATCCGAAATAGCAACAATCCAATGTTAGCGAGTGTTTTTACTTCAATGGGTTGTGATGTTGTCCAGAAGCATCATGTTTTAGATGATCCAGAAGCAACGAATGAAATCATTGCATCGGCGCTTGATGGGCGCTGCGATTTAGTTGTGACAATTGGCGGTATTAGCGCGGGCAAACGCGACTTTATTCCATCTTCTTTTGCAAATTCGGGAGTCGAACTTGTGGTCAAGGGTGCAAAGGTTCAGCCGGGCAAGCCTATCATGGTTGGCAAGCATGAACGTGCAGTGGTGCTGGGTCTTCCAGGCAATCCAGTTTCCGCGCTTGTTTGTAGCTGCGTGTTTGGTTGGCCAATTGTGCGAAGTTTGCAAGGAATTCCTGCTGCGTTGCCTTGGCAAGAAGCACCGATTGCCAATGAAGTGAAGCCAAATCCAAACCGGCTTTGCATTAGACCATGCCAACTTGTCAATGGAAAAATCACAGTTCCATCGTGGCAGGGCTCTGGCGATTTAGTACACACTGCGTCAACGCATGGGCTTGTGCAACTTCCATCTTCAGAGAATGCGTTGCACGAAGGCGACATCGTTTCATATCTTCCATTCCCTTGGGTTTAAGGGTATTGTTTTAATTACGGATTGAAACCAACATCTGACAACGCCGAAAGTACATCTGCAATGTCAGCTACGCACTTCGCGTCGAAAAAAAGTTTTAGAAAAAATTTAGAAATAATTCCGCGAATTGTTTACGGGAGTTGTAAAATTCGCGGGTCGTATGCGGTGTTGTCTTCGCTTAAAAAACCGACGAGTTTTTCTTCGCTGCAGTTGTTATCAAACTTTATTTCTTGCGTACTGACATGCCCGTCAAGCCAGCCAACAACGGTTGCGCCGCGGTGACGAAACGACTGCCTCCCGCCGCAACGAATAGAAATATTACTTAGCGTTGCACGCATAAACTTGTTGTTGTGCCCATCGCCGAACATGGCACAACTTGCAGGGTGCGCGCAATCAGAAATGGAAATCCCTTTAACAGTGATGCCGCTCCCAAGTTGATATTCATCGCCAAGATTTGTGTTGTAGTTATACCCAGTTGTGGAATAGATGGGGTCATCATGCTCTGGGCAAACCATTCGATTCTCCGCTTGGTCAAGATATTGCCATAGAATCGTCTTGTCATCCCAGTGGACTTGCACCGAAACGACTGCGGGGGGATGTTCTTGATGATCATTGCGGTAATTCAGCGCACCAAAGACAAGTTGTCGTTGGTTGGTTTTACAAACGGTCATTTGTGCCAACGCATGACCATCACCAATTGTTGGAACCATCACCGAAGCAAGGATTCCAACAATCGCAATGACGATCAGCAATTCAATGAGCGTGAATGCTCGATTCACGACCAGTTTCCAAGAAGGGCGAGCAAGTCTGTAACGTTTACGTAAAAATCACCGTTGAAATCAGCGAGAGGTCCGCCAATTTCGAGTTCACCAAAACTTCCGATCAGAGAAAGCAAATCGTTGACATTCACGAGGCCATTCATGTCAACATCACCGACAATTTGAGCGGTGACATCTGAAAAGCCATCTATTTCAGGAGTCAGTTTTGTATTCGTGTCAACGGAAATCCGTACGTATGAAATTTCAGCAAGCCCAGTCTCTGAGATATCGATTGGAGTTCCACCACCAGAAGCACCGTACATGTGCATAAGCGTTTCTTTGTCGATATTCATGACATCGCCAAGTGTTAGTCTTGGGTCAACTGGTAATGTGAAGTTCGAGGGTTGCGAGCCTTCAACTGTGTCGTATGGTTCGCTATCAAGATAACCGCGGGTTGGCCAGAGACCGTCTGCAAGTTGCGTTGTAATCGCAAACCATTGTTTGCCATCTTGAGAAACCTCGATGGTCCCGCCGTCATCGCTATACACGCCGCCGACGATTCCATTTGGATACGAATTGTCGATGCAACCAGTATTGCCGAAAATAAGAAGGTCGATTCCCCATGGGTTGGCAGGGTCATCTTGCACAGGTTCGTCAAACGAAACGACAAGTGAACCACCCGCACCAATGGAAACAATTTCATTGGCGAGCCATGGCGAGTTGAAGGGACTGACCACGCCTGGCCAAATATCTTCGCCGGTGAATCGGCTTGGCTCGCCTATGGAAACTTCGGGGAGGTTATACCCAGCGGATCCACCGATACCTTCGTCAAATGAAATGACAGAATCTGCCCATGGGTTTGTAAACAGTAAAAAAATGATTATTGATAGTGGTGACATGCGCGATCTCCAAACTAGGCCGTTGCGAAACGTCACGTCTGATGCCGTAGAGACACAGCGCCGTGGCCTGATTCGCGCAGGCAACACTGAAATGCAGGGGAGGTTTTCCGGCTTCAAGAGTAGTATTACTCCCTCTTATCATCCTTCCCACAAGTTAAAACTTGCAGTGGAATACTGATAAGAGGTGCTTTACAGAGCACTCTCGTTACGGCGGCGCGTCCGCGGTGGATTTTCACCACCTTCCCTTTGGCACAATAAAAGGTGTGCCAACCGTGCAGAACAACTGCAGGGCGCCCTTGCAAAGGAAAGTATAGAGTATTTTTAGGCTTCGTTGATGCTAAAAAGGGGGTAAGATACGCATCACATTTCTTACCCGACCTCTCGTGGTCGTTTTAGATACATCTCAACGGAGCAATTGCATGTTCAATCTTAGAAAAAGTCTTATCGCCACACTTTTTGTATTCACCATGGTTGTTTTACAACCGGCATCTTTCGCGCAAGAAAGTGACTCAGAGTCCGCCCTTGACGACTTTATCCATTACTCGCTCGTTGCAAATGTTGAGCTTGCTGAAGCGTATGCGACGATATTATTGCGGGATGCTATGAGCGATGAAGATTTTTACGTGATGGTGAGTGCAACAAAGGAGCGGCAACAACGATTTGACCGCGCTGTGGGTTGGGCTTTGTTTGTTGAGGATCTTGAGCCGTATGCTTCTGAACTTGAAGAACGGTATCAAATGGGTCGTACGAGTGTTATTCGAAATGAAGCAAGATTGGATGAAGCGATTGATTTGCTATCGGGTTCGACTCGCCAGCGTTTGCTTGCTGAGAAACGATTAGTTGAAGCTGGAGAATACGCTGTTCCGCCGTTGCTTCGAACGTTGCAAAACGTCAATGATGCAAAGACATCAAGAAGAGTAAAGGCTATGCTTATTCAAATTGGACGCGATGCAGTTCTTCCTTTGCAAACTGCTTTGCCGTTTTTAGATAGCGATTCACAGATGGTAGCAGCAGCTGCCCTTGGTGAGATTGGGTATACCCATGCATCGCCAAGTTTGCTAGCCCTTGCGCTTGATGAAAATGAAACGTTAGATGCCCGAAAGGCTGCGGAACGTGCTCTTGAGAGAATTGGAATTTCATTGAATTCTAACTTGTCAACAATGCAAACAATCGTGGCTAAACAATTTTACGATGGCCAAGCTTCCGTTATTCCTCCAGCCATAAATGGGCTAAACATCTATTGGGCGTGGGATCCTATCGAACAGTTGGTAGTGTATGACGTGCCTGCGGATGTTTTTGATGACGTGATGGCGATGCATTTTGCGTCGGGAGCAATCGGATCAGATGCAAATAATTCAGCTGCAATGGGTGTCTTTGTTGCAGCAAATCTTCGTAGAGACCGTGAGTTACAAGGCGAAACCGATCTGGTTTTTGGAAATCTTCCATATAGTCCAGAGTTTTATGCGACTGTGTTTGGCCCAGAAATTGCACAGTTGGTATTGTCTACAGCACTTATCGATGGAGACACATCTCTTGCACTCGATGCAATTGCTGCGCTGTCAAGAACTGCAGGTGCAGGCTCATTGCTTGGTGGCAACGATATGCCACTGGTATCTGCTTTGTACTACCCCGACAGAAACGTGCAGTATGAAGCTGCACTTGCAATTGCCTCAACACTACCGAAAAGTTCTTTTGAGGGAAGTTACAGAGTCGTGCCACTATTGGCATCAGCCGTGAGAAATGGCGGGGAAATGTTTGCTCTTGTTATTGGTGATGATGAAAATACTCGCCGAACAGTTGCAGCACTCTTAGATGAAAATGGGTGGACGGTTGTTGGCGGTGGTTCTTCAGCGTTGGAATCGATAGAATCCGCAGGCGCTGTGCCTGGTTTTGATTTAGCAGTTGTTATTGCTCGGAATGCAAACCATGGGCAAGTAGTTGTGGATGAACTTGCGTTAATGTCAGAAACAACGGTCACACCGGTGTTTGTTCTTGCAAGCGGCGCGGAGGCTCAGATTATTTCTAGCCGACTTAGCGGCTCGAATATGGTTGATACAGCTGATATTGGTGTTTCTGATTCTGCGAAACTCGCGGTCATTGAAGATTTACTCTCCTCTGCTTCGGGTGGTAGATTAAGTTATGAGGAGCAAGCTGATTTTGCAAAACGAGCGCTGGCTGTTTTACGAGATATCGCTCTTGCAGATACGATATTGGAAGTAGATGAAGCATCTGGCACATTAATAGCGGCACTCAATGATTCAGACTATGAATCAAAAGCAATTATTGCTCAAACCCTTTCAATGATTGAGGATGAAGTTGTGCAACGTTCGCTTATCGATGCAGCGTTTTCAAGCGGTACCCTTGATGAGCAGGTAATGCTTCTTGATGAGTCTGCTGCTTCAGTTCGACGTTGGGGGAATCTCGCACAGGGTTGGCAGGTGGAGATGGTCGTCGATCTTGCAGAAGAGTCAAATGGTGCACTTGCTGATGCTGCAGCGAGGTTAAATGGCGCATTAGATCACCCTCATACATCTGTGACATTGTTTATCCCGTAATTTGCATACTACTTGCCGCCCTAGCTCAGTTGGTAGAGCGAAGCTTTCGTAAAGCTTAGGTCAGCGGTTCAAATCCGCTGGGTGGCTTTTTTGTTGCACGTACAAAGTCTGTACTTCAATAATCCAACCTACAAATTACAGTTGCTCAGATCCAATTTAACTCCTTCAAGGAATTAAAGTATTGCCATAACTTGCTATTGAGCGGCGGGTTGCAGTTTTGAGCATTGTTTTGAACCGAAATCCCAGATATGTAAAAAGTCTCAGATGTGAATGTGGCATAAAAAAGCACCCCGCAAGGCAGGGCGCTAAAGAGTCGAGATTATTGTGGGTTACTCCTCTGAGTTTCCGATAGCTCCGCCAGCGACTGCGCCAATTCCTGCGCCAAGTAAAGTGCCGCCGGTATCTCCGCCGATTGCCTGGCCAGCAAGAGCGCCAACTGCAGCACCTATTCCTGCGCCTTCTTGGGTTTTTGTGCAGCCAGTCATTGCGAGGATAACAATAGTGATAACTGTAAGTGTTGTAATTGCTTTTTTCATAGTGTCTGTTCTTTCTTTTTATTCGTATCTATTTTCTTGTTCGTCGATGTAATCGCCTTGTTGGACACGTTCTTCTTGCATTGCGGCATCGGTTGCAAATGTCCCATTCAAAATAGCATCCATCGGCTGCGTTCGCTCCGTGTTCTTGGTTGTTTTTGCACACGCGGTTGCCATGCATAAAACGAAAAACAAAAGAAATAACCTCATGGTGTTATTAATTTTCAAGGCCAGTGTATCCATCAGAACTTTGATTTGATGTCGTTGTTGTTGTACCTGTTTTTGTAATAGTGCCATCAGGGTTTAACGTTTCATGCGTGGTTGTTCGTCTGATGGTTGAACCGTCTGCTTGGCGTTGTTGTTGTTCCTGATCGTTGCCAATTGCGCCGCCAAGAAGTGCGCCAATGCCAGCGCCAATTAATGTGCCACCGGTGTCGCCGCCGATTGCTTGACCAGCGAGTGCGCCGATGCCAGCACCTACGCTAGCGCCTTCTTGTGTCTTGGTGCATCCAAGTAAAGAAGCGGTTGCAAGTGCGGTTATTGTTAATCCGAGTATTGAGTTATTCATGGTTGAATCTCCTGTGTATGATGAATTTGTCGGCAAGGCTAAAAAAAGACATGAGTAGAACGCTTGAAACACTTTGATTGTTTCATCTATACAGAATGATACGCTGATTATTCTGATTATGAGTATAAAACTTTGAAAAAAAGACTGGGACGGCTCCTCTCGTATGTCCCTCGAAACGGTACTTCAAGAGCCCGTGTTGCCCTATCGGGCATGGTGTTAGGAATCGTCCCAGTCTGGGAGTCCATTTGTTGTCTTTACGTAGTATGCGTCATTTTTTACTTTCTGTTTAGAAAATATACTTTTTTTGCATAATTTTTATCTCCACTTGATATTGCAGCCGATTGCGGGTTTTTGGTTTGTTGGGGAGGGCTCGCCAGTCACCAATGATTGAAGAGCAACTTTGAGGTTTTTTCCATTTGATTCGCCATTTGACGGGCGTGATTCATCAATTTGGCCTCTGTAATACAATTTATCTTGCCCATCATATAGAAATACATCTGGCGTACATGCTGCAGAAAAGTCTCTTGCGACTTGTTGAGTGGCATCGAAAAGATACGGAAATTGCCATCCGTTCTCATGGGCAGTCTCAATCATATTTTGAGGGGCATCATCAGGATATGAGTCGATATCGTTTGAATTAATGCCGACCATCTCGATTTTGTATTCGTTGCACAACGCATGAATATGAACAAGTGTCTTTGCAACGTGAATCACAAATGGGCAATGGTTGCAGATAAATACAACAAGTGTTCCTGCAGTTTTTGATGCTGGCGACCATTGATCGCCTCTACCGTCGGGAAGAGTGAATTGGGGCATACTCGTGCCAAGTTGAATCATTGTTGATGGTGTTTGAGCGATGACAGGACTCCTTTTGTTTACTGTATAATTGTTGATTCAATGAAAATTCATGAATACCAAGCACGTCAACTTCTCGCAGAAACTGGAATTCCAGTTCCCTCAGGCACGATGGTAACATCTGTCGACGCGGCAAAGGATGCAGCGGCATCTCTTTTTGATGCGGGTGCTACCCTTCTTGTCGTGAAAGCGCAGGTGCATGCAGGCGGAAGGGGCAAGGCGGGGTTTGTGAAGTTGTGTAGGACCCCAGAAGAAGTAGATGAAGCGGCGACATTTATGTTTGGAAACAAGATGGTTTCTGTGCAAACTGGCCCCGAAGGTTTAGATGTGACAAAAGTTCTTGTCGCAGATGGCGTTGATATTGAAAGCGAGTATTACCTTGCAATCACAATGGATCGCACGAGTGGCGCAAATGTCCTCATCGCATCAAGCGAAGGGGGTGTTGAAATTGAAACTGTTGCACACGAAACACCAGACGCAATAAAAACTGTTCGCATTGACCCGCTCGCTGGATTGCATCCATACCAAGCACGCGAAATGGCTTTTACAGTTGGGTTCAAAGGCAAACAAGTTGGGCAAGCAGCAAATATCATGATGAAGATAGCAAAATTAGTCGACGAGACCGATGCGTCGCTTGCGGAAATAAATCCACTTATTATTACCCCTGGTTGTAACGAATATCCAGATGGTCAGGTACTGGCAATTGATGCAAAGTTTGACTTTGACGATAACGCACTCTTTCGACATAAAAACTTGCAAGAGATGTTTGATCCAACAGAAGAAAACCCTGCAGAATTAGAGGCTTCAAAGTTTGACCTCAACTTTATCGCACTCGATGGCAACATCGGTTGTTTGGTTAACGGCGCAGGCCTTGCGATGGCAACAATGGACATTATTAAGATGCACGGTGGTAGTCCTGCAAACTTCCTTGATGTCGGTGGCGCCGCAACCCTTGAAACGGTGACGGAAGCCTTCAAAATCATTTTATCTGATAGTAAAGTTGAAGGCGTACTTGTGAATATCTTTGGCGGCATTATGCGGTGCGATGTTATTGCAGAGGCTATTGTCGCCGCCGCAAAAGAAGTGAGTTTCACGGTTCCTCTCGTTGTTCGCCTTGAAGGTACAAACGTAGACGCGGCTCGAGAAATTCTCACTGCCGCGCAGCCTGAATTACCAACGATGCAAACGGCGACCGATCTTGAAGATGCTGCCCAGAAGGTTGCAGCAGCCGTTGCAACTGCCTGCGCCTAATGCTCGTCCTTTTTGATATTGATGGCACAATGCTTTCTTCGGAAGGCGTTGGTGTTCGTTCTATAGAAGAAACGTGCGAAAAAATGTTTGGCAAGCCGTGTTCCCTCGAAGGTATTCCAGTTGGCGGTCGTCTTGATCCATTGATTTGGAACGATGTTTGTGAGAAGCATGAAATCGAAACTAGCCAAGAACTACATGATGCATTTCGTGCGAGTTACACAGAAGTTCTTTTAAAAAACATTGTTAATACTCAAGTGAAAATATTGCCTGGTGTCCAACAACTTGTTGAGAAACTTCATGCGATGGAACACGTGGTTCTTGGTCTCGTCACTGGTAATTACGAGGAAACAGGCAAGATGAAAGTAGAGCAAGCGGGGTTCGATTCTTCGATTTTTGTAGCAAATGCATGGGGCACCGATGGGAAAGTACGCAATGATTTGCCACCTGTGGCGATTGCAAAATACGGCAAAGGTGGTCCTGTGGTACTCCTTGGCGACACAATTCATGACGTTACAAGCGGGAAGTCTTCGGGGTGTAAAGTTATCGCTGTTTGCACGGGGTCGCATGACCGTGCTATACTCGCTGCGTCCGATCCCGATCTTCTTTTAGAAGATCTAACTGAGACAGAGGCAGTGCTCCATTGGATATTCAATATTCACAACCAGTGACAAGTAAAGAGCGCATCGTTTCAATCGATGTGCTCCGCGGTGTTGCCGTACTTGGCATTTTGTTGATGAACATCGTTTCATTTTCTATGGTGACTTCTGCGTATGACTCTCCAGCGGTGTACGGGGACCTTGCGGGTATCAATTGGTACACGTGGCTCATTTTGCATTATGTTGCAGATACGAAGTTCATGTCTATATTTTCAATATTGTTTGGCGCGGGCATTTGTATTTTTATGGAACGAGCGCAAGCAAAGGGACATAACGCTTGGAAATTACAAACAAGTCGGATGGGTTGGCTCTTTGTGATCGGCATGTTGCACGCGTACCTGTTGTGGTTTGGTGATATTCTTGTGTCGTATGCAATGTGCGGCATGTTCATCGCAACAATGCGGAATTGGAAACCAACAGTTTTGCTCATCGTTGGCTTTGTCATGATGTTTGCAGTACCCGTTGCATTTATGTTGCTGATGTACTGGATCATGCATGTCTGGGCCGAGGGAGAAGTAGTTAGGATGCAAGAATCAGGATTACTAAGTTCTCCGGAAATGCAGGGTGAAATCGCCGCGTATACTGGCCCTTGGGTCGGCCAATTGCCGCATCGTGCAATTATTGCTGCGATGCTGCAGTTCATCATGTTCCCGCTTTATTTATTCTGGCACGGCACAGGATTGATGATGGTAGGTATGGCTGCGTACAAGTGGAAGGTGCTCTCGGCTTCAAGGTCAGTACGTTTTTATTTTCTGACATTGCTGATTTCCGCTTGTATTGGATTTCCACTTATTGCAATTGGCGTCTGGTATAAGCAGCAACATGGGTGGGATCCAGCCCTCACGCGTTTTCTCGATAGTAATTGGAATCTTGTCGGCGGCGTCTTTGTTGCGTTCGTTTGGATCTGCTTGGTAATGCTTGTTTGCAAACTTGGGATGTTTACCTTCGCCAGAAAAGCGCTTGCTGTTACAGGACAAATGGCTCTAACGAATTATCTCGGGCAAACGATTATTTGTACGCTCCTGTTTTATGGACATGGATTTGGTTGGTTCAGCCAATTTGAACGAGTGGAATTGCTCTATATCGTTGCAGCTATTTGGGTATTCCAGGTCCTTTTCAGCATGTTCTGGCTCAAGTATTTCCGTTTTGGTCCCTTCGAATGGCTCTGGCGAAGTGCTACCTATTTTACCTTGCAACCCCTCAAAAAATAAAAAAAATTCCTCCGAGGAATTACTGTGAAACTGAGCCTCATTTTTCGATGAGTTTCGTGGTTTGGTATCATGTCCACAATGCAATCCTTTTCCACACTTTGTAGTGACTTCTACGTCAACCAAAAAATTTCGCTGGGCGTTGATCTGCCAAAGGTGCAGGAATTGGCAACAGAAATGTTTGAACGAATACGCAGGGAGATACCTGAATTTGAACGCATTCGACCGTTTGAAGAAGAGGTAACACTCGAAACGCAAGAAGTCGATGGTAGGTACCAGTGGGTCGGCTTGCGACCGCGCTCCATTACATCTGGAATGGTGAATCCAAGTCACATCGAAGACGCGTACAACTTACACCGGTTGGTACTAGAACTTTCGCCGTACTACCTCTCCCTTACGCCACTGCATGTAGAGTTCGTAGAACTTGTGTACGGTTTTGATCTTCCTGCACGGGAAAATCAAAACAATATTGTGATGCAGACACTTTTGGGAAACACGCCACTTGCATCGCTTGCCGATGACTCGATGGAACCACTCCTTGATGTGCAACCCCGAATTGGTTTTGCCTTGAACGAAGCGTGTGACTTACAAGCGTTCGTCGAAGTGAAAACAAGAACTTCGGCTGCCGAAGCTGCAACCCAGGTCTTTCAAGACGAGCCTATTAGCGTGTTCTTGACTGTCCGCAAAAATGGTCCAATCCAAGCCATCGAAGAATTAGAATCGACATTCGATCGCCTCGCTGGGCATATTGAACACATCGCTGAGCACCGTGTGGTGCCTGATATCGTTGTCCCACTTCATCAAGCTATCGGTATTTAACTAGCCTTGGGCTAGTTAAAACATTTCAAGGACTCGACTTGGGCGTTCGCTTGCACCGGTTAAACAACTGAGCCTTGCTGCTTCGCAAAGTGCGAGGACACGCGGGGCATCCGCGGAAGTAGTTTCACATGAATGGATACTATCGGCAATAAGTTTCGCAGGCGTTGTTTCGCCATCACCAAACGTGAGCGAATGGTCTTCGTTAATCATAAGCGTTTCGCGTTTCCAACTTGATTGGTCGCTGAGTAGTAACGTAGCAACGCGGTTGTTTTGAAACTGTAAGTTTACGCTCATGTGCCCACGTAAGTCGCTAGGTTCCTCGGGAACGCGGTTGCTATGGAGAAACGCTTGTACTACTTCCGGGGGACCGAAGAGTCCGTGAATAAAATCCATGGCATCGAAAAGTCGAGCCCAAAGTGTTCCCTCAACGGAAGAACATGTCATCGTGCAATGCGCCGAAATTGGTTGCCCAAATTGTTCGATGTCGTCTTGCGCTTCGCTGTAACTTGCGCTTCTTCGCATCAGTGGTATAAACTTCGCGGCGGGAGTTTTGCCGGCTTCGTCGACGAGTGCATCCATCGATCCAGAAAGGGGGGTTGTGGTAACAGTTTGCCAAGGGCGATGACGAAGTAATTCGCTGAGCGAAACCTCGTATGCTTGTGGTTCTGCGATCCAAAGTATTGCATCGTCGTAGGTGGTTGCAAGCGAGCGAATATCGCTGCACGTTTCGACTTTAAACGCATCGCCAAGCGCAGGTAAGTCACTTTGATTCGTGGTACCAATCGCAACAAGCTTCATTTTGGACGCTGAAACAACCTCTCGTAAGAGCTCTGCTTGCTCTGGCGCAATCCACACGACAAGTGTTGGTTTCTTCTCTGCCATGTACGCAGTGTACTTGATGGCGTACAATATGCATGTGGACAGACGGTCGCGGGTTTCGCAAGAGACGCGAGGAAAGTCCGGACACGGTAGGACACGGTGGTGGATAACGTCCACCGACCTTTGATTGCAGGTTAGGGCTTAGTGCCACAGAGAGTTAGACCGCCGATGGTTACATTAACGTAACACAGGCAAGGGTGAAAAGGTGCGGTAAGAGCGCACCGCATGGTTGGTGACAAGCATGGCTTTGGTAAACCCCACCGCGTGCAAGCGCAAGCAGTTCTCGGTTTGTTTCGGCAAACTTCCTTGTCCGAGGAATGAGAACGGGTCGCGTGCAAAAGTTTGCTGGCAACAGTAGACGTAGATGAATGGCCGTTCACGACAGAATCCGGCTTATCGTTCACAAGCAATCATTCGAACGCGCCCCTCTCATTACTGAGGGGGGCGCGACTTTATTTATCAACTATATTTATTGTTTCCAATATGCCAACAGGATTTTGAAGGCTATGGCATTTACGATGCCATGTTCATTTCTCGCCCTCTTCTTGAACCGTATATTTTGCGCCACAGCAAAGTTAATCAAGCATTTTTGTAAAAAAATAGAATTAACGATTCGTTATTCGTCAAGCGTCATGCTAGAAACTCCAGAGTTCGCAAGTGAATGCGGGGCATTAGTACAATTAACTCGTGGTGATCCTATCACGGGGCTTTTAAAGTGACTTTCACGAGGATGTTCTCATTGTCCCGTTGCACAGTGAAATCAACCACGTCGCCGGGATCAGATTCTTTTAGCAACTCCATAAGTTTGCGACCTCCCGTGAGTTCGATATCGTTCCACGCGAGCAGAACATCGTCCGGGAGCAGACCAGCGTCGGCGGCACTTGTTCCCTCGCTCACGCCGGTAAGTAAAATGCCGGTTTCCATACTATCTGAATACGAAGGATGTACGCCAAGTCGAACAGGTGAAGGCATGCGTGTTGTTCTACTTGCGCCGCCTTTTGTGTTGGAGGTAAACGTGAGTTTATCGTCGTTCACAAGTCGCTTCGCAAAGTCGTAGGCAAGTTCTGTGACGACTGCACCTCCGGCGGGGTTAGTCGTGAACGCTTCGTCTTTAGGCGTGTGGTATTCCGATGTCATGCCTGTAAAAAAGAACAGCACAGGTATGTCTTCTTTGTAAAAATTAGTATGGTCTGATGGACCAGTTCCGCCGGGAGTTAAGCTTGCTGTGATGGAAGAACGTTCTATGACTTCTGGCACAAACGTTTCAAACTCTACAGCGGTTCCAGTTCCCGAAAGCGAAATGTTATTGTCACTGAGATTGCCAACCATGTCGAGGTTTATCATTGCGTTTATGGATTCAAGAGCCATTGTTGGTTCTTTGACAAAGTGCGCTGAGCCAAGAAGGCCGGCTTCTTCAGCGTCAAAAAAGATAATGAGTATCGAGCGAAGTGAGTCATCTTCGGTTGTAGCGTAATATTCAGAAAACAACCGCGCGAGTATCAAATTCGCAGAAGTGCCCGAAGCGTTGTCGTCTGCGCCGCGGTGTAATTCGCCCGGTGATGAAGTGCCAGTGTAGCCGTGTCCAACATGGTCGTAATGCGATCCAAGGACTACCCATTCATCCGCGAGTTCGCCGCGACCCTGTAAGACAGCAGCAATATTTTGCGCATGCAACTTTGAGGTTTCGACTTCGGTGATAAGTGATGCATTTTGCTGGAGTTTGAGGGTTGTGATTTCGCCAGCGTCTGCAAGTTGTTGCAAGCCTGAGATGGTGTTTGCTTGGCCGAGTGCAATATTTGCTGCGTCTTGGGTAAAATGCACAACTGGAATGTCAGTGTAACCAAAGCGAGTAGAACGATTTTTTTCTAAGCCACGTCTTCCATCACGACTGTTTGGTGGATTTACTAAGATGACACCAGCAGCACCGCGGTCAATCACGGCTTGCATTTTATCTTTGATGCTGGCGTGTGGACCAAACCGGCGCTGCGCCCACTGGCTGACACCGTTTTCATCAAGTGGTTCGTATCGGAGCATCAATGCAATTTGTCCAGTTAAGTCAGTCTCAGTGTCAAAACTTGAATATCCATTTTCGCCATCCTCTATGGCATAGCCGACAAAGGTAATCGGTGCGGTAATGTCACCGGATCCGCTGTTGCCAAGCACAACAAAGTCGCGTTCGTCGACGAGCGCCATATCCTCGATTGCAACAAAGGCCTTGTTCACTATCGGAGGCGTGCTATCTATATCAAACAAAAATGGTTGATACCAAGAACTGTTCTCTGCAAAAGCTGGAGCCAAGCCGAACCTTTCTAGATTCCATGTAATGTATTGCCCAGCGAGTTTGCTTCCCTGGGTACCCGGTTGGCGACCGCCTACCCACGGATTTGAGAGCAAGGTGAGGTGCTCAAAAAATTCAATTGCTAGCGGATTTGAAGCATTGAAATAGGATTCGAGTGCATCATCTTCGGGGGTCGATTCTGGTCGGAAAGAGGTGATGGAAAACGGTCCATCTGTTACCGAACCGATGGGCTGAGCAAGTGCAGGAAAAGAACAAAGAACTATGGTAAAAATAAGTCGTAGCATGCATAAGAGTTTATACTTACCGCTCTCAAACAGCGAGTGAAATTATGGATTACACCCAATTAAATATAACCCAAAGACAAGAAATGTATGACACAGTCGGTATTCGTTCGATTGATGAGCTTTTTGATGCTATTCCTTCTGAAATTAGGTGCGATGACGGCCTTGATTTGATGCCAGCACTCAGTGAATTGGAGTTACAACGCTCAATGGCAGAAATGGCATCGCATAATCATGGCGCACACGACATGTCGTGCTTTATGGGGTGCGGAGCGTACGACCATTTTTATCCAGCACTTATCGATCAATTGATTAGTCGCGGTGAATTCTTAACTTCGTACACCCCGTACCAAGCGGAAGCATCGCAAGGTTCATTGCAGGCGTTCTTTGAATTTCAAACGCAAATTGCTCGGCTTACTGGTTTAGATATTGCAAACGCGAGTTTGTACGATGGAGCTACAGCGGTTGCAGAAGCTGCGTTGCTTGCAATCAATACAACGCGCCGAAAAGAAGTACTTGTTGCCTCGACAATGCATCCAGAATATATCGCGGTATTACGCACAGTGCTCTCGGACCTAGACATCAAAATTACAATGCTTGATGCAACCGATGGAGTAATTTCACGAGCAACAGTTGAAGCCAAGATGTCGGATGCAGTTGCAGGTGTAATCGTGCAGTCACCAAACATTTGGGGACAAATTGAGGACTGGGATGGTTGTTTCGAAGAGGCGCATAGCGTTCCAAAAACAGCAGGTATTGCTGTGTTTAATCCAATTGCATGTGGAATGTTAAAAACGCCCGGTGCATGTGGAGCTGACATCGCAGCAGGCGAAGGTCAGCCACTTGGAAACGCACTCAATCTTGGCGGTCCGTATTTAGGATTGCTCTCTGCAAAAGAAGCTTATACTCGTAAAATGCCAGGACGTCTTGTAGGGATGACGAATGATGAAGAAGGTCGACGTGTTTTTTGTTTGACATTGCAAACACGTGAACAACATATACGAGGAGCAAAAGCTACGAGTAATGTTTGCACAAATCAGGGTTTAATGGCTTTACGTGCTACAATGTTCATGACGACGTTGGGGAGTGATGGCATCAAAGAAATGGCAACACAGTCATGGCACAAGGCGCATTATCTTGCAAAAGAGATCGCGAAACTTGAGGGGTGGGAAATGAAATACAACGGCGATTTTTTCAATGAATGCACATTTACTTGCCCTTGTGATGTGACTAAAGTTGTTGAATTTTGTAAGTCCAGAGGCGTACTGCCAGGCGTTGCCGCTGCTGGAAGGCGAATGCAGGGATTGTCGACCGGCGACGAATTGATTATCGCAGTCACCGAAAAGCGAACGAAGTATGAGATGGACGCACTTGTCGCTTTATTGAGTGAGGTGTCGGCATGACAACTATAGAAGCAATAAAAAAACAATCACGTGGCGATAAACCGATCGAGCCACTCATCTTTGAAAAGCACGTCGCTGGTGTAATTGGAGTGGATTTTCCTCCACTGGATGTTTCTGAAACCGAAGTGCCAGAAGGAGTTGCAGGTGGATCTACGACACTGCCTTCATTTGGACAACACGATGTGATGGCACATTACACGCACCTCTCAGACCGAAACTTTTCGGTTGACGGGAATTTTTACCCATTGGGTTCTTGCACGATGAAGCACAACCCTCGAATCAATGAGTGGGGTGCTGCGCTACCAGGTTTTGCATGCTTGCATCCACTTCAGGATGATGACACGATTCAAGGCGCACTTCGCTTGCTCTATGAAACTCGAACGATGCTTGAAGAAATTGCAGGGTTGCACGAAGTTTCGTTGCAACCAGCTGCTGGCGCACATGGCGAATTCACTGCGTTGAAAGTTATTCGTGCGTACTTTGCAGACCATGGACAACCCAATCGTACCGTTGTGCTTGCAGCAGACACTGCCCATGGCACCAATCCAGCGTCCTGCACGATGTGCGGCGCGTCTGTTGAAACAGTTCGTACCGTAAACGGACAAACTGATTTGGAACATTTGAAAGAAGTGATAGCAATCATTGGTGCTGAAAATATTGCAGCATTCATGATTACAAATCCAAGTACAGCAGGTTTATTCGACGCAAATATCAAGGAAATTGCTGATATTGTGCATGAAGCGGGCGCTAAACTATATTTAGATGGCGCAAACATGAATGCATTGCTCGGTCGAGTGCGTCCAGGTGATTTTGGTGCAGATGCGATGCACTACAACACGCATAAAACATTTAGTACACCGCATGGTGGTGGCGGTCCCGGTAGTGGACCAATTGCCGTGACCGAAGAACTTGCACCGTACTTGCCTATACCTCAAGTTATGATGGCGGACGATGGTAGTTTTTATCTTGACCGCAGTCGAGATAAAACGATAGGGAAAGTCCGGTCGTTCATTTGTCAATTTGGTGTTCTCGTCCGATGTTGGTCATATATTTCAGCATGTGGTCCAAAAGGGTTACGAAACGTTTCTGAGACCGCAGTATTGAATGCTAACTATCTGGCGGCTAAATTATGTACTACGTACTCGATGCCATTTTTTGATCCTAAGAATGGAAAGTTTTGTGCGCACGAGTTTGTCACGGTTCCTCAAACGTTGCTTGATAAGGGTGTGACGCTTATTGATATTGCAAAGCGGATGATTGATTATGGTGTCCATCCACCGACGATGCACTGGCCAATGCACGATTGTTTGATGGTGGAACCGACTGAGACAGAATCCAAACAAGCCCTCGACAGTTTCGTTGACGTGATGCTTCAAATCGCTGAAGAAATTTCTTCCGAAATTGAACTTGTACAGCAATCCCCACTGGAATCAGATATTGCACGTGCTGACGAAGTTGCTGCTGCTCGAAAACCGATCCTCACCTTCAAATAAAAAAACAATCCCGACGGTTGTTTTTAGGCAAGGACGGTGACGATGAGGACAAGGGTGCCAGCAACGATGCCTGCAAGGATGTCGTCCATGAGGACGCCCCAGCCTCCACGAAATTGTTGGGATTTGTCGATGAGCCACGGTTTCCAAACATCAAATAGACGAAAAAGCACGAAGGCGAGTATTGCAAGGCCGATCCAAGGGAGGGGTTGCTCTGTTGGTGGAGTTAGCCACGCCATTCCAAGGAGTGCGATAGATTGTCCCGCAACTTCGTCGCTCACCACTTGGGCGGGGTCTTTTTGACTAAAATACGTTGTGTACCAAGGGGCGAGTTGCACCGTAACTACCGATGAGATAATGACTAAGAAAATTAAAAAACCAATCAGCCATTCTTGTACAAGCCCAAAATGACCACAGCCAAGCACGACAAGTAACGGTGCAAGCGAACCCCACGTACCCGGAGCTTTTGGCAAGAGCCCAAGTCCAAAGCTTGTGCAAAGTAACAGTTTCATGAATCTTTGCGCAAGACAGCAAGGAGTCCGGCGATGTAAGGCAAGCCAGACCAGACAGTTATGACAAGAAGCATCCATGCAAGAATGTTAATGATCAACATCACGCTTTCATGCTCTGCTGGATTACAATTCACAACGAGCAACAAAATAAGTGGAAGCGCGAAAGATTGAAAAACCATCTTCATCTTGCCAGCCCACTTTGCACCTCCAGTGTGCCCCATAGATTCCAATACGCCCCTAATAGAGGTCACAAGGAGTTCCCTTGCGATAATCACAACAACCATCCAAGGGTAAATACCAGTAGCCATAGTCATGAGTCGATCATCCTCTACCCACGCTTCAACGCTGAATCTTGGTCCTGCAAAATAAATGAAGGTGCCAAGCACGAGCACTTTGTCGCAAAATGGATCCATAAGGCGCCCGAATATCGAAACAGCATCCCATTTTCGAGCAAGATATCCGTCCACAAAATCGGTAATCGCAGCGAGTACAAATAGGGCAATTGCCACGTTTCCCCAGAGAATTCCTTGCTCAGGGAAGCGGTAACCACCAAGTACAGCGAAGAAAGCTGCGGCAATAATAATGCGAACCATGGTGATGGCATTTGGGATTCTACGCTTAAGGGATTGATCCATAAAAACCATTCTACCTTTAACCCTCGAAGAGGTTGCCAATAGGTGCTCTTGGGCATATCTTGCCCCTTTTTACGCTTTATTCCGTTCACCCCATTGAAGGTCAATTTACTCAGAATGGACTTGTTCCTCCCTTACATCGCCTGCGTAACGCTGGCACTCACCATGTACGCAGCACTACGACCCTCGCCTCTCTCGATGCAGGTTACGATGGTTGCAATTGGCGTAGCTGCAAGTGGTTGGCTTATTGGAATTGTGACAGGTTCACTCAGCGCTTTTAATGAAGTAAGTCACGGAATATTTTTTATTATATTTTCGCTTTGTGCAGTTGCTGCAGCAATCCGCATGGTCACACACGAAAGGCCAATTTATTGCGCGCTTTATTTTGTGTTAATCGTTGTTTCAACGGCGGGCTTATTACTTATGCTCGAAGCAGAGTTTATGGCGTTCGCACTTATTATTGTGTACGCGGGTGCAATTTTAATTACTTATATGTTTGTTTTGATGCTTGCAAATCAAGCAGAAAATCCTGAAGAACCATATTCCCAAGCAATATATGACCGTATACCCCGTGAGCCCGCAGCCGCAGTTGCTATTGGTTTTTTATTGCTTTGCTTACTAACAGGAACGGTGACAGGTGGAGCATCTTCATTGCCACCTGAGGGCGATGGTACTTCGCAATGGTACGTCCTTGAAAAACTATCTCATCAGTTCGAAACTAATGTGCTAGAAATTGCACCGGATTTTGCATGGCCGCCGATTTCAGAAGATGGCCACGTCATTCAGTTTGGTTCAAGCGGACCGTATATCGTTTCAGGCGATGGCACTGTCTTAGAACTTGATGAAGCAATGTTGCCTACAAATACACAAATGGTAGGTTGGTCGCTTGTCAACGATTTTCCTGTCACAATTGAACTTGCAGGTGTTATTTTACTCATGGCAATGTTTGGTGCAGCGGTACTTGCTCGACGAGCTATTGAGCTTACAGAGAAAGAGAAACGAAAAGTAATCCTAGGTCACGACAGTGAAGAAGTGGGGGATGACAGATGATGACAACATTCGCTCCCAGTGCTCTATCAGGATATCTCATCGTTTCTGGATTACTGCTTGCCATCGGCTTCATCGGATTTTTTGTTCGGAGAAACCTCATTGTGATGTTCCTATGCACCGAACTTATGTTCCAAGGCGCGGCAATTGCATTTGTAGCTGTTGGACGATATTACTTTGATTATTCAGGTCAGGTGATGGTTATTTTTATTCTTACTGTTGCCGCTGCAGAGGCCGCTCTTGCTCTTGCACTGGTCGTGTTGTTGCATCGACAAAACAACACACTTGACGCAGATGCATTTGGGGAGTTGCAGGAATGACAGAAATGCTTTCTCTTCTTTCATCCTTGACGGCTATGCCAGCAGTTCCAACCTCTGAGGTGTTGCACCCTGCTAACCTGAGCTGGGCCGGCTTTATTCTTTGGATGCCATTGGTTTCATTGGTACTCTGTGGTCTTTGTGCTGCTTGTAAAGTGAAATCAAAAGCGCCAGCAACCATTACTGTAATCTGTCTTGGCACTTCGTTTTTGTTGACACTCGTGCTCTGGAATGGCTATACGCAGCCAGAAACAATTTTGTTATTCGATTGGCTACAAATTCATTGGGATGGCGGCTCGTTTGTCGCGAACTTTGCGCTCTATGTGGATTCATTGACGTTACTTTGGATGCTCTTTGTTACCGGCCTTGGCACACTTATTGCTGTGTATGCGTCGGAGTATATGGAGCATGATGTCGGAAAAGGGTACACACGGTTCTTCGCAGGCGTGAGCGTGTTCCTTTTTGCTATGACTTGTTTGGTCATGGGCGACAACCTTCTCATGTTATATCTCGGGTGGGAGGGTGTTGGGTTTGCGTCCTATTGGTTGATTGGATATTTTTACCAAAAACCCTCAGCCGTTGCCGCAGCGAAAAAAGCGTTCATCGTAAATAGAATTGGCGATGTCGGACTGGCACTCGCCATCTATCTGATTTGGTCTACGTTTGGAACAGTGCAATACGACGAAATTACAACTGTCTTGCAATCGGAGGCGTATGACGCATCGTTTGGTGGTTGGACCGTGCACGCAATTCCTTACTTACTCATGCTTGCTGCATTTGGCAAATCAGCACAGTTGCCTTTGTATGTTTGGCTTCCAGATGCAATGGAAGGACCAACACCTGTTTCTGCTTTAATTCACGCGGCGACAATGGTAACAGCTGGAGTCTACTTGATTATTCGAACGTATCCACTTTTTATGTTGGACGATTACGCTCTACCAACCGTTGCATGGGTTGGCGGATTGACCGCTTTATTGGCGGCAACAATTGCTATGGCGCAGTACGACATCAAACGGATTATGGCCTACTCAACAATATCTCAACTTGGATACATGTTCCTTGGGCTTGGTGTTGTTACTTCGTATGGCGCTGCGTACCACGTCTTTACACACGCCTTTTTTAAAGCAGTTTTATTTCTCACTTGCGGCGCGATTATGCATGGCTTTGCAGGGCAACTTGATCTTCGACGTCTTTCTGGCCTTCGAAAAATGAAGGGCTGGAAGATAGTTAGTTATACGATGTTGGTTGGTTGTCTTTGCCTTGCCGGATTCCCATTTACAAGTGGGTACTTTTCCAAAGATGCGATTCTTGCAGAAGCATTTGTTACACAAGGTCCAGGTTTTGAAGTCTTAGGTTGGCTTGCAATCTTTACTGCAGGACTAACAGCGTACTACACATTCCGTGTTTGGTTTCGAGTTTGCGCAGGTCCTGTGCATTTTGAACCCGGTGATGAGTTGCATGGCGAGGACACCTCATCGTTCCACCCACATGCCCCAAGATTCGCAATCAACTTTGTGCTTATCGTCATTGCGCTTGGTGCATTGCTCGCTGCGCTTCCTTACTTTGTTCCAAATGAAACAGAAAACCTTCATGGCGGATGGGTTGCTGAGATGGTGCACGATTCTCCAGCAAGGGATGGAGTTCCCGGAGTGATTGTTGATGGTGGGCAAGCAGAAGCGCATGGAACAATTAATTATGAGATAGGACATGGCGATATCCTTGGCATCGATCCACACAAAGCGATGTATTACATCTCTGCAATTGTTGGATTTATTGGCATCGGTTTTGCGTTATTTTTTCATCTGTATTGTCGCAGCGCAGCGGATAAGTTGCGAGGGAAGCTTCTTGCGAGCCGCGCAACAAGGTGGCTGCCCACCGCGATGGAACATAAGTGGTATGTGGATGAAATATATATTGCAACGATACGCTCGCCACTTTGGATCCTTGGAAAAATATTCTCTTTGTTCGATAGGTACTTCATTGATGGCGCACTCGTGAATGGTATTGCGGGATTGCCAAGAGTGCTCGCTCGCTGGTTCGCTCCATTGCATAATGGCGCCATTCAGAGTTACGCGATTTCTATGATAGGTGGTGCAGTTCTCATTACGTTATTGATGTTGTTTATGCCAGAAATTGTTGAATTTTTGCAATCGCTTTCAGAACAGAATGCAAGCACTGAACAAGTAGTCGCAACGTTGGGGGGTGGCAAGTGAGTCTTTGGTTATTACTTCTTCTTCCACTTGTTGGTGCAGTTTGCGTTTTTCTAGCGAACGCATCGATTGCTAAATGGATTTCGCTTGGTGTCTCAACACTTGTTTTTGTTTTGAGTGTTTTGATGGCAGTGCAATATGGTGAGTGGGGCAGTGCAGGAACAGGATTTGCTTCGCATGTCGCATGGCTAAGTCAACTTGGCATTACGCTTGACCTTGGCGTTGATTCAGTTGCGATGCTGCTTGTTTTGTTAACGACATTATTAACGCCTCTCTGTGTTTGGGGTTCTTTTACTGCAATTACTTCTCGCCGAAAAGAATATTACGCTTGGTTACTTATTCTTGAAACAGCAATGCTTGGTGTGTTCAGCGCACAAGATTTAATATTGTTCTATGTTAGTTTTGAATTAACGCTCGTTCCGATGTTCTTCTTGATTGCAATTTATGGCGGTAAAAATAGAGCGCATGCCAGTGTTAAATTTTTCATCTACACATTTACGGGTTCACTCTTTACGCTCGCAGGATTTGTCTATGTAGCGTGGCAATTTCAACTTTCGCAACATGGTGTTTGGTCTTTTGCGATACATGACTTGTCGCAATTTGCCTCCGCAATGACTGCGAGTGAACAAGGATGGGTACTGCTTGCATTACTTGCTGGGTTCGCGGTGAAGATTCCTGTTTTTCCTGTGCATACATGGCTTCCACTTGCACATACGGAGGCACCTACCGCAGGTTCCGTTATTCTTGCTGGTGTGCTTTTGAAACTTGGGACATTCGGCGTGTATCGTTTTGTCTTGCCGATGGTTCCTGAAGCGGTTGTCGCGTACGCGCCGGCGATTGCAATTCTTGCGATTATCGGTATTTTGTATGCAGCGCTCATTTGTTGGGTTCAAGATGATGTGAAAAAACTTGTTGCGTATTCATCGGTAAGTCACCTTGGCTTCTGTGTTCTTGGGTTGATTGCATTGAATCCAATTGGCCTTGAAGGGGCAGTCCTATATATGATCAACCATGGTCTTTCAACTGGAGCGTTGTTCTTTTTGATTGGCATGATGTATGAGCGGTATCACACCAGAGACATGAACTCAATTGGCGGGCTTGCGAAGAAAATGCCTGTTTGGTCATTCTTTATGGTTTTCTTTGTACTAGCGAGTGTTGGGCTTCCGGGTTTGAACGGTTTTGTAAGTGAATTTATGTGTTTACTTGGCACATTTATTGCCTCTGGCAGCGCACCTACGTGGCCAGGTGTACTTGGCCCAGAGTATGCAGCCATCGCAGCTATTGGCATGGTGCTCGCGGCAATGTATTTATTAATTATGGTTGGCAAAGTTGTGTTTGGAAAACTAAAAGAGCCAGATATTGAAGGTCAACATACAAACCTACCTCATGATGTAAGCCCGCGCGAAATTGGTATTCTTGTGCCTCTTGCAGCGTTGTGTATTTGGATAGGTGTTCAACCAACGGTCCTGACCGATGCGATGCGTGGTTCAGTTGAAGATGTCCTTGCTCCTTATCCTCTGATTGTGCAGGAACAACTAGATAAACCAGAAACAGTAATAATCATTGAGAAGGAGGACACGCATGGCTGATCGTCTTTGGTTCCTCATCCCTGAATTGATAGTACTTGTAGGTGCAGTTGTGTGTGCAATTGGTGGCCTTTCAAATGGTGCTGCAATTCGCAGGCGAATCGGATTCATTGCTTGTGGATTTTTACTTGCTGCATGTATCGCAGTTCCATTTGTGTACACCCCAGAAAGAATTGCTACTGCCGATACGTTGCTTCCTTATCTAGGTAAATACATTAAATTCTTTGCCGCGCTCATCGGAATTCTTCTGGTCATGTCTGCTGGTGGATTGATGGATCGCAAGTACGAACATGCAATCAAAAAAGGCAAGGCAACATTTAGTGCGCTGCGAACGAGTTCAGGAGAATTTCATGCATTGCTCCTCCTCAGTATTGCGGGGGTGATGCTTATCTGCGAGGCTCGAGATTTGATTTGGCTTTTCCTCGCGCTCGAACTTGTTTCATTGCCTACGTATGTGATGGTTGCAATGAGCAGGTGGTCTAAAGTTGCTCAGGAAGCAGCAATGAAGTATTTCTTTCTTGGTGCTGTTTCCGCAGCGCTCATGTTGTATGGTTTTGCATTGCTTTACGCTGCAACCGGTACATTTGTCTTTACAGAAATGGCAGATGTTTTTGAAGCGCAACGTGCGGCAGGAGGCGTTTCAGTCTTTGGACAGATCGGCTTGCTCCTTGCTATTTTTGGATTGTGTTACAAGATTGCTGCTGCTCCAATGCATTTGTATGCACCTGATGTATATCAAGGTGCTTCTGCTGCAGTGACGGCATTTTTGGCATTCATCCCAAAAACTGCTGGCATGTTGGCAATCATTTTGCTTTGTTCACTCGTTGGCTGGGAAGATGGGCTTCCACCTGTACTTGAAATGGCGCTGTGGGTGGTCGCAGTATTGACCATGCTGCTTGGAAATATTGGAGCGTTACTTCAGACCTCGACACAGCGCATGCTTGGGTATAGCTCAATAGCACACAGCGGTTATATGTTGATTGGTGTCATTGCAGGACCGCCACTTGGTATTGTTGCGGTGCTTGTGTACCTTGTTATTTATGGTGCAACGAACACCTCTGCGTTTGCATCACTCGCGTGTTTATCTAAGGATGGCGCTCCTGTCGATTCACTTGAGGATATTTCAGGTCTTCACAAACGAAGTCCACTTGCTGCAACTTCCCTTGCTGTTTCTTGTGGATCACTTCTTGGCATTCCACCACTCTTTGGCTTTTGGGGAAAATTGATGCTTTTCGCAGCGGGTATTGCTGCTGGGCAACTAGTACTTGTTCTTGTTGCAGCAGTTGCAAGTGCGATTAGTGCGTGGTATTACCTTCGATTGATTGGACTTTCGTTGTTGTCCTCCACGACGCCGCAAAGTGAATCAGTAAAAGCGACATTGCGCTGGCCATTGATAGCAGCAGTTATATCTGCAATTATTGCAATAGGTGGTCCACTTGTTTTGTCCTCGATTGTTACAGAGGCACAACAAGCAGTACTTGCACCTGAAGAGTAGTAAGAACAACCCGTTTCTGCCAAGTAGAGGACTCGTGTCGTTTCAGTTTACTCCACAGGAGCAGTGTTCGAGCGGCTAGGTATTAGCCACGCAGAATCGAAGATAAGAGAAGAGATTTGAATGTATCTGTTGTGTTTAATTAACAAACTGACGTTTGGACGCAACATAAAAACCCTTGTATTTCTCCGTGTTTCTGCACCGCCGCGGCAAAAAAAGTTTTGGAAGTTGCTGTTGAAGTATCGTGGGCGAAAAAATAATCTCGCGTGTCTTTTTCAGCTGTTTTTTTACTTTTCAGTGGCTTTTGGAATTCGTTTTGCAAGTGTAAGTTGCAAACCAATCCCAGCAAGAGCTATACCAATAATTGTAAAGAAAAGCACACTCGATGAGATGGATGCCATTGTTTGTTGGGACCAGATAAGTGCAATAAAGTTTCGTACTGATTCGACAAGGAGAATGCTTCCTCCAGCAGATGTAACTAGTACAGCTGAGAGAAATGGCATAAATGTTGTGATTAACAAACCCAAAAACAGCCCCGCAATCGCTGCGCCTATGAGCATAAACCTTGGACCAACCGGCACCGCGTTCCATGCAGAAACAGCTCTCTTGGCACCGCTTCGAATAGCTTGTGAAGCGTCACTTGTCAGTATTGCAAATGCAACAGTCATAGCATCTTGGGTAGCAGATAGCGATTTCAAATCTACAGAAGTATCGTTAGCCTCTTGTGTATCGGGGGTCCGTACAGCTTCGACAACATCCTGCAGAACAGCCTCACCGTCACCGAGGCCTGCTAGATGCCAAGTAGCAACTGGTAGGGCACATGCAAAGGAACAACTGAGAATGAATAGGATTGCGAATTTTGCTAAGAAAATTGCTATCAGCGCTCCAAGAAGGCCAAAAACAAGAGCAACTATGAGGGGAGAAATATCGATCGGGAGCGCAGGGGCGACCATCAGGCCTATGCCAGCGCCGGACAACCCCGCACTTAGACCTATTGCAGGTTTGAGTAATTTGCCTCCAGCGACAATCAATATGATTGCGGTAATGAGTGCAAGTGCGGGGACTATGTATGGTGCAACGTGTTCCATGACTTTTCTTTTATCGTCATTGGGAGAAACTACCACCTTCATTTCACTCTATTATTTTCAGATATAGCAGCGCCGACTATGCACAAACGGTTTGCACGATATTTGGCTCCCTGTGCTAGCATATACGGATGAAAGAACAACTCATATTTTTCTTCGTTTGCGCTTTGGTCTGCTTATCAATGGCTGCTTTTGCGCAAGAACAAGGGCCAAAGGCAGCAAGCGATGGCAGGAATCAACTCGGTGAAACGACGAGCCCCTATCTTCTGCAGCATCAATACAACCCAGTCTATTGGTATCCGTGGGGAGAAGAGGCTTTTGCCGCGGCAAGAGCGCAAAATAAACCGATTTTCCTCAGCATAGGGTACTCAACATGTTACTGGTGCCATGTCATGGAACGCGAGTGCTTTGAAGATCAAGAAGTCGCTGATTTGATGAATCAAGATTTCATTGCGATAAAAGTGGATCGCGAGGAGCGACCAGACGTAGACGATATATATATGACTGCACTGCAGTTGATGTCACGGGGAAGGGGTGGGTGGCCCATTTCTCTTTTTCTTGAGCCGTATTCGTTAAAACCAATTTGGGGCGCAACGTATTTATCGAAAAAAGATTTTATAGACTTTATGCGAGCTACTGAAAAGGTGTGGACAGGCAACAAACAACAAGTGCTCGATCGCGCCGATGAAGTTGCAGCAGTCATTTCTTCTCGGCTTTCGACTCTCCAAGAGCCAGTGCAACTTTCACCCGACATCATCGAAACAGGTGCAGCAACATTGCTCTCCCGATTTGATGCAAAGCTTGGCGGTTTTTCAGGTAGGCCAAAGTTTCCAATGCCAATCTACAGCGACTTTTTAATGGAGACGAGTTGGGAGAACCCACAAGTTCAAAAAGCGGTAAAGAAAACGCTCGATAGTATGCTTATGGGTGGAATGTATGATCAAGTGGGTGGTGGTTTTCACCGTTATTCGACAGATGCAAAATGGCTTGTTCCACATTTTGAAAAAATGTTATACGACAACGGACAACTTGTTTCGACCTATGCAAAAGCATATGAACTCACGGGCGAAGCGACGTATGCAAAAGTTATCGAGGAAACATTGGCATACGTGGACCGCGAATTGCACGCACCTGATGGAGGGTTCTTCTCGGCACAAGACGCTGAAACAAATCATCTTGAGGGTGAAACGTACTTATGGAGAGAAGCCGAAATTCGTAAAGTGTTAGAAGACGCAGAAATGGAAGGAGAAATCCAATTTGCACTCTCGTTATATGGCGTTGACAAAGGCACGAATTTTCAAGATCCGCATCACCCCGAAGTGCCACCAACGAACGTGCTCTTCCTTGGTAATCACCC
>JABAAL010000043.1 GCA_014238785.1 Phycisphaerales bacterium | reverse complement strand
TGCTGGACGAGGAGATTCGCCGTGTAGACGGGGTCTATAAAGATTTAATATAAAATTGACAACAATTTCGCCCGCAACTGCAAACATGAAAATTGGGATGATCCAACAAACTGCTAGTAATACTTGGTCATTGTCGAAGAATCGAAATAATAATCCAACAGAAAGAGCAAGCAAGACAATTGTATTGCCGACCATCCATGCTGATCCACCTCTTAGATTAGTCCATGCTGGAACGTTCGCCATGCCTGCAACAAATCGTGAATAGATGAAACTTACAAGAGCAAATCCCATAGCAACAGCAAGAGCCCAGCCGATGTATTGCGATTGTAAAATCACTGTTTGCTGAAGATCGTCTGGGTGTTCCGTACGACCTAGAAAGCCAACAATCAATATGCCTATTACTATTAGAGAAATAGTTACACAAAAACTAAGCGCGGGCATAATCCATTTGTGCAAAAGTCTAAGTCGATTTGCTGCAGGACGAATTTGGTCCGTACCCGAATCGAACATGGATGAGTCGCTTACCCCAGCGAGTTCTGTTTCTTCTAATTCTTCAAGCGTTTGCATCTTCTGTTGATAGAAGAGGACAATGAGACCAATCCAAAGCAGGCAACCTATTGCTACATAGAATGAGACAAATACAAATGCGCTTGAACCTGCAACTAAACCAAATACAAGCAGAATTGTTGCAATTACAAGTTGAAGAAGTAGCCCAGTGACTGCAGTTGTTGAAGCCTTTTGATAAGTATGATGGTCGATTCTCATCTAAATATGGTATGCCTTAGTAGTGCGAGCGTAAGTTGTGCGGTGTTCAAGAGAGTGTTAATATGGAAAAAATAAGGTAATCTAAAATGTTTACGAACCATTACTCAATTTCGTTCGTTCAAGGTTATGCAGATTATCATGATTTGGCGTACCCTGCCCACTTCTAAGCTTTAAATCACATGTTTACACAAACCATAACCATTGCAAGGAACGCTTTTTTTGAAAGTATCAGGCAACCAATCGTTCTCGTATTGGTTCTCGCTGCAACCCTATTGCTAATGCTTTCAAGCCCGCTTTCTGCCTTCACAATGGAAAATGATCAACGTATGTTACTTGATATTGGTCTTGCGACAGTATTTATGATTGGGATGCTATTGGCTATCTTTGTGGCAAGTACAGTTCTGGGTAATGAAATTAGAAATAAAACGACATTAACCGTCGTCTCAAAACCTGTCGGAAGGCCTCAATTTGTGGCAGGAAAATTCCTGGGGGCTGCTGCAGCAATCATACTCTCCACGATATACGTCGCTCTTGTTTTTGCGTTGATCGAGCAACAAGAAGTTTTTCAAACAGTTCGAGTTCCAGTGCACATCCCAGTAGTCGTATTTGGGGTATTGAGTCTTGTTATAAGTACAGCAGTGGCTATTTGGTGCAACTATTTTTACAACTTTGTATTTTCAAGTACGTGGCTCTGTGTCGCAACCCCCCTCTTGGCTGTTTCTTATATCTTAGTTTTAAATTTTTCGCCAGACTTTTCTTCGCAACCAATTTGGTCGACATTTAAGCCAGATATTTGGAAGGCAATAATTTCGATTCTTGTATCTGTTTTAATTCTTGGAAGCATTGCAACCGCGCTCTCAACAAGACTTAGTCAACTAGGTACGTTAATTGCAACTATTCTTATCTTTTTCCTCGGGATGATGTCGGATGCATGGTTTAGTAAACCTATGTATGAGATCGAACAGGGATGGCTCCACAGAGCGTCTGATGAAGGAAAGGCAGAACTCGTTGAGCATACACGGCTGATGGTTAAAACTAATGGCGATATTGAAGAGGTTACGACCGAACGGCTTGAAGTATCTGACAACGTTTCACTTTCGTCTTTTTCTGAAGACATGGAATATCCTGCTTGGGTCGGGTACAGAATTGGAAGTGCTGTCATTCCGAATTTTCAAATTCTTTGGCTTACAGATGCACTGACTCAAGAGAATGTCATCCCTACACGCTATGTTGTTCGAACATCTATATATGGCGGATTCTATATTATCGCTGCGATTTCTATCGGGGTAATACTCTTCCAGCGAAGAGAAGTTTCGTAGAATTATGCCGAGCCAGAAAAAGTTTATTCGAGTTACTGGTGCGAATGAACATAATCTGCGAAATGTCAATGTTAATATTCCAAGAGACAAACTTGTTGTAATTACTGGCGTCTCGGGTTCTGGTAAAAGTTCCTTGGCCTTTGACACAATCTTCGCAGAAGGCCAACGTAAATATATGGAATCGCTTAGTTCGTACGCGAGGCAATTTTTAAATCAAATGGGAAAGCCCGATGTCGAATCGATCGAAGGCCTTCCCCCTACAATTGCAATCGCACAACGCTCGGCAAGCCATAATCCAAGATCTACAGTTGCAACAACGACTGAAATTTATGACTACTTACGACTATTAATGGCTCGATGTGGCACACCGCATTGTTGGCATACTGACAGCAATGGAAAAAAATGCGGCAAAGTAATTGAATCCACGAGTAATACGCAAATCATTACCAACATCGCATCTATTGCCAAAGGCACAAAGTTAATGATCTGCGCCCCCGTTGTCGTTGGAAAAAAAGGATACCACCGAGATGTTCTGGAAGATTTACGTAGTCAAGGATTTGTTCGAGCGAGGGTGAATGGCTCTAATGTGGATTTGCGAGAAGTCTTGCTTAATGAGAGCGACAACCCTCTTTCTCTTGGAAGGTACGAAATTCACAACATCGAAGCGGTTGTAGATCGAATTGTTGCAGGACCTGATACGAGAGATAGAATTGCCGATTCAACAGAGATTGCCATGCGACTCAGTGGCGGCTCGATGCTTGTCCTTTCCCAAATGGATGATGGGTGGAGCGAAGCAAGATACAGTGAGAATTTTGCTTGTCCTGATCACCCGCAATGCAGTATTGCAGAGCTAGAGCCACGTTTATTCTCGTTTAATTCTCATTTTGGGGCTTGCAAACGCTGTGATGGTTTAGGGTCAGTTCATGAATTTGACCCCGATTTACTTGTGCCAAATCCCTCCTTGTCAATTTCTCGTGGCGCAATAGTTCCATGGCACCGCGCGGGACCTGCGGTTCGAAGAAAATATAGACGGCAAATTAAAAAGTTCTGTGAAATGATTGACGTTACTCCTTCAACATCGTTTACAGCGTTACGTAAAACTAAACAAAAAATGCTTCTTTACGGCGGAATCGTAAAAGGTAGTCGTACTCGATTCACCGGTGTTATCCCTGAACTCGAAAAAAGGTTTAAGCAAACGGAATCAGATAATGTTCGAGCATGGCTCATGAAGTTTATGACAAAAATGACCTGCCCTGATTGCAATGGAGAAAGAATCAAAATTCAAGCTCGATCTGTTCGTGTTACATCAGATATTGGAGAGCACTCTATATCAGAATTGACTGCCATGACCATTGGTTATGTATTGGAACGAATCCAAAAATTGCAATGGAAAGATGAAATTGCATTGATTGCAGAACCAATTCTTAAAGAAATAACGAGTCGGTTAAATTTTTTAGTTTCTGTAGGACTCGATTACTTATCTCTAAACAGAACAAGTGGAACACTTTCTGGTGGAGAGGCACAGCGAATTAGGCTTGCAACACAAGTCGGGTCTGGACTTGTTGGCGTTTGCTATGTGCTTGATGAACCGACAATCGGTCTGCATGCAAGAGACACGAAACGTCTACTTGCAACGCTGAAACATCTCTCAGACATAGGAAATACTGTGTTGATGGTCGAGCACGATGAAGGAATTATCCGAAGCGCTGATCATCTTATTGATGTCGGGCCACGCGCTGGTGTACTTGGTGGAAAGGTGGTAGCGGAAGGTTCCGTGAAGGATATAGAGAAATGCAAAGCTTCACTGACGGGTAAATATTTAGTTGGCACTAATTCAATTCAGATGCCTGATGAGCGTCGCATCGCAACAAATGGAATCAAAATCACCGGTGCAGTAAAAAATAACTTGAAGAAAATAGACGCAATCTTTCCGTTAGGAACCCTTGTATGTGTTACGGGAGTTTCAGGAAGTGGAAAATCATCTTTGGTTAACGGAGTTCTGCTTGAAGGCGTGCGCTCACTATTGCAAAAAAAGAAAATTCCAGATGGACTTTGCGATTCAATTAAAAACATCAGTAAACTTGATCGAGTCATTGAAGTAGACCAATCGCCTATTGGAAGAACGCCTCGCTCTAATCCTGCAACGTATACAGGAATATTTGATGGAATCCGGACAGTTTTTTCTTTAACAAAAGAATCAAAGATTCGTGGGTATAAGCTAGGTCGTTTTAGTTTTAACGTAAAAGGTGGAAGATGCGAAGCATGTCAAGGTCAAGGATTGAAGAAAATAGAAATGCATTTTTTGCCCGATGCGTTTGTCACGTGCGAAGAATGCGAAGGGTTAAGGTACAACGCAGAAACGTTACAAGTTAAATGGCGCGGTTATACAATCAGTGATATTTTAAATACAACAATCGAAGATGCTGCAAAGATTTTTGAAAGCCATGGACGAATTGAACGGATGCTTCAGTGTTTGATTGATGTTGGCCTTGGATATTTAACTCTTGGGCAACCATCGACGACACTTTCTGGAGGTGAAGCGCAGCGTGTTAAATTGGCGAGTGAACTTGGAGTAAAAACAAACAACCATACACTGTATATTCTTGATGAGCCAACAACGGGGTTGCATTTTGCAGACATTGACAAGCTCATAGAAGTCGTTCAGCGTCTCGTCAATGCAGGGAATTCTATTGTAATAATTGAGCATAATATGGATGTCATTAAATGCGCGGATTGGATTCTTGACCTTGGACCAGAGGGAGGTAACGCTGGAGGATTAATTCTCACCACAGGGACGCCGGAAGAAGTTGCCACTTGCAAAAATAGCTATACAGGCAAAGAACTTGTACAGCATGTTTCAGCGAGATAAATGACCCGCGTGATTGTGTTTTAGTGAATCTGTGTCTATGACTCAACGTTCCATACTCTGCACCAATGAGCAATCTGAAAAGGCGCGAAACAAATCGATGGAATTTCTTACTTACGGAAAACAAGCAGTCGAGTTACAAGGAAGTTAAATACTATCCCAATAACGGAACCTACGACAACGCCTATAAATCCAGAATACGTAATAGCGTTTGAAGCAGCGAGTAGATTAGTGATATAAAAATTAGCGAAAGCTCCGACAGAACAAACAGCAACAAACCCTAGGTACTGGGCAACAATATTGCTTCGTGAGTACCAGAAGGCATATTTACGATCCCAAAGGAAATTCCAAGTCATCGCAACCCAAACTGCTGCACCGATACCTTCCCATCTTTCGTCAAACAACGGAGTAAGCACGTTAAGTGCAAGAAGGTATACGATGGCTCCACTTAAACCAACGGTTGCAAACGTAAAAAAGCTAACAAGTTTTGGGTGCGTGTAACGCAGTAGACGTATGACGTGTTGAAGATATTCAAACTGAACTCCGAGGGTTAATTTCGATTGACCTAACTGGCGTGTCGAAAAATGAATTGGAACTTCGGAAACTTGTTTGCAGCCACACTTTACTATGAGTTCAAGGCCGATTTTATACCCGACAGGATTGAGTTCCTTTGCTTGTTCAAAAGTTGTTTTTCGAAAAGCAAGAAAGCCACTCATTGGGTCAAGGACTTTCGTGAATGGACGCGCCATGAGGGTTGCGATTTTTGAATTTAGCCAACGCAGCATACCCCAGCCATCTTCAGTTGTACCGCCAAGTACATATCGTGATCCAACTGCAAAATCAGCACCCTCTTGAATAGCTTGGACCATTGCAGGAATTGCACTTGCAGGATGAGAGCCGTCGGCGTCCATGACTACGCAGTATTCGGTAGATGCTTCTTGTAACCCTCGTATTACGGCACTGCTTAGCCCACGATCTTCTTTTCGAATAACAAGTTTTATCCACTCTTGGTCGAAGTCTTTAATCAACTGCTCGGTACCATCATCTGAGTAGTCATCAACAATGATAAGTTGAAGATGTTGCAATTCTTGAGCACGAACTTCTTTGAGTGCTTCAATGAGTGAAGGCAAAGATTCGAACTCTTGATAGGTGGGTAATACGACTGTAACTGCTATTTCGTTCATTGGAGAATTAGAACCGTTTATGCACGGGTCGATCCGCTGCACCTTTTACGCCTAGAATCGATTTGATGAGTTGTAAGTCTTGAGGTGTTGTCACCTTGATATTTCGGCTATCTCCATTAACTAAATAAACAGGTTCTCCAAATTTCTCAACGACTTGAGCATCATCGGTGCAACCTTCAATGCCATCTTGGGCGTAGGAAAGTTTTAAAAGCGATAACTCAAAGCATTGTGGGGTTTGGATTTCCCACAAACCGGTTCGGTCAACTGTTTCAACTACCTTATAACCTTCTGCTGTTCCTTGCGAAGAAGTTCCCAGAATAGAGTCAACAACAGCATCTTCATCAACGACAGTCGTTGGATTCTCTTGGGCACGCTTAACAGTCCCATTAAGAGGCAGCGCAGCTGCGACGGCAGAAAACTCCCTGTTGGCAAGTAGTATTCGATCAAAGAGATCGTTATTAATCGCTGGTCTAGCGGCATCGTGGACTACGACTACTTCAACTTCATCTGAAATTGATACCAAGGCGTTCTTTACCGACACACTTCGAGTAGCACCACCTTCTACGATGGAGACGCCATGAAAAGAGAGGGCTGTTTCAAATCTATTTTTAAAATCAGCAAACGATTGTTGCGGGCCTGCAACAACTATTTGAAAGATATCATCACGCTTCGTAAAAAACTCCACTGTCCTTAAAAGCAACGGTCTCCCCCCTAAATCTTCTGCTAGTTTGTCTTTTGCACCGAAACGGGTACTTTCTCCACCTGCTGGAATGATGACTGCAATCTTCATAGACACATTCTACTCGATTGAACAAGTTTTCTACAAACAGCTCAGGCAGAATAATCCACTAGAGATTAGACTAAAAAGCACGATTTTATACGCTGCAATACCGAAGATGGGACTCGAACCCATACTCCCTTAACGGGAACCGGATTTTGAATCCGGCGCGTCTGCCAATTCCGCCACTCCGGCTCGGTGTTAAGCACGTTATTTTACCAAGGAAAAAGTCGTCTATTGGCGTATTTATAGTTTTTTTATGTTGCTTTAGTTTGATTTATCCCTAGTATATATAGAAGGTACGCACTAGTTAAGTGCTTCAAAAGAGAGAAAGACAAGAAGGAACTCTATATATGTTTTCACGCCAAACTATCGGTTTAGGTTTTGTTGCTGCTACTGTTGCAACATTTTCGTTCATTTCAGTCACTACTGCCGCACCCGATCGAGCACTGCAGTCAAAGCGGTCGACGCCCAGAATTGGTGCTCAGCCTGCTGGTGCTGAGGTACGTGGAGGTGGATTTACACCTTGCGATAACGCTGATATTCTTGTATCTGAAAATATAGATACGACTACTGTTGTCCCTGGCAATTCTATAAATTGTTATGGCTATGCCGGAACGCCAGAGAATAGATACGGTCGAAGTTACGATCTATCACAAGGTTCTACTGCTGGATTAGAACTTGAACTCACATGCATTCACTTTGCACTTGCACAAAACTCTGTTGCTGGAACGGCAACAGTCAATATATATAGTGACACGGATGGTATTGCTGGCCCACTTGGAGATGGCTCTGACTTGTGGCCAATTGGCTCAATACAGAGACCAATACCAGAAACCGAAACAACTGTATATCTCACTGCTGATGCCGTGACACCTTACCCACTTGATCCTGATTCACTTATATTCGTTGAAGTTGTCATGCCTGCAACGTATCCGGGAACACATGAAATTGGAAGCAACAGCGCTGGCGAACTCTCCCCATCATGGATTAGAACAACGAATAATGACTGTGGTATAGAAAATTGGATAAATCCATCTGCGCTCGGATTCCCGAATATGCACATTCTTGAAGTTATTGAAGTACGTGAAGCGGTTGCATCCGATCCTTGCAATGATCCTCTTGCAGATTGTGCAGCAGACGTAGACGGCGATGGTTCCGTTGGTGTTGCAGATGTTTTAGCGATTATCGGTTCATGGGGAGAATGCGGTGATGGTACATTCAGACCAGAAGGAGATATTGCACCTGCCCCAAATGGTGACTGTTGCGTCAACGTTGTTGATGTTCTTGCAGTGATTAGTGACTGGGGAGTGGAATGTG
Organism: Phycisphaerales bacterium; assembly: GCA_014238785.1. Classification (GTDB taxonomy): domain Bacteria; phylum Planctomycetota; class Phycisphaerae; order Phycisphaerales; family SM1A02. Next base: position 17,099 of record JABAAL010000043.1, on the reverse strand, counting down.
ACACTGGCGGAGGCATAGAAGGCCTTGGAATCAATGAGATAAGAATTGATATGGAAGGCACAGACACAGACGAATTTATTGAATTAATTGGTGATCCAGGAACTGTTCTTGATGGATATTCATACATCGTCATTGGCGATGGCGCTGGTGGCTCGGGTGTTCTTGAAACGGTAATTGATCTCACAGGTGCAGTAATACCCGCAGATGGGCTCTTATCTATTGGTGATATCGATATGGTCGGCGCTGTACCTGATTTTATTGTTGAAGGAATGAGTTTAGAAAACAGTGACAATGTTACACACATGCTCGTAGGCGGTTTAACTGCATTGCTAGATGAAGACCTAGATGTCGACGAAGATGGTATCCTCGATGCTATTTACTGGGTTGAACTCGTTGATGAAGTCGGACTAGTCGAAGTTGGCTACGACGGTGAACTTGTTGATCTGCTTTACACAGACGTTCTTCTTGGACCAGTTGGAATCTACCCACCAGCCCACGTCTTCCGTTGCCCAGATGGCGGTGAGTGGTACATGGGCGTATTTGGCAATTTGGCGATGGATACAGCGGGCGAGCCAAATATGTGCAACGTGCCCGACCAAGATGGCGACGGCGTTTTTGACCTTGTCGATAACTGTTACCTCGCAAATCCTGACCAAGTCGACTGTAATGCTAATGGTGTTGGAGATATCTGCGATATAGCAGAAGGCTTGTCACAAGACTGTAATGAAAACGGAATTGCTGACGAATGCGAAGACGATTGCGATGGCAATGGTGTTCCTGATGAATGCGATATTGCAAACGGTGCAGTCGATTGCGACGGCAACGGCGTTCTTGATTCCTGTGAACCAGACTGCAACGAAAATGGCATCGGAGATACCTGCGATATCACAAACGGAGATTCAACGGACGATAACGGTAACGGTATCCCTGACGAATGCGAAGAAGGTAACCTCGTCTATACAAGTTTCGAAGAACCACTCGTTGGAGCACAGTACGTTGACCTTGGTGATCCTTTAGTCTATCACCAACTCGTTAATAATGTTGGGCAATCAGATGTTGAGCATGTTGCAATTTCTGCAGAAATGGGCTTTACCGCGTGGTATATCAATACACGCGATGGTGTCGGTCTTACCGATGGCGATTATGTCGGTGCAACTGACTATACCGGCACAGTTGGCGATTACACAGATGGGTTACAAGGGTATCAAATGAGCGATTGCGATGGCATGATGCTTGTGCAGTTTGACACGATTCTCGCTTCTGGTGCATGGAATGTTTCTCTTGACCTCTTTGTTCAATCAACAGGATGGGAAGCGGATGATGCTATTGTTGTTGATGTACTCGTTGATGGTGGCGCTGTAATTACGATACTTGATTCAACAGGTCAAGATATAGATGACATGGGAATTGAAAACGTTTGGCTTAATCTTCTTCAAGATTTGACTGGATATACAGAAGCAACCTTACGAGTTTCACTTGATTCCAATTCGGGCTCTGAAGCTATCTTCCTGGACAACGTTGTCTTTAGTTCAAATGCTATCGAAGACACAGACGGAGACGGTATCCCTGATTCACAAGATAACTGTGCTCTACCAAATCCTGGACAAGAAGATTGCAATGCAAATGGTATTGGTGATGTTTGCGATCTTGCAGATGGCACCTCCTTTGACTGTAATGTGAATGATATTCCTGATGACTGCGAAGCAGACTGTAATACCAATGACATTCCTGATGATTGTGACATAGCAAATGGCACATCACTTGATGCTGATGGCAACGGAATTCCAGATGAGTGCGAAGTTCCTAATCTATTCTTAGTCATTACAGGGGTGTACGATGTGCAACTAACCACCGGCGCTGGACCAAAAGGTGTTGAACTCTACGTAATGACTGACATTGATGACCTTAGCTTGTATGGAATTGGCGGAGCAAATAATGGTGGTGGGACCGACGGTGAGGAATTTATGTTCCCACAAGTATCTGCCGCCGCTGGCACCTACATTTATATTACAGATGATGAAGTCGATTTTCAAACCTTCTTTGGTTTCGCCTCAGATTATCAAAGTGGCGCGATGTCAATCAATGGTGATGATGCTATTGAGTTATTTGAAAATGGAAATGTAATAGATACGTTTGGTGACATTAACATGGACGGTACAGGCACACCTTGGGACTATCTTGATGGCTGGGTGAAGCGTATTTCGATGACTGGCCCAGATGGTGCACTCTTCTCCATTGACTCTTGGACTTTCAGTGGTATTGAAATGCTTGTAGGCGATACAAATGCGTCTACATTGAGTCCATTTCCAATAGGCGGCTTTACTCCGTAAAATGACTGTACTTTTTACCTAAAAAAAGGGCTCCGCAAAGCGGAGCCCTTTTTTTAGTACCTACATCCAGTGCGATTTTTTCAAAAAATTCAGTAGTTAGTTGCCTAAATTAACAAGTATTTTTTGTCCAAATAGACAGGATTAGCTCTATAAAAGCCCCGATGAGTCTCATGTCCTACTATGGCCACTTGTACAACTAGAAAAAAAGTTCCAATAACCAAATTTCATTGTAAAAACATCAATTAAATGCTTGACATGGGTCCAAAAATAGGCAAGATTATAGTGTTGACTTCTGAATATACTCAGAAGATAGGCAACAGAATGTTCCCCGACGTAGCCTACTCTTCTATGTTCCCCAGAATTCAACGTTTAGAAACTGATTCGTTTTGCCCCGCTTACGTCCCCTTGGCACTGCAAAACGAACAGCGGAAGAAGAATGGTCGAGAGAAGGATCGACTGACATTCAAGTTTTTTTGTTTGTTGGTCTTAATTCCAACTTCGATTTTATCGTTTCTTAACAATTGTTAAGAATTTTTACTCGTGAAATCTTTTCACTCAATCCTCTAGGAGGGGATAATACTTATGAAAAATTTTACTACATGTATATGTATTTTGGGTCTATCAGGCATGGCTTATGGCGATGTGGTGATAGATCAAATCGGTCCAGATGATGGCACTGGTATTGGAGCCAATATTACTGGCTGCCAAGACTTTGAAGCCGCTTTTGATATTTATGATATCGCTACTATGGACAACTTCACCGGTGCCGGTGAAACTATTAATATGGTTGAAATGGCCTTGAACGGTTGGAACGGCTTTCTGAGTCCTGATTCCATTAGTGGGTACACTGCCAACCTTCACTCTGATCCAGCAGCTGCTGCTTTAGATTTAATGGGCGACCTTGGTTCAAGTTACGTTGATGCTGCTGATGCAACAGTCAGTGCAACTTGGGCAGGTATCGGTTACGTTGTTTCAATGCCAACTGATATGACCGCTGCTGCTGGATCAAACTGGGTATCAATGGTGCCTAGTAACGATTTCGGAGCTGGTGGTGGCCAAACTGGTACTGCTGACTCGCTAGGTGGCGACGGTGTTATGGGCTGGCAAGCTAACCCAGGTGGTGGCTTTGGTATGCCTGGCAACATGCAAGAAATGACTAATGAAGCTGCTTACCGCGTTCATAGCGGTGCTGCTGCTGATCCTTGCGAATCACCACTTCCAGCCGTCTGTGCTGCAGACGTCGATGGCGACGGTAGCGTAGCTGTGAGTGATGTACTTGCAATTATTGGACAATGGGGTGTTTGCGGCGACGGTACATTCCGTCCGCTAGGCGATATTGCACCAATGCCAAATGGCGATTGTTGCGTATCTGTAGCTGACGTCCTTGCAGTCGTTGGCGCATGGGGCGCTGACTGTAATGTTTATGGCGGTTGCTGCTTAAGCGACGGTTCATGCTCAGAAGAAACAGCTGACAATTGTGCTCTTGCTAGTGGAGATTACTTCGGTGATAACTCCACATGTGCTGATGGCGACTGTTCAACCGCTGCTTGCTGTCTTTCAGATATGTCATGTCAAGATTTGACTGCTTCTGGATGTATTGCTGTTGGTGGTACACTCCACGGCAACGATGACTGTACAACATGGGACTGCACTGTAGCAACTCCTGGTGATGAATGTGTTGACGCTGTTGCAGCAATAGATGGTGCAAATCCATACGATACAACTGGCATGACTCCAAGTCAGCCACAACCAGATGACGCTACGTGCTCAGCAAGTGCGCTTGCTTGGGACAATAGTCAAGACTTCTGGTTTGTATGGACAGCTTCAGTAGATGATGTGTATAACATCCGCACCTGCGAGAATGGCTATGACACTTCTATGGTTATTTACGAAGGCTCATGCACTAACCAAATCGCTTGTAACGGCGACTTTGGTGATGGTACAGGTAATGATGGAGAATGCACCCCTTGGTTCTCACAAATTGACCTAGCCGCTACAGCTGGAACTACATACTACATCCGTTTAGGCGGTTGGCAAGCAGAATTTGGTGCAGGTACGTTGAACATTAATGTACAACTTCCACCAGTTCCAGGCGCTTGCTGTCTTCCAGGTGATGTTTGTTTAGATAACCTTGATAGCGACTCCTGTGCTACATTCGGCGGCGTTTTCGCTGGCGAAGGTACAGCATGTAGTGATGATCCATCACCATGTGCTACAGGCGGCGATGGTTTCACCGATGAATGTGCAGACGCAGGTCCTGCAATGCTCGGTGCTAACGCATTTGACACGGGTCTTATGACCCCTTCAACTCCTGAACCAGACGATACAATGTGTGCAGACACTTTCCTCGACTGGACAGGCAGTGCTGATGGCTGGTACTCATTTGTTGCTGGTTCAACAGCGAGCCACAACTTCACTACTTGCGATGCTGCAAGTTTCGATACGTCCATGGTCCTTTACGAAGGCGATTGCAATACTCAAGTAGCATGCAATGGCGACGGTACCGGTGGCACTGCTTGTCAAGGCTTTTACTCAGCACTTGATTATGCTTGTACTGCTGGAAACACCTACTACATCCGCATCGGTGGATGGCAAGGTGCTACAGGTACTGGCACACTCACAATTTCAGTAGATGATCCAAATGAAACAGCTGCATGCTGTGACGCGGGTCAATGTCTTGGAGACATGACAAATGCTGACTGTGGTGCTGCTGGTGGTACTTGGGAGCAAGGCGAATCATGCGCTACATACGCATGTCCTCAACCTGCATGCCCTGGTGCTCAAGTGAGTCAAAACGTTCACGGCGTGGACGATGGCTGGTCAGCTGGTACTTCAACCAATGACCCAACTAACGGTGCGGTATATAACCGTGCTGAACTCGTGAACCTCACGTCCATGAGTGACCTATCAGTTTGGGGTCTTCAGTTGTTCAATAATGGTGCTTGGGTTTCTTGTGGTGTTGATTACGGCTTCAACGTACGTGCGTACGACGACGCTGCTGGTTTGCCAGGCGCTGTGAGTGCTGAAGCACTAGATGTCGCTGCTGTGAAAACAGCAACAGGCATGCTCTATGCTGGTCTCTACGAAGGTTTCCGTTTTGATATGGACTTCGCAGCAACTAACGTTGATTGGATTGGTGTTCAATCAGAGAGCGATGGCTTAGGCTGTTGGTTCCTCTGGATGAGTTCAGGAATCGGTGATGGTGATTCAGCTCAAGATCTAGGCGATGGCGCAGGATTTGTTATGGGCTACGGCTTTGACCTTGCACTGTGCATAAACTAAGTTGATTTGCTTTACGAGCACCTGCTCGTAACCGATGGACTTTTTGTCCAAAACGCAGGACCCCGACTTTTGTCGGGGTCCTGTTCTTTTTGGATATCGTTTACTAGACATTATTGCGAACTCTGGTCTTAATAATTTTCTTTTAGACCATTTTTCTTTGCTCAATGACCGCTTCTGAGTATACTAAATAGTGGTTACATTTATGGTTAAGTACACATTACCCCTGGGATTGCTCGTTTGTTGCACCTTTGCTTCTGGCGATATCTTATTGAGTCAAATTGGAGATGAGACTGGAAATGGAGTAGGCAGTGGTGTATCACTGAGCCAATACTTTGAACCTACAAACTCTGTATACGATGTTGCAGCGCTGGATAACTTTACCGTTGACGCCCCTACTCATATTCATACTGTTGAGATGGTGATTGGTGGCTGGGGTGTATTTGAAAGCATAGAATTCATCGAGGGATTCCAAGTAAATGTTTATTCTTCACCACAGGCGGCTGGTTTAGATCTGGTTGGCGACGTTGCTACAAATTATTTAGACTTAGCAGATGTATCCGTAAGTCCCAACTGGCTTGGTTATGGATACTTGCTCTCATTGCCTGTTTCTATCGATGTAGAGACTGGCGATCTTTGGCTTTCTGCTATTACTGAAAATAATTTCCAGACCAATGGAATGATTGGCGTCAATACCTCACTAATCGGTGATGAAGAATATGCATGGCAAGCAAATCCAAATGCTGGATTTGGTCTACCTGAAAACGTAGAACAGTTGGAAGTAAACCTTGCGTACAATATTTATATCACCCCCCTATTTACTCCCTGCGAGTACCCTTTTCCCCAAACTTGTAGTGCAGACGTCAATAGCGATGGCGAAGTGAACATCCAAGACCTTCTCCTTATTATTGGTTCTTTAGATGAATGTGGGGACGATACGTATCGACCAGTTGGAGATATTGCGCCAATGCCCTCAGGAGACTGCTGCGTAAACGTCATAGATATTCTTGCCTTGATTAATAATTGGGGCGAAGATTGCACGGTGTATGGTGGATGTTGTTTTTCCGATGGTCTATGTACACAAACTTCCCAGAGTGATTGCGCAACTGGTGGTGGGGAGTATTTTGGCGATTATTCTTCTTGTGATATTGAAGAGTGTTACACCATTGCATGCTGCGTCTCTTTCCTTGATTGTCAGAATATAACGCCATCTGCTTGCAGCGAACTTGGCGCGTCAATTTCTGGTGGCGATTGCGCTTCTGCAGATTGTTCCCAAGTGCTCGAAGGGGACGATTGCCTCTTTTCCCTTACTGCTGTTGAGGGAGCCAATTATTTTGATACTACAGAGATGACGGCAAGTCATCCAATCCCCGACGCTACACAGTGCGCAGGTACATATTTTAATTGGAACGAGACACAACAAGATATCTGGTTTACGTTTACGCCTTCTTCAACGGCCTATTTCAACTTTACCCTTTGCGATATTGCTAGTTATGACACCTCTATTGTGCTGTATGAGTCTACCTGCACCAACCAAATAGCGTGCAATGGTGATTATGAGCCAGAGCAGTCTAATTGCCAAACTGATTACTCAGCGATTAACTTCAACCTTATTAAAAACACAGAGTATTTCATTCGAATTGGCGGATTTAATGACAGTTTCGGTGAGGGAACGCTGACCATTTCAGCGAATGATTTTGGAGCTTGTTGCCTTGGCGGAAGTTGCCTCTTTGACCTTTATAGAACTGATTGCGAGGGTTTTGATGGCACCTTCATGGGAGAAGGTACCACGTGCGTTGACAGCCAAGAAGTCTGCCTACAACTCGATAGCGATGAATGCTTAAATCCAGATATCGCTCATACTGGCATTAATTTCTTTGATACAACAAATTCAACTCCAAGCACGCCAGAACCAAATGATGAACAATGTGCAAGCACGTTCCTTGGTTGGAATGAAAGTCCTGATGTATGGCTCATATGGCATGCCGAAGTTGACGGCATAGCGAGCTTTTCGACTTGCTCTTTGGGAGGTTTTGACACATCACTTATTCTCTATGAAAATAATTGTATTACACAGGTTGCATGCAACGGCAACGCTACTCCAGATGCCGGCTGCCAAGCATTTTATTCATCCATAGAATACGCAGTTACTGGAGGGAACGAGTATAGAATTCGAATAGGCGGCTACGATGATCCGGATAATAGTGATGAGGCCGAAACCGGAGCGGGAATCCTTACAATTTCATTCGTTGAAGATATCGGTACTTGTTGCGTTGCTGACTACGTGAACCAAGAAGTATCATGCACGTATCTTTCATCTTCGAATTGCGAAGTACTTGGAGGAATATTTACCCACGGTGTATCTTGCGCTGAATTTGAATGCGAAATTCCAGATTGTTTGTATGCGACGTTCTCGCAAAATGTAGACCTTCCAAATGACCCTTGGGAAGCGGGTAACGCAACGCTTGATATACTTGAACCCATTGATTATGAAAGGGCTGAATGGATTGACTCTGCGCTTATGAACAAACTGTCAATTTGGGGAGTCAAAGCCCTCTACGCCATTGGGGAAACAGATCCAGTAGATTGGTCGCCCTGTGGCGAAGAATTGGATTTCACCATTCGGATTTATAAAAACGATCCAAAAACAAACCTACCTACAGGGACGCCCCAAAAATTCTTCTTTACATTTGATTCTCAATATGTCACAGCATCGACCACCGACCATATATATGCTGGTGAATACGAATCGATTAAGTGGGAATTTGAATTCCCAAGCACGATAGAATTACTTGACCGACACGTCAGCGTCCAAGCGGAAACGGACGACCCAAAAGTGCAATGCTGGTTCATGTGGCTGAGTTCTGGCACAGGCGATGGTATTTCTAGCGTCTTTGAGAACGGGGAATGGGCTCTTTCCGATATAGATACTTCAGTTCCTGATCTTTCGATCTGTATCGAATAAGAATTTCATTTAAAATAGAAGTATGGATTATCGAAAGATAGCAATACGCGTGCTTACGATATCAATAGGCATCGCAGCCCTTGCAGGCGTGTTAATTCTCGTACTGCCGAGCGCAACGTTACTCATCGCAAAATTAATTGCGACGGCAGTATTCACAGCGCTCGCAGCGGTACTTCTTCTCCTTGCAATTAAAGCATTTGAATACACGCCTTTTCACCCACTGGGAATAACGTTGGGAATACTCACTTGCTTTATCTATCTTTGTGTTGTTGGCGCTCTATGGTCTAACTCAATTGCCTATCTGAAAAATTTGGACATTCCTGATCGGCTTTCCATTACTGCTTTTGTTACCGCCAGCAGCGGTATACTCATGTTGATTGGCGCCGCCTGCATGGCAAAGAAAAGGATGTTTGTCGCGGGCACTACCTTCTTTATAATTTGGCTTCTTGTGATTTGTGCGTGGCTTATTAACGTTTGGTTCTTCAGTTTCACTCAAGTGTTCCAGCAACCATTTATTTATATCATTCTTCCAATTCAAAGCTATTCCCCTGTCTTTGCCATTCTGTTGTTACACCGCAGTCTATGCTTCAAAGCCATTGGTTTGATTTTTGCAATCACGTCATGCATTCTTGTACAGACAACGTTGATAGCATCAGGTGGTGAAATTGCAACAGCGCCAACCTTGTTTATCATTGCACTTGCCACTGCATGGCTTAGCAGTGTTATGGCTGCTTGGAATGTCATTACTTTCAGAAGTATTAGATCATCACTTCCAAGATGTGAATTGGCGACTGCATTTCTCATCGGCATTGCGCTTGCCTTATTTTGTTGTATTGTTTGGTATGAAGAAACTACTGGATTACAATATAAAACACCTGAGCTACTTTTACGAATGAGCGCAAGTTTTGGGATTCTTGCTTCGACTTCACTTCTTGGTTTACTCATCGGGCGCTACATAAGAGCTAACGCCTTTCTTTGGCAGTGTACCGGTACACTCCATGCGACTTGTCCACGCTGCAACAATCAACTCCTCTTAGAGCAAGGAAAGACTCGCTGCGCTACTTGCGGGCTTTCCTTCAAACTCAAAATGGAAGGATCAGGCTGCCGTTCCTGCCAATATGACCTTTCTGGATTGAAAGACACAAGTGCTTGCCCTGAATGTGGAGAGCCAATTGCAATCAAGAGTACCGTAGAATAAACATATGTTGCTACCGATCGTTTTTTCTTTACTTTGTATTTCGCCACCGGCGACTGAAGTCGACTTAACTCAACTTGCTCCGGAAGCCGCAAGTGCAATTTTAAAGCAACAATCGTCAACAACAAACGCTACAGAGTGGCAAGTACTTGGCATGTTGTACCATGCACATGGGCTTGAGGAAGCAGCCATTGAAGCATACAAACGGGCAGCCAAGTTAAAGGACATGCCGAAGACCAATTATTTATTAGGTGTTGCTTTAGCAAGAATAGGCAAATACGAAGAAGCAATTAATTCAGTTTCTACAATTCCATCATACCTCCCTGCAATCTGGCAACAGGGATATTGGAACTTGGATCTTGGGAATTTCGATACGGCAATGGTGATGTTTACTTCCGCAATCAAAGAAGATAAAAACTGCGTTGCCGCAATAGTTGGTTTAGCAAGAGTGCATCATGCAACAAACAATTCACGCAAGACTATAGAATTACTTGATGACATTATTGCTCGCGGTGGTAATCATCCGTATGTAACGTTCCTTCTAGGATCGGCGCATCGCCGAGCGGGCAACCACCAATTAGCCTCAAAACTTCTCAGCACATCTGTTAACGGACCCCCTAGATGGGAGGACCCATGGGTAACAGATATGCTGACCTACACCAAGGGATACGCAGCCGACATCGCGCGCGCGATGCAAGCTATCGATGAGGGTAATTTATCTAAAGCCCAAAAGAAATTAGAAGCATTGGCAAAACGGTACCCAAAAGATCCCGCGGTATTTAATAACCTTGCTACTGTTTTTTTGAAATTAGGACAACTTACCCAAGCGCAAGAAACCTTGAAGAAATCTATGCGGTGGTCCCCTACGTATGCCCCTTCACAACTCACTATGGCGTTTATCATGCAAGCAATGGGAAAAGTAGACCTTGCGATTGCGTACGCAAATAAAGCAATCGAATACCAACCAGCAATGTCACCGGCACATGCTTTTGTTGGACGATTATCTTTTCAAAAAGGCGACTTGCCAAAGGCCACTACGCATTTCACCAGAGCAATCGAACTAGGAAATAGCGATCCAAGTATCAGAGAAATGCACGGGATGGTTCTACTTAACGTAGGAAGAGTAAATGACGCGCTGCATCAATTTAATTTAGTGTTACAAATATCTCCTGACAGAACTAATTCGATCAGTGGTAAATCTATCGCAACTGCTCTTCTTGGAAAATCTGATGAAGCTTTGCAACATCTTGCTAAAGCAAAAGTCAAGTATCCAAATGACCCAAATATTGCACGTGCATGGCAATCTGTTTTAAAAATAAGAGAGCGAAAATGATCCTACCCCTTCTATTTGCATTTTCTTTTTCGTTTCAAGAACCAGTGCAGTGGTTTGAAGATGAAGCTTCCCAACGTGGTGTCAATCTTACCTGGGTAAGTGGAGATACGGGTGCATTCAACATGCCCGAAATTATTGGCGGAGGCGCAGCACTTCTCGACTTTGACAACGATGGTGACCTTGATGTGTACTTTGTCCAAGGCGGACACTTCGATTCAACTACTCCGGAACATAATGTTCTACTTCGCAATGACGATGGTATGTTTGTCGACGTCACAAAACAAAGCAACTCAGGCGACTCTGGATATGGGATGGGTGTTGCGATAGGTGACTACAACAATGATTCTTTTGTTGATATTTTTATCACCAACGTGGGCAAAAACATCTTGCTAAAAAATAACGGCGATGGCACGTTCGAAGATGTGACGGATGCGGCTAAGGTAGGTGATACGGGTTGGGGAGCAAGCGCTGCATTTGCGGACTTTGACGCAGACGGTGATCTCGATCTATACGCAATCAATTACTTGGTGTGGGAACATGGCTTAGATTTAGAATGCTTTAATGCCAAAGGCACACTCGATTACTGCTCTCCAACAAATTACATGGCGCCTGCAAAAGATATTCTCTATCGAAATAATGGTGATGGAACGTTTGCAAATATGACCGAATCAGCGGGTATTGGCACTCGGACTGGTACCGGCCTTGGCATTCTTTGCAATGATTACACCGGTGATGGGAAAATTGATATTTTTGTTGCAAATGATGGTATGGCAGATCAATTGTGGCAAAATAACGGATCTTGGTCATTTATAGATGTTGCAGCAATCCGTGGGTGTGCCCTTGATAATGAGGGTCGTGCAAAAGCAGGCATGGGTGTAACCACGGATGATTTTGATAACGATGGGGACTTAGACATTCTTGTCTGTAATCTTTTTGGCGAAAGTGATTCGTTGTACCAGAACGAAGGTGATTATTTTGTTGACATTACCGCACGCAAAGGAATTAGAACATCGACAAGACATGCAACTCGATTTGGTCTTGGCTGGGTCGACTTTAATAATGATGGAATCCTTGACATCTACGAAGCAAATGGAAGAGTGCAAGAAATCGGTGCTCCCCTGACGGCCGATCCCTTTGCTGAACCGAACTTTTTGCTTCAAGGCTCAAAGACTGATTGGAAACGAATTGAAGGCGTGAAGGACAAGAAAACACATACAAGCCGCGCAGCTGTTTTTGGGGATATAGACAATGATGGCGGCATTGATATCCTCGTCGTTAACCGTGATGCTCCAGCATACCTCCTCATGAATATACACCCAGATAAAGAGAACGCCGTAACGCTTCGAGTTCTTGAAGAACATGGCAGAAACGCTCTTGGTGCTGTTGTATCTGCAACGGTCAATGGAATTTCTGTGAACCACCCTGTCCAATCCGCTTGGAGCTACATGGCTGGCAATGATCCACGGGTTCATTTTGGACTTGGCGAAGCAGATAAAATCGAGAATGTCCAAGTCAGGTGGGTCGATGGTACAACGACTGACTTTGGATCATTTACGCGTGGCTTTCACACACTTGCACAAAAAAACTCTGGCGTTGAAGTAATTAATCGTTGATATGTATATCTCGCTCTTTGGACTATGTACAATATAAATTGAAAGGATCATAAATTACTATGACATTTGAACTACCCACTTTAAACTACGAATTTGATGCGCTTGAACCTAATATCGATGCTCGCACAATGGAAATTCATTACACCAAACACCATGCTGGCTATGTAGCAAAACTCAACGCTGCAGTTAAAGGCACAGATTGTGAAGAGAGCACTCTTGATTCGTTACTCATGAATCTCCCTGATCTCCCAGAAAATATTCGAACCGCTGTTCGAAATAATGGTGGTGGGCATTGGAACCATTCACTTTTTTGGTCGATAATGGGCCCAAGCGACGAATCGGGACCCAGTAGTGAACTCGCTGCAAAAATTGATGCCACTTTTGGCTCGCTTGATGCGATGAAAGAACAATTTTCTGCTGCAGCTGGTACAAGATTTGGCTCTGGATGGGCGTGGTTAACTGTAAGTGAGAACGGAGAACTTAGCATTTCATCAACAGCTAATCAAGACAACCCTCTTATGCCAGATATTGGTATGCGTGGATGTACACCATTACTTGCAATCGATGTCTGGGAACATGCATACTATTTAAACTACCAAAATCGTCGACCAGACTATGTGAACGCATGGTGGAACACAATCAACTGGACACGAGTAAATGAATTGTGGTCAATGGTAACAACTGGTAGTTGCCCACAGGAATAAGTATTTTTCTTAAAACAGGCGTTATGCAAAATTAAAGAAGTAGTTTCAGAGGACTATGAAATTATCTTTCATATGCTTTGCACTTGTCCTTGCATGCTGTTCATGTACCCAATCCTATGAGTTAACACAGCATGGTTCCATGCGTAACACACTCCGTATGAGTAACAGCCAGGTAAAGAATCTCCTTTACCTACGTAAACAGCAAGTCACATACTCTAGGCGTTAGTACGCTCATAAATCTAAATGCTGAATTCACTCTCTTCAATCGTAAGATTTGAACTTCGACAACCCTAGATGAAAAAACTGTAAACAGACGCACTACAGATAATTTTCACTTGTCTGCAATTAACGGGTATAGCCAAGCAGAAAAAGGGTGTGGTAACCCAGGAAGGCTAAAATTTACAGATATATGTCATCATGAAGATTAACGGCTTATTGACATCTGGGCGCCTCCATGGCGCAGTATTTTACATACCTGTGAAGTAACGTCCGAATATGTCGCTAATTTTTTAAAAAAAGGTACCACGAAAGAGTATCCACCATATCTAGTGGGTGCTCATTTTGTATACCCCCTAGTTCTCGTGCGTCATCGAATATAAGTCCAATCAGTACGATGAAGACCACGTTATCAAATGGAGGGTTTGGATAAGCAGTTCCGAAAGAGTATGTACAACACTAGAACAAGAAGGAACCGCCCCCATGCTCTCAAAAAATCAAGTAATCGATTCAATTAGTCGCCTAAACCCCACAGCTCCAATGCAATGGCTTGCAGGCTTTGACTTGGTATCACTTCGGAGATACTACGAACATCTACTATTGACGCTTGAGCCACGAGGATCTCGTGGATGGGTTCGACCTAACGATAGCGCCTCTATTGTCACAAGACGACCAGCAGCGTAAAACAGGCTATTCGCTTATGAAGCGGCCTGTCCCCCCCTTTGTCAGATTTCCTTTGACTCCCCATCGTAGGAATCTCACCGAGCGTGGGACAGGTCGTTTTAAGTATCAAACCCTTGTTTTACGAGCGCAAGTTCAAGAAGTGTTCGTACGCGTGTAATCAATTCAAGTTTGTTGACCGGCTTAGTGATAAAGTCATTTGTGCCGCATTCAACAGCACGCTCATAGTCACTCACTTCATTGAGCGCAGTCACCATAATAACTACAGTATCTCGAGTTGATGGCTGAGACTTTATCTTTTGGCAGACCTCAAATCCACTCATTCTGGGCATCATTACATCAAGAATAAGAAGATCTGGGCAAGAACGCTCAATCTTTTCTATTGCCTCTACTCCATCCGATGCTGTAGTAACTTTACAAGGCAATTCTTCAAGGAAAGCCTGCATAAGTTCTAAATTCTGCGCATTATCATCAACAAGCATGATAGATGCTGTGGATAGATCGACTTTACTGGAGACGTTGTTGGTTGAATCATTCACGCTGTGTATGCTATCATGTGTCATTCCTACATGTTCTAACAGAGATCTCCCCACATGGCAAAATATGCACCCCCTTCAATTTGGACCCACGAATTCAACAAGCCTACGGTCGAAGGCCTTCGTAAACTGCTCTTAAATGATTGCAAAAAGGCATTTGATAAATCGAGCAGTAAAATCCATGCTCTTGGAGATATCTCCGAAGACGTGATTTGGTTTGGCGATTGCTGGTTTTGGACCATCGCCTTTATGACCGAGCATTCCAAACAGCCGCTCGCTATCGTCGTTCCATTTGAAGAAGATATGCAAATTGCGTCTCCGATGTCCCACGAATTTATAGAACAATTATCTACAAGAAGACTTAAGAGATTTGTTCGAGATGGGATAGAACTTGCGATGCCTCCACATGAAACTACATGGGCTGTTTGGTCAGCGGCTACTCCTGCAGCTGTTGAAGACATCATGCCGGTCCTTAAAAGTTTATACAAATTTACAACAGAGTAAGCTAAACGCTAGTTTGACACCCAGCGTCCATTTTTTCGAATGGTTTTCGTTGGGTCAATCTGAAATAACGTTGCAAGGTCATCACTTATTGTGAATGACATCGGTATTCCGCCTGACTCTAGATAATCAGCAGACCAAACAGTTGGACCACCAAGTATTGCAAGTTCGACCAGTAGCGTAGCATGTATGTCCGATTTGAATTGCAACTTCTTACCTACTTTATTGGGTATGATTTGATCAAATACATTGGGAAACAAATATCTCCATGGGCGCAATGCTTGTAACTGCTCTGAGGTAATTTTCTTGCCTAATCTAATACTCGTTATTGTTTCACAAAGGTCTTCAGTGGAATTTGATTGGATCAGAAGAGGCGAATCTTTCTTCAGCGCTACTTCTGGAACAAGTAGTATCTCTGAGTTGCTTCGCATTGAATAAAGCACACGCTTTCGTGCAGGATCGTTTTCTATATCAAGCAAACCTACGATCGCGCTTTCTCTAAGGGAAGAGTCAAGTACAGCTGAAAGTACATATAAATGACGAATATCACTGCGTTCGCTTTCGGAGAGATTTTCTAAAGAGGCAATGTTTTCAGCAGCTCTAAAGTAAGACAATGGATCACTCTGTTTAACAGTAAAGTCCGAAGGCGAGAAAAAAAAGAATATGCCAAAAATTAAAAATATTTTAAACATTAATTCACTCCTCCAGGTTGCTGATTCACAACATCTAGATCAGAAAAATACAAATCCCACTGCGATGCTATCAAATATTCAATCGAAGCAATCTGCTGGACAATAGTCGAGTCATTTTTTACAAATGAGCGGAACTTTTGGAGAAGAGCTTCTTTATCTATCGCAACTTGGGAACTATTTGCACGAACCAATTGGGCATAATACTCAAGCTGAAGATGTAAATATTGTTGCAAGAGACCTGTTGGCCTAAAAACAAAAACCGAACTGTTTTTTATTCTCCCTTGATCATGATTGTGAAAACCAACGAGTTTCCCAAGGGCTTCAACTGGACTAATTTCAACTGAGGAAAGTACTGCAGATGCATCTACCGTTACGTATTCGTCAAGAAGGGATACTGTTAATTCATTTGAAATGTAATCTAATACCTTTTTGTCAGGTTGTGCAGTAGCAATGGCATGTTGAACCAAAGCGTGCCTAGATTCTGTATTCCAAGTGGAGCTGCTAGGGTCTGGAAGGACAATTTCAGTAAGATTTGCCACTAATTTTGAAACCTGTGGTTTAGATTTAGAATGACCGAGATACTCAAGCAGAGCTATTGCTACCGGTACACTGTTTTCAAACTTGGCAATAATTACATCTGTTGCGATGTGCCGAACTTGCCGCGTAGGGTGATGCAGAGCGGCTCTAGCAATGGCGCGGGCATCGATAGCTCCAAGTTCAGTTGCATCGCTCTTAGCAAGTACTTCAAGAGCGTCTATTGGTGTTTTAGAAGCGTGAGCAGCCCAATTTCCATCTGTTTTAAAGAAAAGAACGTTTGTTGTACTTGCTGGAGCATCAAACACGTAGGTTTCAATTTTCTCAAAAATCCGCTCAACTTGATCCGTACGACCCAAGGATATGCAAACAGCTGCTTCATTGAGCAAGCGCAATGTTAGGACGTATAGGGGAAAATTATCACTCCTACGTAAGGAGGTAAAGAGTAATTGCCATGTATCAACTTGTTGTCTATCGCTCATAACAGAGAGAAATGAAGCGTTGCTGATCTGTTGCAAAG
>JABAAL010000046.1 GCA_014238785.1 Phycisphaerales bacterium | reverse complement strand
TGACTTACTTACGGATAAACGAATTGCAAATCATTGCGCAACAATAACAAATGAAGCAACGGATATAGATGCAAGTGCAATTCCGCGTTACGCTTCGACGGTCTATCTTGCAACAGGCGACGAGCATGGTATGCAGTGTTCTTTTATCCAAAGTAACTTTGAAGGGTTTGGTTCGGGGATGGTTGTTCCAAATACTGGAATCGCCCTGCAAAATCGAGGCCGCGGATTTTCGCTTGACCCGAATCATCCGAACTGTATCGGCCCCAACAAGAGACCCTTACATACAATTATCCCCGGGTTCCTTGTCCAAGGTGATTTTCGTACCCCGTTTGGTGTGATGGGTGGCCCAATGCAACCCCAAGGCCATTTGCAAGTTGTTTGCCGAATGGTCTTTGCGAAGCAAAATCCGCAAGCAGCGCTTGACGCTCCAAGGTGGAAGCTTGCTGGCGGCAAGAAAGTGGCGATTGAGCCAGGATTTTCTGAAGAAGTATATGCAAGACTCCGGCACCTAGGGCACGAACTTGAAATTGCGCAGAGTCGAACGGTTGTTTTCGGCGGCGGGCAAATTGTGCAAGGAATCCCCGATGGCTATGCTGGTGCGAGCGATTCCCGCCGTGATGGGCAAGCTGTCACGTATTGATACGTCCAAGGGTATAATGCACCCATCAACAGGAGACACCAATGAAGTCAACTACGGAATATCTCGGCGCAAACGCAGACAACCTACTTTCCTATAAAGCAAAAATTTCATCGGATTTATTGCATCTTCCAGGTAGTGATTTTATTGATCGCACATGGAAAAATAGCGATCGAAATCCACAAGTTTTGCGTAACCTTGCATCCATTTACAACCACGGCAGGTTGAGCGGTACTGGGTATGTTTCGATTCTTCCAGTTGACCAAGGCATCGAACACTCCGCGGGTGCATCGTTTACTCCCAATCCAGAATACTTTGATCCTTCAAATATTTGCGAGCTAGCCGTTGAAGGTGGTTGCAACGCAGTCGCCACGACATTTGGCGTTCTTGGCACTGTTGCTAGAGAGTATGCGCATAAAATTCCATTTATTGTAAAAATAAACCACAGCGAACTTTTAACGAGCCCAAACTCATTTGACCAAGTCATGTTTGGCTCTGTTGAAGAGGCATGGAACTTAGGAGCAGCGGCAGTTGGTGCAACTGTTTACTTTGGTTCCGAAGAATCAAATAGGCAAATCCAAGAAGTAGCCCAAGCGTTTGAAATGGCGCATCAACTAGGCATGGCGACTGTTCTTTGGTGTTACTTGCGAAACAGCGATTTTAAAGTTGATGGTACGGACTACCACGCATCTGCGGACTTAACGGGGCAAGCAAATCATTTAGGCGTCACGATTCAAGCGGACATCATCAAACAAAAATTACCAACCAATAATGGCGGGTATGTTGCGATGAACGATGGTGGCACCTCTTTTGGCAAGTTCCACAAAGGTATGTACGATGACCTTTGCAGCGATCACCCAATTGATTTGTGTCGCTACCAAGTGTTGAATTGCTACAGCGGTCGCTGTGGTTTAATTAACTCAGGTGGTGCATCTGGCGAAAATGATTTAGCACAGGCAGTTGAAACAGCAGTTATTAATAAACGAGCGGGTGGTTGTGGCCTTATCAGCGGACGCAAAGCATTTCAACGTCCGATGAAGGAAGGCGTGCAATTGCTTGGCGCTATCCAAGACGTCTTCCTTGACGATGCAATTACCATTGCCTGAATCTACGCTGATTGCTCGCAGTTTTCATCATTGAGATTGATTTCTTTTTTACTGCCAGACAAAGTGCTCGATCCACTTGATGACGATGTTCGTACTGCAATTTTGAATTGCTAACTATATTTTAACAACTAACTGGTTGCGATTTGGCGAACAGGTTTATGCACGCGGGATTCTTCCTTGCGCCGTTGTGATTCAACAACAGAAGTAAATTCTTCGCCAAAACGAATTAAACGCAGGCTATTTGCAATAACAACAATATAGCCAAGAGCATAATAAAACGGAGTGACCCAAATGTTAATATTGCCAGTTGCGGCAAGCGCAAGACCAACAATTGCAAGTACAAGAGAAGCGCCAATGTTTTGAGCAATGACGCTTTTCGTTTTGCGCGCAAGGGAAATCAAGAATGGAATATTTCGAAGATCGTCATTCATTAATGCAACGCCTGCTGAGTTTGTTGCAATGTCAGAACCGCTTAAACCCATCGCAACACCGACATCTGCAGTCGCAAGAATCGGACCATCATTGATACCATCTCCAACGACTAGGGTGCTGTGCCCACGATTAATGAGGTACTTTAGTTCTTCGTGTTTTTCTTCTGGTAAACATTCTGCTTCGATTGCATCAACGCCTACTGCTTGTGCAACACGTTTTGCAACTTCAAGACGATCGCCAGTAAAGATGGAAACGTGTCGAACACCATGCCTACGCATATCTTCAACTGCTTCTGCGGCGTGCGGACGAAGTTTATCTTCAAGACCAACAGCGCCTAAGTATTGCGTGCCACGCATGAGATGTACACTGGACATGCCCTCAATTTTTCCTGAAACGGTTTTTACTTGCTCAGCGATGGCTTTATTTAAACTTTCAAGCCAAGCTCCACGCCCCGCGTAAATATCACCACCTTGGGTATGCGCAATGACACCTCGTCCGTGCACCTCTTCGTACTTGTCAACTTCTCCTGGTTTGATATTTGCCTGTATTGCCGTTTCTAAAATGGATTTTGCAAGTGGGTGATTGGAGTGTTGCTCAGCATCTGCTGCTGCTTGCAGTAGAGCTGCACCTTCGACACCTTCCGCTGGAGCAAGGCGACCAACGGCAAACTTACCAGTTGTAAGCGTGCCGGTTTTATCCATAATGACGGTATCGACACCAGCGGCTGCCTCAAGGGTTCTTGTGTGTTTAATCATAATGCCAAGACGTGCCGCAGCTGCAAACGCAGCAACCATTGCGGTAGGGTGAGCGATTAACAGACCGCCTGGGCAAGTAACTACGAGCACGGTAATTGCGCGCACTGCAGCAGCGCTTCGAATCGCTTCGTCAGAGTTTCGGCTCGTAAAGAACCAAACGACTGCAGCGACCATGACAACGATGGAGAAGTAGTATGAAGCGAGTTGTTCAATGAGTTCTTGTTTTTGTGTTCTTGTTGATTCAGCTTCTCGAATAAGTGATTCAACTTTACCGATGGTTGTGTCTGCAGCAACGGCAGTAACTTTTACATCGATTTGCCCAGTAAGGTTTGTTGTGCCAGCATAGACATCGATGCCGGTTTCGACTTCGATTGGAACAGCTTCGCCTGTGAGCGATGCTTGGTTGATATCAGAATTGCCAGAGACAATGGTACCATCGACGGGTAAGTTTTCTCCAGGTCGAATACGAACAATCATGCCGATTGCGATATCTTTAAGCGCAACCATTTGTTCATTTGAGCCATCGATTAATCGCGCACTTCCTGGGGTAAGATCGACAAGATCTTTAATTGCACGTTGTGCGCCCCAAGCGGTTCGGCTTAAGATGAGGTTTGCCATCCAAAGGAAGAGCGCCAAAAAGCCAGCGGCTAAATACATGTCTGCCGAAAGAGCTGCAACGACTGCTAGCGAGGCAAGAGAATCACTTGCAGGTTTTCCTTTTTTGATTTCATCCCATGCACCACTCAGAAGGGGGATGACTAAAATGATTGCGCCGATTGCTGCTGGAATCTGGGCGATTAGGGTGTGGGATCCCAGAAGATGACCGATCCATGAAACTGCTAAAAGTACGCCGCCACCGAGTGCAATTAAGAGTCGTCGTTCAAGTTTACGGGCGCCATCCATTGCACCAGATTGGTCAAGTTGTTCAATATTCGCTGTTTCAGACATAATAAAAGTGGTTCCAGGGTTCCTTGGTGAATCTCTCTACTATAGTCCCATTCGATAGGCATTGTTCGTGTAGGATTCTTGTAATCTTATGAGATATACGATCATTTTGAAAGCAGGTACACCATGACAAATGTAGTAGTGGTTGGTGATGGCCAAATGGGGTTGGTAATGGCTGACGCCTTAGTCGCTAGAGGAGTGAAGGTTCGGCTATGGGGACCCTTCCCGACACATGTCGATGACCTCGCCGAACGTCGAAAATCTGCCAGATTACCCAACTTTATGCTTTCAGATTCGGTTCGCGTTACGCCGAATGCTGAAGAAGCTTTTTTGGATATGGACGTTGCGATTAATGCAATCCCAACGCAGTTTATTCGAAAGGTCTGGGGTGGTCTTTCAAAAGTTGTTCCATCTGGTATTCCAATTGCATGTGTTGCAAAGGGTATTGAGATTGGCACGAATTTATTGCCGACTCAGATTATTGAAGATGTGATTGAGGATGGCCACACCACTTGTGTGTTGTCAGGTCCAACAATTGCAACGGAACTCGTCAGTAGACAACCCGCTGTTATGGTTTCGAGTTCTACGGACGAAAGAGTCGCAAAGCGAGTGCAAGATTTATTCGATGTTCCGTGGCTACGAATTTATACCCACGGCGATCCTCTTGGTGTTGAACTTGCTGGTGCATTGAAAAATGTGATTGCAATTGCTGCAGGTATATGTGATGGAATGGAACTCGGGGATAATGCAAAATCCGCGATGTTGGCTCGTGGCCTCGCAGAAATTTCTCGCTTGGGAATTTCACTTGGCGCGCAACTGGAAACATTCTTTGGAATCGCTGGCGTTGGCGATTTAGCAACAACTTGTTTTAGCCCGTATGGGCGAAATCGTACTTGTGGGGAGCGTCTGGGTAAGGGTGAAAGTCTACAAACGATTACCGAAACAATGGGATCGGTTGTCGAAGGCATTGCTACAACAAAAGCGGTGCATGCACTTGCGAAGGAACAGGGTGTTGATATGCCAATTGCTTCTGTAATGTACAGTGTCTTGTTTGAACAACTACCAATTAAAGAGGCTATTGGGGTGCTTATGACTCGGGATTTACGAGCCGAACAATTGCGTCAGTGATTATTCGTTAAAACCAGAAGATACGAGGTCAACGAGTTCAGAGATAGCGCTGTCTGCGTCATTGCCTTGGGCATCTATTGTGAGCACTGTGCCCTTCGTTGCTGCAAGCATCATGAGTTGCATAATAGATTTTGCATCAACTGGCTCACTATCTTGGTGGGCAACGGTAATTGTTGCTGCGAATTTTCCTGCAATTTCAGCAAATAACATCGCAGGGCGTGCATGCATGCCTAGGCGGTTTTGTATTTTTACTGTTTTTGTTGCGGTGGTCATTTATATGTTGGGGGTGATAGAGACGACTTCTCGAACGAGTGGCTGTAGAGGGGGATGGAATCAGAAAACTTTGTTATCGAACGGCGTTGTCTGTTTCAGTTAAAAGGGTGAGTATATCGTCCGAGGAATTCGCTTGAAGGAGAAAACGTCTAAATGTGTCTTGGCTGAGTGAACTGAATATAGCTTCCATTGCATCAAGGTGATTTTCTGGCTGATCTTCAGGACTTAAAAGGAGGACAATTGAATACACTGGCTCGCGGTCAAGCGCTTTAAAGTCGATGCCTTCACTACTATTACCAATAGCAATGTGCATCGTTTTTATATCAGCATGTTTAACATGAGGCACAGCTACGCCGTGTCCAAAACCAGTTGATCCCTTGTTTTCTCTTCGGATGATTGATTTTGTAAATTCCTCGCGTTGGTCTTCAGAAATGCAACCTGAAGTTACTAAAGCGTCTACCATTTCGGTAATCACTCCATCTCGATTTGTTGCTTTTAACTCGGGGATGATTGCGTCTTTGACAATAATATCCATCAATTTCATTTTTCTTGCCCTCCAGTTGGGGTGTTGTGTTTTTTTTGGTCTTGTAATTTGTTTTTTAAATCAGCCAATTGTCGAACACTTTTATCCGTACAACTATCGATAGCAGCGTAGAGGTCATCCTCTTGCGCGTTTCCAATGATATCGTTGTGGTGCTCAATGTCTGTAATTATTTCAACGTTGAAGCCATGGGGCGTTTTTTCCATTTTTAAGTTAATTTGTTCGATTCGGGTATAAAACCTAGTGAGTTTTTCCGCTTTTGATTTGGCATATTCTTCAATCGTTGGGGTCATATCTAAGTTTTTGCTACTTATATTGATTTGCATGGAATTCTCTTCTTGTTAATCTTCGTTCGAGTTTGTTGGTTCTATTTTAGCAGATTCTGCACTTAATAAAATTTGATGATCGGGCACGAGTACGCCACCACTGACGGAAAACCGAATAGCTTCTTCGACGGAGATAGGCAAATCTATCGTGTCTTTCTTCTGAACAGTTATGGTGTAGCCAGTAAATGGTGTTGGTGAACTGGGAATAAAAACAGTAATTGAATCAGGCAGTTGTTTTTCGATAGATTGCAAAGAGCCCCCAGTCATAAAGCCAACGGACCAGATTCCTTTTCGTGGATACTCAACCGCAACAACTCGGCTGAACTTAGGCTTTTCCTCATCTGATATGAGGAAATCGACAAGTTGTTTGATGTATGGATACACTTTGCGAATGACAGGGACTGCAACCATGATTCTTTCTATGCGGCGGTAAAACGCACGACCGATGAGACCGCCGACAAGTCGGCCAGAAATATACACGACGAAAGCAGCAACAATGAGCCCGAGTAAATTCATCCATGGGTGGTCTACCCACCAAGTGTTGACAGAAGCAGCAAACAATTCTTGAGATAACATGTTAAGTGCTTCAGTATTAGATGGATTAATATTTGCAGCAGCAGCGGCGGTTTCCAGCGTTTTTTGGCTTGGAGACATCATGAATGTATCTGCGACGGATGGAAAATATTTGGGGACTTGTATAAATGCAGCGCGTATGCCTCGATTGATTGGCTCAGCGATTGTAGAATCAATGAATTGATATGCTTTTACGATTAACCAAAGTGTCAGGACTGAAGGAAGCAGCACCGCGAGACCTCGCAGAAAAGGTCTTTTTGATTTCTTTTGTTTTGAATTAGAATCAATCATCTTTTGTACATCATACCTTTAGTTTCTCAGAAACTGCTTTAATTGCTTCGGGGTAAGCTTGGCACTCGAGGGTAAAGACTCGTTGTGCAAGGATTTGCGGTGTATCGCTCGTTTTAACTTCGCAAGTTTTTTGGATAATAGTTGGACCATTGTCATATTGTTCGTCCACATAATGCACGGTGCAGCCAGAAATCTTCTCACCACTTTTGATAACAGCCTCATGGACATGGTTTCCATACATTCCCTTTCCACAGAAATCAGGCAAGAGGGCTGGGTGAATATTAAGGACTCGACCCTCCATCCATGGTTCAATTTTTAAAAGCCTTAGGTACCCACAGAGTAAAATCAAATCTGGTTGCGCTTCTTTAAGCCAAGCTTGAATTTTTGTATTGGCAACCTCTATCGAATCTCCATCTTGTTTTGCGATTGCCACATCAACGCCTCTATCTGCGAGCCTATCTATTCCAGTGAGGTCACACCTTGAAGCAATTGATAAGACAATTTTTGCGTCGAGTTTTCCATCTTCAATATAGTCAAGTAAATTGAGAATTGTCGTGCCCCCGCCGCTAAAAAGGACTGCGAGTTTTGTTGTCATGCATGTTCACCTTGCCCGATTGTCGGTGGCGAATTAAAAGGGATCGATTTTCCGTCCGCATTGACGCTCACCATGGTCATCGTTGCCTTCGTAACAACAACTTTATCTCCTGTGAGGTATCGTTCTGATTCAACGGTGATTTCAATCTCAACGGATGAACGCCCAGTTTTACTCGTATGGGTAATAAATCGAACAACGTCTCCAATGAAGACGGGTTTTTTGAAATCAACCCTGTCCATAGAAGCAGTAATCCAGCGGTGGACACCGTGTCGCCTCGCTTCAACAAAGCCGGCCTGATCAATATAGGACAAAATGATTCCACCAAAAATTGTGCCGTAGATATTTGAATCTCGGGGCATCATGAGGACACTTAGGGCTGTTGTTTTATTCATATTCGTATCATCGTCCTTCAAGCAGCAACCCGCAAGTGAAGAGGGCCCACCATTTTGTTCTACTTTCATCATTTTTGAGTAAGTCGATTGGTATTCTTTCCGCAATTTCGGGTGCGAATCGCATCGCTATGGCGATGGGGTGCTCGGGATGTTTCCATGTATTCTCCTTTGCGGTTTCTACCAAAAGGGGGAAGAATTTTTCTTGATTTGA
Source organism: Phycisphaerales bacterium (assembly GCA_014238785.1). Taxonomy (GTDB): domain Bacteria; phylum Planctomycetota; class Phycisphaerae; order Phycisphaerales; family SM1A02. Next base: position 1,238 of record JABAAL010000046.1, on the reverse strand, counting down.
AATCATTCCAGCAAGTGCAATATCTGGGTTGATCGTTCCATCTGGGTTGTGCAGGGTTCGCCATGCGAGTGAGAAATTAGCATCTTCGCAAATAGATTGTAGAGTGAAAAGCTCACTATTCTGCACATGAGGAAATTTGTTCTCTCTACGTAGAAGTGCGGCAAAAAGAATGGCTGCTTTTTTTCGATCAACATCATAATCAAGAATCCAATGTTCAGAAATAACTCTTAATTGCTCACGAGTTGCGAATTTTTCAATAGCAAGAACAGCGAGAAGAACGCTCCCGTCACGGTCTCTAATCGGCAGTTCAACTAATGTGTCCAATGGAGGAGGTGCTTCAAAATCTACATACCATGCAAGAAAGTTGAGAGAGGCAGCAATTGGTGTTTCTGTTTTGATTTGATGACGTGGCTTTCTCTTTGGATTTATTTTCCACCATTTCGCGGAATCTAAAAGACCTTTGTCAATTGCAAGCATTTCTAATTCTTGAAGTCGATGTTCAGCAAAAGCAGTTCGCACTAATAATTGTTGGGCAGCCACGGAAGCATCGGTATGTTTTTCTAAAATGGGATGTAAGAGGGCAACGAGAGATGTAAAGGGTATTTGTTTAGCGAGCGAAATTCCTGCGAGTTGATCCGTAATCGCTGGGGATGCTAGTAGATGTTCAATTCGTGTCGCCGTTTGCTTTTGAACAATGAAAAAACCAGCAATTACAGCAACGATAATAGTGCATGCAAAGGAGATGGAAGAAGTGTGTTTCACGGAAGCAGTGTAATGCATCTATTCATCAAGAAGAGTCTCTATTAGCTGTACTGCATGCGCAGGCCCATAGCCGTGCACTCCCCAAGCACTTTTGTCTAACAAGGCATTTCTAATGTCGCAATCGACAATAATAATGGCGCCATCATTGATAGTTGTTATGAGAGGGGGCTCGATGTGCTTGCGATTGAAAATAGACCAGCCCCTTAGGATATTAAAATGATGGTAACGCTCGTCATAAGTGAACGTATTACCAGTTATTTTTTGTATTTGCAGTTGCATTGTTGAGGCAAAAGTGTTCTGCCCGCCTATTGATTCGACAAGGACAGTGCTCCCTAATTTTGCGATGCGGATCACTTCGTTTGCAAGCGACTCTGTTGCTTCGTAATTGTAAAGTCCTCCAACGAGAACAAGAGTATGTTGTTTAATTTTGTTGATTGGTTTTGTTTTTGTTTTCCATCGATGTATGTCTTCAAGCT
>JABAAL010000041.1 GCA_014238785.1 Phycisphaerales bacterium | reverse complement strand
TCACAGTATGAGGTGTGCCACTGAGATATTCCCACCGAATGGTGTCACCAACGAAGGCGTGCAATTCATCTGGAATAAATGCAAAATCGGCAGCACCAACGACATGAACTTCTGCAATCACAGGACTGCAAAGAGCAATACAACATATATGTAGGGAGTGTTTCATGAAGTCTTAAACCAAGTGTAATCAATAAATACTAAGAAGCAAGCATAATTTTGCTTGCAAACAACTCTATAGGGGTCGATAATCAAAGGGATGTCACCTGCTATTTTCATTCTATTAACTGCGACAAATGTGCATGCCTTGGGTGTTGCGGGCGACACGTGTTCCAACGCCGTTGCAATAACTGATGGCTTCACTCCTTACAACACAACGAACCACAGCGATAGTGGGTATAGCACAGAGAGTACGTGTGACCTTATGGGCATTATGTACCAAGACATTTGGTTCTCGTACGAAGCAATAGACGAAGATGTCGTAACAGTATCTACTTGTGATTCGAATTCGTTTGACACAAGCATTATTGTGTATGAATTGGGAACGGATTGCGATGATGTACTGTATCTGACTTGTAGCGGTGATGCACCAAGTGATTCAAGTTGTCAGCCCTATCACTCCGTTGTTCAGTTCTATCCAACAGTTGGCAGTACCTATTTGGTTCGAGTTGGTGGCTGGGATACAAATTCGTATGGAATTGGAACGTTGTCACTCGAACGTGGAAAGCCAGATGTTCCAAATCAATGCCCAACAGATTTAAATAATGATTACAGTACAAATGTGACAGATCTCCTTTATGTCATCGATCAATGGGGTGCCTGTTTCAATTGCGACGCGGATATTGATGAGAGTGGCGAAGTGAATGTTAGTGATTTGTTACAGGTCATTAGTGCGTGGGGACTATGTCCATTGCAGGGAACATGGCGGGTCATGCAAAGTTCTCCAGTTGCACCTTATTTGCATCACGATGACATCGTCGTCATTGGCGACACTATTTGGATTTGTAATGTGAGCGGCGAGATTTGGAAGTCTATAGATGACGGTGAAAATTGGACAAGGGTTTGTTATCAAGAAGGCACATCGTTTCGATGCTTGACATTCATCGATGCATTGCACGGTTGGGCAGGAAATCTAGGACCCGGTAGTTGGGTAGGGAGTACGACCGACCTAAATCCACTGTACATCACAGTTGATGGTGGAGAAACATGGACGGCTGTTCCTTTTGAGAACATAAATGGTCCGATTCCTGATGGTATTTGCGGAATCCATGCAGTCGACCGCAACACGATTTTTGCTGCAGGGAGATACGCAGGTGGCGCCTACTTTCTTTCTTCAACGAATGGCGGTTTGACGTGGGAATCTCAATACATGGGAAGTGACTTTTATGCTTTTGTTGATATCTGGTTTCTTTCACCACTTGAAGGGTACATCACCGGTACCAACAATCAAGGCAAAGCAGCCTTAGTCTATACAGATGATGGCGGGGTAACATGGACTACCAGAATTACAAATTTCTCTGGACACTATTGGAAAACTGGATTTGCCTCTGACACGTTTGGGTATGCGGTTTGTTCCGGTGGTCAAGATACGGACAAGTGGGTGCAGACATACGACGGTGGCGAAACGTGGAACGAGGGTTCGTTCACTGATGGTTTTCATGCAAATGGCATTGGTTTTTTGAATGACCAAGTTGGATGGATTGGTGGATATGACCCGCATACTTTGCAAACATGGGATGGTGGCAAGAACTGGCAATCAGTCCAAATCGATTTGGTATACGGAGACCGCATTAACAGATTCTTAAAAGTCAGTGAAACGGAAGTGTATGCAGTTGGAAACCGAGTCTATAAGTATGGCCCAGAAGTCCAAGCTCGAAATACAGAAAGATGTAATGCTGATGTGTTTAACAATGCAGCATGTTCCATTACAGCGGTGACCAGAGAAACTGTGGCTAAAGGAAAGACAACTTCGATTACGTATACAGTGCCAGAAGACGACGAAGTGATTCTAACGGTGTTTATTCGTGGCAGTCTTATTTACGATCGACCAGTTGATACATTTCAACGAGCAGGCACGTACACCATTGAATGGGAGCACCCCGAGGATTACACAATCCAATGGGAGCATCCTGAATTTGCACCTGAACTGTTTGTCTCAATTCAAACAGGCAAATATAGGCAGTGGGAAAAGTTTGTGCAGCAGAAGTAGGGCGAGACTCATTGGACCTATGGGGGGGTACTTCCTATCACTAGAGGACTATGTCACCGAACCGCGGGTTAAGTGTGTACGCTTATTCACGGGTTTTAACACTAGGCCCCCCAATAAATAAAACAACCCCACTGCGAAGGGCAGAGGGGTTGAGGGATTCTATGGTTTTTCAAAAATGACTTTTCCTTTTCCATTCTGGATTTCCAATTTACCATTCCCATTCTTATCTGCAAGGAGTACAGCAACTGATTTACCATCCTTGTTACGAATGCCTAACATGCCACCATATTTATCTACACCGAGTCCAGCAATTAATGCCCCACCCTTGTTTGTTAGTAGCAACCGACCACCTTCCTCATCCACAGAAAGTAGTGCTTTTATTTCCCCCTCCTTATTGTTGATAGCCAACACACCCGCTCCTTTTACCTCTGTTACGCGCCTTGAATGAAGCAACAACTACCCCATCATCATTCACAACCTGAAACACTTTTGCTCGAATGACATCAGGAACAGTTTGTAGAGTCGTTGCACCAACAACAATTCCTGCGACCAGTAGACATCCAAACCCATAGACAATTCTCTTGAGTGTTCGGACTTGATTTCGTAATTCAGTTATTTCGTTTTGCATTGTGTTGCTCCTTCACTGTGCATTATGCAGTATTTGAACGCATTACACATTTTCCATATAAAACAACCCCACTGCGATGGGCAGAGGGTGAATTAAACTAACTACTTGATGGTGGTATACCGAAACCTAATCAGTCACAACCTCAAAAGCAATTACGTTGTCCGATTCATTTAAATCTAAAACTAACCACTGAGAATCAATTGCAAAATAAGTATCTGTTTCCTGACCAAGCATATATACCATATCTCTTGTGTTGAAATATCCAGTTTGATCTGGCTCTCCAATAAGGGCTACAATTTCTTCCTTTGATTTTCCAAGTACACGATATGTTTTCAAAAAATCGTCTGCCATTCTTAGACGCATTGAGTCAAGCGAATGGGTTGCCGGAGTATTTTTCCAAGTATTTGAGTTAAAGGAAATGCGGTTCACCCCATCATTTTTCCACCACATGATTAGCATTACCAAAACAATAATTAGTATTATCGAAACAATAAAAAGATATGGGCATAGTTCTTTGCGCTTGTTGATTGCGATGCTCCTTCACTGTGCATTATGCATCAAATTGAAACATAACACTTTCCCCCATCTATAGGTTCATCTGTGGTGTTCAGAGGGGGGTTGAGTTGTTCTTACTTTTCTGTTTGCGCGGTTTGATTCATTCCTACAAGTAATTTTTCTTGAATAAGTTCCGCACTTCGACGATTAATTTCATCATCAGTACGATCTTTATTGTATTCCCATCGTACGTGTCCTTGATGACTAATTTACTAACCCTGACAACTTGATGAACTGGAGGCCCTTATGGCTCTGAAAACTACTATTCTTGCAGCCTGTACCGCTACTTTTCTGACAACAGTCACACTGGGGCATGGCTCGATGGATGCGCCTGTCAGCCGTGTGCGTGCCGTCTACTTGGCAAATCCTGAACAACCGGTGCTAGCCGCACATGTTGATGCTGTCGCCTCGTGCGGTACGCAACCGTTTTATGACTGGCATGAGTTATCTCGGACCAACGGCGACTATGGAAGCCATCTCTTCGCCGGTGGCAGCCCGGATATCAATGTCTATCGCGACATGATTCCTGATGGCGAACTCGCAAGTGGAGGCCGAAGCAAATACGCATGTCTCGACATGGTGCGAGACGACTGGCCGGCAACAAACGTGCAACCTGGCACGTTCACATTCGAATTCCATGCGCATGTTGTGCATGAGCCCAGCTTGTTTCATGCATGGATTTCTCGAAGTGGCTACGACCCATTGCAGCCACTGACATGGGATGACCTTGAGGTGTTGCAAATTTCCGAACCTGTGCGAGATGGCATGATCTACTCGTTCGACGCCAACCTTCCCCAGCGCGATGGGCGACATGTAATCTACGTTGCGTGGCAGCGCATTGACCCAGCGGGCGAGGTATTCTTCTCGCTGAGTGATGTCATCTTCGGTGATGATGATGGCAATAACGATAACGATAACGATAACGACGGCGACGGCGATGGCGATGGCGATGGTGACGATGACGGTGACGGTGACGATGACGGTGACGATGTGGGCGATGCGCCGCAGCCCGGCGTCGTCGACTTCAGTCTCGTCAATTCGTGGGGCACTGGTTACACGGCTGATGTTCGATTCGCTCTGCCATCTGATGCTGATGCGTTGCAGTCGTGGTCTATTTCATGGGCTGGAACGCCCGCCGTTAATGAAGCATGGAATTGCGTGTTGAGCACCAATGGTACTCGCACGGCACTGTCCAACCCAAGTTGGAACCCAATCATCTATCCAGGGGAGTCTGTCTCAATGGGCTTCACGGGAAATGGCAGTTGGCCACCCAACCCCATGGATATCCAACTCAATGGACAGCATGTATCGATGTCGATTGATGGTGAGGGAGGAGTCGATGACGAACCCGATGCGCCATGCCCGATGGACCTCGATGGCAATTCCTTGATCGATGTGCAAGATTTATTGGTACTGTTGGTTGAGTGGGGCGCATGCAGTAGCTGTGCGGCAGATTTCGATGGCAATGGGCTGGTAGGGATCTCCGATATTCTCGCCATGCTTGCTGTATTTGGTCCTTGTGATACCACTGGCGATGACGATGGCGGTGACGATGGTGATGGTGAAGGTGATGGTGATGGCGACCTGCAGGCCAAGCGCATCGTGGCCTACTACATCGAATGGGGCATCTATGGTCGAGAATACCACCCTGCGGACATTCCCTTAGACAAAGTCACCCACGTCAATTACGCGTTCGCCAACATCGATGAAAGTGGTCGCATTGCAATTGGCGATCCGTGGGCCGCTGTGGATCGCTCCTATCCCGGAGATACGTGGGATCAGCCGTACCGCGGTACCTACAACCAACTGAACAACGTACTTCGTGCCCAATACCCGCACATCAAGACACTGATCTCGGTTGGTGGCTGGACATGGTCTGGGCGCTTCAGCGATGTCGCATTGACCAACTTATCGCGTGAGCGATTCGCCGAGTCCGCAGTTGAATTCATTCGCGCCTACAACTTCGATGGTGTTGATATTGACTGGGAGTATCCCGTGTGCTGTGGACTTGGTGGCAACGTCTATCGACCCGAGGACAGCGAAAACTACACGATGCTCATGCAGGAGCTCCGCGCCCAACTTGATGAAGCCGAAGATGAAGACGGCCGCGAGTATCTCTTGACTATTGCGGCTGCTGGTGGTGTGGACAAACTTGAGCACTATGAGTTAGCGCAACTCGCTGACACGCTTGATTGGATCAATGTCATGGCCTATGACTTTATGGGTACCTGGGATCTCTCAATCACGGGCCATCACTCGGGACTGTATGCCAATCAAGACAACCCCTCGGGCAATGTGAATGTACGCGAGCACTACAACGCGGACGGTGCAATTTGGCCGTGGTTGGATGCTGGCGTCGATCCTGACAAAATCGTGCTGGGCGTACCTTTCTACGGCAGGGCCTGGGGCGGTGTTGCGTCCAATGATGGCGGCCTCTTCCAATCTGGATCCATTGTGCCACCGGGCACGTGGGACGACTGGTCAAGTGGTGCAACTGGCATGAATGATTACTTCGAGATTCAGGAACTACTCGCCTCTGGCGGCTACACCGTGTATCGAGATGAGCAGGCCATGGTGCCGTGGGCTTACAACCCCGATGTTCACGGTGGCCACTTCATCTCGTATGACGATGCCATTTCCATGCAACACAAGGTTGACTATGTGAATGACCTTGACTTGGGCGGTGTGATGTTCTGGGAAGTCACCGCAGATCGCAATGAGACACTTTTGGATGTCATTTTCGACGGGTTGCCGTAAGTGCGTCAACACTGGACTTTCTTTAATGGGCCATACAGGACTCGAACCTGTGACTTCTTCGGTGTAAACGAAGCGCTCTAGCCAACTGAGCTAATGGCCCTTAGTACGTGCCTTACGCCTGTGGAGCGTAAGGCCTGAAGGGTTCTATTGTACCAGTTTCTTCGCTATAAAGAAGGGCACGGTGCATCCCAAGTTTTGATGCGTCTGGCATATCGATGAGGTTTGTGGAATCGTTTGAACCCATCTGCAAAAGAACGCGCATGTCAAACTCACGGATCGATTGCCTATCCAACGCGCGGTTTAGATTCGCAAGAGTGTCGGTTGCAATAATCGTGTACATGCCAAGGGGCGGGCCTTCCTTAAGTAACTCGGCAAGTATTTGGGAGGGCGTTTTTGGCTTGTCCTCATTCCCCATGGAGTAGCCAAAATCATCTTCATCCCTTCGCAAGTCTCTGAACCGATGGAGTGCATTGGTCACAAAGTATTGGTCTGGGCATTTCGAAGCACCGTCTTTCAACCTACGTTGCAACTCTTCATTGATTGTTGCCATTGCGGCTTCAACTTCGCGAACACCGACTCTCGATACTTGGCATTCCATCGTGGATGCAATTGTTTCAAGCACACCGAAGTGTGAACTATCAGCGGGTGTTCCGTCAAGGAGCGTGAACGTTGCGTCTTGTTTGTTGTACTGGGCTTGCAGCGATTCAAGTGAACTGCCAATCATGCCCGTTGTAATTTCGTCTTGCTGCCCAACGATGAGCAAGTTGCTTGCTGAAGAAGGGCGAAATGTTGCGTGGGTGTCTTCTTTAATTGCCATTGCACCGCCGAGCCAAACTTTTGCTGCCATGGGCTTTGTTTTGTTTGTTGCATCTTTGTACACGGTGTTGTTGCAAAGGTGTATAGGCTGGTTGCCCTCATAGACCACTAAATCACGGTGTTGACCCTTGTCGCGTTCAACTAAATCGGCAAGGAATTCTTCACGCAAGTTTTCGTTTAGCCACACAACTTGAAATGGGCTGTTGCCCTCGACATTCCCCGCGGCATCGTTGTAAATGGCTTCGCCTGGGCGTGAAAGTAAACGCGCTGCAGCGTTGTCTTCATTGAGAATAATGTAACTGTCTTGTTCAGAACATTGCAATGCAATCCGAACCGCCATTTGTCCCATCGTCGAACGACTCAGTGTGTACGTGCCATCCAGAGTTTGCGATCCCATGATTGCGTGGATGCCAAATGCACGACCTTGTCGCACGAGCCGATCGAGCAAGAGGTTTGCTTCTTGGGATACCTTGTCGTCATCGACAAAGAATTCTTGGAATTCATCGATGATGAGTAAAATGCGTGGCATACGATCCGTTGATTTAGCGCGGAATCCCGCAATATCTTGCACGCCAAGATCACGGAACAATTCGCCTCGGCGTTTGAGTTCGATATCTATTCTTTGCAAAACACTAATGCCAAACTCGCGGTCGCTCTCAACAGCAACGACTCTAGCGTGCGGTAGTTTATGTGTAGCATAGGTTTTAAATTCAACGCCTTTCTTAAAGTCGACAAGATAAAACTCAACTTCGTCAGGGCTATACCAGAGCGCGAGGTTCGTAATAAGTACATGGAGCAGGGTGGACTTGCCAGAGCCAGTTTTGCCCGCAATAAGTGCGTGCTGGGCGGTGCCTCTGCCAAGCGTTAGGTTCTGAAGTTTCGTTGCGCCCGCTCTGCCTAGTGGGACTGTGACTTTTTCCATTGTGGACATCGACCAAATTTGATCTTTATCTGGCGCAATCACATTGAAGGGGACTTCGACTCGGTTACTATTTTCGGCTGCTTCGCCAATTGTTTTTATGACAGAAGTGGTGGTGGCTTCATCTGGTGGCTGCTCAATGGTAAGTGGCAAATCTCGCAACTCGTTTTCGTCAATGCAAAATACATCGCCGTCTTCAACAATCCGTAGTGGAATTTTACGGAGCGTGTCATCGTCGATACCAGCGGGAAGATTGATGGAAGAGTCGCGATGAATGATGACATGTACGCCGCAGCGTGCGCCACTTGTGATGATGCTCGTTAACCGTTTTGCTGCAGTTTCAGAAAAGTTATTAGGCAAATCTGCAATAATAAGGAATCGATATGGTTCGGCAATTTCGCCTGCTTGTTCGTTGTACGCATCAATCGATTCGAAATCATTACGGAGATATTTTTGGATGACCGTTTCCATGTGTTCCGTTAAGCGAGCGAGTTGTGTCTCGATGTGACGTGGTTCTGTCCAAGCGCGGTCAAGTAATTGTGACTCTTCGAAATCAGCAAGGTGGAGTACGCCTGCAAAACTTTGCCCAAGTCCAACGGGGTCTATCAAGGTACATTTCGCTTTGCCCGGTGGCAATGCGGTGAGCGCGCGCAACATTACATTTTGGAGTAATTTGATCGATTCTGTTCGGTGCTTTCCAGACGACGAGACCAGAACAGAGGCATCGTTGGGAAGCGTGGAAACAAGCGGTACCGTGAGGAGAGATTCGCCATGGAGTGGGAATTCATTTTGTGGCGGAAGTTCCCCGTTTAGTGTTTCAAGGTTAACCGAAAAAGAACCTACGGCGATTTGGCTGTTTGCTTCTGTGCATGGAACTCGCGTGTGCCAACTCGGTGACCACGGCGGATTCATAGCTTCGTTTGTAGAATTTTGGGTTGCAACGTCTTCTTGAAAGGCTGACATCTCCTTGTTCCAGCGATCTTTGAGTTGTTGCATGCTGTCTTGTTGGTGCTTCTCGATTGATTCGAGGGATGCTTGTAAGGTTGTGTCGGCAGTGGACACGTCGTCAATCTCTTTTTGAGAAATAGCGTCCATTGATGTGTTGTATTCAACCTCGGTTGCGTCAGCTTCCTCTGAAATTCTAGTCGATAGATTTTCTCCAATTTTTGCAAACCGTTCTCGTTCCTTGTCTAGGTCTTTTTTATGGAGTCGTTCTATTTCAGTTAGTCGAGGCAAATATTTTTCTTCTGCCTTTGTGATTTCGCTGTCACGATTTAGGGCAACGCCTTTTTCGTTTTGTTGTTTGATTTCATTGATTGAAGTTTCGCCAGTAGTAAAAGCGAGCGATGCTTGATTGACGTGTTGCGTGAATTGCTCAATTCGCTTTCGGATAGAGTTTTTCCCAGAGGCATAGGTTAAGGCAAGGGCGCCAATTGCAACACACATTGCGAGCACTGGGATGAGGAAAAAAACAAATGTTTTTTCCCAGTTGGTATACGCGCCAGCGGCGAATACCGCGACAGCTGTTACGAACAACACAATATACAGTGGCTTAAGGCCGACGAACCAAAGGGCTCGTTTGTCAGTTTGGATAGCTTGCATTGCTTTTGCTGCATCCGCTACATATTCGACCATTGGTTTATCGATTTCGCTCTCGTGTGCATTTCCTTCGACGTGGTTCGATTGTCTCATGCGAGAAAGAGCTTTGGGCGCTTCTTCGCAAAGTAGATCAAGTTCCTTTTTAGATTCGAGTAATGCGTCGTGTGCCTCGGTTGCGATTTCGCGAAGTTTTGTCATCGCTCCGTCGTACACAGATTCGGCAAGCCACGTTGCTTCGTTTAATTTGCTTTCTGTTTCTTCTTTAATATCTTTAGCGTGAAAATTGATTTCTGAGATTTGTTTTTCGTGCCGCTCTTTTAAGAGCGTCGGTTCTTGAGCCCTTCTCTGAGCGAGTTGTTCTAGGTTCGTTTCTTTTTTAAGCCGTACCGTCTCCCGATTGTCAACGACGCTTGATTTGCTCTCCTCGAGCGTATCTTTATGCAATGATTCAGCAGAGGAGCGAGCGCTAGTGCAATGTTTCCGCAATTCAATCTCAGCGGTATGCGTATCCTGAATGAGCGATCGTATATCGGCTATCTGAATTTTCTGATGTTTGATAATGGAAGGATTCATAGAGATGGAGTGTTGTACTGGGGTAGGTTATTGTAACCCACTCATGAGCATTCGTATCTTGAGCGATTAATTGCTTCGCTCATCGTTTCCATTGCACTAATTGCCGAATGTACCATTTCAAGAAGCGGTTTGATGTGTTGCTCCTCAATTCGCCTACTGACGGGGTCGTCCCAATGCTCACTAGCTCGATCCCATTGGTAATGGAGCACCTTAGTTGTCTTTGTCAGTTGCGCTGCCGCTGTCTGCATGCTCATCTTTTGTTTCTTCCTTTACATATTCTTCGCCACTTCGCGCGATAGTTGGTGTGCCTGTTGAGTCTTGAAGTTCTTCGTTTGGTTTTATTGACGTCGAGAGGTATGTTTCAAGCGATTGAATTGATTTGTCTATGATAAAAACTGCTTTGTTTAGACTTCCCTCAAGTGAAGAAAGCAAGGGCGTAATTGCGCCACGGTATTCGTTTGTTTCTCGTTCCATTTTCCGAGACCAGCGTTTTGTATTTAGCAACTTATCATGCGCATCTTTGATTTCAGCTTGCCGTTTTTTGACAAGGTTAATTTGGTCGGTCGGGCCGCGAGGATTGTCTGGCTGTGAAATAGTTGCGCGAAATAACTCGCTTTTTGCATTCGCGAGTAATTCATTGGAGCGACGTTCTTGTTGAATCCAATGCATGGGTTGTGTTGACTGGAGCCAAATTTGCGCGTGTGAAACTTCACTGTCTGCGGTTGAAACAGATCGCTTCGCTTCGTCAATAAATTTGATGAGTGCGGCGCGGAACTCTTTGAGTGCGTCAAGAGATCGTACGTTTGCTGCTTGAGACATGCGTTATCGTTGCTCTAAGTATTCTTCGATGCGCTGCGCCTTGCGAAGCAAAAAGGGTATTTGCTCTGCGGAAGATTTGGTAAAACGATCCATTGCTTTCACAGTGGTGTCGAACTCTTCTTCAAATTTACGCTGTTCTTGATCTCGCCAACTCTGGGATAAATTTCCCATTCGAGAGCGCATGACTTGTAACTGGTGGGTTAAATCATCGTTAAAACGCTTGAGGTCGTGTGCGAAACGTCTAATTTCTTCGGGGTCTGCGATTGCTTTTGCCATACGTCTGTGTTTCCTTATCTATTAGGATACCTTCGGGCTTGGTTTTTGGCGAGTTTTTCTCGCAAAATGATCAATATCAGGCCAATGAGCAAGAAAACCCAGATTTGCCAATAGGTAGCGAGAACGGAGGACTTTGCAAGTATTTGAAACTCCAGGGGGGGTTGCTCAACTCCATCGAAGTTATATACATAGGTAAAGGCGCCTTCTTCGCGAAGGTGGAGTGTTTCAATTTTGCCCGCAAATGGCAATATGGCACTGTCCGTAACAAGGGTGCCATCATTTCTTGTTACGAGTGCACGAAGTTGTGCTTCGCCTACACGTACAGGCCAGGGTTCTACAAAAATCGCAACGTTGTACTTTTGGGTTTTGTACGTTGCAGCGACGTGTCCATTATCTGCGGCGCACGTTGTGGAAATGAGAAGCAATAGGAGGAGGTGGCGAATCATCCAATCATCCCTCGCATTTGCATAGGTTGCAGAAGAATCCAGACACCCCAGAGAAAGAGCCCTGTGGAGAGCATGCACCATGGAGTTCTCTGGCGAAGGGTTTCCGTGACTCGCATGCAAATTGCAACAGAGCCAAGGAAGCCAATGGTCATAAGTAAGAGTTCGCCGTGGAGGAGCCACTGGGGGGTCGACGCAACTTCCCAGATTGATTCCGGTGGCGAAGCGAGTCCTAGATCGTGGAGTGCTCGGTGCGTGACTGGAATAATTGTTTTGTACGAAGTGAAAAAGTGAAAGAGCAAGTGTGCAGCCCACATAGAGATGCCAAGGGGGACGAGCGACCACGCCACTTGGTACGTTGTTTTGGAACACTTCTTAGCGAGGATACAAAGAAAACTTGGCAGAATGAATGCGGCGCAAAGTATAAAGATCGCTGTCATGAGTTTTGGGGAGGGGGCACCAATCCATCGTGAAGCACTGTCGATGGCTCTATTAACTGGCGCAATCATTCCGGCTGCGTTTGCAAACGCTCCAAAGACAACGACCATCATTAGTGCTGTGTAGTCAGGTCGTTGCAGCGAGCCAATCGAACCGCGGTATGTCTCTTGGGCGAGATCCAAGCCCGGAAACGATGGCGAGAGAACGACGTTGTCGTGTGGACATGCACGAACGCAGTCAAGGCAAAAGGTGCAATCAAGATTGCCTTGTTTGGTGGGCACGAATAACTCCAACTCGCAGCCGCGCGAGGCTTTAACTGTAGGCAATATTTGGGTCAGACTCTTCGAACCATTGAGGTCATAAGTGGGGTCACCATTGGGACCTGCCCCAAGTTGGTTTCGGTGGGCTTCGTTCCCGCGGAGGCAATCTTGAGTTTTGCACGAATCGCAGGTTGATTTTGAGAGGGCTTTGATTTCAAAGGGCGAAAGCATCGAAAGGACAAAGTGGAATTGACCAATGGGACAGACCCACTTGCAAAAGGCGGCGCCTTTGAAAAAGGCATCGATTGTAAACGCGCAGAAAAAGTACCCGATGATAATCCAAGAGGTGAATACTGGCGACGACCATGGGGCGCCAACTTCGTACATCGTGAGCCATAGAACAAAGAGCGCAACGGCAATCCATTTGTTGCGAAGCGATGCCGGCCAGCGAATAGTTGCAATTGGTAACTTCTTGCCAAGTTCGCGAACGAACATAAATGGACATGCAAAACAGAAAAAATTACCCGCAACAAGAATTGCGATGATGACGAGTCCGCGCCACCAAATCCACGGCAAGATGCCCGCAAGATTTAGCGGTGAAAGGGAAGGGCCAAGTAAGCCGTCCGCGATGACAATAAGTGCGAGTGCGAACATGCACAACTGTGCAAATCTTCGTAAAGGTAATCGGTAAAGCCATTGAAAGGAGAACTTCTGGTTGCTTGTTCTCTTCTTGAACAATGGCGTTGTAACGGGCTTTTGAAGCGTGTCTTTATTCGTAAGCATGCTTTGAACAATGAAGGCAACTGGAATAAGAAAGATCGATGAACTTACGACCCACATAAGACCGCCCGCTGAAGATTGATCCCGTAATCGAGTTGTACCAAAGAGGCCAAGGTCTGGATAAAAAGAGTAAATGGGCTCACTTGCGAAACTAAAGAAGGCTGAGAATATAGTGTTTTGAATATCTGCTGCGAGTAAGTATGGAATCATTGTCCATTTTGGCCATGCCGGTTTTGAAGGATGGGGCGCAACGACTGGGAACCAAAAGAGCATCGCCGTGAATAAAAAACAGCCGTGCTCAATGGAATGCCACATGTCGCTTTCAAGTGCAAGTTGGTAGGCGCTTGGATAGTGCCAGAGCCAAGTTGTTGCGATAAATAGAATCAATGCGACGATGGGGTGCACGAAGAAACGGGAGAACGTATGCATCCCCTTTGAAATCAAGAATGGTCCTATCCAATACTTTTGAATCGTGCGAGGAAGGCCGCAAAGAAGTGGCAGTGCAGGCCACCCAAGCCAAAGAAGCGGCGGTGCAATCATCATGAGCAAAATATGCTGCGCCATGTGGACTTGGAGCAGCGTGCCGGCAAATGTGTCCAATGGCGAAACGATGGCAAGCAAGACGACCACTACACCAGAAACAAAGTAGGAAAGCCGTGCAGGGGTGAATTTGTCTGGTTGTCTTACATGTAAACCGAACCAGCCACGAACGTACACGAAGCAAATAAGTACAGCGAGAAACAACGCTACCCAATCCATGTTCCATGCACTCAATGCGATTTGAATTGTACTTGCCATAGCTGTAGATTAGTTTTTAGGGTTCAAGGATTTGTCGGGGATCATTGCAGGTGATTCAGTATCAGGATGCAAGGTTGTGAGAAATTTGACAATTGCAGTTAGTTCCGTGGAGGAAAGGTTGTGACCGTACGTTGGCATGTTTCCACCGCCTTGAATTGCTTGCCGCATTAACTCACCGGATGTTTTAATCGTTGCTACCGTGTCAAGTTCAGGTCCGCGCTCGCCGCCAATGCCACCGAGTTGATGACAGTTGCGACATTGTTTATATTGGAACGCAACAGCACCGATGAGTGCAATTGGAGGTCTCCCTTGTAAAAAAGTGATTGGAGTTTCGTCAGAACTCCACGCTTCCATCTTTGGTGACCATGGCGCTTTGTATCCAAGCCAAGTCAAAACACCATACACCATAAAAATAAAGACGAGAAGGATCGCCGCAACGGGTCTTCTGCTGATGTGTCGTTCGCCGCTGTTGCTAAAAAATGGCACAGCAAAGAGCGCTGCAATAAGTAGGATAGGTGAGGTTAAAATTAAAAATGTTTCAACACCCGGCGGCAAGAGTGCAAGGGCGGAGAATATCGACATAAACCAAATGTCTGGTTTTGGTGACGTATCTATTATGGTGGGGTCTGGCATACCATTTGGACCGTTTGGGCCAAGCATGGCTGCAAGAAGTGCAACAACGATGACGAGGCCGCCGCTGAAGATTGCATCTCGGGCAACTGGTGTGGGAAAAAACGTTGTACCATCTTCGCCTGAAATACGTTCTTCGTACTCTTCCCGTTCTGTTGCAGGATTTACAAGCCGTCCCGCTTTGGGTGGGTCGGAGATGCCATTCTTTAATACGAGCATAACGTGAATTGCGATGACCCCAGCAATAGTCAATGGCAAAATAAAGACATGCAGCGTAAAGAATCGAGAAAGCGTTTCGCCGCCAATGATTGGGCCACCAAGCATGAGGTGAACAGCGTAGGGTCCGATCAGTGGAATGCGACCAAGCATAGATGCGCCAATGCCAAGTCCCCAGTATGCATCTTGGTCCCAGCGTAATATTTGTCCAGTGAATGCCATTGCAGCGACGCAAAGAAAAAGGATGACACCAAATATCCACGTGAGTTCTCTTGGGTATTTATAAGCAGCAAAAATAACAACTTGCACGAGGTGGCAAATGAGCATGAGGACCATGGCGTTTGCAAAGAAATCATGCAACGCTCGTACGTACCATCCAAGCGGCTGCACATAATTCAAGTATTCAAGTGATTGGTATGCTTGATCTGCACTGGGCACATACACGAGCGAAAGCATGATTCCAGTTAGAATTTGCATTAAGAAGCAGGTGAGCGTCGCAGAACCAAAGACATAAAACCAACGCGACCGAAGTGGAACGCGGTGAGACATAATTGGTCCGAGTGACGATTGCAATTGCATACGGTCGTTTACCCAATTCGACATTTTTTTGAGTGGGTTCTTCAAGTTACACACTCTCCTGAATTGTGGGGAGTCTGCCGCCTCGTACTTCTAGGTTTCCATTCTTGATTCGGTATTCATATTCGTATAAACCGCGAGGAGGTGGGCCGGATGCTCTTGAGCCATCTTCATAATATACGCCGCCGTGGCAGGGGCACATGAAAAGTTTAGATTCAGCAAACCATTTCACGGGACAACCCAGATGTGCACAGTTGATTGCAAAAACTTGAAACGTCTTTTCGTCAATGCGCCGAACCCAGCAAGGAACTTTCGCGACTTCGCCATCCCATGGAACGAGAAATGGGTTCATATACTCAGCAAGTTTTGTCTGGCCAACAGTAAACGCTTCAAGTTTACCGAGGGAGATCCATTTGTTTTTTGCTTTATCAAAAGCGGGTGAAAAAATGAAACCAATGAGCGGGGCGCCGACAAGCACGGCTGCCGTACCATTGATAAGAAGGGCAAGGCGATTGAGTAATGTTCTTCGTGTCATTGATCACTCCGAAATGTTTTATGCGTTCGGAGCCAAGCAACAATATCGTCAATCGTTTGGTCTTCGATTTTTCCAGCAAGTTGCGGCATGCCAAGTTCAGGTCTTCCGCAAAGGATTACGGTGCGTAAATATTGTGCGCTTACAAGTTCAAGAAATGCTGGGTTGATGACAGAACCAGCGCTTGCGCCAAGTCCATCGTTCCCGTGGCACTGGCCACACATATGGACGAATGCACCCTTGCCGCGAGTTGCTTTTCCCTGTTGAACTTCATACCGTCTATCTGTCGCCCACGGCGGCGCATCTTCACTCCATCGTTGCATCATGCCATCGACGAGTATTTCTATTTGTGCATCGGTGAGTGGATTGCCAGTGTTGCTTTGGAATGAGGGCATGAGTGTGCCTGGTCGACCATTTTTGACGAGATCGTGAAGGGTTTCCCTGCTGATGATGTTCATCAACGTTGGGTCATGCAGTGCGATGGATCCACTTCCCGCGCCGTCTGTGCCGTGGCAGCCTGCGCAACGCTGTGCAAAAAGCGTGTCAAAGTCCATGATTTTGCTTGGTCGAATTGGTCTATCTTCTGGCGAAGGTTTTCCGCAACCCATAAGACAAACGAGAAGTATGAGGATGCATGTTCTTATCATCGGTTCTTCTCCACGCCTGCGCGTTCGGCGAACGCCTTGAATTGCAACGTGTGAATATGCTCGCCTTTTGAGACAACAAATCCTGCAACAAGGCCGAATATGACTTGGGCAACCAGGAACCACCACCAGTTAACGGTATCGTCAAGTTCTGGATTAATTGTGCGCATCGCAGCGTACAATAAAAAACTCCAGATAAATGGCATGATCAGTGCCCCAAGAAGTATGGGATGTTTTGGCATAAGCGGGAGCGCAACGCCGTACACAAGCCCGATGCAAACCGAGGCAACAAGTTGAATACCAAGCGCTACGAACAAAGCAGTAGGGTGAAAGGTATTTAAGTCAAGTTCAGCCATGGATTGCATGAGTGTTGCTGCCGTTAGGTTAAACGGATGCCACGGTGATCCATGAAGAATGAAACTGCCAAGAACAGCGACAACTATCATGGCGATGCCCCCAGCGATGCCGCCAATGATTCCGGAAGGCGCGCGATGGATTTTTAACGGTAACTTTGCTCTGTGGAGTGGGTGGTTCGTATCAAGTGTTCGTGATGTAGTAACTTCAGCGGGGATATGGTGCGGCAACACTTCAAGTTCAACTTCGCGATCGCCGGGGTAGCAGTCCTTGAACCAGCCTACGAAGCCAACCATGCACAAAATGAACCCAACAAGGCCAATGGGCCATGTTGTAAGGAACCCAGTAAAGGTGAGCGCCATGCCAAGTGCAGCAACAAGAGGCCAAGCAGTTGGAGCAGGGACGGCAACTTGAATTTTTTTCTTCGATGCCATTATCTGCCAATCACATATACAACAAGGAACACGGCGATCCAGACGGTATCAACAAAGTGCCAATACCACGATACATATTCAATATTTTGGTGATGCTTTTTTTGTACCCAGCCCATGAAACCGCAAAACCAAATGAACGAAAGTGCGCACACGCCAAATGTGACATGAAACGCGTGGAAGCCAACGAGGGTATAAAAAGTTGATCCAAACAAATTTGTCTGCAACGTGAAGTGCGCATCTCCGACGAGTCCGGTCCATTCGATAGCGGTACCAACTAAGAACCATGCGCCAAGTGCAACGGTGACAAGGAGCCACGTAAGAAACTTTTTTTGATTGGAAGCACGCAATGCTTTGAGCGCAAGGATGATGGTGACAGAACTTGCAAGCAGCGCAACAGTATTGATGCTAGCAAGACCGATGCTCAAAAGTTCTTCAGGCGTTGGGCCGCTAATGCTTTTGCCAAGATACGCTAAATAAACAACGATTAAGGTAGCAAAGAAAAAGATTTCGGTCGTGATGACCGACATCATGCCAACGTGGCCATGGGGCAACATTTTTGGTACTGCAATGGAATTGGGCTGACTCGTCATTCGTATTTCCAATCGGGATCGTCTGGGTGTTTAGTGTCCCAGAGTGGTCTTCGACTTGCAATTGAAGGGATCGTTGCAAAATTCCATGGCGGGGGTGGCGAGGTCGTTGACCATTCGAGTGTCCAAGCGTCCCATGGGTCATCGCCCGCGGGCTTTCCTTTTCGTAAACTATGTAAAACATTTACGACGAAAAGCCCAAAGCCAAAGATTTGCACTACGGCACCAATGGAGGAGAGCATGTTGTAAAATTCGAGACCTCTGTTTGGCATGTACGTATATATTCTTCTTGGCATGCCCTCGAAACCTGAGAAGTGCATTGGGCCAAAGGTAAGGAGGAATCCTGCAAACAGGAACCAGAATTGCCACTTTCCTAAAGTTTCGTTGAGCATTTTACCTGTCACCTTCGGGAACCAATAAAAGAAACCAGAGAATATGGCAAAGAGCAAGCCGCCGAACAAGACAAAGTGGAAGTGCCCAACAACGAAGTACGTGTCTGAGAGTTGCCAGTCCATCGGCACGACGGCGAGCATGATGCCCGTTAACCCGCCGATGGTGAACATTGCAATAAAACCAACGGCAAACAACATCGGTGTTGCAAAACGTATTTGTCCGCCCCAAAGCGTAGCAATCCAATTGAAAATTTTCATGCCAGTAGGTACGCCGATTAAAAAGGTTGCGCCTGAAAAATAAGCAAGGACCGTGGGCGACAAGCCGGTAGCGAACATGTGATGTGCCCAAACGCCAAGAGCGATGAAGCCAATCGAAATTGTTGCAATAACCATTAACGGGTATCCGAATAAAACTTTTCTAGAAAACACTGGCGTGACTTCAGAAACAAACGCAAAGCCAGGTAGGATTAAAATATACACCTCTGGGTGTCCAAAGAACCAAAACAAATGCTGCCAAATGAGGGGGTCAGCACCCGCTTGTGCGTCGAAGAAGTGTGCGCCGAATTGTCTATCAAGGAGTAACATAATTTGAATAGCAGTGAGTGTTGGCAGGGCAATCAAAATGAGAATTGCATCGACAAGCATCATCCAAGCAAAGATGGGCATTTTCATCAAAGTCATGCCCTTGCAGCGCATAGTTAAGATTGTCGTAACGAGATTGATCGCAGTCATGATTGAACCCATGCCAGCTACAAAGAGTGAAATAATCCAATAGTCCGTTGAAGATCCCGGTGAAAAGGTCGTCGATGTCAAAGGTGCGTATGCAAACCAGCCAACATCAGGTGCACCTTCTTCGCCTGAAAGTCCTTGCCCGCCAAGAAAACTAAAGTAGAGCAAGAGCCCACCGAAGAAAAAGAGCCAGAAGCCAAAGGCATTCAGTCGCGGGAACGCCATGTCTCTTGCGCCAATCATGAGCGGTATAAAATAATTTGCAGCACCTAGTAGGATTGGCATGCCAACGAGGAAAATCATCGTTGTGCCGTGCATCGTAAAGAACGCGTTATACGTTTCGGCAGAGAGTACATCGTTTTCTGGCACGGCAAGTTGCCAGCGTATCATGAGCGCTTCGCAACCTGCGACGATGAGATAGATAATGCCACAAACGATATACATCACGCCGAGTTTTTTGTGATCAGCAGTCGTCACCCACTCATGGAGTTTGCTAGAGCGCGGGCTGTATGGTTTGTCAATCATTTGAGGGTTGTTAAAAATTCCACAAGAGAATCAATTTGGGTTTCTGTAAGCATCATGTTGGGCATGCGACATTCGTCTTTAATCGAGTTAGGATCGCGTAACCACTTTTTAAGATTTTCGGGCGTGTTTTCTGCAGCGCCCGATGCAATCGTATCACGACTCATGAGGTGCGTAAGGTTTGGCGCAAAGCCACCTTGCATCATGATTCCATTGACGTTGTGGCAATTCACACAAGCAAGCGAAAGAAACATCTCTTTTCCATTGAGCGGTGTCGGGACTTGGGGCGCATCGAGTTTTTGATTTGCAACCCATGCTTCAAATTCACTTTCCTCTTCAGAAATGACGCGGATTAACATCTTTGCATGCTGGGTACCACAGAATTCTGCGCATTGGCCATACCACGTTCCGATTTCGTCGGCTTGAAACCAGAGATGATTTTCACGGTTTGGGATGCAATCAGTTTTTCCCGATAACCTTGGTACCCAGAAACTGTGAATAACATCCGCAGATCGCAAATCAAGAAACACTGGGACACCTTTTGGAACGTGGAGTTCGCCTGCTGTTACAAAATCTAAATCTGGGTATTCAAACTCCCACCACCACTGGTGTCCAGTTACTTTGACGCGAAGTGCACCCTCGGGTGGTTCTTGCATATCCAGAGAGTAGATTGTTCTTGTTGTTACAAGGAAGAGAATGAAGACGATAAGAATTGGTATCACGGTCCATGCAAGTTCGATAGGATTGCTTCCGTAGATTTGCGGCGGCTCAGTTATTTCATTGCCCTTGGCACGGTACCGGATAAGCGACCAAACAAGTGCGCCCTGAGTAATAACGAAAATAATACCGATTACCCCAAAGACCAACATAAATAAATCTCGAATCGGCGTTGCTGACGGCGAGACGGGGTCAAAAATACTTAAATTTTCAGGGGCACTCAGCGCAAGGGTGCCGCTTGTTATGCAAATAAAACTGAGAACTAATAGGGTGTTTTTGCGCAAAAAAGAACTCGCCCTTCAAACGAGTACATGCATTTAACAGTACAGCAGCCGCTTCTGTCAAGCGAATTACGTTACCGCAGGGGAAATTTCTACACTTGGTCTTCCCACCGAGTAGTAATTAAAACCATGTTTTTCCATTTCTGAACGTCGGTATAAATTTCTTCCATCAAAAATGACGGGCTCTTTGAGCATTGCCTTTAATCTAGTAAAATCTGGTGAACTAAATTCCGACCATTCAGTGCAGATGATAAGGGCGTCCGCATCTTTGGCGCCTTCATACATATCTTTTGCTACGGTAAGTTCAGGAACTTCATCAGCAAATGTTACCGAAGCTTCTGGGTCAAATCCCGTAACTTCTGCGCCTGCAGCAAGTAACGCCTTGGCGATGTCGATAGAAGGCGCATCACGAACGTCATCAGTATTGGGCTTAAAGGCAAGTCCCCAAAGCGTAATTTTTTTGCCCCCAAGGTTGCTCTTGAAATGGGTAAGGATTCGGTCGGCGAACCATCGACGTTGTCGTTGGTTGAGTTCGTGTACCGCTGTATTGACAAGGCAAGGTGCTTTTGCATCTTCGCCCATTTCCATCACGGCCAAAGTATCTTTTGGGAAGCATGAACCACCGTAGCCGATGCCCGGCTTGAAAAATTGATTTCCAATACGACTATCTGCACACATACCTGCACGAACTCGCTCGATATTCGCTCCGTTGCGTTCGCAAAGGGATGCAATTTCATTGATGAAGCTAATTTTACAAGCGAGCATCGCATTGGATGCATACTTCACCATTTCTGAGGAGTGTATATCAAAGAAAAAGATAGGGTTCCCGTCGCTAATGAACGGTGCGTACAACTTTTCAAGTGTTTCTTTTGCTCGGTCATCTTCAACACCGCAAACAACTCGGTCTGGATTCATGAAATCATCGATAGCGTTTCCTTCACGTAAAAACTCTGGGTTGTTAGCAATGGAATAGTTGCCCTTGAGCCGCTCTGCAACTTTGTGTGTTGTTCCGACAGGAACCGTCGATTTGACAACAACGGTTGGTGGCGTGTCGAACGAATCAAGTGCGTCTGAGATGCTGTCGGCAACACCCATGACGTGTGAAAGATCACACCGACCATCTTTGCCAGTTGGTGTACCAACGCAGATGAATATGATTGAAGCGTCATCAAAAGCGGTTGATGCATCGTCGGTAAATTGCAAACGATTTGCATTGATTGACTTCGTCATCATTTCAGATAAACCTGGTTCAAAAAATGGCGCTTCGCCTTTTTGGAGTGTTGCTACTTTTTTAGGATCAATGTCAAGGCAAACCACATCGTTGCCTGCATTTGCAAAGCAAGTACCTGTGATTAAGCCAACATACCCAGTGCCTACAATTGTGATTTTCATGCCTTCATTATACCCTTTTCAAAGGAGAGGAGGAAATGTTTACGTCGAAGTTCTTTGCACTGTGGGTCAGTCGTTCCTGCGTAGCCGTGTAATTTCCCAGAAGATGAAATGACTCGGTGGCATGGTGTAATGATGACGAGTGGATTTTTTCGCATTGCTTGTCCTACCGCTCGCGCCGCTTTTGGTGAGCCAGCACTTTTTGCAAGTTCCGCATATGTCCTAGTCTCACCGAAGGGAATGTTTCTGCAAGCTTCCCAACACTTGCGAGTGAATACTGTCCCATCGGGGAGTTCGCAAGTAAATGCTGTTGTTTTATTCCCCGCAAAATAGTCGGCTAGTTGTGCTGCGATCACTTTTGATGGTTCTCGTTCAACCTTGTGGCTTCCAAATTTACAGATGAGCGTATTGTTGTTGTACCCAACCGAAATAGGAGCGATGTTTGTTTGAAGGATCATTTCGTAAAATGAAAATCGGCAACAAGTGGAAGGTGGTCAGAAAGAGTAGCAGTATCGTCGCGTAGCAGGCCGTACTTTTCGAGTGTTTCAGTATCAAAGTCAGATGAATCCAAAACAAAACTGTTTGATGTTTGGATTGTTTTTCCATTGAATAGCATCCAATCGAGCCGGCCGGGTGTAAAGGAGCTCGTTACATCTGACCACGTTGCATAGAGCGCGCCGTCTGGTTGCATTGCTTCAACAGCAGTAAAATCTTTTGCCTTTACGATATCTAGAGGTTTCATTGTTCCAACGAGGTTCCAATCACCAGCAATAATCGAGGCACTGCTTGTTGATGATTTAGCAGCCCTGCGAATAATTTTCGCTTCACGCTGGCGTTGTTTTTCTTCTTCACCGGTTGGCCCCCCGCAGCACCGTAAATGGAGCGAAAGAAACTGGACAACAGTTCCATCGATGACGGCATTTGCACGAATGGCTTTAAGAGTTTCCTTTTTCTTTATTTCGATTTCATCCAATGAAAATGTCGAAGCGATGGCGCTTCGTAGTTTGTGATGTTGCTTAGTACCGTTTGACGCAGACATGCGTACATTCCACGTATTGCCTAGGGCGCCTTGAAGAAATTTTATTAGTTTCTCTGGTGTGTCGTCGCCGTCAAGCTCTTGCAAGAGTAACACGTCTGGCTGGAGTGCTTTGAGAATCCTTGTGCCACAGCGAGGATTGTCCAGTAGGTTTCCAAATTTGACGTTCCAACTAACGACACGGAATATGCCTGTTTTTTCTAGTGCAAACGGATAGGTGGGTTGCTTCGTTTTTGGCTTGTTGACACGAACTTCAAACATTCGAGACGCTGTTGTCGGCGCAAAAACGAGTCCGGCTTCATAAGGTGAAATCGATGCGCCATCCTGGGTGCACGCAACGCCATGTTCCTTTTCTTTGGGGGAAAAGCGCACAATGTAGGGGCCAATCGAGACCTTTTTCTCTCTGGGGAGCTTCTGTAAGCAGCCTTTTTTTGGCATCGAGATTTTAAGATAGATGTAATTGCTGTCTTCTGTTGTTTTTACGCCTTCCTCCCAATCGTCAAAAGAACCATCGATTTGAATTGGAGAAAGAGCAAGAAGAAGCAGGAGAAGGATGTGCATACTCTGTGTAGAATACTCGGTATGACAAATACTACAGAAACGCCTATTCTTGACCCAATGTCGCTGGAATTGCTCAGCGCCCTTGAAGTCGCTGACCCTGAAATTGCAAAAAGTATGGCAGCCGAAGCAGAGCGCCAACAATACACACTGGAATTGATTGCTTCAGAAAATCATGTATCGCCTGCTGTGATGCATACTATGGGTTCGTGGCTTACCAATAAATACGCAGAGGGATATCCAGGCAAGCGATATTATGGTGGGTGTGAATACCACGATAAGATTGAAGATGTAGCAAGAGATCGAGCGAAGGAATTGTTTGGATGCAACTTTGCAAACGTGCAGCCACACAGCGGCGCAAACGCAAATGTCGCCGCATTTATGGCGTTGTGCAAGCCGGGTGATACGATTCTTTCGTTGCCTATTAGTTCGGGCGGTCATTTAAGCCACGGATTAAAACCAAACTTTTCAGGCACGTTTTACAACATTGAAAGTTATGAACTTGATGCTGAAACTGAAACCCTTGATTACGATCACATCGCAGAGCGTGCACTTGAAACAAACCCTACTATGATTATTTGTGGGTACAGTGCATACTCTCGAACAATCGATTTCAAACGCTTCCGTGAGATCGCAGATTCAGTTGGCGCCTATTTGATGGCTGACATTGCACACATCGCTGGTCTTGTTGCAGGCGGGCAGCATCCGTCACCATTTCCACATGCACATATTGTGACAACAACGACACACAAAACGCTTCGTGGTCCCAGAGGTGGTTTGATACTCACAAACGATGAAGAAGTTGCAAAACTGGTTGACCGCAAAGTTTTTCCCGGCAGCCAAGGTGGACCATTGATGCACGTTATTGCTGCAAAAGCGGTTGCTTTTGGAGAAGCGCTGCAGCCAGCGTTTAAAACGTATGCAACGAATGTCGTTGAGAATGCTGTTGCGCTCGCTGATGCGTTAGTGGAACACGGGTATCGGCTCTGCAGTGGTGGGACCGACAATCATTTAATGCTTGTAGACTTGCGCCCACGTGATGAAAATTTAACTGGCGCAGATGCAGAAGATTGGCTTGGATCCGCTGGCATCGTGGTGAATAAAAATGGTATACCCAATGATCCACGAAAACCAATGGTGACAAGTGGTCTTCGTTTGGGTACGGCGGCATTGACGACACGTGGTTTAAACACAGATGATATGTACGTCGTTGCCTCGATGATTGATCGGGTACTTGCTAGCGGTGGTGATGAAGAAGTTTGCAAGGCAGTGAAACGTGAAGTGCATGAATTGTGCGAGCGACACCCCTTATATGGACATTGATGGCTGAACCTGTTTTTAATATTGTATTGCTTTCGCCGCAAATCCCAAACAACACTGGGAACATCGGACGAACTGCAATGGCAACCGGTTGCCGTTTGCACATTATTCATCCTATCGCATTTGATATGGACGAAAAAGCAGTTCGTAGAGCTGGTCTAGATTACTGGCATTTACTTGACGTCGTGGAGCACGCATCGTGGGAATCGTTTGTAGAAAAAGAAAAACTAGATACCTTGTGGCTTTTTACGACGAAGAGTTCTGTGCCACTATGGGAAGCACAATTTAAGGTTGGCGATTATTTGCTTTTTGGAAGTGAGCAACACGGCGTTCCTCAAAAAGTACATGATTTTGTTGGCGAACATGCTCGCTTGACGTTACCAATGGTAAACGATGCAAGAAGTTTAAACCTCGCTACCGCTGTTTGTGCGGCTGTTTATGAGGGAATTCGTCAAACTTCTTGCTCATAGACTTGTATTAAGTGCTATAGTCATATCCTCTTAATTATCAATTTTTTACAACGCCTCAGACGGAGATGAGAAGCCAATGGCTAAATACACAACGACGGATATCCGCAACATTGCAATGACCGGCGCAGCCGCTGCCGGAAAAACGACCCTTGTCGAAGCAATGCTTTACGCAGCAGGAGAAATCGGCAGTATCGGTACGGTGGAACAGGGAAACACCATTTGTGACTTTGATGATTTAGAAAAAGAATACACGCACGGTATTGACAGCGCGATTGTGCACTTTAATCACAAAGGCGCACACGTCAACATCATTGACGCGCCAGGTAGTCCTGGGTTTTTCGGTAAGGCAGTTGCCGCACTTCCTGCAGTTGAAACTCAAGTCATTATGATTGATGCTAGTTCGGGGATTGACACTACAACTCGAAAACTTTTTAAGATTGGCAAAGATCGTCAACTTCCTCAAGTGATTTTGATTAACAAAATTGATCATGCAGAAGACCTCGGAGTTCTTCTTGACCAAATCCAAACTACATTCGGCAGCGAATGCCGCCCAGTGAATCTTCCAGCAGATGGTGGAAAGGCAGTGATTAATTGCTTTAGTAACGCAATAGGCGATTCGGATCTAGGCGATGTTACAGATTTTCATACAGGTATTGTTGATCAAGTTGTTGAAGTTGACGAAGCATTAATGGAATCATACTTAGAGCAGGGTGAAGTTAGCCCAGAACAATTGCATGGGCCATTTGAGATGGCGCTTCGTCAAGCGCACCTTGTGCCCGTCATGTTTATGGCGGCAAAAGAAAATATAGGTGTTCCCGAGTTTATGAATTTCATCGCGAATCTTTGCCCAAACCCTCTTGAAGGCAATCCGCGCACGTTTGTGATTAATGATGGTGATGATCAAGAAGAATGGAATGCAACAAATGATGGCGCCCATCCGGTAGCGCATGTTTTTAAAGTTTCAGCGGATCCGTATGTTGGAAAGCTTTGTGTTTTTCGAGTGCATCAAGGCGCGTTGAATTCTAGTGTTCATCCTCGTGTCGGTGACAATAAAAAACCATTGCGTCTTAGTCATGTGTTTAAATTGCAAGGCAAGGATCACGTCGAAATACCGGAAGTGATCTCTGGCGACATCGGTGCCGTTGCAAAAGTGGACGAGCTTCATTACGGATCAGTAATGCACGATGCTTCTATTAGTGAACAAATGAAAATTAAGCCATTGCCGATGCCAAAACCAATGTACGGTTTGGCAATTGATGCCGCCAACCGTAACGCTGAAACAAAACTAGGCGAAGTGCTCACAAAGTTACAAGCCGAAGATCCGACGCTTGAAGTCGATAGAGTCGCCGCAACCGGCGACCTAGTGATGCGTGGCTTGGGTGACATTCACTTGCGCGTAAAACTTCGTTTGATGAAGGATCGGTATGCTGTCGAAGTTACTACTCGAACGCCTAAGGTTGCCTACAAAGAAACGATTACTGCAGGAGCAGAGGGGCACCATCGGCACAAGAAACAGTCTGGTGGTTCTGGTCAGTTTGGTGAAGTATATCTTCGGGTTGAGCCAGCCGTTGGAGAGGAAACAGAGATATCCGCAGATGGTTTTGTCTTTGTTGACGACACATTTGGTGGTTCAGTACCGAAGCAATTTATGCCTGCAATAGAGAAGGGCGTTAAGTCTGTCATGAACGATGGGGCGATAGCTGGGTACCCAATGTATAACATTAAAGTCACGGTGTACGATGGCAAGCATCACGCAGTGGATTCAAAAGAAATTGCATTTATGACGGCTGGCAAGAAGGCGTTTATCGAAGCAGTGAAAAAAGCCAAGCCAGTGCTCCTTGAACCTTTTGTAAAGATGCATATTGCAATACCGATGAATATGATTGGTGATATTTCTTCTGATATTTCTGGCCGACGAGGTCGAATTCTTGGTACAGACATGTTGCCCGGTGACCAAGCGTTACTTGAGGCCGAAGCGCCGCTTGCAGAAGTCATGTCTTACACAAGTCAACTTAAGTCAATTACTGCTGGTACGGGTTCCTATGAGATGGAATATTCTCACGATGAGCGTACGCCGGCAAACGTCCAACAAGAAGTTGTAAAATCCTTTAAGCCAGATAACGACGAATAAACGATCAGCGGGATTTTTTTAAAAGCCTTGGATGACAAATGGATTTGTTATTCGTTCCTGTCCGATTGTGGAACTTGGACCGTGCCCAGGGTAGATATGCATCTCATCGGGAAGCGACATCAATACGGTTTGGATGGAATGGCGAAGGTCTTCAACCTTGCTTGTGGGGAAATCGTGTCTTCCGATTGAGCCAGCAAATAGGGTATCCCCCACAATTGCTTGATTTGACTCGTCATGAATAAAACAGATGCTACCGGGGCTATGGCCAGGCGTATGAAGAATTCGCCAAGAAGAAGACCCAAGTGTAAGTTCGTCGCCCTCTTCTATGTATCCATCTGGTGGCGTTACCGTTATTGGCGTTCCTGCGAAACCAGACAAGTTGAACGTGGGGTCCTTATTCCAATCTTTTTCGATTGGATGGCAGTACACGGGTACATTTCCAATTGTTTCTCGAAGTTGATCAAGCCCCGCAATATGGTCAGCGTGGCAATGGGTCAAAAGAATCGACGATGGGCGCAAGTCTTCACGCAAAATGTGCTCGATTAGTGGCTCTGGTGCATAG
This sequence comes from Phycisphaerales bacterium, assembly GCA_014238785.1. Taxonomy (GTDB): domain Bacteria; phylum Planctomycetota; class Phycisphaerae; order Phycisphaerales; family SM1A02. The sequence continues at coordinate 71,418 of JABAAL010000041.1, read as the reverse complement.
CCACAATCCACAACCCAGCAGTCGTCGCCGTCTGTTACGACGTGGCAGTTCGTTTGATAGTCTCCGAGTGCAAATGAGGTAATCTTGACGGTCATGGACATGGCTCCTTGGGTATACAATGCAAAAAGTGAGAGCATACTCAAAATGATTAAACGTAGTATTCAAGATATGGAAGCAACCCCAATTGAAGGTGATGGAGTTAAGGGTGTTTCTATGAAATTACTCGTAGGTCGTGATGACCATGCTCCGACATTTGCCATGCGACATTTTTCGGTTGATGTGGATGGGTTTACACCAACACATCAACATCCCTGGGAACACGAAGTTCTTGTGCTTTCTGGCGAGGGGGAAGTGGAATGCGACGGTGAAGTCCAAACTATTAAAGGTGGAGATGGACTTTTTATCCCCTCAAACGATGTACACCAATTTAGGAATACTGGAGATTCGCCATTGGAATTTTTGTGTATTGTTCCCGTGAACTCAGATTGCGGAGAGGCCGTTCCTTGCAGTTAGCGATGAGTGCAACAAGAAAAAATTCTAAAGATGGTGCCGCTTTGTTTGTGGTCTACCTTGTCTTAGCGATTCTATCTCTTGTTGGCGTGATTTTTGGCGCGACAGAATCTGCAGGAACATTGTCCAGCAATTTATTCCTTGCCTCTCTTATAGTGCTGGGCATTGATCTAGCTTTTCTAGGCTATGCTTGGCAGCTACGTTTTACTACAGGCAATGCATCTTCAAGTGAAGCGGGTAAACTTGATGCAATCCTTGAAGCGGTACAAATGTCCGAAAATGCAAAACGCGTCTTGTTTCGTGACCGCGAGTTGAGCGTCTTGCGCAATACAGTGCAAGAGGATATCGAACGTGGCGAATTTCATTCCGCCCTTATTGTTTGTGATCAAATGGCTACCGTTTTTGGCGCGGTTGAGGAATCGGAAGTGCTGCGAACGAAGGTTCAAACAATCATCCATAATTTTCATGATGCTCGGATTTGCGAAGAAGTTGAAAAACTTGAGAACATGCTCGCTGATAGAAAGTGGGTGGAGGCATATCAAGACGCTGCGCGATTACGAAGATTGTTTCCAGAATCTCCACAACTCCATGGTCTTGAACAAAGGATTTCCGATGTTCGAATTCACTATCGACATGATTTAGAAGCAAGATTCCTTGAAGCGGCCAGTTGCGAAAATGTAGAACAGGCGATGAAATTACTTCGAGAACTCGATGGATATTTGACACCAGATGAGGCGAGGAAATTCCGCGTTGCCGCAACGGATGTGATTACTAAATACAAAGACACGCTTGGCGCAAGATTCAAAATGGCTGTAAGTGACAGGCGATGGGAAGAAGCAATAGAGTTTGGAGAAGTGATAACACAGCAATTTCCAAATACTAAAATGGCAGAGGAAGTCAAGACTATGCTTGAAACCATTCGAGTTCGTGCAGGGGAGGATGAAACTTCATCATGAAATATATTGTATTGATCATATTTGTATTCGTTGTGAGTTGTGTCACGGATGATTTTAATAATATGGCGGATGGCTTTTCGCCAATAAGTCCGAGGCAAGCAGCGGGGATGGCGTTAGATCAACACAATCCAGATAAGCGGCGAAAAGGAATTACGCTGCTGGCAAATTCACCATTTGGCGGAGCGCCAGATTATCTCGCGTTGTATCGAGATTATATAGAAGCAGATATGGATCCACTTGTGAAGGCGGCTGCAATTAATGCTCTCGCTCGATTCGGTGATAGCAATGATGCAACATTAATTTCGCCTTGGCTTAATTATTCAGAATCTGAAAGTGCTCAAGTTCGTCGAGCTGCGGCATATGCACTGCAGCGATTGCATAATTCCTCTGTTGTGATTGCATTACTTCGTTCGCTTCGAAACCCAAATGAAGAGAACCAAGTTCGGTATGCATCTGCAATCGCACTTGGACAATACCCGCAGCCACAAGTTTTTAATGGTTTAATTGAAGGTTTGCAGAATAATGACTTGTCAATCAATCTCGCATCCGCCGAATCCCTTCATGTCTTGACTGCCCAAGTGTTTGGTACAGACTGGGATGCATGGTACGATTGGAGCGAATCGACAGTCCGCGCAGGGGATAGCCTATTTGCTCATCAATCCGTGTACGAATATCCAACATACCAGCATGTAGATAGATGGTGGGATAGTGTAATTTTTTGGGAGCATCGAATTCATGAACGCCCAGATTCTCCCGCGGGTCTGAAGGAAAAAACGACAAAATCAACGTATGATGATGACGTTGATGATTCTCAGTGACGCGCGACAACAATAACGACAACTATACAAGCTCGGTAGACGATGAGCAGCGAAGGATCGCTTCCATGCAGCCTTCTCCCGAAGATTTGCAGGAACCACTTTCTCACCCACCTGGCGCTATTCGTTCGGGACCCCTCGCGGGGAAAACAATGTGGGCTGCAATTTGGTTTTTAGCAATTCCAATTCTTATTCAGCAAATTCTTATCGCATGTGTGGGACTTGCAGATAAAATTTTTGCAGGGGCACTTCCTGGGGCAGTTGTCTTACCCGCGATGGACGCAATTGGAATCGGCTCCTATATTGGTTGGTTTATCTCTATCGCAGTTTCTGGCCTTGGCATTGGTGCACAAGCACTCATTGCAAGAGCGATTGGCGGAGGAAAGATTAAAGATGGCCATAAAGTTCTTGGGCAGTCTTTAACCCTTGCTTTTTTCTGGGGCGGTATTGTTGGGGTAACACTCTGGCTTTGCGCAGCACCACTGGGCGAGTTTTGCCAGTTGTCAGAAAGCGCAAAAATATATTTAGTGCAGTATATTCATGTGTTGGCAATCGGAATGCCCGCTTGTAGTGTGATGACAACAGGCGCCATGGCGTTGCACGGTAGTGGCGATACATTGAGGCCAGCCATTGTTACCGTTGTTGTAAATATTGTGAATGTGTTTCTTTCTTGGAGTTTGAGCGGTGCAGATGTTCGTCTTGGTGAATCGACGTTTGCAAACCCATTCTCTTGGGATTTGCATGTGATTGGAATTGCAATTGGCACCGCAGTTGCCTATCTTGTTGGCGGCGTATTAATAGTAGGTGTATTACTACGGGGCGCTAAAGATTTGAAACTTCATCTTTGCGACCTCGTGCCTGATTTTGGATTGTTTTGGCGAATTGCGAAGATTGGAATACCTAACTTTATTGAGGGGCTTTCAATGTGGGGCGCGAATTTGTTCGTAATTCAATTTATTGGAAAGATTGCTGCTAAGAGGGCAATCGAAATTGATAAAGATGAGCCAGTGGTGGAGGGATTGCAGGGTGCGCACATTATTGCCGTGCAGTTGGAAGCGTTTAGTTTTCTTCCTGGTTTCGCAATTGGCGTTGCTGCTGGTACGCTTGCTGGTCAGTACCTTGGCGCAAGAAATGAGAAGCAAGCACGAAAATCTGTTCTTGCATGTGTTTTCTTAGCGGTGATGCTTATGGGACCGCTTGGTCTTGTCATGATGTTTGCGGGACATTCATTAACTTCAATAATTTCAACTGAACCGTTGCACTTAGAACTTGTTCCGAAATTATTATTTATTGCGGGAATCACACAGATCGGTTTTGCCGTGATGATGGTGACAAGGCAAGCACTCAAGGGCGTTGGAGACACAGTATGGACGTTGATTATCACCACGATTTCAAGTTGGGGCGTGCGTTTGCCTGCGGCATGGTTCTTGGGCGTCTATCTTGATATGGGACTTGTTGGAATTTGGTATGCACTCTGTGGAGAGATGATTCTTCGTGTAGTATTGTTTTACCTACGGTTCCGATATGGTAACTGGGTCAAAGAAATTTGATTCTCCGTATCGCGTCTTTTCAGTTTACCCATCAGTTACTGCGCACGTGGAGAAGGGGGACAGTCCCAGAAAATAACTATCTCACGGTCGTTAATCTGGAAGCACTTGATCTGGCAACGTCATGCTAAATTAGGAGCCGAATTCAAGGCGTTCGGCAAGGATGGAGGGTAACCCAACACTGTGGGTTTCATCTTGTGCTGCTTTGATGTTGTATTCGGTGCGATAGAGTGTGAATTTGGATTCAGCATCTGGGGACGTGTAGTCAAGAATTGCAAAACTTGCACGCGGGTCGCCATCTCGTGGTTGCCCGACCGATCCCGGATTGCAAAGATAGCGATCTTCAGGTTGCAAGCATATCGATTCGCCTTCTGTTGGTATCTGAAGTGAAATCTCGCCATTTTTCTGTGAACGAAAAATGGTTGGCAAGTGGGTGTGGCCATGAAGGCAAATGCCTTGGTCAAGCCCTTGAAAGGCTTCAATTGCGTGAGGCAGTTCATGAACGTATGCAGAATCGTGAAGCACTGGAGTATCGTGCACCATGAGCAACGAGTCGCCGAGACGAATTCTAGTTTTCATATGGCTAATGGCGTGTAAGTGATATGGCCCGAGTTGATCACGAGTCCAGTTTAATGCCACGAGTGCCGCATTATTAAAATATCTTCCAAGGTCTGGGTCAAGGACTGCCTCGTCGTGGTTTCCTTTTATCACTTCGTGACAATAACTAAGGACTAAATCGAGACATTTTGCAGGAGCAGGTCCGTAGCCAACAATGTCTCCAAGGCACAATATTCGGTCAACTTCCATCTCGCCGAGTTTTTCATATACCGCCTTCAACGCAATTGCGTTGCCATGAATATCTGAAATGATGCCATACCTTGACATAGATTTATTCTGGCTCAGTTTCCTGTTTATTTGCTTCGAGCGCTGCTACTGAGGCGAGGTAGGATTTAATTTTTGCTTTGTCTGGCCCAAGAACCATTGTTTGTCGTCTTCCGGCAAACTTTGGAGTCGTTTCAACTTTAGAAATATCCTCAAGTTTTTCGATTATTTCTTGCATGCGGATACTGCCACGTTCTTTATGCATCATCTCTCTACCACGAAAATTTTGAACAATAAGAACTTTGTGGCCATCTAGCAAAAATTTCCTTGCTTGATTCACTCGAATTTGTACATCATGCGGATCAATTTTCATGGAACGTCCGAGCCGAACTTCTTTTGTTTCGACAGTTTTTGTTTTAGCTCTATTTGCGCGTTCTTTTTTGGATTGCTCGTAGCGATATTTACCGAAGTCGAGAATTCGGCAAACGGGCGGATTAGAAGTAGGAGAAACTTCAACGAGGTCAAGACCAGCTTCTTGTGCTAACCGAATACCTTCACTTTTATCTACTACCCCAATCATATTCTCATCTTGGTCAATCAGGCGAACTTGCTGTGCTCTGATTCGGTCATTAATTTTAGGAAGGTTCCGAGCATTTTCCCTTGGTTTGATATAGCGTCTACGAGCGATAGTACAGTTCTCCGATTTGAGGTAATGAAAATACTGAAGCGTTGTCTATTGGACATGCCCAGTGCAAAAGTATTGGGTTGTGTGTGAGGATACTGATCATGCGGTTTCGTTAGAAACATGTGTACATACAGACATTGAGCTTTTTGAAAGCAGATGTCGGTACTTTTTGATGGCACATTTCATTTTCATATCCGTATGAGTCTCTAGCAAAAGACTCAAGTGGTCAGGATACGCAAATTGTTTCCAATAATCAAGCATCTTCTGGTAATTCGACGTCCGGAAAGCAAGTTTTTAATGCAGAAGACTTGCCGCGACTCTTGATTTCTTCGGAAAGGGCGTTACTGAATTGTTCAAGCCCAGTTGCACCAAGATCTTCCATTATTCCTCGCATGCGTACGCTGACATTATTTCCTTCAGCATCGCGTGGTCCTACAACAAGAATCCATGGGGTTTTCATCTCAGCAGCGCTACGAATTTTGGCTTGAATGCGCTCATCACTCTTGTCCACAGAGGCGCGAATATCGTTATTTAAAAGCGTTTGATGCACCTTGTCAGCGTAGTCGTTTGACTTCTCAGAAATTGCAAGGACTCGGACTTGTTCAGGCGCTAGCCATGTTGGGAAGGCGCCTGCGAAATGTTCGATGAGAACACCAATGAATCGTTCCATTGAACCAAATGGTGCTCGATGAATCATGACAGGGCGATGTTGGTTGCCATCTTTGCCAATGTACGAAAGGTCGAATCGTTCTGGTAAATTATAGTCAACCTGCACAGTGCCTAATTGCCACTTTCTTCCGATGACATCGTTTACGATGAAGTCAATCTTCGGACCGTAAAATGCTGCTTCACCTTCTTCTTCAATCCAAGGAACACCGAGTGTTGCGGCTGCTGTTCGACACGCGTTTTCTGCCTTCTCCCAGTTTGCAGAATCGCCAACATACTTGTCTGAATCAGTATCGCGAAGTCCGATGCGAACGGTAAAGTCATGCATGCCAAGCGTGTCGAAAATAATATTGACTAGTTCAAGGCAGCCGATGATTTCACTTTCAACTTGATCTTCGGTACAGAACAAGTGTGCGTCGTCTTGTGTGAAGCCACGAACTCGAGTCATGCCGCTTATTTCGCCAGATTGTTCCCAACGGTACACAGTTCCAAATTCAGCAAGTCGTATCGGCAAATCGCGGTAGCTGTGTTGCCCATTCGCATAGATGCGAATGTGGTGCGGGCAATTCATCGGCTTGAGTAAGTATCCCTCAATGTCGCCATCCTTCATCATGTTTGCAAGTTCGCCGCATGAACACCCTTCTTTTGCAAGTGTGTGTAATTGATCGGGGTCAATAAGCGGAGGGTATTGGCTGTCTTGGTAGAAGGGGTAGTGCCCAGAAGTTCGGTATAAGTCAAGTTTGCCGATGTGTGGCGTGAAGACTTGGCTGTATTGTTGTCGTCGTAGTTGTTCGGAGATAAAGTTCTGTAATTCTTGGCGAATAATCGCGCCGTTTGGTGTCCAAAGCAAGAGCCCTTGCCCAACCATTTCATCAATATGAAAGAGCCCAAGTTTTTTACCGATAACACGGTGGTCTCGTTTCTTTGCTTCTTCAAGTAATTTGAGATGGCTCTTAAGTTGTTTCTTGTGCACGAATGCTGTTCCATAGACGCGAGTTAGTCTGTCTGAATCAGCATCGCCGTGCCAATAACTGCTCGCAATACTTTGCAATGTAAATGCACCGATGTGTCCCGTGTTTGGGACATGGGGGCCACGGCAAAGGTCTTCCCAATTTTCATTAGGGGTGCCGGTTGCGTACCACGTCAATATTTCTGACCCAGCTTCAATCGCTCGTTCAGCGTTATCAATTTTATACTTGCTTCCCTCTGAGGCAAGTTTTATCATGCCTTCATCGGCGGATAATTCATACCGAGTAAACGGTCGATTCTCTTTGATGATTGCTTTCATCTCGATTTCGATGGCTTCAAACTCTTCGCTTGAGAGCGGCTGATCATCATCAAAAGAAATGTCATAATAAAAACCATTGTCCAGCGCAGGGCCGTACACAAGTTTTGCCTTGGGGTGAACTCGTTGAATTGCTTCGGCCATGACGTGTGCGCAGCTGTGGCGAATAAGCATAAGCGCGTCTGGATCGCTTTCCTTTTCACCTTTTCGCGCAGTGACTATCTTTACTTCTGCATCTTTTTCGATGGATGCGTGTACATCAGATAACTCGCCATTAATTCTTGCGCCAACTGCGCATGCAGCAAGACCTTCGGAAATGTCTAACGCAATGGCGTAGGGTGTTATGGTTCCTTCAAAGGAACGAGTTGTACCGTCTGGAAGTGTGATTGTTGGCATGGGTCTACTTGTTGCTTTATTTGTTAAAAAGGTCAGATTGCTTTGGGATGATTGGGGGTTCTTCTTGCAGTTCGGAAACTTCTCGCGAGAGGGCTTCCAAATCTTGAAAATTAAAATACTCGCTTGCGTATCGAATGTAGACGATTTGGTCAACGGTCTTTAATTGATTAGCAACGCGCAAGCCGACTTCTTTGCTTGGGACTTCTCGCTCAAATAATTCCATGAGCTCTTCTTCAACATCACGAACGATTGCTATTTTTCGATCCTCTGGAATGCCCCTTTTGCCGCAAGCTGCTTGAAGCCCTCTGAGAACTTTTTCAGGGTCAAATGGGATACGTGTGCCATCTCGTTTTATGACCATTAACCGTGAAGTTTTTTCAACTCGTTCAAATGTGGTGAATCTGCGGTTGCATTTTTGGCACGCTCGTCTTCGACGAATAGATTTGCCTCCATCGGAGCCACGGCTGTCGATGACCTTGTCATCATCTCGTTCGCAATAAGGGCATAACATTATGTGTTCATTGTAGTCAACAAAAACAAATCTTGAATTATGGTGCTATGGATGGAGTCCAGTCATGACTATTTGCGCTTGGCGCCCAGCGACGCATATCTGCGAGTTCATTGAGGCTAAGAAATTCTGTAGAGCCATCAAGTTGACCTGCGAGTACTTCACCGCTGTGCCGTGTAGAGAGGTTCCCATGATCGCCAGAGTTTTCGGTTGGGATAGTTGATGGCGTACCGTCAATGGTGTGCCATCTCCAAGCATTCCCTGCACTTGGAAAGTAAGGGCTTTTAATTTCAAAATACCCTTCCTTTATGAGTGAGACTTCATCAGAACCATCTGGTGCTTTGGCGGAAGCAAATACTAATTGCCTTGATGGGTGAGGGACATCAGAGAGAAATTTACCATATAACCGTTTGCTTTCTAGCGCTGGCATCGCTGTGGTTCGAGCATCGCCACCCATCCATTCGCTGTTTAATCCAAAGGAGGGAAAGAGGCTTGCAATATAATTATAATTCTCTGTTCCAGCGTATTGGTTTAGCCATGCCGATTGTTCGTTGACGTAGAGGGAGGCTGCGGCGTTATTTAAGTAGGGGAGTATCCTCCAAACATAGCGGCCGCTTGCTGGCCATGGAATTACTTCGCCATCTGGTCCCGTAAATGTTTCCGTTTGATTGTTGGAGTACCCAGCAATAAACGCACCCCTATGATCAGTCGTAGCAAGTGTGTACGCTTGGAGCACCGATCGCAATGCGCTCGCTTCTTTTGTGCTTTTAGCGGAGGTTGCCACCTTTGCTGCCACAACGGTTGTTAGCCCAACCAAAAGGGCAATAATTGCAATCACAATCAAGAGTTCAATCAGTGTGAATCCATGTTTTGATTTGTGTATTTTGTCAATAGCCATCGATTAAAAAGTCTTTTGTCTGAATGAGCAAAGAAAGGGAATGAGCTCAGAAAAATTCTATTTGTTTGATTATAACAAAGTCCCTAATTACGAGGTCGTCTCATTTAATATATAATCCTTCGGCATGAATTTAGTAAATGTAAGAACTTTCACACACTATATGATGCTGTTTTTAACGCAACTGTGTTTCGCAGATTCGTTTACCACGACGCTTGAGGCGCCAGATTTTGATCGCTGGATGTACCCATTTAATGGTTCGGTTGGTGACCGTGAAGTTTCAGCTACTTTTTCATCTATTGGGGGCGGGTACGAAATATTCGATGATAGAGATGGGCAAATTCTTCTTGGATTTATAACACCAGAGGAAATACCTGTAGGGCTTGGCGCTTCAAACTATGACATTGTGGAAGCAACGTTGCATATTTCTATAAGCAATGAAGGGAATGTGTACGATCCTACTGCAGATGCATGGGAGAGCCACCTTGCCGACACCGGTGTCCAAGACACGGATGCAGGGAGACCGATGGAATTATTCGGTGCAGCGTTCCGAGGAGGATTTAATGGTTGGACGTTTGGTGAAACAGGACCATTTCCATTCGGTGCTTCAAGGCGAGAACGAAATGCATATCCAATTTCTTGTATAGATGGATACCAAATTGATGTCTCAAATAATGTACTCGATGCATTTCAGTCCGAACCGTTTGCTATTGGAGCAAATGCAAAACTAACACCAGGTGCCATTATGGAAACCGAAACGGTTCTTTCTTTTGAAATAAATGTAGCAGATCCAGAGATTCAGTGCTATTTGCGGAATTCATTCAGTGAAGGCTTGTTGAGTTTTATCGTTTCGTCGTTACACCCAGCGCAGCAGCCCGGTTTGAGAAAGACCATCGGTTTAATACAGCCTAACTTTCACATGAAGGAAAGTTTGGCAGTGTATTTTGGAATTGCAGATGCGGCACAGTTACATTTTACAGTTATTGCAGAAGAAGCTTCGACTGTACCCGAAGACCTCGATGGCGACGGCTCTGTTGGCGTAAGTGATATTTTGATTGCCCTAAGCGATTGGGGTTTTTGTAGTTGTTGTTCAAGTGATCTAAACGCAGATGGTGAAGTGAACGTCTCAGATTTGCTTTCAGTTATTGCGGCGTGGGATCTATAAGTTTAAAAAGGAATTAGAAAGATGTTTTGTAAAGTAATAACATGTTCAGTCGCCGCAGTAGTAGCAACGCAGGTTTCTGCAGATTTAATCAACCCAGAAATTCCAAATTGGCGTGGTGATGCCGGTACGACGTATTATGGTTGGGATTCTTTTAGTTCAGCATATAACGCTCCGAACTTCAATGACAGCGGTGACACTGGTGGGATGTTGTTTAATTTTGCCGACGGCGCGATGGTTACCGGTTCAGGCAATATTTACAACCAAGCAACTGGTTTAGAAATACATGTGTACGGGAATGGCCCACTTGAGCAAGCAGTCTTGAATCTGGCATCGATGGGAACCGAAATGGACTATGCTGGAGTTACTCTCTGGGTCAGCGATGGCACGACTGGCCAGATGTTCTCGTACGACACGTTTGCAACGAATTATTACGAAGAAGTTCCAAACTTTGGTGCGAATGTTACTACCTCGTATTCTTGGGATCTCTCCAACTATGCAGGAGTTGTTACAGAATGGGCATTCTTTGTGAATGGCACCGCACCGCATAATGTCTTAGATGCTGTAACCGTTGATATATTCGCAGGCGCAGTTCCAGTCCCAGGCGCACTGGCGCTCGTGGGGATAGCAGGGTTGGCACGAAGACGAAGACGATAGTTAATCAAATGTTCTTAAAAAAGCCCCGGTCAAACTGGGGCTTTTTTAGTTATTATTGAGGCAAATTAATAAGCCGCAGGCTATTTTATTGTTCGGTGGGGGCGATTGCTTCTCGAGATTCGACTTCGAGATAGAGGATTCGATCGCACGAAACGCACTTGACGATTTCCTCTTTGTTTCCAAGCATGGAAGTAATGGAATCAAGCGGAAGTCGTAAACTGCATGAAGTGCATGAATACTCTCGCCTTTTGAGATCAATGATTTCAATGGCTGACATTGCTTCGCCTTCGTAATCATCAGCAAGCGAATCGAATTCATCGAGTACCGAGTCAGGAATAACTGTGGCTGCAGTGGCTCGTTCAGTCTCAAGTTCTGCGAGTTGTTCTGCGATTTCTGATTTGCGAACACTAAGTTCTTTTGTAGCTACTTTCATTACCTTTTGGCGTTCTTCTTGACGTTCTGAAATATTCGTTGCAGATTGATTAAGCTCTTCCACAGCAGACATCTCAATAAGCTCTGCGTCTTCAAAAGCTTTTCGATGTTCTTTTATTGTGTTCATCTCAGCAAGCAAAGCAGAGTATTGTTTGTCATTAACCGCTTTGTTGAGTTCCTCGCGGAGGTGTTCAATTCGCAAGTCAATTGAGCCAATCTCAGTTTCGACATTTGCAATATTTGCTATGCGCTGTTTACGCTGCAAATCATTTTCGGTTTGCTCGACTCCGATCGACTCCATTTGTCTGTTCTGGACATTGAGGTAAATTTGTGCTGATTCGACTCGGCTTCGCAAACTGCGAACTTGTCGATCAACGTTGTAAAGAGTCAGCAAGTTGTCAATCAAAGGCATAGCGTCTAATTCTATCAGAGTATGGCTCACTTTGGAAGCAGCCAATAGGCAACGGCACTTACCAATAAGAGAGAATCAAGCACATCGAGTATGCCACCAAGACCCGGAAGGACCGAGGATGCATCTTTTACACCGCTATCTCGTTTGAATACGCTGATAAGTAAGTCTCCTATCTGTCCAAGTGCTCCAAATAGAATCCCGAGAAAAGCAGCGTATTCCAATGTAATTTCTGGTTCGGATGGAAGATAAAAATTATTGAGAGCCGCAAGTCCAACAGCGGCAAGAGAAGCAGTGATGAGTCCGCCAACTAATCCTTCCCAAGATTTAGCAGGACTTACCCAAGGGATCATTTTGTGCTTGCCAATGTTGCATCCAACGAAGAATGCACCGGTATCGCACATTTTTACAGTTGCGATAATTCCAAATATCCACCAAGCGCTGTGGTCGCGACGAATCAAAAGTAGTAGCCCAAACCCCATTGCAACGTATGCGGCCGTTGCTACGGTAAATGTCGAACCAGCAATAACGCCGCGTAAATCCTTGCCCCTTGAAAGGCAAATAACGGAGAGTGCGAAGCTGCCCACTGCTATGCTTGCCAAGAGCGCGATGGCTGTCGTAGATGCAAGGGATGAGGGCATGCAATAAATTGCGACAATCCACGCTTCCAAGGAAAGGATGAGCATCGGAACGCTGCAGCGGATTCTTGCATTTTTCGCCATCGTATTGAATTCAAGCGCTGCAAGCGGGGCTGCGAGCATTGCGAGTAATGCAATGAGAAGACCGGGCTGAAAAGTTGTCCCGCAATCACAAGTTATACCGCCAATTCGGTCATCAAAAAAGATGAGTGCAATGAGCGCGATACTTAAGAGCGGTCCAGTAATGAGCCGACGTTTTAGCATTCGCTCTCTCCCCAGAGTTCAAAGCCACCGGCAATGGATTGGCACTTAGTAAAACCAATCGAGCGAATATATGTCGCGAACGTATCTGATCGGTTCCCAGTTCTGCAATATACGAAAATAGCATCATCGTAAGTGCAAGGTAAATTGTCAATTCGAATACTCAAGTGTTGAAGTGGCACGTTAATCGCATTTTTAATATGGCCAAGCTCGTACTCTGCTGCGGTTCTGCAGTCAATAACAATCGCCTTAGTATTGGCAAGGTGATCCTTAAAGGATATTTCGATTGGGAGGTGCCCAGCAGTACACATGATGGGCATCGTAGCAATAACGACCTCATTTTGTTTAAGCGGTGCACTTGAGAGTTACAGTTTATTAACTCGAAGGGATGTGCCACGGAGATACTAAGGCGAGTAGTGAAGAAGAGGGATTAGGTTATTGCACATGCGCTGTATTTTCGTCCGAAGATGTCTGCCCCCAAGGAAAGGGGGACGGTCCCAAATTTCCTTCGTGGATGCTACGAGTTGTCGGCTTCTTGAGCTCCTCTATATGCTCGCAAGGCAACGTCAAGGGAAAATCCTTTGCGACTGAGCGCTGCCATAACTTTTCGCTGAACTGTTTCATCGTCACCAGAAGTTTTTGCAATTCGTTTTGCTGCAAACTCATTGGCGGAATCTTGCTCTGAAATTCCAGCGAGTTCTTCATCAATTGCAGGATTGGCAATATCTTGGGGAATTTCTTTTTCATATAACTTGTGTTGAAGCCATCGTCGCCCTGCCGGTTCTTTCCTAAGCCACTGACGAATCAGCGCACAGGCAAAAGCATGGTCGTCAAGCCATCCGTCGTCGCAGAGTTGTTCTACTGTTTGCTCAGCTATTGTTTTGGCACTCCCTCTCTTTACAAGCCTTCTTATAAGCTCATTGCATCCCCATGTCCTCCTAGAAATTAGATCAATAGCTATGTGTCTTGCATCTTCGATCGCGGTGCATGTTTCGATAGCGTTCGATGTTTCGTCGTCCCACGGCTGTTCGATGGTGAGCTTTAATTCCTCAACGGCAGAAATGGAAAGTGTCATCGCAAACTTTCCTTGGACATAGATGTCGCGGAAGTTTGGGTCCTCTTCTGATGGTTCAATTGCGGTTATCAGGTGCGTCATAGAATACTTTGCAAAAATCCGCCCATCTCATCTTCTGCGTGTTGGTCGCCATGGGATTTCGCTTGTTCGATGCCATCTTGAAGCGTTGCAATAGCTCCCGCTTGGTCGCCCATAGACTCCTGGCTTCTAGCCTTATGGAACCAAGCGTAGCAATACGCGGGATCAGTTTCCATAGTCTTATCAAACCAAGCAATTGCTTCTTGGTGTGCGTCACTTTTTGCATGCTCCATCGCTATGCCGTACATGCAGAAGGCATCATGTGGATCGTTTTCAAGTAGATTTCGTAGTTGACTTAGCCGATCATTGGTTGGTGTACTCATTTGCGTATCATGACACGGATGCGTGTAGTTTGTGTGTAGTTTTATCAACTATTATTGTGGTAGGGGCTTAGGTTTGCTTTGCATTCATGCAGTAGCGTTTGCAAATGGAATCTTCAGCGCACGTACCGCCACGTTTTTTGCAGACTTGTCTCCCGTGCCACACGAGCAAGTGGCTAAGTATCGTCCAATTTTTTTGCGGAAAGAGGGCCATTAAATCTATTTCAATTTTTTCCGGCGTTGTTTCTTTCGTTAAGCCAAACCGTTGCGCAAGCCGTCCAACGTGCGTGTCTACGACGATGCCTTCGTTCTTGTTGAAGGCGTTGCCAAGGACAACATTTGCAGTTTTTCGTGCAACGCCTCGAAGTTTGATGAGGTCTTTCATGTTGTCTGGCACTTTGCCGCCAAAGTCATCTAGGATCAAATGTGCAGAAGTGTAGATCGATTTTGCTTTACTGCGGAACAATCCAATGGAGGAGATGTAGGGTTCTATTTCTTCCGGTGATGCATTTGCGTAGTCCTGTACTAATGGAAACGCTTTAAACAAAGCGGGAGTTGCCTTGTTGACACCAACGTCTGTGGATTGTGCCGAAAGAATTGTAGCGAACAACAGTTCTAAGGGAGAGTTGTATTCCAGTGCGCAGTGTGCGTCTGGATATCGCTTCTTTAACGCTTTAAAAATTGATTCTGCTCGCTCACTCTTGGGCATGTTTTTGTTTTCTTTTTACAATAAGGTAACAAGTTAATGGAGCGATAAGAAAAAAGGCAAGCACCGCAACGGGTGTTATCCATTTACCAAGTTCTTCTGCTTCATGCCGGTATTGCATTGCTTCTTCAAAGAGTTCTAGTTCAATCAGAAAATAGTTTTGAGCCATGAGCGAATGTACTTGAGCGTTGAGCCAGTAATAATCATATAAAAAACATCCAACCCCTAATATTGCAAGAACGATGAAGATGTTTTTTATCATTGCAATTGAAGCGGCACGCCATCTTTCCAAGTGGTGCCATCTGCCCACAGTTCTTGTTTCCAAATGGGAACGCGTTGCTTGAGTAAGTCAATCATAAATCGACACGCAGTAAACGCATCATCTCGGCGATCGCTTGCAATGGCGATGACGATGCTTGCTTCGTTGGGAGCAACTTTGCCCACACTATGTGTCACACGAACATGACGAACTTCATACCTGTTAATAACTTCTTGTGCGAGTGTTCGCAGTTCTTTTTCGGCCATTTCTTGGTAACAATCGTACTGGAGGGCGATGAGTTCGCCGTGTGTTACATTGTGCTCTGGCCGAGTCCTGCCAACGAAGATGCACTCGCCGCCGCACCCAATCGCAGGAAGGGTACTCGCGGTGGTTACATCGACGGGAAGGTTCGTAAACTCAATATGGATTTGGCTCTCACTCATTACCTTTACCATAATATCACTGTAGAGCGTCTATAGGGTATGCTGCGTGGATGAAGCATGACACTTCAACACGAAGGGCAGTCGTTGCGGTGCTGACCGTGAGTGATTCGCGTTCACTTGAAGATGACCGTAGCGGCAAGATTGCCGTCGACGAGTTAGAGAAAGCGGGGCATTCCATTGTCGCGCGTGAACTTGTGCAAGACGAACATGCTGCGATTGCTGCGATGGTTTCGAGGTGGGCAGCCGACGACTCGGTAGATGCTATCGTTGTCACAGGCGGCACTGGCCCATCAAGAAGAGACGTGACACCAGAAGCGGTGCTTCCATTGATGGCAGCATCCATGCCGGGATTCGGTGAACTTTTTCGTCAATTAAGTTATGAAGAAATAGGTGCTGCGGCAATGTTGAGCCGAGCAGAAGCGGGCTGGATTGACGCAGATGATTTACGAACACCAATCTTTTTGCTCCCAGGTTCACCCAAGGCGGTGACGCTTGCAATGCAAAAATTAATCGTTCTGCAACTAGGCCATTTGCTTGATGTCTGTGCCTTGGAGGTAAAGTCATGATACTTGCGCATGGCATAGATATTGTAGATGTAGAACGTATCGCGACGATGCTTGAGAAGCATGGTCAAACCTTTATAGATCGTTGTTTTACACAAGTTGAGCAAGATTCTGCAAATGTTTCTTCAGAAGAAATGCGTGCACAACGTTTTGCTGCAAGGTATGCTGCAAAGGAAGCAGTCCTTAAAGCGCTCGGAACAGGACTTGCTGGTGGAATCAATTGGATTGACATCAGCGTATCAAGAGAGGATGGTCCTCCCATGGTTATATTGAAAGGCCGCGCTGCAGAAATAGCAGCCAAGCAAGGAATTTGCGATTGGCGTTTAAGCCTGTCGCACGCTGGAGGAATGGCGATGGCAAGTGTGATAGGTATTGGAGGTACACCATGAGTCGAAAAAAAGGTCCTGCACTGTATGAGTTAATTTCGGGGAACAAGCCCTTGCATAAACCCAAATTAACGCAAAGCTCTGTGCCTGCCAACGATGAAGATGTCAATCTTGATCACAACGTGTTAACCCCTGGCAGTTCGATACGGATATCTATTGGTTCTATTGGTGTGATTGTGGCGGTGTGCATCGCTTTAATTGTGATTTCATACACCATGGGATTTCGGCGAGGGTCTGATATAGCAAGAGAAGACTACGGGAAACGCTTGTTTGAAGAAGTAACCGAAATTCAATCAAATGACCTCGTAGAGGTGCTATTAACACCAAGTCCAGCGCTAACACCACCAACAAACACCAACGCAGAAGGTACTGGTTCCAGTTGGGGGCCGATTATGAGCGATCCAAGGATCTCTGGAAACAACTATTTTACGCTGATTCAGACCACAAAAGACGGTGCAGTGCAATTAGCGACGTTCTGTAGGGAAAAAGGACTTGAAACATATGCCATTTCTGGCAATAATACGCGGCTCTACCGTGTTATTGCATTGCCGGGTTCGGCAAATAGGAATGATGCAGACGCGGCAGATGTACGGTCCAATATTTATGCCATCGGGCAGCAATGGTCCAAAACAAATGAAGGTCGCGGAAGCGACTTAAAGGATGCTTACCAGTCGCTTTACAAGAAGTAATGCGAGAAAAATTAGGAAACAGAACTATGAGTCTTCATCGAAGTTTGAAAACAAAGCCAACAGGTCTTAACCAACACCGCAACGTCCTTACTCGTGCTGAACGAATTGAATTGCTTGCCGGCGAAGATAAATTCAACAAAGAAGATGGCTCGCCAATCGGTTTACCAAAAGTTGGAAGTCGTAAAATCAAGATTGCTGGTAAGAAGAAGAGCACTGAAGACGGCGAAGAAGACGGCGTAGAAGAAGCTGGCAGCGAAAATTAATTTTGGGTTCTGTGCTTGACATTGAGCGTCTGCTATCTAATCGCGTACAAGACATTGAAACTTCTGGGATACGGCGTGTATGGGCGCTTGCGCAAGCATGCGAAGACCCCATTAATTTGTCCATTGGGCAGCCTGATTTTTTAGTTCCCGATTCCATCAAGCAAGCTGCGATTGATGCGATTCTCTCAGACAAAAACGGCTATACGCAAACAGCAGGTGATCCTTGTTTACTCGACTCTATTCATACTAGATTACATACGCAATACGGATGGAAATTCGATGAAGGATCGCATCATGCCGCAATGGTAACTTCGGGGACTGCTGGCGCATTGACACTCGCATGTCTTACGATTTTAGGTCCAGGCGATGAGATAATTATTCCAGATCCGTATTTTGTCATTTACCCAACTCTTGCACGTATTGCTGAAGCCAAAGCGGTGTTATGTGATACATATCCAGACTTTCGAATGACAGCGGAGCGAATTGCGCCTTGTATTACGGATAAAACAAAAGCTGTTTTGTTAAATTCGCCTGCGAACCCAACGGGCGTTGTATTAACCGCGCAAGAAGTAGCTGACATTGCATTACTCTGCCAAGACAAAGGCATCTTGTTAATTACAGATGAAATATATGATGAGTTTGTATTTCCTCCTACTCAACATGCGAGCCCCGCAGCAACAAACGCTGACGTGCTTGTCATTCGAGGGTATGGCAAGACGTATGGGTGTACTGGTTGGCGGATGGGATATGCAGCGGGCCCAAAGGCACTCATTGATGGAATGCTTAAAATAAAGCAACAGACATTTGTTTGCGCGCCATCGGTGCTTCAACACGCACTTGTTGGTGCGTACGACATTGACCTTTCGCCATTGATTGAACGTTTTGCGCGACGGCGTGATATGGTTATTGATTTTCTTGGAGATGTGACGGAATTGGTAATTCCAGAAGGTGCGTTTTACGCCTTTCCAAAAATTCCAACAGGGCACAACATGTGCGGAATGGAATTTATTTCAAAGGCAATAGAGAATGACGTGCTTGTGATTCAAGGCGATGTTTTTTCAAAACATGACACCCACTTTAGACTCAGTTTTGCCGTTCCAGAAGATAAACTCGAGCTTGGTCTCACCACACTCAAAACATTGCTTTCCTGAGTCTATTTTTTAAAAATTTCAGATACCCTTCTCTGTGGGTTTTGCTTTGTAGGCTATGGGCAAAAAAAGGCCCCGTCGACAAAGCAAAAGCAGCGCCGACGAGGCGGAGGGGAGAAAGATGCAATCTATCTCGGTCGATTATTAATAGAACCATGAGCGAAAGTTAATATAGGGTACATGCGGCTTCGAAAGCGGCGATTTGAACCGCTGAGCCGTATTTTTGCGCTATTAACTCAGATCCAAGTGTGCCAATTCGATGGCTAATTGAGGGGTCATCTAGAAGTATTGAGAGCCCGTTTCCCCAAGAGTCGTGTGCGATGATTGCGGTTTCTTCATCGATGAGCATGTCGAATCCTTGCATTTGGGTTGCAAGGATTGGAACGCCATTTAGCATCGCTTCAAGGAGCACCGTACGGATGGGCATGGTCGCCGATGGGAGTACGACAAGGTCTGCTTGGGCAACAAGTAAGCGAAGCGCACTTGCATCGCGTAAACAAGTTACTCGGTCATGCATCTTAAGTTGGCGAATTTGCTTCCAAATTCGTTGTTGATGGTTTCCTGCCAACTCAAGAAATACGTGAATGTTTGGAAACAACGTAAGTGATTCGAGAATTTTATACGTATTTTTACTATTGCCTGCTGCGTCAAGAACGACAACGCAAGTGTTATGAGCATCATAATCTTTTGTTTTTGAATTATGATTTGTAACGCCAAGGGGTACCAGCGCAGCACGTTCAATACCCACTCGCCTTGCAATTTCCTGTTCGATGGAAGGAGTTGCAGCAAGCCAGCGGCAAATAGGCGTTTTATTTTTTACGCTGATTGCATCTTTCATTGATATAACTTCACACATTACTCTCGCATCAAGGTTATCTGCAACGTCAAGGGCAAGCTTCATAGCATCTTTGCCGTACCCAACAATTGTTGATACTTCATGCTTTGTAAACAATTCTTCAATATTTTCGCGTCGTTTATTTCGAAGCATTCTTGAAACGGGCATTGGAGTTTCTATGCATTTTGCAAATGTAACCGTAGTTTCATAGCTTGGCAAACTCTCAGTTTGAGACTCAGGAACAACACGAATCACTTGGTCTCCTTCGTCAAGAAGTCCAACGACTAAACGATCGAACATCGCGTGCTCTTGCTCAAGGCGATCCTTAGACATAATCATTGCGACGGTCATGATTGCGCAAGCCTCGGTGCGGTCAATGGCTGGAACGCAATCGCCATAGCCTCAGGAACAGGCACTGGACGTCTTGTTTGTAAATCAACAAGAACCCAGAGTGTTTTGCATTGGCAAATCAGTTTTTGCGTTTTGCCAAGCGAGTGAATTTGAGTTGTTCGCCAAGACTTCACTCTTCTTACATCGTCTACCCAAGTCGAGAGCAATAAATCATCTTCGGAAGTTGTCTCTGCACGGTAATCAATTTCATGCCTGCCAACAAACCACATAAGGTTGGATGCGAGTAATGAATCCCTAGTCCATCCACATGCATCGCAATGGAGTTGCGCCGCTTTGTCGATCCATTTTAGATATTCAATATTATTTACATGATTCACTTCGTTGCTCGTTTGGTGGGGCAATACACTCAGCTTGCATTGAAATGGATTTGGATGCAGCACGCTATCGATGGCGACACTAGATGCAATTGGTTCGACAAGTAATTTATTCATTTTCTGCTGGTTTTAAACTTTGTAAATATTCCCAGGAGTAAATACCTGCGGTGTGTCCATCTGAAAACGTAAAGCGAACCGCATAATTGCCAACAAGTTCTATATCTTTGATTGTCAATGGTTCGTTGTATGTTGAAGGTAAAATTGCTAATGGATTTTGGTCGAGATCTTCTCTGGTTGCGATTGAATCAGCAGAAGGCGACATCCGCCTTAGCAGTGCAACAGAGTAAAAAACGGTAAGGCCATCATTCCATTCGATGTGTAAACCGCGTTCGCGTTGTAAGTCAAGATGTGTAGGAACAGCGGTCATATCGGGGATTCTACTATGATGCACAGTATGACAAGTGTAACTCATCCCGCAGATAGACTTTGCAATGCAATTGATCAAGTCGGGGCACCCCTTTGTGTTGGGCTTGATCCTGTCTATCAAAAAATGCCGACTGAATTGCAAGGTTTTAACGCGTTGGAAGCCTTCAAGATATTTTGCGAAGGCACAATCGATGCAGTCACAGGAATTGCCGCTGCACTCAAGTTTCAATCAGCGTGTTTTGAACGCCTTGGTGCAAAGGGCGTGACGTTACTTGGGGATCTTCGTCAGCAGGCAAGCGAGCAGGGGTTGCAAGTAATTCTTGATGCAAAACGAGGTGATATTGGAATAAGCGCTGAGCATTATGCAGCTGCAGCAACCGCTGATGGGCCTTGTGATTGGATTACCGTGAACCCGTATCTTGGCATGGATGGCATTGACCCATTTTTGGATGCGGGGCTTGGCGTGTTTTGTCTTGCGCGAACATCAAATCCAAGTGGGGACGCTATCCAAAAGCAACCATTGCTTGATGGTCGTAGTGTTGCGGAATCCATCGCTGATTTGCTCGCAACGTGCGGCGAAAAATATATGGGCAACAAGGGGTGGAGTAGTTTGGGCGCTGTTGTTGGTGCTACTAAAGCGGAAGAAGCAAGTGAACTACGACAACGGATGCCGCATCAAATATTTTTGATGCCTGGTATCGGCGCACAGGGCGCAACCACGGGAAGGATTGCAACATGCTTCGGAGACGGTCATGGTGCCCTTGCAACGGCAAGTCGAAGTGTTATCTACCCGACGCTAAAAACAGATTGGCAGAGCGATATTGCTGAAGCGGCAACGCAACTGGCACATGAACTGCAGGGTAACGCAACATGAACAAACCAGCCGTTTTTATAATCGGTTTTTGTCTTGCTGTCTTGTTTGGTGTACCGTTATTTTTTCAAGGTGATTTTGCAAAAGTGCCAAAAGGTACAGCGCAAGTAATTATTATCACTCCGCATAATGAACAAATTCGGCACGAATTTGCGAGGGGCTTTGCAAAGTGGCATAAGAAAATATACGGCGAACCTGCGCAAGTTGTTTGGTCAGTTCCCGGCGGCACGAGTGAAATTCGCAGGATGTTGATTTCGCAATACAAGCACGCCTTGGAAACAGGCAAAGAACCCGGCGGCGAAGCAGACCTTGTATTTGGGGGTGGCTCATACGAACATGGTGTACTAAAAAAAACAATTACAGTAACGATTGATGGTGAAGAAAGTTCAACAACTATCAGCGTTCCTGCAACTATCAACAAAGAAATACTGCATGAAGTCTACGGCGAAAATAGCATCGGTGATATAACAATTTATGACTCTGAGGGATACTGGCATGGGCTAGCACTTTCTGGCTTTGGGATTGTGTATAACAACGAAGTCCTTGCTGATTTAGAAATTGAATCGCCAAGAACGTGGGAAGCACTTTGTAATCCTGCACTCTTTGGAAAACTAGCACTGGTGAATCCTGCGCAATCGGGGTCCGTGACAACTGCATTTGAGGCGATTCTAAAAAATCTCGGCTGGGACCGCGGTTGGCAGGTTTTGCGCAGAGCCGCTGCGAACGCTCGGTACTTTTCTGCGAGCAGTTTAAAGCCGCCTGCGGATGTCAGTCAAGGCGATGCTGCTATGGGTGTCTCAATCGATTTTTATGGTCGGTATCAAGCCCAGGCAGTAAAAAGCAGCGGTGGGGGTGATCGTGTTGGATATATCGATCCGCCGCGCGCAACTATGATTGATCCAGATCCAATTTCTTTGTTGCGTGGTGCGCCCAATAAAGAAATGGCGGTTCGTTTCATTACCTATGGAATGACAAAAGAAGCGCAGGCTCTTTGGCAATTTGAAATTAATGATGAAGTTGACGATGACTTAGGCCCCGAAAGGTTTGAATTGCGTCGTATGCCTGTTCGCCGCGAGATGTACGCAAAATACATAGGAAGAATGGTTGATCAAATAAACCCCTACGAGACGGCAAGGCCAGCGCCGTATCCAGATCGAAATATGCGTGCATTCATTGCACCGATTTTTAGTGCTATGGCAATGGACAACCACGAAGTGCTCATGCGTGCATGGGAGACGATTGTGCATCATCCTCATTATCCTGATACGGCAGCTATTGTGACTGCAGAAGATGTTACTGATTTTGATTTGAAAGCGATGCTTCTTGCTTTTGATGCAATGCCTATGATTCCTACAAATACTGGAGGGGAACTCTCAATGGCTACGCCAGATAACCGTAAAACTTTAAAGTATGGCTGGTTGCGAGATCAGTGGATTGATGATGGTTTGTGGCATCCTGAAGATTACGGAAGTGATGCGCTTAAGCGAGAGACTGCTGAGTTTTTTAAACGGCAATACACACTCATTGTCGGGATGCATACACCATGACAACGGATGCAGAAGCCATCAGTCGATTGCTCGGCGATTCTGGTTGCAAAGTTGTAACAGCGGAATCTTGCACAGGTGGACTTATTGCAAAATACATAACTGAAATTGCTGGAGCGAGCACGTGGTACGAAGGCGGATGGGTGACCTACTCAAATGCAATGAAGACGAGTCAACTTGGCATCCCTGAAGAAATGTTGCAAGCGCATGGCGCAGTTTCATCGCAAGTAGCGGAAGCAATGTGTCAGGGAGCAAGAAGACAAAGCGGTGCTACCGTCGCGCTAAGCACTACAGGCATCGCAGGCCCAGATGGTGGAACGGAGGAAAAACCGGTCGGCACAGTTTTTGTTGGGTGCGCAATACAGAGTGGAATCGAAGTTACTCGATTTTTATTTACGGGTAATAGAGAAGAAATACAAGAGCAAGCCGCTAAGGCTGCGTTGCAAATGTTGCACGTGAAACTTTTATAATGCAGAAGCATGTTTTTCTTGGGCTCGGCAGCAACCTCAACGACCGAGAATCGTATCTAACAAACGCAATTGCGTGCCTTGATGCTCATGAAGAAATTAATGTTCTTTCAAAAAGTTCGATGATGCAAACCGATCCAGTTGGAGCGATTGCACAGCCAATGTTCCTAAACATGGTGATTGAAATTGAGACAAGCCTGTTGCCCAGGAGGTTACTCAAAGTTTGCCTCGAAATTGAAGTAGCAAACGGCAGAGTACGTGCTGAAAAATGGGGACCACGTACATTAGACATTGATATGCTCTTTTACGGAGATGCCATCATTGATGAGCCGGGCTTGTGCGTTCCTCATCCGGAAGTGGCTTCGAGGCGATTTGTCCTTGCCCCTTTGGCGGAAATTGCGCCAAAATTTGAACATCCGGTCTTGAGAGAGCCGGTTTTGGCAATGTTGCAACTCCTATAGCGTTCTCTGATATTCTACGCAGTCACATTAACACCCCCCATATTCATATTGGAGTTCCACATGAAAATCATTGCTATTCTATCTGTTCTTTCAATTGCACCAATTGCTTTGGCGCATCCTGACCATTTTCCACCTGAACATCCGGATCATCCATCAGAACATCCTTCGGATAATCCCGAGCACCCAGCAAAAGATGCTTCAGCGAATGAATCGGCTACTGCAGAAGCAAAAGCCATTTTTGATAAAGTGCATAAAAAATACAAAGAAGCCAAGGGCATTAAAGAATCGATAACATTGACAATGCCTTCAATGATGGGTGGTGAAGCCGAAGTAATAGAAGCAAAAATTCTTGTTGGTGCAAAAGGCGGCTCACTTGATTTAGCGGATGAAATGTCTGCGACGTGGAGTGATGGCAAATGTTATTTGACGACATCACAATTGGATAATAAATATACCATGTTGGCTGCAGATAGCCTCTACTCGGGGTTAACAGAGGTTACAGGGGGCGGTGGAATCCCCGGAGTTTGGACGCTTGCGCTTCGAGACAGTGACGACATGGACGACTGGATTACTTCTTTTTCCCTGGGATTCCCTGGAATAGAAGTAACTGGTGTTACAACTGAGAAGGATGATGAAGGTAACGATGTCGACGTGATTTCTTTGAAATCAATGATGGGCACAGTTGATATTACTGTCGCCAGAGATGGAGTTATAAAAAGCGGCATCATTACAATCAGCCAACCCGGTATGCCATCCATGGAAATTTCAGCGATTTCATCTATAGAGTTTCTCAAAGAAGCACCTGTAGTCACATTTGATGCGGGTGATCGAGAACTTATATCGCCAGAAGTAATGCTTAATGGAGAAGGAGCTGATGCTAGTGCGCCAGCAGAAGAGATTGCTACAGGGAAGCCAGCGCCAGATTTTACATTATCAAAAATGGACGGCTCGGGTGATGTAACACTTTCATCCTTAAAAGGGCAGGTAGTTGTTCTTGACTTTTGGGCAACTTGGTGTCCGCCATGCCGTAAAGGGCTTCCATTCCTCAATGAATTTGATACTTGGGCAAAGAATGAAGGTTGGAAAGTAAACGTATTTGCCGTTAATGTCTGGGAGCGCGGCGATAAAGATGCGGTTGATACAATAGTTAAAAAGTTCTGGGCAGAAAAGAAATTCACTACAGCAGTACTTATGGGCAGTAGCGATTCAAAATTAACTTCGAATTACGGTGTTAGCGGTATTCCAACTACAGTCATTATTGGCCCTGATGGTTCGATAAGTAGCCAGCATTCTGGATTTGCCGGTGGTGAAGCCATGCTAAAAGACTTGAAAGAATCGGTTGCTAAGGCTCTTGGCAAGGATGTCGATTCAGCCAAGCCTGAGCATCCTGATCATCCTGACCACCCAAATTAACTAGTCTTACATCTTAATTATGCGGCGTAGAAGATGTATTTTTGCATCATCTACGCCGCTTTTTTTTAAAAAAATTCATCCGAGGAATTTAATGTGGTTCTGTGCCGTATTTAATTGCGGCGGAGATGATGCGTTCCTGCATTGCTTTTGCGCCTTTGACAGTGCCCTTGACGTTATTCACGATAATACAAAAAACCAGTGGTGCTTGGTCTTGAAATGTGATGTAACCGCTCAGCGAGCAAACACCACGAAGGTATCCACTTTTAGCGTGCACGGTCGGGCTGCCAAACTGCATGCCTTTAAAACGGTTTTCTAGCGTACCTTCTCCAGGAGTTGGAAGGGAATCCAGGAGAGACTTTCCTGCGGGATCTTGGATATTAAAAGAGGCAAGCCAACGAGCGAGTGTGCGTGGACTGATTGAATTCTCTCTGCTCATGCCCGAGCCATCCGAAACTTTTGCCTTGCCAGAATTCTTTGGCAGTCGTTGACCAATAACTGACTCGACAAGATTCGCACCCTCATCAAACGTGCCAGAGCGTCCGGTAGCGTGAGCGGCAAGCCGTTTTAGGAGAGACTCGGCGTATAAATTATGGCTGTCAGTATTACTTCTTGTTAAGACAGTTTGCAATGGTGTTGTTTGTGTAAAAATAATTTCCCCTCGAGTAGGGCTGGCATTTTTTTCGACATGGCGCACCTTGCCAACGGGGATATGATTGCTACGCAATGCATCAGCAAGCGCATTTCCAAAAACAATTGCAGGGTCGTGAAATGCGACTTTCACAGGAACTTTGTGCGTCGCATTTACATTGCCCCTCGCCGTCATCTTGTTAGTTCCCGGTAAACGTGCAATCCAGAAAGAGGATGTATATTTTTTGCCAATGTTTGAAGATGTTTTATTGCCAATTGGATTCCATTTCATTCTTGGTGCAATAGCACCGAGTGAAGCGCGCGTTCCGTTTCTTGGTGAAGGGAAAAAATGCACAACATTCGCGTGGTAATTTAACCCAGAAACTTGGGCACAGTACCAATTGTTGATTTGGTCAGCAGGCCATGAAGGGTGAACAAAATTTTTATCAAAAATACGGTCATCGACGAAGAGTGTTTCGATTTTCTTTATTCCAGCGGATTTTACTGCTTGTACCCATGTCCGAAGTTCGCGATCTAAAACGGCATTCTCTTTTGACCAATCAGTGACTCCAAGTATGTCAACATCGCCAATAGTTGGATCGCCATCGCCAACAATCGTTAGATTGTTGCCGTCGAGAACAAGGTGCGTTTTAAATTCAAAATCATGCCCAAGCACGTGGATCGCTGCACCTGTCGTGAGCAGTTTTTGATTACTCGCAGGTATCATGGATTGCGTTGCGCGTATTTCGACGAGTGATTTGCCCGTTTCTGTGTCAATGATGCAAACTCCTGCGTTGCCTTTGTTCAGATTGGCAGCATTCACTATTTTTTGAATATCCGATTTGGCATCGCCAAATGCCAGCGAAACGGAGGCAAGTAAGGCACAGGGAGCAATTGGCAAAAAAGTCACTCGGCAATTATCGGCAGAGTGTGCCGATGCGCATTATCCTCTACAACATGGGCATAGAAAACAGAATCAACGAGGTTCGCACGCTGCTTGAGCAAGCGAATTTCGAGTATTACATCGATGCAATGCCTACTATGGCAGACTCGGAATACGATTCCCTGATGGGGGAACTCTTGGAGCTCGAAGAAAAAAACCCAGAGTTCTTGGACTCAAACAGCCCTTCCCAGCGCGTTGGAGGCGCACCGGTGCCTGGTTTTGAAACAGTGACGCACTTGGTTCCGATGCAATCAATTGATAACACGTACACGCTAAGCGACTTACAACTTTGGCATGAAAAGATTGGTGGTTCAATTGAATGCACTTGCGATCCAAAAATTGATGGCGTTGCTATTTCTTTGAGGTACGAAAACGGTATTTTGATGTCAGGTGTTACTAGGGGCGATGGAGAGCGAGGGGATGACGTTACTGCCCAAGTAAAAACGATCCGCTCGATTCCATTAAAGCTTCGTGGGGATGCACCAAAGGTTTTAGAAGTTCGAGGGGAAATTTTTATGCCAAATAGTAGCTTTGAAGAAATTAATGCAACACGAGAAAAAGAAGGGGAGCAACTTTTTGCAAATGCGAGAAACGCAACTGCAGGAACGCTCAAAAGTTTAGATCCAAAAAAAGTCGCAAAAAGAAAGTTGGCTTTTTTAGCACACGGAAAAGGTGAAGTGCAATGGGATGGTGCACCAGATACGTGGGCTGCATTTACAGAATCAATTCGTCATTTTGGGATTCCAGTTTCAAGTCAACTTTTGATTTGCAAGACTGCGGATGAAATCTTACATGCTGTTGAAGGATTTTCGTCGCGGCGTGAAGCGATGGGATTTGCTATCGATGGAATGGTCATTCGAGTAAATGCATTTGCTAAACAAAGTGAACTTGGCGCTACTTCTAAATCTCCTAGGTGGTGCATTGCGTTTAAATATCCTGCTGAACGAGCCCAGACAAAACTTTTGGAAGTGAATTGGCAAGTCGGAAAAAATGGAACACTTACGCCTCGCGCAACGATGGAGCCGATCCACCTTGCTGGTACAACCGTGCAACATGCAACGTTGCACAACATTGATGAAATGCATCGCAAAGATATCCGTGTCGGTGATATCGTTACCGTTGAAAAAGCTGGCGAAATTATTCCACAAGTAGTTGGCGTCAAGGAATGTGAACGAGACGGATCACAAGTTCCAGTTGTTCCGCCAAGCAGTTGTCCAGTTTGTGATGGTCCTGTTGAAAAAGAAGGGCCAAAACTGTATTGTGTGAATCCGGAATGTCCCGCGCAGTTTCGTGAAAAAGTAAAGTGGTTTTCCGCTCGTGCCCAAATGAACATTGATGGTTTAGGTGACAAAGTAGTCGATCAACTTGTTGATGTTGGACTTGTGAAGCACTTTGCAGATTTATACAGACTTACAGCGGAAGATTTGTTGCCGCTTGAAGGGTTTGCGCAAAAGTCTGCGGATGCATTAGTGAGTGCAATTGGCGAAAGTAAATTACGTGGATTTGCTCGAGTGCTTTCTGGGGTTGGCATTCGTTTAGTCGGTCGCGCAACTTCAAAGGTAATTGCAAGGAAATACAATAATTTTAAATTGTTGCAACGAGCAACGGTAGAAGATTTTCTTGCGCTTAATGATTTTGGACTCATTACAGCAGAAACCTTGCATAAAGCAATTCATAGTGAGCAAGGTGTAGAGTTGTTTTCTCGACTTGCAGATGAAGGTGTGCTACTTGAGAGTACGGAAGTTTTATCGGGAGATCCCGTGTTTGATGGGAAGGTTATTGTGATTACGGGTACCCTTGAACATTGGGAACGAAAGCAATTGACAGAAGAGCTAGAGCAACGTGGCGCAAAGGTTACTGGTTCGGTTTCAAAAAAGACTGATATCGTTATCGCAGGCGAGAAGGCGGGTTCTAAGTTAAAAAAAGCGCAAGAATTAGGTGTCGAAGTCTGGGATGAAGAACAACTCTTAGCATCACTTTCAGGGTAAAATCCAAAAACTATGGGTCAAGTTGTACTAGGTTTTCGTTCGCTACTTATCAAAGCCGCTATTTTTTTTGTCATGGCTGGGTTGCTTGCATGGGCGCTTGGTGGAACGCTATTTCCTCAGCCGACCATTGTGAATCTTCCCGGCGCTGGTGAAGTCTACTGGCGTGTTTCTTCAGGCGGTGAAATTAACGGATTGCAATGGTCACTGATGAAGGGCGACCAAGAGATTAAGTCGGGAAGATGGCAATCAGCCGTTGGCCCAGTTATTGTTGATGGCGTTTCTTGGATTGCAACTGGAAATGCGGGGCAATGGTCATTTGCAAAAGTGACAGGCGAAACAGTGGAAGAAATTGCAGCTCCGCCATCTGGCGTACTTGACTCGTTGTTTACCCCGTCAGCGAAATAAACAACGACCACAATCGCCAGTGCAATTCTATACCAGCCAAAAAGAGCAAGTCCGTGCTTCGAAAGATAGGCAACGAGCCATTTGATTGCAATCGCTGCTGTAATAAAAGAGATGATAATGCCGAGTATCATTGGGCCAAAATCCAAAGTTGAGAGCGTGTCAGACTCTTTATAAAGTTTGAATACTGTTGCGCCGCCGAGTGTTGGCAAGCCAAGTAAAAAACTAAACTCTGCAGCGTGCTTTGGTTTCATGCCCATTGCCATGCTCGCAACAATGGTGACCATAGACCTGCTTGTTCCTGGAAACATAGCAAGGCATTGAACAAAACCAATGAGTAAAGCACGTTTCCAGGTGAGGTGTTCAATGTCGATGAAGCTATGGCTGCCGCTGCCTTCGTGGAAAGCGCTTCGTTGCCAACGTGCAGCAAAAATCATAAGAACTCCACCGATGGCAAGCGCCCAACTTACTGGTATCGGTCCCATGAGCCATTCATCAATCGTGTCATCGAGGAGAAATCCGAAAACTGCAGCAGGCAAAAAGGCAATAATGAGATTGATGGCTAGTTTGAGTCCAGCGGAGTTTTTGCCAAGGAGTCCTCGCACCATCTCAGCGACACGTTTTCTGTAGAGACCAAGGACGGCGAGGATTGCGCCGCTTTGGATAACAATGAGGAACGGGTCGATGTTGTCCGTGAGCCCCATGTAGGACTTAGCGATGATGAGGTGTCCAGTAGAGCTGACTGGTATGAATTCGGTTAAGCCTTCAACGATTCCTAAGATGATTGCTTGAATATAATCCATCAAGCATTAATCGTCATCTTGTTGCATGATGCTTCGGATTTCCTTGCCAATGCGTTCAATTTCATGATTGCTAAGCGCTTCTTTCTTGTTCTCAATTTCCTTGTTGACGAGCCTCGAGGCGAACGAGCCGTCTTTTACGTTCTTCAAAAGAGTACGAAGGTGGGACCGTAGTTGTTCATCGTCAAGAAGAGTCATCGCTTCGTAGGCGCCCATTTCTGCGGTATTGCTGATGGCGCCCATCATTTCGGCGATACCCTTTTCGTGAATGATGTCGGCGACTTGTTTTACTTCGTGACAACATTCAATATAAGCAAGTGCGGGGGGGTACCCCGCATCAACAAGAGTTTCGAAGGATGCTTTGATGAGTGTTGTAAGCCCACCGACGATGATGGCTTGTTCACCAAAAAGATCCGTTTCGGTTTCGTCTTTGAATGTTGACTCGAGGACTCCAACTCGTGCAGAACCAATTCCCGCAGCCCACCCCAGAGCGAGCTCTCTTGCGGTATTCGACGCATTTTCGCGTTCAACGGCTATGAGCGCAAGCACGCCTTTTCCTCTGAGGAATTTTTCGCGGACGGTAATGCCAGGACCCTTTGGTGCAACCATGACAACGCCGACTCCCAAGGGTGGATCAATATGGCCGTAATGGATTGCAAAGCCGTGGATGAAGCCAAGGGTCGTGTTTGGTGAAAGGTTTGGTTTTATCTGTGATGTGAAAAGTTCGCCTTGTAATTCATCTGGGAGAGCGATGATGATGAGATCGGCGGTCGATGCTTGAGCGATAGACACAGCTGTGAAGCCGTCTGTGATAGCCTCTTTGGGTGATCTTGCGCCGATGATGACATCTATCCCGCTATCCCGAAGGTTTTGAGCGTGGGCTTTGCCTTGGTTTCCGTAGCCGATAATTGAGACTTTCTTGCCATGGAGGCCACATAGAGGGACCTCGCTGTTTTTTAATATATTTATTGGGTTGGCATGCATAGTGTTACGAGCATACCATGGAAGGATGTCTACGATTGCTTTTATTGGATTCCGTTGTTCTGGAAAGTCAACGCTTGGTCGGTGGCTATCTGAGGAACTTGATGTGCCATTCATTGACTCTGATTGTGAGGTACTTGCTTTTCTTGGTTATTCATCGGTAGAGGACGCTTGGAGCGTTATTGGCGAGGAAGGCTGGAGGGAAGCTGAAATGCGTGTGATACCGGAGTTGTTTGAACGGGACATTGTTGTTTCACTTGGCGGAGGTGCGCCGATGATTCCTTTGGTTGCAAAAGCGATTGCCACTTGCGAAGTGGTGTTTAATTTGACGGCAAGCGAGGAGGTGACATCATTGCGAATTGCAGCGGGTAACGATCGCCCAGCGTTGTGTTGTGATGATAAGGAGATGCGATTAAACCGTTTGCCGACGTACGCGATGCTTGGTACTTGTGGGATTGATACCTCTTGCGACATGGACGGCTGCAAAGAACGCATTCTAGATTTCATTGCAAATGGCCATCCAAATATTCCTAGTGGGCATGTCGTTTAAAAAATTCATAAGAGGGGTTGTTTTTTGAGGGGCATAAAAAAAGGTCGCCTTTTGGCGACCTTTTAGGAAACTGGAAAATTGGGAAGTTAACTGATTTTGCGTCCGATTCGACGTTGGCGTGAAATAATCTTTCGGCCATTTTTGGTTCTCATGCGTGCGCGGAACCCAATAGAGCGGGCTCGTTTAATATTACTAGATCGTCGTGGATAATGCACAGCCATGGGTAAAACTCCTAAACCGGCTTTTTGCCGAGCAACTCATTCTACCTGAATCACCACAAATTGGCAAGCAAGGTACAATAACATTCTTGAGCCATGGATAACGACTGGATTAACGCCGTACAAAGCATTATTGGTTACAAGTTCAAGAATCATGCCTTCTTAGAGCAAGCCCTATCCCATTCATCAGCCGTAGATCAACGTGAAGATTCTAATGAACGTCTTGAATTTCTTGGCGATGCTGTTCTTGGATTTGTTATATGTCACGAGACATTTGACAGGTATCCAGACTATGAAGAAGGCGAAATGACCAAGATCAAATCAGCCGTAGTGAGCCGCCGAGTTTGTGCAGAAGTCGCAGATGAGCTAGAACTCGGCAGAATACTCCGTGTTGGTAAAGGAATGAATGGCTTGACGCTCCCTACGTCCGTTACCGGCGCCGCCTATGAAGCCGTCATCGGAGCAATCTACCTTGATGGCGGTTTTGAACCAGCAAAAGAATTTGTGCTTACTACTATGGGAACTCGGATTGAAGAAGCGGCATCTTCCACCCACCAAGATAATTACAAATCTGTTCTCCAACAAATCGGACAAAAAATGGCTGGAAGCACACCCGCCTATGTTATCCTCGATGAAAAAGGTCCCGATCACGCAAAATGTTTCGAAATATGCGTGGAACTTGATGGCAAAAGATACCCCGCTAAGTGGGGGCCCTCAAAAAAACAAGCAGAACAACTTGCTGCGCTCGAAGCGCTCAAGGATTTAGAACTTGCCCAAGAACATGAGGACGGTTCAGTTGAAATCAGACAATTTCAGGGAGAGTAACCACGGAGTGGGCGAACAGTGCGGGCGCCATCGCCGTCGGCATCTAATACTTTAATAATACCAAGATGCTCTTCGTCAGATTTCATAATTACAACAGGTATTCCACGCTGATTTGTAACAGTCATTGCACCGCCTCCGGATTCGCCGGTCGTTGAAGCAATAAAGACAGGAACACCTCGAGCATTCAACAAATTCAATCGCCCACCTTTTTCAGTTGCTGCAAGTACGCCCATTTTTTTACCAGTTGTTGAATTGACAATAATGCCACCGCCTATGTCCGGAAGCATAAGCATTTCAGAAACTACATTGCCAGCAGCATCAGCAATTTGAAACCGTCCATTTCCTTGTGGATCACTTGCTACAACGGCAACAGGGACGCGCTGTTCATTTTGAAGATGCAATGAAGCATTCGCGCCACTTAGGGTTAGTGCGCCACTGGCAAATTGTGATAACTCTTCACCTTTTGCATTCCATAACGAAAACGTCCCCCCAGTCTCTGCAGACCAAATTCCAGCAACATTCGTTCCTTTGTCGTCCCAAATGGCCACGTCGCCACCATTTGGCGTACTTGAAACACGAAGTAAATTAACACCACTTTGGTTGTACAAATCTATTCGTCCGCCAACATCAGTCTTCGCTATCGAAACAACCGGCGTCCCGGAATCGCCAAGAACATCAATTCTGTTGACAACAAGATGATCGATGACCGTTGGCCCTACCGCTTGAGCTGCGAGCAAGCCGGCTCCAAATAAGAGTGCGAAAGACGCTATTCGCCATCGATGCATGCTTTTGCGAAGCGAGCCAAGTTGTTCTTCGATTTGCGTAAGTCGTTCATTGTTCATGTTTTTTATCCTTTACTGCTTCCCAGCAAGAAGCGTACAAATCGCTTCGGCATGGCAAGTAGCCGGGGTACTCTTGCCTGTATTGTTTTATCGTACTTTGACGCACTCTGAATAGAGTTATTGCATCGCAACTTTCTACGAGTACTTCGCCATTTGGTGAAATTGCGATTGACGGTCCACCGATCAAGACGCCATTCTCTGGCGAAGGTCGATTTACAGAGCAAACGAAGCAGCCCGTCGTTAGCGCGTTGGCGATCCAAACAGGCCGCCATCTATCGTATGTTGCACATTCAGTGCTGCGGGGCCCCACAATGACATCAGCGCCAGATGCCCCGAGTATATGCGATCCTTGGGGCCTATTCATATCGGAGCAAATTTGAATGCCAATAGTAAATCCATGGAATGCAAACACGGGAAAGCCCTCTGCGCCTTGCGAGTAATGGCTCGTTTCCCAAAATCCTTCTTCTTCAGGAATGTGATGCTTTTGGTATGTACCAAGGAGCAAGCCATTTTCATCCCAAAACAAACACGTGTTGTATCGCTGAGTGCCCTCTTGCAAAATTGCAGCGCCAATTAATCCGACTCCAACTTCCTTTGCAGCCTTCGATTGCATGGTGCAACGCTGTCCGCCAAGTTCTTCTGCATCTTTGTCTTGGAGGGTTCTTGTCGATGGCGACCATGCGTTGCATGCGATTTCAGGGAGTACGACAAGGTCAGCACCAGCATTTTTTGCTTCGTGCAATCTCGAAACAAGTCGTTCATTCGCTCCATTGCCAAAAAAAACGTCACTAATCATCGCAATCGTCAAGGATTCCATCCCCATAGGATATCACTTGATTCGATTATGATGCGGTTGATGGTAGGCGCATCCCATAAGTTTAAGAAAAAGCAGGGTATTGCACTGCTTCTTTGTGCAGGACTAGCACTTGCGATTTGTTTAGAAGCGGCAAAGGCGCCAAAACATGATTTGGCTTGGCAAGCCGCACTGTTTGTTCGCGGAATATTTGGCGGTCTTGTTGCGCTTGCAATCGCGTGGCCGTATTTGAAATCATTCAAGTTGTTTCATACAAAACTCATCGTGCGTAGCCTCTTGTTGTCCTTCTATACGATATGGATGTTTTATGCAGTAACAAAAGTCACTTCGGCGGACGTCACTACAATTACGAGTACGCAGCCAATTTGGATTGCACTGTTGTCTATGTTTTTCTTGCGGAAAAGATATGCAAACCTATTTTGGGTCGCAGCGGTATTAGTGGTTGTTGGCATGGGGGTACTTGTAAACGCGAAACCGCCTGATACATATGGTGTTATTGGGATTCTTCTTTTTTTTACAGTTTTGCGCGCAATTTCAATCATGATGGTTCGCGCCATGATGGAAATTCCAGCGACGATCATCGCATTGCATTATGCATTAGTTGTGTGCATTTTGGGTGTCACCATTTTCTTTATTGAAGACGGGCACAGGCACATGGATGTCGTCTTTGATACGCAGGGGACGGTTCTTCTTTTGATTGTTGCTGGATCGGCAAGTGTGTACCAGGCACTCGTTGCAAAAGTCATTCAAATCCTCGGTTCAATTTCAGGGACTATTGGAATTATGGTCGCCACAGTTTTTGCGTATGCTTTTGGCATGACAAAAACAGCATTCGCATTTGATTTTTTACAATTAGTTGGCTTACTCTTGGTTATTCTTCCTGCGGCCTGGATTGTGTTGAGTAAAAAAGCGAGAGTGCCACAAATGCTGTCGTCGTAAGCTAGACGTGCATTCTGCGAGGCATTTGCACATGCTTAACCCACCAGAAACACGCGTGGAGGGACTCGAACCCGCAACCCTCGGCTTCGAAGGCCGATGCTCTATCCAGTTGAGCTACACGCGCTTGGTTGGGATGAGGATTATAGCACCCTGTACCGCTGTGCGAGTTGCTGCGGTATCATGCTCAACATGACATTAATGCAAGGCAAAAGAGGTCTCGTCGTTGGCATTGCCAATGAACGAAGTTACGCGTGGTACATCGCTAAATCGCTTGTTGAAAACGGTGCAGAATGTATTTTTACACATTTGCCAGGCGAAAAGATGGAGCGGAGATGTCGTAAAGCACTGGAAGCAATCGGTATCACTGAGCCAAATTTGATTTCTATGGATGCTGGAAGTGATGAGGATCTCGATAAGGTCTTTGACCAACTTGGTGAGATTGACTTTTTGGTTCACTCAATTGCTTTTGCAGATAAAGATTGGCTCAAAGAAGGCAAGTTCGCGGCGACTCCGCGTGATGTCTACACCCAAGCGCTTGATATAAGTGCATATACCCTTATGGCGATGGCAAATCGCGCGACGCCTCTTATGAAAAATGGTGGGTCGATCATTTCAATGAGTTATTTGGGAGCCGTAAAAGCAGTACCTGGTTACAACGTTATGGGCGTTGCAAAGAGCGCACTAGAATCCGCAACAAGGTACCTCGCCATGGAACTTGGCGAGAAAAACATTCGTGTCAATTCGATTAGCGGCGGACCATTAAAAACGTTGTCGTCGATGGCAGTTGGTGGTTTTAGTTCAATTTTGGATTGGGTCGAAGAAAAAGCACCCCTCAAACGAAATGTGACCGGCGAAGATGTCGGCAGCTCAGCAACTTGGTTGTTAAGTGACATGTCGTCTGGTGTGACGGGGCAAGTGTTATACG
This sequence comes from Phycisphaerales bacterium, assembly GCA_014238785.1. Classification (GTDB taxonomy): domain Bacteria; phylum Planctomycetota; class Phycisphaerae; order Phycisphaerales; family SM1A02. The sequence continues at coordinate 35,248 of JABAAL010000041.1, read as the reverse complement.
TAGATTGTGGCTACTCGTCCGTTGGACTGTAGTCCAAGAAGAACCACGGCTTATCACTCTCTAACATTTCTGGTGGCACGATTGCATCACGAATTGCGATGGCAAGTTCTTGCAAGTTTTCGCCGGTATGCGCACTTACGCAGAGATCTCCGTCATCTCGAGTGGTGATGTCCGACTTCGTTGCAACTTTTAATTGCCTCTGCGTACTTTTTTCCCAGTCGTGATTGGCATCGGCGATGAGAATGGTAAGTACGGCGTCTTCGGCGATTTGTTTAGCAAGCAAGATGGCTTCTTGTTCAATAGCGTCGCTGGTTTCTCGAAAACCTGGAAGGTCAAATAAATCAACAACTAATCCAGCGAAATTTATTCGTGCGCCTACTGCATCGCGGGTTGCGCCCGGAAGATCGTGGACGATGGAAGTGTCTTGTTTCGTGAGCGCGTTCATCAAAGTCGACTTTCCCGTATTGGGCGCACCAAGCAGCACAACTTTGGGAGGATGGATGAGGTGGTTGAGAATGGTAGCACGCGATACATCTTCTTTTGTAGCCGTTGCACCTCGCAACTTCGATGGTTGAGAAAGAAGCAAGTCAACGGCAAGCGGACTTTGTGCAGTTGCCAATGCTGCAAGCATGGCTGCTTCGATGTCGTCTTGGGCTTCGAGGAAAATTGGCGTGTTGGTCTGCTCAAGACCAATTTCGGCGAAACGGCCAGTGAGTTTTCGCAAAATGTGCAACCCACCATGTGGCATGAGGTGCGCAACGTCATCGTTGATTTTTACGGCAACTGCTTCATCAATGCCTTGTATTTCAACAAGATAGAGGGCGCCAATTTCCCACATTGTTCGGTTTGTAAGTTTGGGCAATGCAGTAGAGGGGAGTTGGATAATCGCTATTGCGCCCATGTTTGGCGGCGTAAGTAATGTCCAAGTTGTTTTAGGCATCTTTTTCTGTCATAGTATGGCGGACGGAAACGGCAATGCCTTGCATTTGAAGATTGGGAATGATTTCTTCGATGAGTTCGTCGTCTTTAAAAAGCGTTTCTGAGTCGCCGCCAGTTGCGACAATGCGGGGATACGCTCCGTAGCGCATCGCGTACTGTTCGCTGAGTTGGCGGACCATGCCTTGGATTCCATGGAAGACACCTTGCAACATTGCTTGTGCAGTATTTTTGCCAAATGCTTCTTGGAGAGGGGCGGCAAATTCAACTTCGGGAAGGTCGGTCGCACCTTTGTACATTGCTTCAAGTTGCATGTGAGCACCCGGAGCGATTGCCCCGCCATGGAACGTGCCCTCGCCGTCGACGAAATCGATGGTTACGCATGTGCCTGCATCGATGACGATGCATGCTTGGTTGAATTTATTCCATGCGGCGGCAGCGTTGAGAAGCCGATCAATGCCGGTGATCGTTTCAGGGTCGAGGTGCTGCCCAATTGCTGCTGGGACATCTTCACCGATTTGCCAAATTTGGCGGGAAGTTTGGTCGGCTAGGGCAGCTGAGATGGCGTTGTTTGCTGATTCGTTCGAAGAGCTAATTATGATTTGGGGGCTCTCGCTCTCAAGTGCTTTCCAACTTTTGATGGAATGCTCCACAATTGCGCTCGTCTCAGAGGAATTGAGTGACTTTTGCTTACTAATTTCATCGCCAGCGATAGTCGCTACTGAGGTGCAGGTATTTCCGATAGTTAATGCTAAGAATGGTTGGTCTGTGGTCATGCTCGTATTGTATCGTTGGTATCCTTCCAATTACATGGCAACAGCAACGATTATTGATGGACGTGTTTTAGCGAAGGCAGTGAAAGATTCGCTTGCTATCCGTGTGACTAGATTGAAGGCGGAAGGCAGAAAAGCTCGGCTTGACGCTGTCCTTGTTGGTGGTGATCAAGGAGCGCACTTGTATGCGAAGAATCAAGCAAAGGCATGTTGTGCGGTGGGCATTGAGTACATGTTGCATGACTTGCCAGAAACAGCAAGCCAAAAGGATATCGAGTTGGTTATTAGCGGATTGAATGAGAATCCAGTGGTGACGGCAATTATGGTGCACTTGCCATTGCCAGAGGGTGTTGATGCGGATGTAATTCAAACAATGATTGCGGTGGATAAGGATGTGGAGGGGGTGAATCCTGCGAATATTGGGAATATTGTGTTTGGTCGACGAAGTTTGGTGCCGTGCACCGCGCTTGCCGTTATGGAGATGATCGAATCGACGGGGATTGAAATTTGTGGTGCTCTAGCAGTTTGTGTTGGGGCGAGCACGATTGTGGGGAAGCCCGTTGCGGTGTTGTTGATGCAGGCAGAAGCGACGGTGATATCGACAAATATACATACAAAGAAACGTGAAGAACTTACGAAGTGTGCTGACATCCTAATTTCTGCAGCAGGTGTACCCAACTTAATCGGTGCTGAGCATGTCAAAGAAGGCGCGGTTGTTATTGACGTCGGGATTAACCGAGTTGAGGGCGAGGATGGGAAAAAGCGCACGGTAGGCGATGTTGATTTTGACGGAGTGAGTTCCGTCGCAGGCTTCATTTCGCCTGTTCCTGGCGGCGTTGGACCTATGACGGTTGCGATGCTCCTGCGAAACACCGTACAAGCAGCAGAATAAAAAACCCGCGTGATTTTTGTTATTAATTGAAGAGGCGGGTGGCGGCTTCGCGATAACGGGCAACAGTGCCGTCGATAATTTCTTGGGGAAGTTCGGGTCCGGGTGGTGTTTTGTTCCAATCGCCGGACTCGACAATGCTTTCAAGCCAATTGCGAACGTACTGTTTGTCAAAACTATTCTGCTCGCGACCGATTTCATAGTCATCGGCTGGCCAAAAACGTGAACTGTCCGGAGTGAGCACCTCGTCAATGAGCAGTAACTCATCGGTCTTGTTGCCATCAGCATCAAGGGCGTAACCGAATTCAAATTTTGTATCGGCAAGGATAATGCCTCGCTCTGCCGCGTATGTTGCTGCCTTTGTATAAATTTCAAGCGAAACTTTTCGCAACCATTCCATGATTTCCTTGCCTGCTATTTCACATGCTGTGTCAAAGTCAATATTTTCGTCGTGTCCTTTGACCGCTTTGGTTGCGGGCGTGAAAATAGGCTCAGGTAGTTTGCTTGATAATTGCAATCCGTCAGGGAGTGCTATGCCACAAACAGTGCCGTCGTTTTGATATTCCTTCCAGCCACTCCCCGCGAGATAGCCTCGGACGACGAATTCGACAGGAATGACTTCGCAAGCGCGACCAAGCATCATGCGACCCTCGCATTGCTCATAAAGAGAAGCGTCAAGATTTGGAACATCTTCTGGCTTTGTCGAAATGAGATGATCATTGATAATTCCAAGGTCGCGAATAAAATCAAACCATGTGGTACTGATGCGCGTAAGTTCTTGCCCTTTGCCAGTGACAGGCGTAGGCATCACTACATCAAAGGCACTTATTCGGTCACTGGCTATGATTAAGACCATTCCCGCTTCGCCATTCTGAGGGGGGATTTGGTAAATATCCCTAACTTTGCCTTGGCGGCGACCTTCGAATGGAAGATGAGTTTCGTACACGCATGTTTCTGTAGTATTCATGTAGGAATTGTAGCGAACTTTAATGGTTTATTGGTGTTACCCAAAAGTACATTACCCCAATGTACAATGGGATAGTTCCTATGTTGCGATTTACGACGTGTCAATCTAACCCAAATACAGGCGAACTCGTCAACGCTCACCTCTTGTCAAGCGATAATGAAGTCGTGCAGGGCACCGTTACGATTGAAGATGGTGTTATCACAGCAAATGCTTTAGGACATACGAGTTTTGCATTATGCCTGTTATACGATGCGGGCAAAGCGGGTCGGCTTATGCTTCAGACATCGATTTTGCCGCCCAGGGAAGAACCTTATATGTTGACCCTTGAACTAGCAAGGCACCGTATCAAAACTTTTCTTGACCTTAGCGAGAATTGGAGTTTGTTCTATCTCTCTGATGACAACCCCGCGGTGCAACGATGGGAAGAGTCTCGATTGATTTTCACAAAGGCGCTTGTTTCAGTTGATTCAGAAGAAGCCCGTGCCCTCGCTACAAGAGCGCTTGAAATTTCGATCGACGCTTCCGAGCGCTTGGCAATGGTGCATGCGCAAATTTTCTTGCATCATAAATATGCACACAAAGCGGCCTCAGTTTCTGCACTTGGAGTCCAAGTGGATACTTCTCGTTTTGATGAGCCAATCCGCGCATTACTTAATAAAAATTTTGGCATGATTACTATTCCGATTGCGTGGTCAAAACTCGAACCAGAAGAAGGTCAGTTTGACTGGGGACCAATCGATAGATGGGTGAAGTGGGCAAGGAGCAATAAGAAGCATATTGTCTCAGGACCACTCCTTGATTTTAGCACTGAGGGCGCAATCCCAGAGTGGGTAATTGCGTGCGAACATGATTATGCTTCTTTTAGAGATAAATGTTACGATCATGTGCAAAGGGTACTCCATAGATACGGCGGCGCAATTTCTTTTTGGAATGTATGCTCAGGCATCAACATGAACAGGCACGCTCGACTCTCACTTGCAAATATGGTTGATCTAATCAGAATGGCAACCTTAGCCGTGAGGCAAGCAAGAAAAGATGCAAAGGTCATGATTGAACTTGTTGAGCCATTTTCAGAATTTGTTTCTGTTATTTCAGAATCATGTACTCCCCGAGTATTCCTTGCCCGTCTTGCGCAAGAAGGAGTACGGATTGACGCTCTGGGTGTCCAAATGCTTGTTGGCGGTTCTGGCGGAAAGGCAACGAGAGATTTGATGTTGCTAAGTTCAAAGCTTGACGAATTTCTTCATGCAGAGATTCCGCTAGTTATCTCCGCTTTGGGTGCTCCATCGGTGATAATAAGCGAAAGGAGTGGTTGGTGGAAAACGCAGTGGGACGACTCTCGCCAAGAACAATGGGCAAGTTCCATGTTTGCGATCTGCTTAAGCAAGCCATTTGTCAACTCAGTGATATGGACAGATTTATTCGATCACAAAAAAATGGCCCTGCCAACTGCGGGATTCATTTCAAGAAAAGGGAAGCCGCGACCTGTGCTCAGCAAGATACTTTCCATGCGAAGGCGTCTACTCAAGCCGCTAGGCGCTCTGGAATTGCCAAAGAGAGGTTGACGCTCGAAAATTGGAAACAACCCATCGGGCTCAACGTTGTCATTTTAGTTTCAATTATATATTGCATCGTTGTTCTCGTTATTGAAACGATGCCAAGGACCTCGTCATTAGTTACTACCCCTTTTCGAATTAATTTACAAACGGCAAGCGCTATCGAGTTAGAATTTCTTCCAGGCATCGGACCAAAAATGGCGGAGCGAATTATAGAATTTAGAAAAACCCATATACTTCGAACACCAGAAGATTTAGAGGGTGTATATGGTATCGGCCAACAAAAAATTAGATACTTGCACTGGCTTGTAGCAACGGAAGATGAATTAAAGTGAACTCGAAGAATGTAATTGAGGCTATCGACGCAGCTGCAACCTTGCTAAATATGCAGGGGTGTGTTTCAGCGGGCCCAACAAGCGGATCGTTCACTTGTTTTGCTTCTGCAGTGTTGGTGCAGAAAAAAGGGGTGTTATTTGTTACCGCACATCATGATGACGCAGATGAAACGGTTGCAATGTTTCGAGACATGGGTATTGAGGTCGAACTTTTTCCTGCGCTTGAGTCGGAAGTAGCAAAGGAACTTGTCGCCGCAAGATTTGCAGTCTTGGAACATTTGTCGCAGTCTTCATCTCCGAGGATTATTGTTACAAGCATTGCGGCCCTTATGCAAATGGCGCCACCAAAAGAAGAGGTTTCAACGATTGTGCGACGAATTAAAAAGGGGGACCAGTCTTCCCTTGTTGGATTGCAAGAATGGCTCGTTGAAGCAGGCTATGAACGCAAAGAAGCAATCGAAGAGGCGGCTCAATTTGCAACGCGTGGTGGAATTCTCGATATCGCTACTGCTGCAGGGGAGTTTGTTCGTCTTGATTTTTTTGGAGATACTATTGAGTCAATTAGTGAAGTGGATCCTGTTTCGCTTGGGTCTGATTTGGCAGTTGATGAAATTGTTGTTGCGGCATCAAGGCGCGTGGAAGTTCGAGGGACAATTATTGACCATCTTCCTTCCACTTGGTGCGCAGTGCTTGATGATATAGAAGAAATTACCCAACAAGCAAAAAGTTATTTTGACCGCGTCACTGATGCGAGTGAATTGTCACACATTGATGACACGCAAGCTGAAATGGTTGCCAAGCTCGATGCAGTGGTTGCGCTTTCTGGACCTCCCGCTGATGGTGTTGAAGTTTCATTGCCGATTGCACCGTTGCCGCTTTTTTCGACGGTTCCCGCTGAAGCATTTGAAGAACTTGTCGCAATGACGCAATCTCGTAAGGTGCTCTTGACTTGCCGGACCAGTGGCGAAGCAGATCGCATCCGTGAACTTATGGAAAACGGGCAATCTCTTGCCCGCGCAAAAAATTTACAGGTAGAAGAGCAGTTTGTACATCGAGGTTTTTTGATTGGCCAATATGCTGCAATCGTACCATCGCATGAGATTTTTCATCGGTACGAAGTTCGGCGGGGTATTCAATCTAAACAGAAAACGATGCGGCAAGCAATTGCGCACTTTGATGTCGATGATATTGTTGTGCATCGCGACCATGGTATTGCACAATATTTGGGGTTAAAGTTGATCAAGGGACGGGGAGAGATTGAATATATTACGCTTGAATTCGCGTCAAACCGTTTGTTGCATGTGCCTGCAACGCACGCAAATCTTGTCCAGAGATACGTTGGCGCTTTTAAGGGCAAGCCTGTATTGTCAACGCTTGGTGGCACGAAGTGGGCGAACCAAAAAACCAAAGCAAAAGGTGCAGTTGCAGACTTCGCAAGCGAGATGATTAGAGTGCAAGCGGTACGTGAGCATGCGCCCGGAATTGCATTTCCTAAAGATACGCAGTGGATGCGAGAGTTCGAAGCTAGTTTTCCATGGGATGAAACAGAAGACCAAATCAATGCAATTGCTGCTATGAAGTCCGACATGGAATCTCCAAGACCGATGGATCGACTGATTTGTGGTGATGTTGGATTTGGCAAAACGGAGATTGCAATTCGCGGCGCATTTAAAGCGGTTGAGTCTGGGAGGCAAGTTGCAATTCTAGTTCCAACCACCGTGCTTTCGGTCCAACATGAGCGAACGTTTCGAAAGCGTTTAGCAGATTTTCCCTTTGTTGTTGAATCTCTCACTCGATTTCATACTGCCGCAGAGCAAAAGGAAATTTTGGAACGCAATGCAAATGGTGAGGTTGATATTCTAATTGGCACGCACCGAATCTTAAGTAAAGATGTGCACTTTAATCGGCTTGGTCTTGTCGTTATAGATGAGGAACAACGTTTTGGTGTTGAACACAAGCAGAAGCTACTCGCATTTCGAGCGGAGGCCGATGTATTGACGTTAACAGCGACGCCTATACCAAGAACGTTGCACATGGCGTTGCTTGGAATTCGAGATATTAGTTCCTTGCAAACGGCACCCGTAGATCGAAGAGCGGTAGTGACCGAAATAAAAAGTTGGGACAAAGAACTTGTCCGAAATGGGATACGAAGGGAACTTGCAAGAGAGGGTCAAGTTTTTTACGTACATAATCGTGTGTACGATATTGATTCAGTTGCAGAGGAACTTCAAAAACTGGTCCCCGAAGCGAGAGTACTTGTGGGTCATGGACAAATGCCGCCAAAGGCACTTGAAAAAGTAATGCTTGAGTTTGTGCGTGGCGACGCAGACATTCTTGTTTCAACAACGATTATTGAATCGGGAATTGATATTCCAAGTGCCAATACTATGTTTATCGATGATGCTGATCGGTTTGGACTCTCTGACCTCCATCAATTGCGTGGTCGAGTTGGTCGGTATAAGCACCGTGCGTATTGCACATTGCTGCTTCCAAGAAAAAGGTTCGTCAATAAAGTTGCGCGAAAACGGCTTCAGGCTATTGAGCAGTTTTCGATGCTCGGCGCTGGTTTTCAAATTGCACTTCGTGATTTGGAAATACGTGGTGCTGGTAACTTGCTTGGTGCGGAGCAGTCAGGGCATATTGCAGCGGTAGGATATGAAATGTATTGCCAATTGCTCGAGCAGGCTGTACTTGATTTGAAATCTGGCAAAAAGCCCCCAGCGTTTGAGACAATGATTGATATTGGTGTCACAGGAAAAATACCAGAGCAGTACATCGCTTCGGCGTCTCGGCGTTTGGCGATGTACCGACGATTTGGCGCTTGCGAAGATGAATCATCCGTCTTGCGCGTTGTTGAGGATCTTCGTACAGGGTATGGAGACTTGCCGGAATCTATTTTTAAACTCGTGATGTATCATGAGTTACGCGTTGCCGCATCTGCGATGGGTATCAGTTCAATGACGATTGATGAACAAGATATTATTATTCGCACGAAGGATTCTTCGGCATTGAACAAGAGGCTTCATGGCACCAAAGGCACATTACGCCCGGTTGGTGTTCCTTCTAGTTCTGGATTTGTTGTTGTGTATTACAGACCAGAGGAGCGGGGGGATTTAGCAGGTATTCTTACCCATCTGCACGCAAAAATTGTTCAATCAAGTTCCTTGTAGAGAAATACCGATATCGATATCTGTATGATTAGTACAAAAGATGAGAAGAGACAAACGCTTCGGTCAACACACGAATCTGTGACCCACAAGTTTTCAGTGAATGGACATGAGGGTTATTTGACTATTGGGCTTTTTGAAGATGGTTCTCCCGGTGAGATATTTATCAAAATGAGCAAGGAGGGTTCGACGCTCTCTGGCTTGATCCAGGGTTTTTGCCGAGCTTTTTCTCTTGCCATTCAATATGGGCTTCCACTTGAGGAAGCAACCGATCGATTTTCCAATATGCGGTTTGATCCGATGGGGCAAACCTCAAATCCGAATATTCCACAAGCGACAAGTATTTTAGATTATGTCGCGCAGTATCTTGATTATGAATTTAATAAGCTCTCTCTCTCTTCTGGGGAGGCATCAGCTGCGTAGGCCGTTGATCCCAAACCCTGAATGAATCGCAAAGGGCTCGCTATATAGCGAGCCCTTTGTTTTTGAGTTTCCAAACTAATTCGGCTAAGACCCAATTAAATTTCTCCGAATAATTATATTGTTTTTTTGATTCTCATTTAAAGGGGTGCAGAAACATATGTTGGCGGTATAAAAAAAGGGCTTGCTAGTTGGCAAGCCCTTTTTTGGATTTGTTGATGGAAGTTACGCGTCAGCAGTTTCTTCGGTAACTTCTTCAGTTGCTTCTGGAACTTTAGCGTTGCCTTCGTGGGGGGTTTCATCTGGAGTTTTAGCTTGTTCAACGATTATGAGGTTGCCTTCATCGTCAAATTGCATTTCTTCTCGATCTTCAAGTGGCCTATCAGCGTTGATAGTCACTTCAACCTCGACTTTCATATTTGTACCGAATTGGATGGTTACAGGGTATTCGCCAACTCGTCGAATCGCAGTGTGGAGTCTAACCGCGCGCGTATCAACGGAGAATCCATTCTCTACAAGTGCGTCAGCGATGTCGCGTTGGGTGACCGAGCCGTACAAGCCACCTTGGTCGTTCGCACTTCGGGTGAGTGTGAGGGTGATGCCTTCGAGTTTCTCGATGGTAGATGCTTGTTCGGAACGATTTGCTTCGTACGCTTTGAGTGCGACTTCGCGTTGTTCTGAAAGTGCGTCCATTTTTTCTTGGGTTGGAACTTCAGCAACTCCCATAGGTACCAGATAATTCCGTGCGAAACCCATACGAACGCGGACGACATCGCCCACAATTCCAAGGTTTTCAACGTTTGCAGTAAGAAGCAGTTCGATTCTTCGAGCGCTAGCCATAGTGATGTCCTTTCAAGGAAAGTTAGGAGTCGCCGGCACGACCCCATCGATACTTCTAGACGCTTACCGGCGCGTCAATGTATTTTCTAAAAATCAGAACGGAATATCATCAGCAGGTGGTGCTGATGGTGGTGCAGCAGCAGCCGTTGCTGGAGGTGTAGAACTTTGTCCGCCTTTTGAGTCAATAAATTGGAAGGTTTCAATCACTACTTTAAGTTTCGATCGATTGTTTCCATCTTTATCTTGCCACTGGTCGAGTTTAAGGCGACCTTCAACAAAGACAGGCTTACCCTTCGATAGATACTGCGCCATTACTTCCGCTGTTCGACCCCATGCCTCACAGTCAACAAATGTCGTCTCCTCGCGCATATTGCCTTCGCGGTCTTTGAATTTGCGATTCATAGCAATGCCAATTTGCGCAACAGATTGGTTGCTTGGCGTTTGCTTGAGTTCGGGGTCTCGTGTGAGATTGCCCATGATGAGTACTTTGTTATATGTAGCCATAGTTATTCTCCGATTTCGGATTCTACCAGAAGAAAGGGATCAAATCCTGAATCGCTGCTGTTTTTCGTTACGCTTCTGTCACTTCTTCAGTTTCTGCAGCCTCAAGAGCTTCTTTTGCTTCAGGAGTGGCTTCCTCAGTTACTTTAGGTGCTTTCTTTGAGGCTGGGGTTTCCTTTGGAGTGTCCTCCTTGCGGGAAATCGTACTTCCAGCAGAGGTGTCTGAATCTGATTTTTGCTCAGTACGCATTTTGATTTCGTTAGCGAGCGCTTCGGTGCCTTCGTTTGCTTCGATGATTTCTGTTGGCAGATGTTCGCAGCGTGTCACCATCATGCGAATGATCTCTTCAGATTGGTTGCACCTTCGTTCGATCTGGCTTATGTTTGAGGTTGGTGCATTGAAGTAGACCAAGAAGTAGACGCCTCGTTTATTGCCATCAATTTCGTAGGCAAGGCGACGGTCGTCCCACTTGCTGAAGTTGATGATTGAGATGTCGCATTTGTCGAGAATGCCTTTTAGGTGGTCAATCGCTTCCTGCAAATTTGCGGTTGCTGATTGGGGGAAGAGGAACATGCCCTCATACAATCCTGTTCGTTCGTTACTCATACTATTAATTCCTACTTTCTGATTTTCCAGATTCGTTACATTTGTTCATGGCTTCGTCAATGCCGCATTCAATCCAAGCGATTGCTGCGTTGACGGCGCCTTCAATTGCCGGCTCAACTCGTTCCTGTTGTTCAGGCGTAAAACGGCCAAGCACATAATCGGCTTGTTGGATAAGCCCCGGTTCGTCGACGCCTATACGAAGGCGCGACCACTGCATTTTGCTGAAGTGGTTTGAAATATCGGATAATCCATTGTGTCCGCCATCGGTGCCGTTGCTTCGTAGTCGAAAGGAACCGCATGGAAGATGGATATCGTCAACGATGACGAGAAGGTCGGTTTCTGGTTCTGCCTTGTAAAAGGTGAGTGCCTGTTTGACCGGAGCGCCACTGCGATTCATGAATGTTTGAGGTTTCATGAGCAGGGTCTTTTCGCCGTTGCATCTAGTTTCAATAATGACACTCTCGAACTTGGATGTCGCTGGCTCGCCGCATGCAATTTTGTTTGCAAGGCGATTGATAACTTCGAACCCAACATTGTGTCGAGTTTGATCGTATTTCGAACCAGGATTTCCAAGACCTACGATGAGCTTCATTGGTGTTACCCGTCGCCTTCAGTTGATTCTTCAGTTGATCCTTCGGTTGAATCGCTGATCACTTCTGGTGTTGCTTCTTCGCCTTCGACTGCTTCAACATCTTGCTCAACTTCTTCTTGTACGATAGTTACGTGTGCGATATGACGTTCAGGGTCAAGAATCGCTCTAACGCCATCGGGAAGATCCAAGTCTCCAATAGTGAAGACGCTTTCAACGGTTGTAAGGTCAACTTTAATTGAATCAGGTATATCTTTTACCATGCATTCAATTTCGATTTGCGGCCTTGGTACTTCAAGGACAGCGCCTGCGGCAGTTGCAGAAATTGGTTGTCCTGTAAGTTCAAGGGTCATCGTCACAGTCACGACTTGTTTGAGGTCCACACGTGCAAAATCAACATGAATTAAATTGTCGCCAAGGTATCCGAATTGAAGATCTTTTACGAGCACAGTTGCTGGAGTTCCATCGCCATTATCAAGTTCCATGACGTGATTGCCGTCGTGTAAGTAACGAAGGATTTCAATTTCGTTAACGCTAACGGAAATCGGGTCTGTTCCCTTGCTATAAATGGTTGCAGGCAAGCGGCCGCTTTTCCGGAGTCGCCTTGCGTACGTTGTTCCGGTTTTATCTCGGACTTCTACTTTTACTACTGGTGTTTCATGTGCCATATTCTTTCCTATCTACTGCATTTATTTCTTCGGTCCTTCTCCACGATTGAAGAGGGAGGAGATTGACATGTGGTGGTGAATTCTATGCACGGCTTCGCCGAGAAAACGTGCAACACTTAAGATGTGTAATGTTTCGCCAAGCCCATCGAGCCGACTATCGGGCGCAATGGTATCGGTGATGATAACTTCGCTGATTGGTGAGGAGGTGATTCGTTCAATTGCTGGACCTACACATACGCCGTGTGTTGCAGCCGCGATGACTTTGATTGCGCCTTTTTCTTTAACAAGTTTTGCGGCTTCGCAAATAGTTCCAGCTGTTGAAATCATGTCATCAACCATCAGAACGGTTTTGCCTTCAACATCGCCAATGAGTCGTTTCGAGACGACTTCAGTGCCAGATTCTCGGCGTTTGTCGATGATTGCAAGTTTTGCATCGAGCAGCCCAGCGTACATGTTTGCAACTTTTACGTTGCCAACATCTGGTGAAACAATGACCATGTCATCGCCTTGCATGTCTGGACGCGTTGCAAAGTAATCGCAAAATACTTTTGTCGCCGTAAGGTGGTCTACTGGGATATCAAAAAAGCCTTGAATTTGGGCTGCATGTAAATCCATGCAGAGGACGCGGTTTGCACCAGCGGCGGTGATAATATTTGCAACGAGTTTTGCAGTTATTGGTACGCGACCTTCATCTTTTCGGTCTTGTCTTGCGTATCCGAAGTATGGGATGACCGCAGTGATTCGCCCCGCAGACGCGCGCCTTAGTGTATCGATCCAGATAAGCAGTTCCATCAAGTTGTCATTGACGGGCATCGAAGTTGATTGAACGACGAAACAATCGCGTCCACGAATGTCCTCGTCAATTTTTACAATGATTTCCTTATCGGGAAAGCACTCAACGGTTGCTGCCGCCAGAGGCATCTCGAGATGGCTGCACATTTCTAAGGCTAAATGCTCGCCACCAGTTGCGGCGAATATTTTCATACGCTTATGGTCATCGTGGCTCATGCTGAATGCTCCATTTTAGTATTGATTCTTGCAAGCAAAATAGATTCGACTTCTTGTAATTGTTCAGGGGTGTTAATTGAAAGTATGTCTTGTGGGTCAACAGCATTGACGACTTCAACAGTTTTACCTTGTTCTTTTAACGTTCGTGGAACTTCGGTAAGGTAATACTCGTTGGTGAGTGGGTTTGGCTCTAGTGCGTCGAGGCATTCCCAAAGTTTTTCAGCATTAAACACAGCGTAACTTGGGTAGACTTCATGAATTTCAAGTTGTTCGAGAGTTGCATTTTTGTGCTCGATGATTGCTTCAAACATGTTGTCGCTATCACGAACGATTCTTCCGTAGCCGGTGGGATCTGCGATGACACTCGTTGCTAGTGTCGCTGCTGCAGAAGTTTTGTTCTGGAGTTCTACCATTTTATGTATAGTTGAAGCACGAAGAAGTGGTCCGTCACCACCGAGGATGAGAATGTCCCCGTCAAAGCCAGCAAGTGCTTCTTTACAAACAAGAACGGCGTGGCCTGTGCCAAGCTGCGGTTCTTGTAAAACGTATTCGCACCCTTGAACTTTGTCTTTGACAATTTCTGCGCCATGCCCAACGACGAGGATGACTCGGTCAGCTCCGGCTTCGCGAACGGCGTCTACCACCCATTGCACCATTGGTTTTCCTGCAACTTCGTGAACTACTTTTGGCAAGTCACTATCCATACGCGTTCCTTTGCCAGCTGCGAGGATCACAGCGGCTAGCGGTTTGTTGGATTGTTCTGAAGCGCTCATCTGAATTAACAGTCCTCATGTTTTGGAAGTCTTTGGCTTCCTGTAATTTCGGTTCTTCCGGTGGGGGGAAACTGGCCCGCCAAGACTTGAACTTGGAATGCCTGGATCAAAACCAGGTGTGTTACCGATTACACCACGGGCCAAAATGTTTAGAGTTCGCTTTTTGAGAGCAACTCTCGTGAATCTCCTGTCTTACTTTGGAGTAAGACTTGCTTGAATCGCGGAGGGAAACACGGGGAGTGCCCAACCGCGGCGAAACTTCTCCTAGGACTTGGAGCACTAATCGCCGCGATTTGTGCCCCATGCAGCGCCAAGTTTACGACTTGTCACTGACGGTCCCGCTTTGGGGAAGGATGAGAATTATACACCTTCGTGAAGTGCTTGCCAAGCATAAATCAGTTTTTGTGGGTACTGTTGCCGATATGTTAATGCCGTATCCTTTCAATACCACTTATGTTTAAGAGTCTTATTCTCTTCCATCGCCGTCTTCTTGTCCTAGTCGCTGTTTTTATTGCGGTTTTGGTAGTACTTATTGGGCAAATTGGGAAGTTGACTATTTCACAGGGGGAGAAACGATTCTTGAAGGCACAGGGGAGGCTACATTCGACATCGTATTTGCCGACATGGCGTGGCAGAATCCTCGATAGGAAAAGTAATGTAATAGCGGAGGATGTTGCCTCGTATGACATTGCGATAGATTGGGATTTGATAACTGGCGACCGAGCTAGTGTGCTCGCCCGAAAAGATGCAAAACAACAAATGGGGAATGATTCTTGGAAATCAATGTCGAAGGAGGAGAAAGAGCACGAGATTGCCCAGATGTTACCGCATCGAGAAATAGAGTTGGCTCATTTTTGGTCGATTATTGCTGCTGAAGGGGGGCTTACTCAAGTCGAACTTACTAAGAAGTTGGACAGTATCCGAGAAAAAGTGAAGAAGTTGGCGCAAGGAGTTTGGGCTGAGCAAGAAAAGGCGCATCGAGAACGATACGGCGAGAATGATAAATTTGTTAGAAGTCCAATTCGCGAACAGAGTGAGCCGCATGTAGTTCTTCCGCGGGTGAGTGATGAGGTTGCAATCCAGTTCTCCTTATTGAGTGATGTTTTTGATGGCGCAATACATGTTAAGCATTCGAGGGAGCGAGCATATCCGATGCGAACACAGGTAGTGTTGCTTGATCGTTCGACGTTGCCAAAGCCAATGCGCCAGTTTGATACTCTTGAGATATCCTTAGAACATGTCGCGGAACGTGTCGTTGGTGATGTTCGAGAGAAGGTCTGGGCAGAAGACATAAAACGCAAACCGTTCCGTAGCTCTGGCGGTGTTGACTTGCAAGGGTACCGTGCAGGCGATGAAATTGGAAAGCGAGGCATTGAATCATCGATGGAGGAAAAGCTGCGAGGGAAGCGTGGTCAAATTGTGAAGCATGGAAATGGCGATCAGATGCAACGATTGGTGCCAATTGGAGGTAAAAATGTTCGTGTCACTTTGGATATGGAGTTGCAAGCGCGAGTCGAAGCAGTGATGTCGCACGAATTTGGATTGATGATGGTCCAGCCATGGCATGCAAATAAGTATCTGGAAGACGGAATGCCGCTTCGGGGTGCTGTTGTTGTATTAGATATTGCAACAAGCGAGGTTCTGGCGATGGTTTCGACGCCTGCGCTTCAAGACAAACAGGATGTAGATGGTTACCCTTGGCTGAATCGCGCCGCACAAGGGTATTATGCACCGGGTTCTATTATCAAGCCTCTCGTTCTTGTTTCTGCAATAACAGAGGGCAAGTTGCCACACAAAGAAGCGATTGAATGTGTTGGGCATTATTTTAAACATGTGAAAGACGCGGCTCGGTGTTGGATTTATAGACCAAAGTACAATAATAAAACACATGGCAAATTGAAACCTGTCGAAGCGATCGCGCGTTCTTGTAATATCTTCTTTTACGAACTAGGAACGCGTCTTGGATTTACAACATTGCTTGACTGGTTGCAACGATTTGGGATGTCGCAGCCACTGGCAGCGCAGCTAACGGAGTCAAGTGCCGTAGGCTTTGAGGGTCACTTGCCAAGTGAAATAGATATTCAGTCCCTGAAAGATCGGGGTGCACTTGCATTTGAAGCGGTAATCATATCTATTGGGCAAGGAGCGTTGACGTGGTCCCCGCTTCATGCAGCTGCGGCGTATGCGACCCTTGCTCGAGGCGGCCTCTGGAAATCGCCAACGCTCATAGAGTCCAATGTGCAAAACGAAAAAGACTTGCTTCTCGACCAAGAAGCAGTACAACTTGCACTTGCGGGATTGAAGGATTCAGTGACGAAGGAATATGGGACTGGTTCTCGACTTAAGTTAGGTGTAGGAAATGAAGAGCCGACATTTAACATTGATGGAGTATCGCTGTGGGGAAAAACAGGTACTGCACAAGCGCCACCTTATCTTTTGAAGCAAGATTCTAAAACAATAAAAATAAAGGGTTTAGACCACGCTTGGTTTTTGGTTATGGCTGCACCGATTGGCGTAGAAAAGCCTACGGTTGTTGTTGCGGTTCTTGTTGAACACGGAGGAAGTGGTGGTCGAGTTGCGGGGCCAATCGCAAATCAGATATTGCATGCGTTGAAAACTGAAGGCTACTTGGAGCCATCAAAATGAGTTTACGAACAAAGGCAACAAGGCAATTACATTTATCTGCAACGCGTAACCTCCACGCTGGTTGGCTCGTTGTGTTTGCAGCACTCCTTTTGTCTTTGTTTGGCGTTGAAGCAATAGATACAACAAGACCAGCCTTAGCGATACGCCAGATGCAACTTGGAGCAATTGGAATTGTTGCTGCCTTTGCAGTCGCATTTATTCCACACCGACGGTTGCGTCAATCAAGTTGGTGGTTATATACTGGTGGATTGCTTTTGTTATTGTTCTTGCTCATTCCGTTTGTGCCAGATTTTATAGTGCACCCAAGAAATGGAGCTCGGCGCTGGATTAATGTAGGGGTAACAGATTTTCAGCCGTCTGAACTATTGAAGATTGCGTTTGTTCTCGCGCTTGCATCGCACTTGAGATACAAAGAACAGTATCGAAGTTTCGGCGGCTTAGTTGTTGCGCTTTGTGTCGCACTTCCTCCGATGTTCTTTATTCTTCTAGAGCCAGACTTGGGAACTGCGATGTTGTTTATTCCTGCATTGATAGCAATGCTCATTACTGCTGGGGCGAAGTATAAACATCTCTTGTCGATTGCATTGCTTGCACTTGTTGCTGCTGGCTCAATGTATCCAATATTGCGCCCGCATCAAATAGCTCGTATTGATGCGCTGATTGCCCAAATCCAGGGAGATGATAGGTACGAACAAACAAGTGGTTATCAAGGCGCGCGCGCGATGACGCTGATTGGTGCTGGGCAACTTACAGGTGTAGGCAAGGTTGAGGCAGAACAGTTATTACGAGCGAATCATCTTCCAGAAGAGCACAATGACATGGTGTTTGCCGTAATCGGTTTACGCTGGGGGATGTTTGGTGCACTTGGAACCTGGGTCTTATATATGGTGCTCGGGCTTGGTGGGATTGGTGCATCTCTTGGTTGTAAAGATCCGTTTCCAAGGTTAGTTGCTGTTGGTCTTACGACGATGCTGCTCTCACAGATGATCATAAACACAGCGATGGTGATCGGGCTTGCGCCAATTACTGGATTAACTTTGCCTTTTATTAGTGCAGGAGGTTCAAGTTTGGTGGTGGCGTGGCTGATGGCGGGTATCCTGTTCGGCATTGCTATGCGAAGAGACCCAGTTATGACCCGAGAAGGGTTTAGTTTTACAGATGAAGGAACGATGTAGTGCCATCAATTACCCAACTGCCCGAAAATTTTAAAGCGCTCATTGCTGATTTAGGAATTGAATTTGACGAAGGAGATGTGCAACAACTTGCAAACTACCTCGACTTATTACTTGAAACAAACAAGCAATTTAATTTGACCGGTATTAAAGAGCCGGAAGAAGCATGGACGAAACATATTCTTGATTCGCTCTCGTTGATTCCAACGCTTGTCAAAGAAGGTGCTCAGCATGTGGTTGATGTAGGCAGTGGCGGAGGGTTGCCCGGGATACCTTTGGCAATCACACTTCCGGACGTAACGTTTACGCTTGTTGAAACGACGCGCAAAAAAGCGTTGTTTTTGTCGGATGCGGTTGAACAATTAGGTTTGGATAATGTTACTGTCATTGCTGAGCGTGCAGAAAATCTTTCAACGAAGGATGGTGGTTTTCGTGGCATAGCTGATGCGGTTATTGCAAGGGCGGTTGGTCCTTTAAATGTACTGTTAGAGCTGACAATTCCATTTGCAAAAATTGACGGGGTTGTGCTTGCTATTAAAGGAGAACGTGCGCCGATTGAAGTAGAAGAGGCAAGAAAGGCTTTGCACGTTTTAAAGGCGGAAGTAGAATCGAGTGTGCGAACGACAACGGGGACGGTATTAACGATTAGAAAGAATGAAGCCACGCCTAAGAAATATCCACGCTTAGCAGGCGAGCCAAAACGGATGCCAATTGGCAAGGGCGAGAAACGTTGATTAAGACAGAGCCCATGTTTACAGATGGCGGACCTCTTAGTAAAGTCTTGAAAGAGTGGGAGCCAAGGCAGCAACAAGTAGAGATGGCTGAAGCAGTTGCAAATGCACTTGAGTCAAAAGGTCAACTTCTTGTTGAAGCAGGAACTGGCGTAGGAAAATCTTTTGGCTACCTTGTTCCTGCAATTCGAAGAATTGTTGATCATGGTGAGACGGTAGTCGTTTCGACAAATACCATCACGCTGCAAGAACAGATTGTGCAGCATGATGCCCCAATTTTGCACGACGCATTTGGTGGTGGGTTTGAAACGGTATTGGTAAAGGGTAGGGCAAACTATGTTTCATTAAGGCGGCTTCGAAGAGCACAATCCCAAAGGGCAACGTTGTTGCATGATTCGAAAGGTATTGAGCAACTTGCTGAAATTGAACAGTGGGTACAGGCAACAGTAGATGGTTCAAAATCTTCATTACCTTTTTTGCCTCGTGGTGATGTGTGGGAATTAGCGAAGAGCGATGGAAGTCGATGTTTGGGTAGAAAATGCCCTACGTACGAAGATTGTTTTTACCAAAAAGCACGCCGTTCGATGGAGCGCGGGAATTTGCTTGTTTGTAATCATGCGCTTTTCTTTTCTGACCTTGCACTCCGCATGCGTGGTGCGGGTTTTCTTCCACGTTATGACCACGTGATTTTTGATGAGGCGCATGCTATAGAGGATGTTGCTGCAGATCATTTTGGTGATTCGATTTCGGAAAATCAAGTTGAGTACTTTTTTCGATCTCTTTTACCAGTATCGAAAAAACGTATGACAAAGGGATTTTTGCATTTGCTTGCGGCGAAGGGAAATAAAACGGAATTGCTATCCCAGTGCGTTGATTTAGTGCATCATTGTCGAGAGCAATCGCAAACTTTTTTTGATACGCTTGTGCAATGGAAATTAGATTTTGCTCCATCTAATGGGCGAGTCTCTACACCAGCAGTTGTCGAAGATTCCTTAAGTGGTCCGTTGTTGGAATTGGGAAAACATCTTTCTTTATTACGTGAGTCACTTGACGATGATGCAGAGGCGATAGAAGCTGGAGGGTTTGCTCTGCGTGCCATGGACATGGGGGGTGCGTGTTCTTCGCTGCTGGCGCAAAGTCGGTCAGGTTGTGTGTATGCAGTAGAAGGTGTCCCAAGTCAAGCGAAGGCTGCAACAGCGGCAAAGCCAGTGTTGAAGTCTATGGCAGTTGATGTTTCATCGTTGTTACAGTCGAACCTCTTTGAGGGTGAGCAAACGGTGGTATTAACTTCAGCAACACTCGCTACTGGAGGCGGTGATTTTTCACTTATGAAATCCCGTCTTGGCTGTGAAGATGCAGTTGAATTACAGTTAGGTAGTCCATTCGATTATCCAAGGCAAATGCGTGCATGGGTAGATTCTTCCATGCCAGAACCGTCACATGCAGAATATGCACAGCGACTCGCGGACAGAATTGTCGATTTGGTAGGAAGGACACAAGGGGGAGCGTTTGTGTTATTCACCAGTTATCGTCTCCTTGAAAAGGTTGCGGGTTTTGCGCGAGATGAAATTGAAGGCAAAGGTTTGACTTTTTTAGAGCATGGTTCAAAGATTACGCGAACCTCTCTACTAGAGCAATTTAGAGAAGACGAGCGAGCGGTGCTGTTTGGAACATCAAGTTTTTGGCAAGGGGTTGATGTTCGAGGACATAATTTACGGAACGTGATTATTACTCGATTGCCTTTTGATGTTCCAGATCGTCCACTTGTTGAAGCACGTCAAGAAATAATCAAAGCAACAGGCGAGAACCCATTTATGAAGGATCAATTGCCAAGGGCAGTTATTCGTTTTCGCCAAGGAATTGGTAGGTTGATTCGATCAGGGGATGACAAGGGTGATGTTTCGATCCTTGACTCTAGAGTTGTTCGGAAATTTTATGGTCGTGCTTTTTTGTCAGCACTGCCCGAGGGTGTTGAGGTTGTTGACCTTGCGACAGAGGATTGCTTTTGACTGTGCGTGTATGATGCTCGCATGACAGTTTTTAAAGCTTACGATGTTCGTGCGGTTTATCCAGAACCGCTTGATGAAAACATAGCACGGAAAATAGGCTTAGCTGCGGGGCGTCTATTATTGTCGGAGTCAGATGGAAAGGGTGCAATCGTTGTGGGGCATGACATGCGCCCAAGTTCGCCTTCGCTTGTTGAAGCATTGAAAGAGGGTATCCTTTCTTCAGGCGCGGATGTTGTTGATGTTGGTTTGGTCGATACGCCTTTCATTGCATTTGCTGTGAACTATCTTGGAGCGATTGGCGGGATTCAAACGACTGCCTCGCATAATCCAATTCAATACAATGGATTCAAAATATGTCGAGCAAAAGCCAAACCGGTTGGGATGGGGACGGGTCTTGAAAAGATAGAAGCGATGTCCAATGATTGTGACGGTCCAACGATTGGGGTAGTTCGAGGTTCAGAGCGTTGTGAAGAGTTATGGGAGCAATACCGCGCACATGTTTTTACATATCTTGACCCAAAGATTCAATCAGGTGAAGTTATCATTAAGGCAGCTATTGATGCCTCAAACGGAATGGCTGGAACGATGGTTCCCAAGTTGTTCCGTGGCGTGAAGGGGTTGGAATTAATTGAGATTAATTTCGAGAATGACAAGGGTGTGTTTGTGCATGAGCCGAATCCTCTTGTCGATGCTAACTTGAGGCAAACAATTGATGCGGTGAAGGAAGGTGGGTGTCATCTTGGAATTTGTTTCGATGGCGACGCCGATCGTTGCATGGTTGTCGATGAACTTGGAAACATTGTCGGTTGCGATCTCGTGACAGCTTGGCTTGCTCCGAAGTTTTTAAGAAATGAGGACAAGGGCTCGATTGTTTTTGACTTGCGTTCAAGTCATGCGGTTTCGCATGCGATTGAGAAAGCAGGCGGCCTGCCGGTGAAGAGCCGCGTTGGGCATGTCTTTATGAAGCAAGCTATGGCTGAGCATGATGCTTCATTTGGTGGTGAACTATCTGGTCATTTTTACTTTCGGGACAATTTTTATGCGGATAGTGGTGCAATGGCATTTGCAGCGGTACTTAGTGCCATTGCAACGAGTGAGCAAACTATGAGTGAGCAAATTTCTCCACATAGAACGTTTTGCCAGAGTGGCGAAATCAACTTTGAAACACAGGACAAGGATGCTGCGATGGCCATGCTTCTTGCTGCTTTTCCAGATGCGATTGTCGATCGTCTTGATGGGGTGACTCTTGATTGCGGAGAATGGTGGTGCAATGTGCGAGCTTCAAATACTGAGCCACTTCTTCGGCTAAATCTTGAAGCCTCAACAGAATCCGAAGTAACTGCCCGCGTCGCTGAGGTTTCTGTTTTTCTGGGCACGCGCGTGGACCATTAAACAATCCCACGGCTTGATTATTTATCAAAATGAAAAAACGACCCGCTGAATAGTTTATTCGCCGGCGATGGTTCCGTCCCATGGGGAGGAGGCAGAAGCGTGGAGTTTGCGAGGAATGCGGCCAGCACGAAAACCGTGGTATCCAGCGTCGCAAGCAAGACGCATCGCGCGAGCCATTTGGATTGGATTCTTTGCGTGCGCTATACCTGTATTGAGCAGCACGCCGTCAGCACCAAGTTCCATTGCGATGGTGACATCGCTGGGCGTGCCAACACCCGCATCAACAATGACTGGGTACAAAGGATCGCCGCCGTGTTCAGGCTCTTTTAGCACATCGATACATAGTTTAATTGCGCAAGGATTTGCAATGCCGCGACCAGTGCCAATTGGGCTACCAGCGGGCATCACACATGTTGCACCAGCATCGCGAATGCGAGCAGCCATAATGGGATCGTCGCTTGAGTAACACATTACTGAAAAACCATCTGCAACAAGTTCTTTGCACGCTTCAAGTGTTCCAACCGGATCAGGAAGCAGTGTAGTTTTGTCACCTAGTACTTCTAACTTTACCCAACTGCTTCCAGGGTTATTGAGTTGCTCCAAAATATCTCTCCCAAGTCTTGCGACTCGCACTGCGTCTATTGCAGTAAAACACCCAGCAGTATTTGGAAGAATTGTGTACTTGTCGCAATCGATAAAATCTAAAATGGAACGCCCCTTGTCATCGACAAGGCGTTCTCTTCGAACGGCAACTGTGACAGCGCTGCAGCCACTTTCTTCAAGTGCAGTTTGCATAATTTCGTAATCTGGATATTTCCCAGTTCCAACAACGAGGCGACTTGCAAGGGTTATGCTTTGAAGTTGAAGGGGTGGTATTTTCTGCGTTGTCATCTCTTTATCCTCCTCCAACAAGAGAAACAATTTCAACCTTGTCCCCATCTTGCAACTGGTGCTTGTTACGGTCTTTATGTGGGATTAATATAGAGTTCACTTCAACGGCGCAGATTTCGATAGCAAGGTTGCGCTCTACAAGAAGTTCTTGCAGTGTCGTGGTAGTAAAGGGATGTTCCTTGCCGTTAATGATAATCACAATTAAATTGTACCTTTAGTGGTGTAAGAAAATTGGGCGAGTTGAATTTTCTAATGCAAAGCGTGCAGTGTCGCCTAATAATTTACGTCCTAGGCGGATACGTTTTGCAGCACCAATGACAAGTAAGTCAGCGTTACACGCATACATCTCTTCTAATATGGCGTTTAGTGGTTTTTCTTCAATCCGTTTTGTTGTTGTTGGGATCGCATGTGACGTTAGATACGATTCTGCGTCTGAAAGTAGCCTATTTGCATCACCGTCTTGTCCTTTGAAACAAGCAACAGTCGTTGGCATCGGTTTCCAAATGTCGAGCATGCAAAATGCCTTCATTGCTCTGGCCGCAATTGGCGATCCGTCATAAGCAACAAGTGCTGACTGAATTGGGCGGTACTGCTCAGAAACTGCAAGGAGAGGTCGTAGGCCATCGCCAATGACATCAAGGACTATATCGCCGTGGTCATGGAGTACGCCATATTCAAACAAGCCACGCAAACCAATCACGGTGAGATCGTGGTATCGCCAATCATTAAGCAGGCATTTCGCGCTGTCGCCAGTTTCGCGAATAACTCGGTTCTTAACTTCAGCATCACAGCAAGCTTTTTCAAATTCAGTGATGGAATCTTCTATTTGTTCTTTAGCAAGCGCCATTCGATGCTCGCCTAGTTCGTGGGCGGCAGTTGCACCACCGAGTGGAACTGGTCCCACGTCTTGAAGGCGATCCGGGTCAAAGACAGTAACGCCAGTTAACGCAGCATTGTGCAATTTTGCAAGTTCAATGCTGTGAGCAATTGCGGAAGATGTACAAGGTGTTCCGCTTAGTGCGACAAGTATTCGTTTAATCATTTGTTAGATATCCTTAAAGCAGGAACAATACTGTGATGAGAATAAAGAGTGGAATTAATACAGGAATACTGTACTTGAACATAAATCCAAAGAAAGAGGGCATTTCTATACCTTCTTGTTCTGCAATTGCTTTGACCATAAAGTTAGGACCGTTGCCAATATACGTCATGGCTCCCATAAAGACGGAACCTAAGCTTATTGCAATCAAGAGCAAAACGGGCACGCTTCCATCGTTCACCGCAAGCATTTCTCCCTCTGGCAATGATTGAGAAAGTTTAAAGAAGACAACGTAGGTTGGTGCGTTGTCCAGAAAACTTGAGAGCGTGCCAGTTGACCAGAAGAATTGCCATGGCTGGTTCATAGATTCAGTTATCGTTTTGCCGCTTGCTTCAAGAACGGCAAGTGGCACCTGCATCGCAATAAAAATGCCCGAAAATAGCGCGCCAACTTCAAGAATTGCGCCGTACGTAAAACTATTTGCCGTATGTATAGCTTTTGATGTTGAGAGTAATGAAAGTCCCACGAAGAACAACATGAGGAGTTCGCGGCAGTAGGGGAATGGAGTCCAGTCGGTTCCAACAAGTGGTTTTGCACTATCTACAAGTGCAGCAGTTGCAACAATGCCAGCGATCCATAGGAAATTAATGCCACCGCGTAATCGAAGCGGCTCTGATTGCATCCCATCACGGATGTGGTCGCTAGGTGTTTCTTTTTTATAGAGAATCGAATCCCAAATGTAATACACAACAAGAAGAATTGCGCATGCAGTTGCCCACATTGGCCAGAGACCAAGCGTCCACATAAATGGGACGCCGCGCAAATAGCCAAGGAATAATGGCGGGTCGCCGATGGGCAAAAGTGTTCCACCAATATTACTCACGAGAAAAATAAAGACAACGATGGTGTGCACCTTATATTTTCGTTGTGAATTCGTTTTCAAAAGAGGGCGAATCAGTACCATGCTCGCGCCAGTTGTACCTATGAAACTGGCAATGCCTGCGCCAATTGCAAGGAACGTCGTGTTAATTTTCGGCGAAGCAGCAAGGTCGCCACTTAAATAAATGCCACCGCTAATCACATACAAACTGAAAAGTAAAATAATGAACGGAATAAAATCCTTCATAATTGCATGGTCGAGCATCGGGCCAATCGACTCAGCGCCCGAAGTAGCAACCATGTAAACGATAGTCGCAAGAGCGCAAAGCATTGCTACGAAAAACCGGTTCAGGTTGTTTTCCCACCAGTGCCTTGTTTTGTTTAACAGGGGCAGTAGTGCAATGGATCCAAGAATTGCAATAAAGGGAAGGATTCCGATGTACCAAAGGTGGGGCATGTGCGCTTCATGTGCATCATGTGCTTTGGTGTCTCCCCAGAGGTGCGCGCCTAAGCATGCAGAAATAAAAAGTGCTGCGAGTATGCATATTGCTGCGATAGGTTTAGATTGTTTTGTGTGGTGCATAAGTAAAGTCAAGCATTTTAGCGTGAAGTTGACGGCTTATGTTGCAGAAAGAATGTCATCAAGATGTTCGATGAGCCAAGTTGCGAAATGACTTTTAGGGATATCTTTCGGTGGCGAGAGTCTTCTTCCATCGTTGCAGAAAATTTGAGCCGTAATTGTTTTTGCGTTCATCGTTTCAAAGGGGTTTGCAACAATAGCATCAACTTTTTTGCGTTTCATCTTTTCAATCGCGGCTTCTTCAAGCACTTCGGATTCTTCTAGTGCGAAGCAGATGACATGCTGGTCGGCTCTTGCCTCTTTTGCCAAGCCTGCAACTATGTCCTTGGTCGGGGCTATTTCAAGAGATATTGGATCTCCGCGCCGAATTTTCCCCTCTGTTTGGCCACCCTTTGGGGTGAAATCAGCAACGGCTGCGGCCATAATGAGAATTCGATGTGAGGGCCACAATTCGTGCAACTTCGCTGATAGGTCTCTTGCAGAGGTAAATGGTATGGTTGTAAGACGAGGGTGGCTCGTTGGCGTCACGCTATCTGGCCCAAGAAGTAGGGTGACGTCATGGCCATATTTTGCAGCCGCTAAGCCCAGAAGAACTCCAACTTGACCGGAAGATTTATTGCCTATGAATCGTACGAGATCCATAGATTCATGTGTGGCTCCAGCGGTAATGAGTATTCTGGATGGATTTGTTGCATTCATAAGAAGAAAAAAAGCAAGAAGGAGTAGAACGGTACAGATACGATGATACTATGTGTATAGAGCGTTGGCACCGCTTCATCTCTTATGGCAAGAAAACTACGAAGAAAAATTGGTGAAATCCTCGTTGAGGATGGGCACATCACAAAAGTTCAACTAAAAGCGGCTTTGGAGGCATCCTCCGGTACGTCAAAAAAAGTTGGCGATGTCCTACTTGAGCAGGGTGCTTGTACTGAAGTTTTCATTGTAAAGGCCCTTGCTGAGCAATTTGGCATGGAGTTTTTGGCTCTGGACGGTTCCGATGGCGAGCAAACGCCTGATATGAGTTTGATCCCAAAGGACATTATTCAGAAGCACACAATTGTTCCATTAGGCAAACAAGGCGATAAGTTACAGTTGGTCATTCATGACCCCCTTAATCTTGAACTGCTCGATCTCTTGCGTTTTAGATTGAATTGTGAACTTGTTCCGATACTCTCAACAAAATCTGCAATCGAATCTTTTATAGGAAAGGCTTCAGGTAAAGAAGTATCAATTATTGCTGATACTTCGCTCATAACGGATTCCGTCGATGTTTCGATTGATAGTTCCATTGACGCTTCAATAGATGTTGACGATGACCAAGCGCCGATTGTGAAGTTGGTTTCAAGGTTTATCTCAGAAGCAGTTCGCAATCGCACTTCTGATATTCATATTGAACCGATGGAGGATCGTGTTGTTCTTCGGTATCGAATTGATGGCGTGTGCCATGTTCGAGATAATTTGCCGAAGCGAATGCAGTCATCAATTCTTGCACGATTGAAATTGATGGCTGGGGTTAACATTGCTGAAAAAAGAATTCCGCAGGATGGTCGAATTAAAATGCCTATTGATGGCGAGCAAGTCGACTTCCGTGTTAGTACGTGTCCTGCGTACCATGGCGAGTCGGTCGTTCTTCGTATTCTTCGCCCAGATTCAGTGCGAATTGGCCTTAAAAATATTGGCCTTGAACAAGAAAACTTTGATTCTTTTAATAAGCTTATTCGAAGGCCAAATGGTATTCTTCTCGTTACTGGTCCAACAGGTTCTGGTAAAACGACTACGCTTTATTCAGCGCTTGATGTCTTAAACAGGCCCGACAGAAAAATCATTACCGCAGAAGATCCGGTTGAATATAGTTTTGCGGGTATCAATCAATGCCAAGTACGAGATTCCATTGGATTGACTTTCTCAATCATTCTTCGAGCAATGTTGCGTCAAGCGCCAAATATTATTCTTGTTGGTGAAATTCGTGACCGAGAAGTTGCAGACATTGCTATCCAAGCCGCTTTGACGGGTCACTTGGTCTTTTCAACATTGCATACTAATGATGCGCCTTCAGCGATTACACGATTGATTGACATGGGCGTAAAGCCATATCTAGTTGCGAGTTCTATTCAAGCAATTATGGCGCAACGATTGATTCGAGTGCTCTGTTCAGACTGTAAGCAAAAGGACGACAAGCCCGAACCACGATTTCTTAAAATTGTCGGTATATCTGAAAGCGAAGTTGCCCTCGGTGGGATTTACAAAGCAGTAGGCTGCACTAAATGCGGCGGCGTTGGCTTTAAGGGACGAAAAGCAATTTTTGAAATGCTCGTGATGAACGCAGAGGTTCGAGAGCTTGCATTTAATCGAGCGCCCTTGGGGCAGATAAGACAAGCGGGTATTCGTGCTGGTATGAAAACACTCGTTGAAGATGGCAAGATTAAAATTCTTAATGGCGAAACGACGCCCGAAGAGATTTCTAGATTTGCACAAGCAGAGGCGCTTCTTGAAGGTAACGTTGATATTTAAAGGTATTACTGAGCAAAAACATTATGGCCACTATTCAAATTGACAGACTACTTGACACGGTTGTTCGAACCGGCGCTTCAGACCTCCATCTAACTGTTGGCAGAAAGCCCACATTGCGTTTGCATGGCGGACTTAAAAATCTTGATACAAAAGTCCTCGATGGCGATGATTGTGTTTCTTTAATGAAGCAGATTACTCCAGAAAAAGCACAACAGGAACTGCAAGAAGAGGGCAGTTGCGACTTTGGTTTTGCTTTTGGTACTGAGGCTCGATTTCGGGTTGCAATTTTCAGGCAACGTGGTGACTTGACGTTGGTGTTGCGTTTGATTCCAAATCAACTACTTACTTTTGAGGAAATTGGCTTGCCTACGATTCTTAAGGAATTGATTAGGCGTCCCCGTGGATTGTTTATTGTTACAGGACCTACGGGTTCAGGAAAAACAACATCATTGGCAACGATGATTGACTATGTCAATACAAATCTAGAGCGACATATTGTTACGGCTGAAGACCCTATTGAATATTACCATTATCATAAAAAGTCAATCGTTAATCAGCGGGAAGTGGGCAATGACGTCCCGAGCTTCTCTGAAGCATTGCGGCGCGTGCTACGTGCGGACCCCGACGTTATTCTCGTCGGCGAAATGCGTGACTTGGAAACAATTGAAGCGGCTATTCAAGCCGCAGAAACCGGCCACCTTGTTTTTGCAACGCTTCACACGACTGGTGCTTCGGGAACTATTAACCGGATTATTGATGCATTTCCAACAAATCAACAAGAACAAGTTCGGGTTCAGCTCTCGACAGCGCTCATCTCAGTGCTTTCGCAGGTGCTCCTTCGACGTATAGATAGAAGCGGCAGGGTAGCGGCGTATGAATTTTTAGTAGTCACCCCAGCGGTGGCGAACTTAATTCGAGAAAATAAGACATTCCGTATTGACTCTGCGATCCAAACAGGCCGTAAATTCGGTATGCAATTGCTTGATGACCACCTTTGGTCGCTCTATGAGCGTGGCATGATTGGTGCTGAAGATATGATTGATAAGAGCCGTGATCCTAACGCGCTGACCCAAAAAGTTCATAACGCAGGTGGTAAAGTGGGCCGTGTTGAGCTTGATTCTCCAGGAGCAACAGCACCTCCACCTGATTCTGATGAATAATTTTGTATAAAACTCGATACTATCACCCTTGAATTTCTCATACAAGTGGAGAATAATCTAGGTGGCGAATAGAAAAACCGCTATTAAAATAGTTGTCAGGCGTATAATAACCGTGAATGATACCTAAGATACAAAGGCAGTCACTGCTGGAGTCCACACATGGCAAAATCAAGTTCATCGAAGAAAACTCGTACTCCTGATCCATCCCAACTCAAAGGGAGAAGGTTTGGCCGTGTATTGACTAAGCTTGGCAAGGTCTCTCGTGACCAAGTTCATGAAGCCCTCGCAGTCCAAAAAATTGCTAGGAAAAAGGGAAACCGAAAGAAAATCGGTGAGTTTATGTTCGAGATGGGCATCATTAAAGAATCCGATGTCTTACAAGCACTCGCTGGCCAAGCTGGATTTGCTTATAGAGATCTCGATATTGATGCGATACCAGACGAAGCGTTTAAGTTATTGCCGATTGAGAGTGCGACAACGTATCAAATTGCACCAGTAGATTACGACCTTACTTCAAAGGTACTCACTATTGCATTGAAGTCTCCGGACAACTATCGAGCAGTTGACGACCTTCGTTTATTAATGGGCTTTAAAGTAGAAGCAATTGTTGCACCACCAGAACAGATTGATGAAGTAATCCAAAAGCGTTATTCCTCTGCCGGTACTTCAATGTCCGAAATGGTTGCAGATCTAGATGAAGGTGATTTGGGTGGATTCGCAGGTGACGATGAAGCGGACATATCTAAACTTGCGTCCGCTGCTTCGGATAATAAAATTGTTCGTCTCATTAACCTTGTGCTTCTTCAAGCAATTAAAGACAAGGCGTCTGACATTCACTTTGAACCATTTGAAGAAGAATTTAAGATGCGGTATCGCATTGACGGCGTTTTGTATGAAATGGTGCCACCACCAATGCATCTTTCTTTGCCAATTGTTTCTCGTATTAAGATTATGTCGAATCTAGATATCTCTGAACGCCGATTGCCACAAGATGGCAGAATAGAATTGACCGTGAGCGGTTCTCCCATTGACCTTCGTGTTTCGATTTTACCAACGATGTATGGCGAATCAGTCGTAATGCGTGTTCTGGACCGTTCCAACGTCCAGCTAAGTATGGATAAGATTGGCCTTCGTCTTGATGAATACGAAAAAATGGCCGATATTATTCAGCGCCCAAATGGTATTGTGCTTGTCACTGGTCCTACGGGTTCTGGTAAAACGACAACACTCTATTCAGCTCTAAGTGAACTGAACAATCCTAAAACTAAAATATTAACTGCTGAAGATCCAGTGGAATATGATATTGATGGTCTGGTGCAATGCCAAGTGAATGCAGACCAGAATTTGACGTTTGCAAGTTTACTTCGTTCTTTTTTGCGTCAAGATCCAGACGTCATACTTGTCGGAGAAATTCGTGACTTAGAAACTGCGCAAATTGCTGTGCAAGCTTCGTTAACGGGTCACTTGGTGTTTACTACTCTGCATACAAATGATGCGCCCTCTACGGTACTGCGATTAGTAGATCTTGGCATTGAATCATTTTTGATTACAGCGACCGTTGAAGCAATTGTTGCACAGCGGCTTGTCCGAAGGATTTGCGAAAAGTGTAAAGAAGAATATAAGCCAAGCCAAGAAGAGTTGTTTGAATTGCGTATGAAGGAAGATGATGTTCAAGGGAGAACATTCTTCAGAGGCGCAGGTTGTAGTTCGTGTAACAATAGCGGGTACAGGGGACGACTAGCTCTTTTTGAGATTATGGAATTTGACGATGCCTTGCGTGAACTTGTCCTCTCGCAGGCATCAACTGCGGTCTTACGTATCGAAGCTCAAAAGCGAGGAATGCGAAGTTTGCGCGAATCTGGAATGATGTCGATTTATGACGGCCAGACCACGATTGATGAAGTTGTACGTGAAACAATGGTTGATGATTAAAGTGTTGCGTGGTTATCAAAACTACAGCGGAGCGTGAAGTATGCCTACCTATTTATATGAAGCAATTAATGCCGCCGGTAAACCCGAAAAGGGGAGAATTGAAGCGGTAAACAGTGACGAAGCGATGGCTGCAGTACGCCAAAATGGCTTCTTCCCTACTTCTGTTCGCGAAGAAAAGATTAAAGGTGCTTCAAAGAAAGCCGCGAAACAGGAAGAAGCCACTGCCGGGAAAAAAAAGAAACGCGGTTTCAATATTTCAATCGGCGGCGTGAAAACAAAAGTACTTGCGCAATTTACTCGTCAGCTCTCAACACTTCAAGATGCTGGATTGCCTTTACTGCGTTCGTTGCAAATTCTAGAACAGCAACAGAAACCCGGAAAACTAAAAACTATTTTGCTTGATGTTGTTGAAGATGTTGAATCGGGCACAAGTTTGTCAGATGCAATGAGCAAACATCCAAAAGCATTTGATCGCTTGTATTCAAAAATGGTTGCAGCAGGCGAGATAGGTGGCGTCCTTGATGTTATTTTGCAACGTCTCGCTACGTTCATGGAAAAAGCTGAGCGTCTCAAATCGCGAATTAAAGGCGCGATGATTTATCCAGTCTGCGTTATCGTGGTTGCCATCGGTATTGTGACGGGCATCATGTATTTTGTGATTCCTAAATTTAAGGATATTTTTAATGACTTTGATGTCACATTGCCTGGATTGACGTTGTGGCTCATCGATGCAAGTTTATGGATTGCTGGTACGCCCGAAGAAGGGGAGCAAGCGATTCCCGGATATATCTGGGTGGCATCCTCGCCATTTTTGATATTCTTTTTCTTCAAGTTGTTGCGAAAGACAAAGCCTGGTCGAGCCATCTTTGACATAGTTGTTATGAAGATTCCTGTCATCGGAACACTTGTAGAAAAAACTTCGGTTGCTCGTTTTACTCGAACGCTTGGTACATTGATTGCTGCAGGTGTTCCAATTCTTGAATCAGTCCTTATTACGAGAGATACTTCTGGCAACCATGTGTATGAAACTGCATTGACTGGCGTGCACGATTCAATTCGTGAAGGCGAATCGGTTGCTGCGCCACTTCGCGAATCAAAAGTTTGCGACTCTCTTGTTGTGAATATGATTGAGGTTGGCGAAGAGACCGGTGACCTCGATGTTATGTTGATGAAAATTGCGGACAACTACGATGAAGAAGTGGACGTTGCAGTTACGGCACTTCTTAGTTTGTTAGAGCCTGCTCTGGTTGTTGTGCTTGGCGGTATTGTTGGCACTATTGTGCTTGCGTTGTTCTTGCCATTGGTCAAGATGATTGAATCGGTGTCTGACGCAGGATAAGTATTTGATGATTCCTCTTAACCTAACTCGATTTGGTTTCACCATTCTTGAATTGCTTGTCACAATTACCTTGATTGTTATTCTTGTGAGTGCGATGGTGCTTGGCATGAATTCAGCGAGAACGGCTGCTCAAATTGCAGAAACAACATCTCGGTTGATGGCTTTGAAGCAAGCGACCGTGTGGTTCAAAGAAGAAATTGGATACCTGCCACCAGTACTTGATGATCAACGGAATTTAATGTCAGTAGGAATAGCAGGCGGCCCATTGCAGTTTCCGCCACTGTCTACATCGGGAAATGAAGAAAATTACCGTTCTCAAATTCAAGGTTGGTATTCCATTACATCGCCCGCTGATTTTTTTCTTGGGTATGGCAATCAAAACGACGATGGTTTTGGGCGAGTCGGGGTTGATTCTGCTCATCCTTCATGGGGGGAAATGCCTCGCATGGGTATTCGTCATCCTGGAATTGATGGTGTTTGGAGGGGTACGGATATCCATTTATATATAGATCCTCTTGCTGCTCCAAGTGGAAGCGGTCTCCGTGCTGATCGAAGAACGCAGACTAGTGGCAAAATCTTTGGCCCTTATCTTGATGTAAACAACGATCAGATGTTAGGCCGCATTCTCGTCAATCAGCAAACTGGCGAAGCGGAACTTGATCCAGTAACGAATACTATTAAAGTGTATTATCCAGGCGAGCCAGGGTATGACATTGATCAACCCATGGTTGTCGTAGATTCGTGGGGCGCACCGTTTCGCTATTATCGTCCGCTGTATCCATTTGTGGAACCAAATATAGATGGCGATTTGCGGATGCAAATTGGGGTTTCAAAGTCGTATCCGCCAAGCAACTCGTACATAATGCCTACGCTGAGTGATTACATTGTCTTGCGCCCATTTGATTTTCCTTCTGATAAAGTCATTGATGGTTTTTTCCCCGATTTCCGCGATGGGAATGTTGTAACGGGAGACACTTCGACTTCGATTGAGCTCCAAACAGGGCAATTCGCTTATTTTTCTTCGGGTCCAGATAAAAAAACAAACGATTTGATTCGCGCTGATGTTGCCGGTTTACCTGGGCAGATGAATCTTGAGACGGACGAATTCAACAAAGACAATATGATTGAGGTTGGTCCATGAAAAATAGATGCCTGCCACAACGAACAATAGGTACTGGATTTACGTTGCTAGAGATAATGGTTGCAATTGGAATTATCGCGTTGCTTGCTGCAATTACGCTTAGTTTATCGAATAGTATTATGCGAAAGGCGGAAGAGCGCCAAACGAAAGATGTCCTTCGTCTCCTAAAACTTGCACTTGTCGAATGGGAAATCGCATCGGATGGAAAGCTTACCTTTGAAGATTACACCTACGTGGGCAATTGCCAAGATTGTACTTTTGATGTGACCAATGACGGTTCACTTGCTAGCCCAACTTTCGGACTAATTGGTGTTGCCAATGGCATTATGCAAACAGCCATGGAAAAACGATTGCAACAAACAGTGCAAGTGATACGGCAAATTGAATCTTCGGACAATATTTTATTGAAACTAACAGACGATAATTTTATTGAAGATACTGAAGGCACAAGTATATTAGTTGATTCTTGGGGTACGCCAATTGGAGTTATTTTTCCTGGACAATATTATGCAGATACCTCAGAGTTGGCTTTTGCGCAAGATGAAAGTGGTGACTTAACCATTCGGGATCAAGCAGAGGATGGCTTGGGTTCTTGTATGAACAAAGAGCCTATATTTGTTTCGGCTGGTCCCGACCGAACATGGGGATATCGTTTTCAATCAAACGGCGGCTATGATAACGATGCTCTTGCAAAGGCGCTTTGGGAAGCTAGCCTTGATAACCTCTATTCCTACGATCCATTTGTTGTGGAGGCGGCGCGATGAGTAAGCAACTATTTCATGCTAGGCGCTGCGGCTTCACGCTCGTTGAACTTATCGTTGTCATTGCGGTCATGACGATATTGGCGAGCATTTCTGGACTCGCATTCCGCCGAATCGCCGCCGATTTACGAATGGCATCAGCAGAAAGTTTGTTATCAGCATCGCTTGATAATGCGCGAGCGCTCGCAATAAAAAAGAATCGTTATGTGATGGCAGTTTTTGTTCCTCGGTTAATTAATGACCGCACGCAGCAGGTAACCGATATCATCATTGCCGAATGGCGTGGTGACTCGATGAATGCTAACTTTTCTGAATCGGGTGTTCAAATATTTACGGTCGACCGTTTTGTGCCCGTGCAAGGTGTTGAAGTTAGAACACTCGAAAATGGCGTGAATGTTGCTGCTCCAGACTACACAAGCCTACACGCAGAACAAAACTGGGCCACCTCAACGTTCCTTCCAGATATAACTTTTTCTAATACCAATAGTGATATTTGGGGAAGAGTCTCCGCAATTTTATTCAGCCCTGAGGGAAGGGTTACTACTCGGAATTCAAAAACCGCTGCATACAGAACATGGGTGGATTTTAATTTTGATGGTGAACAGACCTACGACCCAGATCCAAATCGTGATGGTGATTATTCCGACGCTGAAGTTGTTGGTTGGTTGACGAATAACCCAGATGTTCGTGACATACATTATTCGTCAATGCGCTGGCTTTGGGGCGTGTACTTGCATGGCGAGGGCGGAGAGCCATTTGTTAATCTCGCACCATGGGTTACGGTATACGACGAAAAGAAATTTAGAACCCTGTACCCCTCGTCCTCTTGGCAATCTTGGGACGAACGCGTGCGAGACTACACTGAATTCATTGCAGCCACGACTACCCCAGTTCAATTCAACCGATACAGTGGGGTCTCAATTAAATGATGTCACGCCACAAACATACTGGGTTTTCATTAATCGAATTGCTTCTTGCTATATTTATTTTAGCGCTTGGCATTATTAGTATTGCAGCACTTTTTCCAGCAGGAATT